>NZ_JBXANN010000006.1:0-362092 GCF_058801765.1 Rhizorhabdus sp. GW822-FHT03C02
GACCTGACCCAGCCGGTGGCATGACCCGTTCACCATGTCCCCGAACGCCGTCTACCTTGTACCCGGTCTAAACACCTCCGCCGGGGCGACGAATTATTTCCCCAGCATCATGCCTTCCATGTCGCCCTGATCGCGCCAGCCGTCGAGCACTTGGCCATAAGCATAGAAGCCCGGGCCATAAGGTTCGCCGGTGTTCGACCGCAGCTCTTGGGCGCCTTCGTTGTTGTAATAGCCGGGCGTGCATTCGCGCTGGAACTGGGTGAGGTCGAATGCGGTCTCGCGGATGATCCGGCACCAATCGGCCTCGGCCTCGGCGCTGGGTTCGACCGTGGTCGCGCCGCGGGCGAGGGTCTCCTTGATGATCCAGGCGATGTGGCTGACCTGCTGGTCGAACATCGCGGTGACGTTCGCGGCGAGGCCGACCTGGGTGTAGCCATTGTGGAACTGGTTGGGGAAGCCGTGGACGCTGAGGCCATGGAAGGTCTTATAGCCCTTGCGCCAATGGTCGTAGAGCGAGCGGCCGTCGCGGCCGGTGATCGCGTCGATCCCCCAGCGCCGGTCGATGTCGGTGGTGATCTCGAAGCCGCTGGCGAAGATCACGCAGTCGACCTCATATTCGACGCCGTTGGCGACGATGCCCTTCTCGGTCATCCGGTCGACGCCCTTCGCGGCCGACACGTCGACCAGGGTGACGTTGGAGCGGTTGAAGGCCTGGAGATATTCGTCGTTCGAGGTCGGCCGCTTGCACAGGAAACGGTAATAGGGCTTGAGCGCCTCGGCGGTCTCGGGATCCTCGACGATGCCGGCGACGCGGCGGCGCAGCCGCTCCATCACCTGATAATCCTCGACCTCGCGCATCGCCATATATTGTTCGAACGACAGCTGCGGCCAGCCGGCGGCCTCCATCTTCGCCTGCATGTTGCGGTTGATCTCGGTCCACAGGTCGCAGACCAGGTCGACCTGGCCGGGGGCGAAGCCGTCGATCGCGCCGGCGTGGAAATTGGCTTGGCGCTCGGCCTTCCAGCCGGGCTTGAGCGTCTTCACCCATTCGGGGTCGGTCGGCGGGTTGGGCCGCTCGTCGACGCTCGAGGGGGTGCGCTGGAAGACGTAGAGATGCTCGGTCTGGTGGCTGAGATGCGGCACGAGCTGGATGCCGGTGGCACCGGTGCCGATCAGCGCGACCTTCTTGTCGTGGAGATTGTCGAGCCGGCCGGTCGCGCCGGTCGGATCGCCACCGGTATAGGCATAGTCCCACCGCGCCGAGTGGAATTTATGGCCCTTGAAGCTGTGGATGCCGGGGACGCCAGGCAGTTTCGGCCGGTTGGCGGGGCCGCCGCCGATGATCACGAACCGCGCCAGTATCTCGTCATGGCGGTTGGTGCCGATCCGCCAGCGCGCGATCGCCTCGTCCCACACCAGCGACTTGATCAGCGTGTGGAAGATCGCATTGTCGTACAGGCCGAAATGATGGCCGATCCGCTGGCAATGCTCGTAGATCTCGGCGCCGTCGATGAAGCGCTTGGTCGGCATATAGCCGGTCTCTTCGAGCAGCGGCAGATAGCAGTAGGATTCATTGTCGCACTGGATGCCGGGATAGCGGTTCCAGTACCAGACCCCGCCGAAGTCGCCGGCATGGTCGATGATGTGGACGCCGTCGACGCCGGCTTCCTTGAGCCGCGCCGCTGCCAGCAGCCCCGAAAAGCCGCCGCCGAGGATCGCGACCTCGATCTCCTCGCGGATCGGCTCGCGCGGGGTCACCGGCTTGTGCGGATCGACCTCATAATATTCGGCGAAGTCGCCGTCGGCCTCGACATATTGGGTGCCGGCATCGCTGCGGATGCGCTTGTCGCGCTCGTGGCGATATTTCTCCCGCAGCGCCGGGATGTCGATATCGTCGGGCGTCCGCGTCGGCTGGCACTTCGTCATGGGAGCTATCCTGGTGGGTTTTGGCCTGGCGGGCTTTGGCCTGATCGGCGTGGGAAGCGGCCGGACATCGCTGCCCGGCCGGTCCTCATATATCCGGCGTGGCGGTTTATTCCGCGGCGTCGCGCAGCGGCAGCGCGCTGGCGTGGAGCGGGGCGTCCATCTTCTGGACGACCGGCAGCACCTCCTCGGCGAACAGGCGGGTGCTCTTCATCGCCTCCTCATAGGGCATGTCGCCGAACTGGCTGACGATCGTCATCTCCGAGAAGGAGCAGGCCTGCTGCGCCGCCTGGATGCGGCGGATGATCTCGTCGGGGGTGCCGATCAGCAGGTTCGACGGATGATAGCCCGGGGACTTGGGCGCGGCCGGCTTGGTCGGATCCTTGCCCTCGACCGCCGAGGCGAGCAGCGCGGTGGCGGCGCCTTCGCGCGAGGCATAGGCCTCATAGCCCTTGATGCCCTTGAAGTTCGAGGCGTCGGCGAAGCCATAATGGAGGTTCACGTCGACATTGGCCTGGACGATCCACGGATCGGCTTCGGCCGCCGCGGCGGCGTTCGGGGTGCAATAGGTGAACAGCACATTCTTCGGCTGGCACGGGGCGAGGCCGACCTCCTGCCGGATCGTGTTGACGAGCTGGACCTCCTTGCCGGCATCCTCGATCGGCTTGTTGCCGACGAACAGCGGCACCATGCCCTGGCGCGAATTGATCTCGAGCGAGTCGCGGGTCGACGAGGATCCGAAGATGCGGGTGGCGAGATCGGTGCTGAACGGCGCCGGACGCAGCGACATTTCGGGGATCTTGTAGATCTCGCCGTCATAGGAGAAGCGCTCCTGGGTGAAGGCGAGCTTCAGGATCTCGACGGTCTCGTAGAAACGCTGGCGGCTTTCCTCGCGGGGCACGCCGACCGCGTCGAATTCGGACTTGGCGACGCCGCGGCCGATGCCGATCGTGGTGTAGCGGCCCTTCGAGATGATATCGAGATAGGCGATCTGGTGGGCGAGGCGGATCGGGTGCCACCAGGGCGCGACCGCGACCATCGTCCCGAACGAGACGCGTTCGGTCTTGCCCGCGAAATAGCTGAGCGTCTGGATCGGGTTGGGGGTCATGCCATAAGGCGTGCCCTGATGCTCGGGTGCCCAGATGCCGTCGAAGCCGAGCGGTTCGGCGAGATCGCCAAGCGCCAGGCCGGCCTCGACGAAGGTCCAGTCGGGGGTTTCGGCGGGACGGCTATAATCCCCGCTCTGGACGCGCTCCCAGTCATTGGCGTTGTGCGCGAAAACTCCGAGATTGACCTTCATCGACCAGCTATTCCTTCGTTCGATGACGCGTCGGCCGATCGTGGCGCGGCGCGTCGGATGTGATGTTTCAGCCGAGCTTTCGCGGCGCGCCGCTGCCCATATATTTCGCCAGATTATGGTGGAGGCTGGGGATCGCCCGCTCGCGATAGGGGTTGGGCTGGGTGCCGCGGAAGCCGACATTCTTCATGCCCTGCTGGACCGCCGCCATATTGGCGAAATCCTGCTGCAGCACCGGCGGCCAGTCCTCGGCCTTGGTATATTCCCATTCGGTCTCGGGGGCTTCGCCCTCGGGATAGAGTTCGTAGACCGACGCCTCGAAGATGCACTTGTCCGGATCGGCGCGATAGGGCCGCGCCTGGTAGCAGAGCATGTTGTTGACGGCGTGGCCGATCTGGAAATTGGGGAAGATCTGCCAGGCGGTGCCGGCCTTGGCGTTGTGCGCCGGATCGACCTCGGGCCAGACCACGCCGCGCGCCGCGTCGGTCTCGCGCGCCGATTTCAGCCAATGCTGCAGCACTTCGCCCGACGGCGTGCCCTCGGGCAGTTCGTCCTTCAGCCGGATCGCCGCCTCGACGAGGGTGCGGGTGGTGTTGGTGTTGGCATTTTCCCAGGTGAAGACCTGCATCTCGGCGGTCGAGATGCGGGCGTCGCCGGTGCCGATGCGCAGCTTGGCCTGCTGGTTGGCGTCCATCGCCTTGGGTGCGTCATAGCCGATATTGCTGTGCAGCCCCTGGTTGCGCGCCCAGCCGGGGAAGTCGCCGAACGCCATGAACTCGGGATGGGTGCCCGGGACATGATAGGTCTCGTCGAACGCCTCCATCGCAACCTTCCAGTTGCAGTCGAAGACGATCCATTTGCGCCAGCGGCAGCGCATATTCTGAAGCTGGAACGGATCGAGCAGCGAGGCCGCGGGTTCGAGATAGTCGCGCAGCGGCTCGGCTTCCGGATCCATGTTGATCCAGATCCAGCCGCCCCAGTTGTCGCACTTGACCGCGCCGAGCCGGGTGTTCTCCTCGCCGAGCACGCCCTGCCAATGGTCCTTTTCGGGCACGTTCACGCAGCGGCCGTCGAGATCGAAGGTCCAGCTGTGGAAGCCGCAGACCATCCGCATCTTCTTGCCGCGGGCGTTGCGCGCGCCCGGCGGGGTGTCGACCAGCCGGCGGCCGCGATGCGGGCAGACATTGTAATAGGCCTTGATCGTGTCGGGGGCCGACCGGACGATCAGGATCGAATCCTCGAGGATGTCGAAGGTCAGATAATTGCCGACCTCGGGGATGTCCTCGATGCGGCCGGCCTGCAGCCAGGTCTTGCGCCAGAGCTTCGCCTGCTCGGCCCGGGCATATTCGGGCGAGATATAGGCCTCGACGCCGATCGTGACCGGTTCGGCCAGTTCCTCGGCGGATTGCACGACGGCGCCTTCCAGCTTGCCGAAAATCTCGTTCATGTCATCCTCACAGACTGAGACTGCCAAACCCCGGTTTCACCATCTCATTGCTGGCAGCGTTCCTAGAAAACCGCGCCGCATCGCTGTCGCGGAGTCGATTCGCCGATGGCGCCGACGCACGGCGTCCTCGATGGGCAGAATGGCACAGGCGGCCGCGGCCGCCTTGACCGATGCGGACAAAAAACTGCGGAGCCACGACCCCGGCGCCCCGGATGATCGCGACGTTCATCGCCCCTTCCATTCGGGGCGGCGCTTTTCGGCAAAGGCGCGCGGGCCTTCCTGCGCGTCCTCGCTGCGGTACATCGCCTCGGAGGCATGGCGCGCGGCCTGCAGCGCGGCCGCCCGGCCCATCTCGGTCGCGAGCATCACCGTCTCGCGGCCTGCCTTGACCGACAGCGGCGCGCCATCGAGGATCTCGGTCGCGAAGGCGATTGCGGTGTCGAGCAGCGCCTCGGGCTCGGCGAGTCGGTTGACCAGGCCGATCTCATAGGCGCGCTGCGCGGTGATCGGCTTTCCGGTCAGGATGATCTCCATCATGATCCGCTGCGGGATCATGTGGATCAGCGGCGACGCCCAGGGCGATCCGCGGCCCACCTTGACCTCGGTGATCGCGAAGCGCGCGGCAGTGCTGGCGACGCACAGGTCGCAGGCCTGCGCGATCATCCAGCCGCCGGCGAAGGCGACCCCGTTGACCGCGGCGATCGTCGGCTTCGACAGTTCGACCGTGTCGTAGGGCAGCGCGAACATGTCGCGCGGCGGCACCGCCATGCCGGTCTCGACCATCTCCTTGAGGTCGCCGCCGGCGCAGAACGCCTTGTCGCCGGCGCCGGTCAGGATCGCGACCCGCAAGGCGGGATCATGCTCGAACCGCTCCCAGGCCGCGGCGAGGCCGTCGCGGATATCCTTGCCGAGCGCATTGCGCGCCTCGGGCCGGTTGAGGGTGATGATCGCGATCCCGTCGTCGCGCGCGTCGAAGAGAACGGCGTCGTCCCTGAAGGATTCCGGCATCAATACCCCCTCTGCTGGATGGCGTGCGCGGCGCGGTCGAGTTCCTCGCGGAAATCGGGATGGGCGATCGCGATCAGCCGGCGGCTGCGTTCGGCCAGCGTCTGGCCCTTGAGCTCGGCGGCGCCATATTCGGTGACGATCACGTCGACGTCGCTGCGCGCGGTGGTGACCGGCCCCGACAAGCCGGTGGTGATCCGGCTGACCTTGCCGCCCTTGGCGGTGGCGGGCAGCGCGATGATCGCGTGGCCGCCCGGCGACCGGCTGCCGGCGCGGACGAAATCGACCTGGCCGCCGGTGCCGCCGAGATAATGGTCGCCGCTCTGTTCGGCGTTGACCTGCCCGGTGAGATCGACCTCGACCGCCGAATTGATCGTCACCAGCCGTTCGAGCCGGACGAGCGTCGCGGGGTCGTGGGTATAGGCGGTGCTGCACATCCGGATCAGCGGATTGCGGTCGGCGAACTGGTACAGGCGGCGGGTGCCGATCAGCGCGCCGTTGATCGAGACGCCGGTGTCGATCGCCTTGCGGGCGTTGGTGATCACCCCCGCCTCGACCAGCTCGACCAGCCCGTCGCCGAGCATCCCCGAATGGACGCCGAGGTCGCGCCGATCATGGAGCAGCCGCAATATCGCGTCGGGAACCGCGCCGATCCCGGTCTGGAGCACCGCGCCGTCGCCGATATAGGCGGCGCAGTGGCGGGCGATCGCCTCGTCGGTCGCGCCGATCTTCGCCGGGGCGACCTCGACCGGCATGCGCGAGACATGGACCGCGCAGTCGATCCGCGACGCCGGCAGCAGTTCGCCATAGGTGAAGGGGACCTGGTCGTTGACCTCGGCGATCACGACCCGCGCCTTGGCCACCGCCGCCTGGACATGGTCGGCGATCAGCCCGAAGCTGTGGTTGCCGTCGGCATCGGCCGGGCTGACCTGGACGAAGGCGACGTCGCTGCCGATCAGCCCCTGCTCGATCATCGGACCGACCTGGCTGACATGGCAGGGGACGATCCCCAGCCGGTGCGCGGCGGCGAGGGTGCGCAGCGCGCCGATCGCCCCCATGCTCGACACCGCGATCGTCTCGCCGGCGGCGGCGTCGAACAGCCCCGAAAAGCTGGTGGCGATGAACGCCGAAAGCGGACCGATGCCGCCGGCCTGGGCGAGCAGCGCCTCGACCAGGCTGGTCGGCTCGCCGCACGCCTGGCCGATCAGGATGCGATCGCCGGGCCGCAGATAGCGGCCGAGATCAAGTCCGGCGGCATCGGTCGCGAAGGTCATTTTCGGCCAGCCTGCGCCAGCAGCGTCTGCGCGCGGGCCAGATAGGGACGATCGAGCATGCCGCCTTTGTAGCCGATCGCGCCGACTCCCGGGTTGGCGGCGAACAGATCGACGATCTCCTGCGCCTGGGCGAGTTCCTCGGCGCTCGGGGTGAACGCCTCGTTGATCACGTCGACCTGTGCCGGATGGATCGCCAGCATGCCGCGATAGCCGTCGCGGCGGACGCCCTCGGCGCGCTTGCGCAAGGTCTCGAGGTCGCGGAAATCGCCCTGGATCGTCTCGATCGGGGCGACCCCCGCGCTCGCCGCGCCGAGCAGGCACAGGCTGCGCGCGAGTTCGTAGGTGAAGGAATAGCTGCCGTCGGGGTTGCGGTTCGAGCTGGCGCCGATCGAATCGGCGAGATCCTCGGCGCCCCAGGTCAGCGCGACCACCCGCGGCGCGTCCTTATAGTCGCCGGTGGTGAACATCGCCGCGGCGGTTTCGGTGATCAGCACGATCACCTTGGTCGATCCCTGCGCGATCCCGTTCGCGACCTCGAGCGCCGACAGATAATGGTCGAGCCGGTCGACATCGGGGCGGCCATAGACCTTGGGCAGCATGATGCCGCCGGGCCGTGCCGGCATGACCGCGGCGAGATCGGCGAGGGTGTGCGGGCCGTCCATCGGATTGACCCGGACCCAGATCCGCTCATGGCCGGTCGCCTGGCCCTTGATGAAGTCGTGCACCATCGTGCGCGCCTTGGGCTTTTCGGATTCGGCAACCGCGTCCTCGAGATCGATCAGGACGATGTCCGCGGGGCCCGCGGTCGCCTTCTCCATCTTCTTGTCGCTGTCGCCCGGCGCGAACAGCCAGGAGCGCGCGCTGAAAATATCGGTCTGTGCCATATCCTGTCCCCTTCCAATCGCTATCGCATCTGCCGGGGTCAGTAGGATTTGGGAAGGCCGAGCACCTTCTCGGCGAGGAAGTTCAGGATCATGTGCGGGCTGACCGGCGCGGTGCGCGGGATCAGCACCTCGCGCAGCAGCCGCTCGACATGATATTCCTGGGCATAACCCATGCCGCCCAGGGTCAGCATCGCGGTGTGGCAGGCCTCGAACGCGAATTCGGCGGCGAGATATTTGCCGGCATTGGCCTCGACCCCGCAGTCGAGCCCCTTGTCGAACAGGGTGGCGGCCTTCATCACCATCAGATTGGCGGCCTCGAGCTGCGCCCAGCATTTGGCGAGCGGATGCTGGATGCCCTGGTTCATCCCGATCGGCCGATCGAACACGATCCGCTCGCGGGCATAGCGCGCCGCGCGCTGGATCGCGTTGCGGCCGATCCCGACCGCCTCGGCGCCGAGCAGGACGCGTTCGGGATTGAGGCCGTGGAGGATGATCTTGAAGCCGTCGCCCTCGGCGCCGATCCGGTCCTCCTCGGGAATCCACAGGTCGGAGATGAACAGCATGTTCGAATCGACCGCGTGCCGGCCCATCTTGTGGATCAGCCGGACGTCGATCTTGGTGCGGTCGAGATCGGTGAAGAACAGCGACAGCCCCTCGGTCTTGCGCTTGACCTCCTCGAGCGGGGTGGTGCGCGCGAGCAGCATCATCTTGTTCGCGACCTGCGCGACCGAGATCCAGATCTTCTCGCCATTGACCAGATAGCCGCCGTCGCGCTTTTCCGCGCGGGTCTTGAGCTTGGTGGTGTCGAGCCCGGTATTGGGTTCGGTCACCGCGAAGCAGATCTTGTCCTGGCCGCTGAGCACCGGCGGGATCATCCGCTGCTTCTGCTCCTCGGTGCCGAAGATCGACACCGGCTGCATGCTGAACACCGGGCCGTGGATGCTCGACGCCGCGGTCATGCCGCCGCCGGCCTCGGCGACCGCCTGCATCATGATCGCCGCCTCGGTGATGCCGAGGCCCGAGCCGCCGACCGCCTCGGGCATCGCGACGCCGAGCCATCCGGCGTCGGCCATCGACGTCAGGAACTCATGCGGGAAGACCCCGTCGCGGTCGCGTTCGAGCCAATATTCGTCGGAAAAGCGCGCGCACTGCTTGAGCACGGACTCGCGGATATTCTCCTGATCCGACGTGAGCGAAAAATCCACGATTCCGACCCCTGCTCCTGGAAATTGTCGATCGCGCCGTAGCAGCCGGTGGCGGCCAAGACAATGGGCTGTGCCGATATCCGTTCAGTAAACCGAAATACGAATGGATTTCGACGTGCGGATCGTCTAGTCAGTCCGCGACATCAGGGAGGATTTCATGGGCAAGGACACCAAGGGCAAAGGCCCGCTGGCCGGCGTTCGCGTGGTGGATCTCACCAGCATGGTGATGGGGCCCTACGGCACCCAGATCATGGCCGACATGGGCGCCGACGTGATCAAGATCGAGCCGCCCGAGGGCGACAATACCCGCTATATCTCGGTCGGCCCGGCCCCCGGGCTCAGCGGCGTGTTCGTCAATGTGAACCGCGGCAAGCGCAGCGTCGTGCTCGACCTGCGCTCGGAGGCCGGCAAGGCGGCGCTGCGCGCGCTGATCGAGACCGCCGACGTCTTCATCCACTCGATGCGCGCCAAGGCGATCGCCCGGCTGGGCTTCAGCTATGACGATGTCGCCGCGATCAACCCCGGGATCGTCTACACCAATTGCTATGGCTATGGCCGGCGCGGCCCCGATTGCGACCAGCCCGCCTATGACGATACGATCCAGGCCGAATGCGGCCTGCCCGCGGTCCAGCAGCTGTTGACCGGCGAGGCCAATTTCGTCGGCACGATCGTCGCCGACAAGGTCGCCGGGCTGACCGTGCTCTATTCGACGATGATGGCGCTGTTCCACCGCGCGCGCACCGGTGAGGGCCAGGAGGTCGAGGTCGGGATGTTCGAGACGATGGCGTCGTTCATGCTGGTCGAACATGCCAATGGCGCGATGTTCGATCCGCCGCTCGGCGCCGCCCATTATCCGCGGGTGGTCGCGCCGAACCGCAAGCCCTACCGCACCGCCGACGGCCATATCGCCGCGCTGATCTACAACGACAAGCATTGGTCGCTGTTCGTCGAGGCGGTGAAGCCGGCCTGGGCGACCGCCGATCTCGCCACGCTCGAACAGCGCGCGCGGCGGATCGACGAAGTCTATGGCCTGCTCGGCCAGACCTTCCTCGAGCGCACCAGCCAGCAATGGCTCGACCTGTTCCGCACCCTCGGCATTCCCGCGGCACCGCTGCGCACCACCGACGAGCTGTTCGACAACCCGCATCTCAACGCGGTCGGTTTCTTCGAGACGGTCGATTCGCCGCACGGCAAGATCCGCTTCCCGGGCATCCCCAGCTGGTTTTCGCAGACGCCCGGCGAAATCTCCGGTCCGGCACCCGAACTGGGCGCCGACACCGATGCGGTGCTCGCCGAACTGGGGCTTGCCGCGGCGCCCGGCCGCGCCGCCTGAAACACGATCGGGCCGGTCTGCCAGGACCGGCCCGATCGGATCGTGAAATATGGGGAAGCAGGCCGGCGCCTTGGGGGAGCGGCGCCGGCCCGCGGCGCATCAGAAGTGGTAGGCGACCCCGAACAGCACCTGCTGGCGGTCATATTTGCCATGGCCCTCGCTCAGGTCCGAATAGCGATATTCGAGCCGGGTCGAGATCTTCTGCGACAGCGCCCGCTCGACGCCGGCGCCGAGCGTCCAGCCGTCGAGATTGGCGGTGCCGCTGCGGATCAGCGCGCCATTGGCGATCGTCGTCGCCGCGCGGACATTGGTGTAGCCGGCGCGGCCGTAGAGCAGCGTGTCGGGGGTCACCAGATAGCCGGCGCGGGCGCTCAGATCGATCGAGCGCTTCGGGTCGATCGCGACGCTGCCGCCGGTGACGTTGCGCAGGCTGCGGTCGTTGCTGCCGAAGCTCAGATCGGCCTCGCCGCCGACGACGATCTTCGGGCTGAGCTTATAGTCGTAGCCGGCGACCAGTCCACCGATCAGCGAGTCGTTGGTGCGGTCGATACGGACATCGCCGACCGGCGTCCCGATGCCGCCGATCTTGTCATGGTTCCACCCGGCCTGGACGCCGACGAAGGGGCCCGAGAAGGTTTCGGCCGAGGCGGCGGAGGAGAAGCCGGCGGCGGAAATCAGCGCGGCGCCGATGAGCAGATAGGTCTTCATGATGATACTCCCAGATCGGTGGGCCGCGGCGATCCGCGGTCGTTGAAGCCGATCTAGGACTCCCGAACCCTCAGGATAATCCGTATAAAATAGAAGCAGACGTTCGATTTAATCGAACAAATCCATGGGGTCCGACCACAGCATTTCAAGCGATCGAAATGCTGTGGGGGCGCCAAGTCCAGGTTGGACGATGCCGCGATCCGCCGCTGCGGCGATCAATGCTTCAGCTTGTGCAGCCCCAGCGCGATGACCCCGCCAACCAGCAGCCCGACGATCGCGCCGCCGATCGCGGTGACGATCCAGCCGGCGATCCCGGCGGCCGCCGGCAGCGCCCGGGCGGCGGCTTCGGCGGCGTGATGGATGATCGCCTCGGGCGCGGCGACGCCGAGTTCGTGCAGGCCATGGACGAGGATGCCGCCGCCGACCCAGATCATCGCCGCGGTGCCGACGATCGACAGGGTGCGCATCAGGATCGGCATCGCCTTGACCAGCCCGCGGCCGAACGCCTGCACCGCCGGCGACCGGCGCTGCGCGAGGTGCAGGCCGATATCGTCCATCTTCACGATCAGCCCGACCACGCCATAGACGCCGATGGTGATGCCGATCCCGACCAGCGCGAGCACGATCGCCTGGGTGAGGATCGGCTCGTGCGAGACGGTGCCGAGTGCGATCGCCATGATCTCGGCCGACAGGATCAGGTCGGTGCGGACGGCGCCCGCGACCTGCTGCTTTTCGAGTTCGGCCGCGTCCATCGCGACGGCCGCCTCTTCCTCGCCATGGTCGCCGCCGAACGCCTCGATCACCTTCTCGGCGCCTTCGAAGCAGAGATAGGCGCCGCCGAGCATCAGCAGCGGGGTGATCAGCCAGGGCGCGAAGGCGCTGAGCAGCAGCGCCACCGGCAGCAGGATCAGCAGCTTGTTGCGCAGCGATCCGACCGCGATCTTGGCAATGATCGGCAGTTCGCGTTGCGGGCTCAGCCCCGCGACATATTGCGGGGTGACCGCGGCATCGTCGACCACGACCCCCGCCGCCTTGGCCCCGGCCTTGCCCGCGGCGGCGCCGACATCGTCGAGCGAGGCGGCGGCGAGTTTGGTGATGCTCGCAATATCGTCGAGCAGGGCGACCAGTCCGGAGGCCATGATGATCCTTGAAGTTGAGGCGTTGCAGGGGCCTAGCCTGATAATCGCTCCGACCTCAAGGCGGCGGAATCATTATTCCCTGGATGGCGCATGCGGATAGAAGGGCCCATGTCCCGGCTGTCCTCTTCCGACGTCGATGCGCCGCTGCAGCTGCGCCGGCGCAGCGCGGTGCCGGTGTGGTTGGCGCTGCTGTGGCGGGTGGGGCTGGCCTTCGCGATGATCGGGCTCATCCTGTTGGTCCACTGGCTCGACCGGGACGGGCTGCGCGACAATATCGACGGATCGATCAGCTTCGTCGATGTGCTCTATTTCACGATGATCACGGTGACGACGGTCGGCTATGGCGACATCGTGCCGGTGACCGACCAGGCCAAGCTGTTCGACACCTTCGTGGTGACTCCGGTCCGGCTGTTCGTCTGGCTGATCTTCCTTGGGACGGCCTATGATTTCGTCCTCAAACGCGTGTGGGAGCGGTGGCGAATGCGCGTCATTCAGAAAAATCTCCATGGCCATGTCGTGGTCGCGGGCCATGGCACCAGCGGTGGCGAGGCGGTCGCCGAACTGGTCAAGCGCGGCACCGTGCCCGCCGGGATCGTGGTGGTCGATCCGGATGCGGCGGCACTCGACCAGGCCGAAGCCTGTGGCGCCACCGTGATCGCCGGCGACGCGACCCGCAATCTCACCCTCGAAGCGGTGCAGATCGCCCGCGCCCGCGCGATCATCGTCTCGGCGGGCCGCGACGATACCTCGATCCTGATCGTGCTGACCGCACGGCGGCTCGCTCCCGACGTGCCGATCAGCGTCGTCATCCGGTCGGAGGACAATGAGGCGCTGGCGCGGCAGGCGGGGGCCGATACGGTGATCAACCCGGCAAGCTTCGCCGGGCTGCTGCTCGCCGGATCGACCGACGGCCCGCACAGCGCCGACTATATGATGGACCTCGCCGGCGCGCATGGCCGGGTCGCGCTCCACGAGCGGCCGGTCGCGCCGGCCGAGATCGGCAAGCCGCTGCGCGACATCGACAGCGGGCTGGGCGTGCGCGTCTATCGCGACGGCACCTGCTACGGCTTCGCCGACGCCGAGGTGCGCAGCCTGAAGGCGGGCGACATCATCGTCGAGATCGTGCCGGGCGACGCGGCGATCTGACCCATAGCCCGGCGCGATCCTGCTATTGTGCCTGCTGGACGACCGCGAACGCCGCACCCTGCGGATCGGTCGCCATCACGATCCAGCTCCCGCCGGGCACCTCGTGCGCGGGCATCAGGATCGTGCCGCCGGCCGCTTCGATCCGTTCGGCGGCGGCGTGGATGTCCTCGACGTTGAAATAGAACAGCCAGTGCGGGACCGGTGTGCCCGGCATCATCGTCATCATGCCGCCGACCGCGGGGCCGCCGACCGCGAACAGCTGGTAGGTGCCCATCGGCCCCATGTCGATCGCGAGGTCCCTGGTCCAGCCGAACTGGCCGGTATAGAAATCGAAGCCCGCGGCGCCATCGGTGCTGTGGAGCTCGTGCCAGCCGACCTGGCCGATCGGGGTCGACGGTGTCGGCATCGGCTCGGTGCTGGAGGGGGTCAGCAGCATGAACGCCGCGCCCTGCGGATCGGCGAGCACCGCGAAGCGGCCGACCCCGGGAATGTCGTCGGGCGCGCGCAGCACGGTGCCGCCCGCCGCCGCGATCGCTGCTGTCTTCGCATCGACATCGTCGACATGGATATAGCCGCCCCAATGCGGCTTCACGCCATGCGTGCACATCTCGTCGGTGATCTGCATCGCGCCGCCGAGGCCGGCGCCACCGGCGCTGAGCACGACATAGCGGTCGCCGCGTTCGGACGGGAAATCCTGCGTCTGCCAGCCGACGACCTTCGCGTAGAAGGCGAGCGCCCCCTCGAGATCGTCGGTCAGCAGTTCGTACCAGAAGAACATGTTCGAAGCCGTCGCCATGGCAAACTCTCCTTGATCGTCCGGGGCTAAGACGAGTGACTGCCGCGCGATCCGACATCGCGGATCGGAAAAATGCCGATCGGCTGCGGTGCGGCCGGGTTAACCGCCCATCTTCGCGAGCATCTCGGTCATCCGTCGGCCCATTTCCTCAGGCGGGACATCCTCGACATGGCTGGCGAGCATCCATTTATGCCCGAACGGATCGATCACGCAGCCCATCCGGTCACCCCAGAACTGGTCCTCGAGCGGCTTGTCGACGGTGCAGCCGGCATCGATCGCGCGCTGGAAGGCGGCGTCGACCCCGTCGAGATAGACCATCAGGCTGGATGTCGAGCCGCCGCGTGATGTCGGGCCGAGGATGTTCGCGTCGGGCATCTCGTCGTTGAGCATGATCACGCTGTTGCCGAGGCGCAACTCGGCATGGACGATCTTGTCGCCCATCGGCATCCGCATGATCTCGGTCGTGCCGAACGCGGTCGCATAGAAGGCGATCGCCTCGGCGGCGCCGTCGATCGTCAGATAGGGCTGCACGCTATGATAACCTTCGGGGGGATTCTGCACGGCCATGATCGCCTCCACGCTCGGTCCGAGCCCGACTCGGGCCGGAACAAAAGGTGAATATTCTTATCGTGAAGCGAGCTTGGACGCCAGATATGACCGTTGCGGGTCATGCCGTACGATAGTGACCCTTGACATCTACACGCCGTCCAACACCGGCTATCTGGGCTCGGCGCTTCGCGTTACCGAGGAGATCATCGACGCGATCGTGAAGCTGGCGCCCGGCGCGTTCTGCCAGCCGTGGAACCAAGACGGCTGAGACCTACCGTCCGAGGCGGTTAAGCTCGCCGTTCGGGCCGCAGTCTTGTTTGTCCTTGGCTGACGTCTCCATACCCGCTTCGTCTCTCAAGTAGAAATCGACACAGAGCCTTTGGCCGCGGGCGATCGCGATCGACTGAAATAAATCCTTGATGTTCTCTCGTGGCATATCTCGGTCCAACTCATCGCTGACCTTGACCAGTGATTGGCGATAGCGATCTGCATAATCCCAGCGGGCTCCATCCAGAACGTTGCTCGCCCGGTCCAGCGCTAAATACTGATCCTGAATATTTTTCTGAACGGCCTCTCGCTTGGCATCCGCAGGTTTATTTCTGAGGAATTCGAGCATGTAGGCCCGAACCGCCGGATCAAACCGCTGACCCGACTCAATGAACGTTGTCACTTCAGCAACGCGCTCTTGCCGATGCGTCTGGATCGCCCACAAAATGACGCTTCCGAAGATGGAAACAGCCGTCGCCGTGACCAGCGTCAAAACAAAGGTCAGGGTGCGGAAGCTCCAATGCGACTGCGGGGCGCTCTGGGCGGAGGCATTCATGGCTTAGCCTTTCCCTGCCGATGGCGAACGCGCATCTTAACCGAGAGCCCGGTCGACAGTTTCGCAGCGACCGCATTCTCGCAGACGCGCTCCCATTCATCAAGCTTCATCAACTTCATGGCGCCCTCAACGCGCTTAGCTACCTCTATGGTGCAGGGATCATCTCTGCCTGCGACGGAATTGGTCACTTTTACGATCTGCGGAACCTGAGCCACCGGGGCCGCCCCCGCGGGTAAAGACAGCGCAGTTGCCGCTGCATAGAGCGCGGCGATGACTATCGGCTTAACCGTGGCGTCGACCAGCCGCTGAAAACCCTTGGAATTGATATTCTGTTTCAGCTCTGCCGCGAGCTCGGGGTGTTGCTCGAGGAGGTCGATCGCCTGTTGAAAGCTCAGCTCGCCGGTCATGCCCAGCTCAAGCGCGATGAGGACGCCGCTCACGTAATTAACAAAGGTCTGGATGCGATAATCGTCGAGCGTGGTGAACTCTTCCTTCGTCGTGTTGAGGCGAGCGGTGTATTCGCCGGCGAAGGCATATTGGTCGAACCCTGCGCGCAATACCTCGAGGCGGAGCGTGCGATCAAGCTGCATAATGGGGTTTGGCGTGCCGAAGCGCTCTCGGACGGCTGGCTTGAAGGCAGACCGCGGCTTCGCGCGCAACCAGCGCACTTTGCGAGCCGGGACCGGCTCATTGTCATAAAGCGCCTTATTTCTGAACATAACGGGCGCTTCGACGATTTCGCCGATCAGCACGTCATCATAGTAGTGAGGCCCGGGGACCACGATGATGGCGCCTGGTTTCAGGTCCCAATAGAGCCGCTTCACGGCCCCGACATATCGGCCCAGCCGCTTTCGCGCGTCCTTCCCTTCGTAATCCGAAAGATCATCAGATGGCTTCGGTCCCTGCCGACCACCATCAATATAGGCGCCGACATCCATCGAGCGCGTGATCATCTGACGCAACTGGCGATCTTTCGGCGCAGCAGCGTCGAACGCCAGCGTCAGACCCGGGAAATCGAGGAAGACGTGGTCCGTATCGCGATAAAGCTCATACATCCAGTAGGAGCGCCCCGGCTGGATAATGTAGACGTCCTCATCGGGATTGATGACCCGTGTCGCGATATCGACCGAGAAAGTCCCGGCTATGTCGGATATGTTCAAGCTTTTTGTCCCCCCGGCCTTTCGGGCGACTACTCTATAAGAACACTCGAAGCTATTCCGGAACAGCACCAGCATGGAACAGTTTGATCCACACCGGACTAACACCGGAGCAAGGCTTCTGAGATTCTAACGCTTTGCTAGGAAAATCAATGGTCGGGGAGAGAGGATTCGAACCTCCGGCCCCTGCCTCCCGAAGACAGTGCTCTACCAGGCTGAGCTACTCCCCGACGGAGTGTCCGGTCTTTCATGGCCTCGGGGGCCGACCGGTCAAGCGCTAAGTCGGGGCCGTATAAGGGGGCGATCCGGGCTATGCAAGGGGGTATCTGGAGCGAATTTTCGTGTCCGATCAGGCGGTCATCGGCTGCGGTGCGGGACCCCTCGCCACTGTCACCGCGGTGACCGCCGCGAGCAGGCCGAACAGGCCGGCGATCAGGAAGGCATAATGATAGCTGCCGGTCTGTTCGCGGATCAGTCCGGCGCCGAAGGCGGCGGTGGCGGCGCCGAGCTGGTGCCCGGTCATCACCCAGCCGAACACGATCGGCGCGCGATTCTCGCCGAAATGGCGATTGGCCAGCGCGACCGTCGGCGGCACCGTCGCGATCCAGTCGAGCCCGTAGAAGACCGCGAACACCAAGAGGCCGCCGGCGCTGAAATCGAGGAAGGGCAGCACGATCAGCGACAGGCCGCGCAGGCCGTAATAAGCGAAGAGCAGCTTGCGCGGATCGTAGCGGTCGGTGAGCCAGCCCGACGCGGTCGTCCCGAACAGGTCGAAGAAGCCCATCAGCGAGAGCAGTCCGGCGGCCTGTACCGCGGGAATGCCGTTGTCGCCGCAATAGGCGATCAGATGGGTGCCGACGAGGCCGTTGGTGGTCAGCCCGCAGATGAAGAAGGTCCCGAACAGCAGCCAGAACATCGGCACCTTCGCCGCATCGACCAGCGTGTGGATCGCCAGCATCGCACCGCGCGGCGGGGCAGGGGGCGGCAGTTCGCCGGGGGCGGCACCATAGCGGACGGTGCCGATCGCCGCCGGGCTTTCGGGCATCAGCAGCCAGACGACCGGCACCATCGCCCCCGCGCCGATGCCGACGAACAGCGCGACCGGTTCCCAGGCGCCTTGGCGGGTCAGCCAGGCCATGAACGGCAGGAAGATCAGCGCGCCGGTCGCGGTGCTGGCGGTGAGCAGGCCCATCACCAGCCCGCGCCGCGCGGCGAACCAGCGGTTGACGATCGTCGCGCCGAGCACGGGGGCGACCGCGCCGCTGCCGATCCCGGACAGCACGCCCCACAGCAGGACATAATGCCAGGCCTGGGTCATCCAGAGACTGGCCAGCGTCGCCGCCGACATCAGCAGCAATCCGCCGAGCAGCACCCGGCGGATGCCGAAACTCTGCATCATCGCCGCGGCGAAGGGCCCGACCAGTCCGTAGAGGAAGATGCCGACCGCGGCCGCGAACGAGACGGTCGCGCGGTCCCAGCCGAAATGGAGTTCGAGCGGAAGGATCAGCACACTCGGCGCCGAGCGCAGGCCGGCGGCGATCAGCAGCGCGACGAAGGTCAGGGCGACGACGACGAAGGCGAATCGCTGTCCGCGGGGGCGGGCGTGGAACATCGGCGGCGCTCCGTCATCAGTATCTGGCAGAAATCCGCGCATGCGCGGTGCCCGCACATCCTGTCAAACGCAATTGCTGGCGGCACCCCGCCAGCGCTGCTATCGCCCGCGCCGTGAACCCGCTCGAAATGATCGCCGCCGCATTGGGGCTGGCCAATATCGTCCTGCTCGCCCGGCGCAGCATCTGGAACTATCCGTTCGCGCTGGCGATGGTGACGCTCTACGCGATCATCTTCTACGAAGCGAAGCTGTACAGCGACGTGCTGCTGCAGATCTTCTTCTTCGCGATCAATATCTATGGCTGGCTGAACTGGCTGCAGTCGAAGGCCGATGCCGGCGAAGTGATCGCCGAGACGATGTCGGCGACGTCGCGGATCGGCTGGACGATCGGCGGGGCGATCGCGATTTTTGGCTGGGGCTGGCTGATGGCGCGCTATACCGACGCCGCGCTGCCTTGGTGGGACGGGGCGATCGCGATCGGCAGCGTGATCGCCCAAATCTTGCTCTCGCGGCGATATTGGGAGAATTGGGTGCTGTGGATCGCGGTCGATATGGTCGCGATGGGGGTTTACTGGGCGAAGGATCTGCACATCACCGTGGCGCTTTATGCGATCTTCTTCGCGATGTCGGTCTGGGGGCTGATCGCATGGCGGCGCAGCATGGCGCCGCATAGCCGGAGCGCCGCACTGTGATCCGCCCGAAGATCATCTCGCTGCACGGACCCGAAAGCACGGGCAAGTCGACCCTCGCGGCGGCGCTCGCGCGCCGGTTCGGGACGATATGGGTGCCCGAATATGGCCGGACCTATTGCGAGGAACATGGCACCGACCTGGTGATGGCCGACCTGATCGCGATCGCCGAAGGCCATCGCGCGACGGTGAGGGCCAATCTGCAGTTCGCGCGCAACGGCCTGTTGTTCACCGACACCGATCCGCTGATGACCGCGGTGTGGGCCGACATGATGATGGAGGCGCGAGATCCCTGGTTCAACCGGCCATGGGAGCCCGCCGACCTCTATCTGATCCCGGGGATCGACATGCCGTTCGTCCAGGACCATGTCCGCATCTATGGCGACCAGGTCGAGCGGCGGCGCTTCTACGAGCTCAGCATCGCCGAGCTCGACCGGCGCGGGGTGCGCTGGATCGGCATCGACGGGCCGCCGGCGACCCGGTTCGACAAGGCGATCGCCGCATTGGCGGCGGCCGGCATCGTACCCTCGGCCTGATCGTCGGCCGACAGGCGGAACAAGGTCGGAAGGTTGCCCTTCCGACCTGCCACGATCAATTCGACGGCGCGAGCTTGGTGTTCAGCACCCAGCCGACATTGTCGTTCTCGTCGGCGACTTCCCACCAGAGCCCGTTCTTGTTGCCGGTCGGATAGACGATCGACCCCACCGGCAGGGTGCGCAGCACCGCGGCCGTCGCGACCGCGGTCTTGCGCATCGCGACCGGTCCCTGGGTGGTGAAGGTCTTGCTCGGCGCGGCCTCGGCGGTGCCCGCCGCGCCCGGCTGGATGAGGCCCAGGCCGGTGACCATCTTCGCATAGGCCTGGATGAACGACAGGGTCACGATCCGGCCGATGTCGGTGCTGTCATAGCCGCCGCCGACCGCGCCCGCGACCCCGATGAAGCCGCCGCCGCCGAAGCTGAGATCGTTCTTGGCGGCATAGCCGTCCTCGACCGCGATCGTCTCGGTCGTGCGCACATTGGTGAGCGACAGCACGGTGTTCGCCTCGAGCTTGCGCGATTTGATCCCGCCGATCAGTCCGCCGATCGGACCGCCGAAAACGCTGGCGACACCGCCGGCCACGCCCGATCCGCTAACATTGCTGTTGGCGCCCTGGACCTCGGCGACCAGGACATAGTCGGCGGCCTTGATCTGGCCCTGGCCGACATTCGATTTGCGCTGGAGGCCCAGATTGCCGCCGATGTCGCGTTCCTTCGACGCCGCCGCGAGGCCGGTGCCGCGATCGACGAGGTTGAAGCAGCCGGATCGTTGGACCAGCACGCGCAGCAGCTTCGACGGCGCCGCGAGCGAATATTGGGTCCAGGCATTGGCGTCGTCGCCATCGGCGATCGACAGGGTCCCGAGCTTGCGCGCGCAGGTCGGAACGTCCTGCATCGCCTGCTGCTGGAGCTTCTGGCCGCCCGAAGCCTTGGCCGGCCGCTCGGCCGCCGCCGGGCTCATCGCCGCAACGATCATCGCCGTCACGCCCACACCCAAACCGGTTTTGCGCATCTTCATCTTCCCCCTATCCTTCCGGCCATATCGGCCGACGATCGTTTCAAGGTTTCGACCCGGAGCTTCCGGTGCATCGCTCGATCCGCCGGAAGCTTAGTCTCGCCGTTTCTCTAGGCAAAAGGATTCGCCGGGACTGTGCGGAATCTCACACCGGGGCGCCATAATCATCCCTCGCGACAGGGTTATTGCAGGCGGTGCTTTGGCATATGCGACGAAGCCTGCTATCGGCGCCCCGAAATCCTCGCATTCAGAGAACCCCGTGACCGTTCCGATTGACCGCATCCGCAATTTTTCGATCATTGCCCATATCGACCATGGCAAGTCGACCCTGGCCGACCGGCTGATCCAGCGCACCGGCGGGCTGACCGAACGCGAGATGTCGGCGCAGGTGCTCGACAATATGGACATCGAGAAGGAGCGCGGGATCACGATCAAGGCGCAGACCGTGCGCCTGAACTACACCGCCAAGGACGGCCTCGAATATACGCTCAACCTGATGGACACGCCGGGGCATGTCGACTTCGCCTATGAGGTGAGCCGCAGCCTCGCCGCCTGCGAGGGCGCGCTGCTGGTGGTCGACGCCGCGCAGGGGGTCGAGGCGCAGACGCTGGCCAATGTCTATCAGTCGATCGAGCATGATCATGAGATCGTGCCGGTGATCAACAAGATCGACCTGCCCGCGGCCGAACCCGACAAGGTGAAGAAGGAGATCGAGGACATCATCGGCCTGCCCGCCGACGATGCCGTGCTCGCCAGCGCCAAGTCGGGGATCGGCATCGACGAGGTGCTCGAGGCGATCGTCACCCGCATTCCGCACCCCAAGGGCGATCGCGACGCGCCGCTCAAGGCGATGCTGGTCGACAGCTGGTACGACCCCTATCTCGGCGTCGTCATCCTGGTGCGCGTGGTCGAGGGCGTGCTGAAGAAGGGCCAGCAGATCAAGTTCATGCAGCACGGCACGCTGCACCTGGTCGACCGCGTCGCCTGCATGCGCCCCAAGCTCGAACAGCTGAGCGAGCTGGCCGCGGGCGAGATCGGCATCATCACCGCGCAGATCAAGGAAGTCTCGCAGACCGCGGTCGGCGACACGATCACCGATGCGAAGAAGCCGACCGCCGAGCCGCTGCCGGGCTTCAAGGAAGTCCAGCCGGTGGTGTTCTGCGGGCTGTTCCCGGTCGATGCCGCCGATTTCGAGAAGCTGCGCGACAGTCTCTACAAGTTGCGCCTCAACGATGCCTCGTTCAGCTTCGAAGCCGAATCGAGCGCGGCGCTGGGTTTCGGCTTTCGCTGCGGCTTCCTCGGCCTGCTCCATCTCGAGATCATCCAGGAGCGGCTGACCCGCGAATATGATCTCGACCTGATCACCACCGCGCCGTCGGTGGTCTATCGGATCCAGCTTGCCCACAACAAGGGCGAGATCGAGCTCCACAACCCCGCCGACATGCCCGACATCATGCAGATCGGGTCGATCGAGGAGCCGTGGATCGAGGCGACGATCTATGTCCCCGACGAATATCTCGGTTCGCTGCTCAAGCTGTGCCAGGACCGGCGCGGCATCCAGAAGAACCTGACCTATGTCGGCGGCCGCGCGCAGATCACCTATGAGCTGCCGCTCAACGAGGTGGTGTTCGACTTCTACGACCGGCTGAAGTCGATCAGCCGCGGCTATGCCAGCTTCGACTATCACCAGATCGGCTATCGCGAGGGCGACCTCGTCAAGATGACGATCATGGTCAATGGCGAGGCGGTCGACGCGCTCAGCATGATCGTCCACCGCGGCACCGCCGAATCGCGCGGCCGCGGCATGTGCGAGCGGCTCAAGGACCTGATCCCGCGCCATCTGTTCAAGATCCCGGTGCAGGCCGCGATCGGCGGCAAGGTCATCGCCCGCGAGACGATCGCGGCGATGCGCAAGGACGTCACCGCCAAATGCTATGGCGGCGACGCCAGCCGCAAGCGCAAGCTCCTCGACAAGCAGAAGGAGGGCAAGAAGCGGATGCGCGAATATGGTTCGGTGAGCATCCCGCAGGAAGCCTTCATCGCCGCGCTGCGGATGGGGGATGAGAATTAGGCCGAGTGTTCGCTGACTGCCGCATCGTCCTCGATACGGCGGTCACGCGATCGCTTATTTCGCCAGTTCGCCCAAAGCGCGCCTGCGGCGCACCATGACTGCGCGGGCGACGGTGACCTGGCGTTGGTGATCATGCGCGACGGCACCACCCCCGGTCGATCGACCTTCGCCTATCGCCGCGGACACCCCGATTTCGTCATTCTCCGGTCGCTTGTCCATGATGCGACTATAGCGCTACGCCGCTGAAAGACGAAATCGGATCGTGAATGGGATGGGTCGACATGAATGACGACGAGCGCGCCGCGAAAGGCAATGCTACCTTCCGCGAGGTGATGGGGATCGCCGAGGGCGAGCTTCCCGCGACCTCGCCGTTCAAGGCGGCCGCGCGCGATATCCTGTTCGCCGAGGTGTGGAGCCGGCCGGGGCTGGACCGGCGGTCGCGGCGCTGGATCACCCTGGCGGCCGCGGCCGCCGCCGGATCGTCGATCGCGGTGAGGACCTACGCCCGTGCGGCGGTCGCCAGCGGCGACATCAGCATGGCCGAGCTGCGCGAGTTCGCGCTGCAGCTCGCCATGTTCCAGGGTTTCCCCAAGGGAGTCGAGGTCGACATGATTCTCGACGAGCTCGAAGCTGCCCGACCGACTGTTTGAAAAATGCGCGTAAGAGCGCATTTTCGAGGCGGCACCAGCCCGCTCCTCCGCCCGACCTCCGACAGCGTATCCTGAATGGGAGGTCGGGCGGGGGAGCGTCGCCTTCTTCGGGTGCGATATGCCTCCGGCATATCGCAGGCCATGCTGGGAGCATGGCCGACCCGAAGACGTCTGACGCTGGCTGGTGCCGCATGCGCCAAAGGCGCATCTCAAACGGCCTGATTTACCGCGTCATCGGGCCTATTGCTCCCGCCGCGCAATCGGCCTATATCGCGGCTACTTCTCGACATTGGAAACACTGCCGGGGCCGCTAGCGAAAGCTTGCGGCGACGAACTCTCTTGCGTTCTATTGTGAGGTGGCATGGCGGATATCGCCGCGATTGTTAAGCTGATCGAACCCGAGGTGGAAGCCCTGGGGCTGGCGCTCGTGCGCGTGCAGATGAACGGCGGCAAGAGCGATCCGACCCTGCAGATCATGGCCGAGCGGCCCGACACGCGGCAGCTCGACCTCAGCGATTGCGAGGCGCTGTCGCGGCGGATTTCCGACAAGTTCGACGAGCTCGATCCGATCGAGGAAGCCTATCGACTCGAGGTCAGCTCGCCCGGCATCGATCGGCCGCTGACCCGCCCGCAGGACTGGTCCGACTGGGCCGGGTTCGAGGCTCGGGTCCGGGTGGCGCCGCCGATCAACGGGCGCAAGCAGTTCGATGGGCGGATCCAGGGCCGCGATGGCGACTCGGTGACGCTCTATGTCGAGCGGCTGGGCGAGGTCGATGTGCCGATCGCGCAGATCATCCAGGCCAAGCTGGTGCTGACCGACGCCCTCATCAAGGCCACCGCGCCGCTCTCGACCGAGGGCGCGGACAAGATCGTTGAAGACGCGCCGCGAAGCGGCGACAGCAAGATTCAAACGGAAGGATAATCATCGTCATGGCCACCGCCATTTCCGCCAACAAGGCCGAACTGCTCGCGATCGCCGATTCGGTCGCCCGCGAGAAGCTGATCGATCGCGAAATCGTGATCGAGGCGATGGAGGACGCGATCCAGCGCGCGGCCCGTGCCCGCTACGGTGCCGAGAACGATATCCGTGCCAAGATCGACCCCAAGTCGGGCGACATGCGCCTGTGGCGCGTCGTCGAAGTGGTCGAGCTGGTCGACGACTATTTCAAGCAGGTCTCGGTCGCCGACGCGCAGAAGCTGCAGAAGGGCGCCGACGTCGGCGACTATATCGTCGATCCGCTGCCCCCGATCGAATTCGGCCGCATCGCCGCCCAGGCCGCCAAGCAGGTGATCTTCCAGAAGGTCCGCGATGCCGAGCGCGAGCGCCAGTATGACGAGTTCAAGGATCGCGCCGGCGAGATCATCACCGGCGTCGTCAAGCGGGTCGAATTCGGCCATGTCGTCGTCGACCTCGGTCGCGCCGAAGGCGTGATCCGCCGCGACCAGCAGATCCCGCGCGAGGTCGTTCGCGTCGGCGATCGCGTCCGCTCGCTGATCCTCAACGTCCGCCGCGAGAATCGCGGGCCGCAGATCTTCCTCAGCCGTGCGCACCCCGACTTCATGAAGAAGCTGTTCGCGCAGGAAGTGCCCGAAATCTACGACGGCATCATCGAGATCAAGGCCGCCGCCCGCGATCCGGGCAGCCGCGCCAAGATCGGCGTCATCAGCCATGACAGTTCGATCGATCCGGTCGGCGCCTGCGTCGGCATGAAGGGCAGCCGCGTCCAGGCGGTCGTCCAGGAGATGCAGGGCGAGAAGATCGACATCATCCCCTGGTCGCCCGACACCGCGACCTTCGTCGTCAACGCGCTGCAGCCCGCCCAGGTCGCCCGCGTCGTCATCGACGAGGAGGACAGCCGCATCGAGGTGGTCGTTCCCGACGACCAGCTGAGCCTCGCGATCGGCCGCCGCGGCCAGAATGTCCGCCTCGCCAGCCAGCTCACCGGCTCGGCGATCGACATCCTGACCGAGGCCGACGCCAGCGAGAAGCGTCAGAAGGAATTCGTCGAGCGTTCGGAGATGTTCCAGAACGAGCTCGACGTCGACGAGACGCTCGCGCAGCTGCTGGTCGCCGAAGGCTTCGGCGCGCTCGAAGAGGTCGCCTATGTCGAGCTCGACGAGCTCGCGACGATCGAAGGCTTCGACGAGGAACTGGGCGCCGAGCTGCAGAGCCGTGCGCAGGAAGCGCTCGACCGCCGCGAAGCGGCGGCCCGCGAGGAGCGCCGCGCGCTCGGCGTCGAGGACGCGCTGGGCGAACTGCCCTATATCAGCGAAGCGATGCTGGTGACGCTGGGCAAGGCGGGCATCAAGACGCTCGACGATCTTGCCGACCTGGCGACCGACGAGCTGATCCAGAAGAAGCGCCCCGAGCAGCGCCGCCGCAACAACAGCCCCGATCGTCCGAACAACGATCGCCGCGACCGGGCCGAGCGCGAGGACATCAAGGCCGGCGTACTCGCCGACTATGGCCTGTCCGAAGAGCAGGGCAACGAGATCATCATGGCCGCCCGCGCCCACTGGTTCACCGACGAGGCCGAAGGCTGATGCCGTTCGTCGACATCCGTCTGGCGGGCAGCGCCACGCGCGAGCAGAAGGCCGCGATCGTCGCCGACGTGACCCGGTCGCTGGGCGAGCATCTCGGCAAGCCGGCCGCGGCGGTGCAGATCAACATCACCGAGCTGTCCACCGAGAATTACGGATCGGGGGGCATTCTCATCGCGGACCGGGCGCCCAGCCCGGCGCCGACGCAGGAGGTCGCTTCTGCGGATGGCAAAAGATGAGCAGCGAAAAGGCATAAGCCGCCGTCCTTCACCCCTTCCGGTCACGGAAGGGGCAGGGGCGGCCGACTCTTTCGCAGACGGGGCCGTGGAGGCCGGCGCGGAAGCGCCCGCCGGCCGTCCGGCGAAGCATGTTCCCGAACGCAAATGCATCCTGTCGGGCGAGCATGGCGCGCGCTACGACCTGATCCGGCTCGCGCTCGGTCCCGACGGATCGGTGCTGCCCGATCTGCGTGCGAAGGCGGGTGGACGCGGTGCCTGGATCGGGGTCGATCGGGTGACGCTGGAGGCCGCGATGGCCAAGGGCCGCCTCAAGGGGGCGCTCGCCCGCGCCTTCAAGACCGGCGAATTCACCATTCCGGCCGAACTGCCGCAGATGATCGAGGACGGCTTGCGCCGTGCCGCGCTCGACCGGCTCGGGCTCGAGGCGCGCGCCGGCGCGCTGCTCGCGGGTTCGGACCGGATCGCCGAGGCCGCGCGCCGCGGTCAGGTCGATCTGCTGCTCCATGCCGCCGATGCCTCCGAAGACGGCCGCCGCAAGCTCGACCAGGCTTGGCGGGTGGGGCGCGATGAAGAGGGAAGCGGCGCGCGGGGCATGGTAATTCCGGCAGACCGCACCATATTGTCGATGGCGCTGGGACGCGAAAATGTGGTACATGTGGCGCTGACCGCGCCGGCGTCCGCTGCGCGCGTCTCGACCGCGTTTGGCCGCTGGTGCGGCTTTTTAGGACGTTCGAGTGGTACCGAGCCTTGCGGAGTCGCTCCGCAGGGTCCATCGGCGCCAGCTAAGTGAAGTGAAGGGTTCGGTTATAATATGAGTGATAACGACAAGCCGAAGCTGGGCATGCGTGCACCGCTGGGCCTCAAGCGGACGGTCGAGACCGGTCAGGTGAAGCAGAGCTTCAGCCATGGCCGTTCGAACACCGTGGTCGTCGAGGTGAAGCGCCGCCGTATCCTGGGTCGGCCGGGCGAAGCCGAGCCCCATGTGACCGAGGAAGCCCCTGCACCGGTGGCGGCCCCAGCGCCAGCGCCCGCTCCGGTCGCCACGCCGGCCCCTGCACCGGCGCCCGCGCCCGCACCGGTGGTCGCCGCACCGGCGCCTGCCCCCGCGCCAGCGCCGGTTGTGGCGCCCGCCGCGCCGGCGACGCCCGTCGTCGAGACCCCCGCACCGGCCCCGGTCGCTGTGGCGGCTCCTGCGCCGGTCCGTGCTCCAGCGCCCGCACCGGTCGCGCCGGTCGCACGCGCGCCCCAACCGGTGGTCTCGCGGCCGACCCGCGCGCTGACCCCGCTCGAACGGCGCGAACAGCAGGAACGCCTGCTGCGCGAGGCCGAGGAAGCCCGCATGACCGCGCTCGAGGAAGCGCGCCGCCGCGAGGATCGCGCCAAGCAGGACGCGACCGAGGAAGAAAAGCGCCGCGCCGAGGATAATCGCCGCGCCGCCGAGGAAGCCGCCGCCGCGGCTGCTGCGGCACCGCCGCCGGCTCCGGCCGAAGCCGCCGCTCCCGCCACCGCCGAGGCTCCGGCCGAAGGCGGCGACGCCGCCCGTCCCGGCGTTCCGGCACCGCGCCGCTTCACCCCGGTCACGCCCGCCAAGCGTCCCGATCCCGCGCGTCCGCAGCAGCGCGACCGCAAGGGCGACGACCGCCGCCAGTCGGGCAAGCTCACGGTCACCCGCGCGCTCGACGACGATAGCGGCGCGCGCGCGCGCTCGCTCGCTGCCCTCAAGCGCTCGCGCGAAAAGGACAAGCGCGCCCACCAGTCGGGCAGCGTCCAGCAGAAGCAGGTCCGCGACGTCGCGGTGCCCGAGACGATCACCGTCGGCGAACTCGCCAACCGCATGGCCGAGCGTGGCGCGGACCTGGTGAAGGCGCTGTTCAAGATGGGCATGCCCGTCACCGTCAATCAGTCGATCGACCAGGACACGGCCGAGCTGCTCGTCACCGAGTTCGGGCACAACATCAAGCGCGTGTCCGACAGCGACGTCGATCTGGTCGCCTCGGACGATATCGACGCCGACGACACGATGCAGTCGCGTCCGCCGGTGGTCACGATCATGGGCCATGTCGATCACGGCAAGACCTCGCTGCTCGACGCGCTGCGCGGCACCGATGTCGCCTCGGGCGAAGCCGGCGGCATCACCCAGCATATCGGCGCCTATCAGGTGACGGTGGCGGACGGATCGAAGATCACCTTCCTCGACACCCCGGGCCATGAAGCGTTCAGCGACATGCGCGCGCGCGGCGCCAACATCACCGACATCGTCGTGATCGTGGTCGCCGGCGACGACGGCCTGCGTCCGCAGACGATCGAGGCGATCAGCCATACCCGCGCCGCGGGTGTGCCGATGATCATCGCGATCAACAAGATGGACAAGCCGGGCAGCAATCCGCAGAAGGTCCGCGAGGCGCTGCTCCAGCACGACGTCCAGGTCGAAAGCATGGGCGGCGACGTCCAGGAGGTCGAGGTTTCCGCGCTCAAGAAGACCGGCCTCGACGAACTGATCGAGAAGATCCAGCTTCAGGCCGAAGTGCTCGAGCTCAAGGCCAATCCCGATCGCTCGGCCGAAGGCACGGTGGTCGAGGCCAAGCTCGACAAGGGCCGTGGTCCGGTCGCGACGATCCTGGTCGGCCGCGGCACGCTGCGGGTCGGCGACATCTTCGTCGTCGGCGCCGAGAGCGGCAAGGTGCGCGCGCTCGTCAACGACAAGGGCCAGCAGGTCAAGGAAGCCGGACCCTCGGTTCCGGTCGAGGTGCTCGGCCTGTCGGGCGTCCCCGGCGCCGGCGATCCGCTGTCGGTGGTCGACAGCGAGGCCCGCGCCCGCGAGGTCGCGGCCTATCGTGCCAGCGTGCTGCATCAGAAGCGCACGACCTCGGCGCCGGCCAGCCTCGAGTCGATGTTCTCGGCGCTGCGCGAGAAGCAGGCTCAGCAATATCCGGTGGTGGTCAAGGCCGACACCCAGGGCTCGGTCGAGGCGATCGTGGGTTCGCTCAACAAGATCTCGACCGATCTGATCCAGGTGCGCATCCTGCATTCGGGCGTCGGCGGCATCACCGAGAGCGACGTGTCGCTGGCGGCGGCGTCGAAGGCGCCGATCATCGGCTTCAACGTCCGCGCCAATGCCAAGGCCCGCGAGATCGCCACCCGCGATCAGGTCGCGCTCAAATATTATGACGTGATTTACGATCTGCTCGACGAGATCCGCGCCGCGATGGCCGGCCAGCTTGGTCCGGAATATCTGGAGCATGTCGTCGGCCGCGCCGAGATCCGCGAGGTCTTCTCGGCCGGCAAGCATGGCAAGGCCGCCGGTCTGCTCGTGCTCGAAGGCTATATCCGCCAGAAGCTGCGCGCGCGTATCCTGCGCGACGACGTCATCATCTATAACGGCCAGATTTCGTCGTTGCGCCGCTTCAAGGATGACGTTCCAGAGGTTCGTGCGGGTCTCGAATGCGGCATCACGCTCGAATCGACGACCGACATCAAGCCGGGCGACATCGTCGAGACCTTCGAGGTCGAAGAGCGCGCTCGCACGCTGTAAGCCCTTAACCCTCTCCCGCTTGCGGGAGAGGGCAAGCAAGGAAAAAGCTCGCCATGGCGCGCCATAACGATACCGCCGAGGGAAAGTCGGTCCGCCTGCTGCGCGTGGGCGAACAGGTGCGCCATGCGCTCAGCGACCTGCTGATGCGCGGCGAGGTGCATGACGAGGTCTTGGCCAAGCATATGGTCTCGGTCACCGAGGTGCGGATGTCGCCCGACCTGCGCCACGCCGTCGCCTTCGTGAAGCCGCTGCTCGGCGAAGACGAGGAGGCGGTGCTCAAGGCGCTGCGCACCAACACCGCCTTCTTCCAGAAGGAGATCGCGCGGCGGGTGAACACCAAATATGCCGCGAAGCTCAAATTCGTCGCCGACGACAGCTTCGATGAGGGCAGCCATATCGACGCGCTGCTGCGCAAGCCCGATATCGCGCGCGATCTCACCGCCGAAGACGAAGACGAGGCGTAAGCGGCTTTCCCGGTCGTTCCGGCTGCGCCATGATGGCGTGCGCGGGGAATGAGAGGGAAAGCTCATGGGTCTCGAAGCCGTCTGTACCTGTTGTATCGACAATGAAGCCGCCGAAGCCAAGGCGCTGCTCGAGGCGCGCGAACTGATCCTGCGGGCGCCGTTCAAGCGGACCATCGCCATCGCCGCGATGGAGAATGTCCGGGTCGAGGACGACGAGCTGCTGTTCTCGGCCGGCGGCGCGCGGATCGCGATCGGGCTCGGCGCCGCGACCGCCGCCAAATGGGCGAAGAAGATCGCGACCCCGCCGCCGAGTCTCGCGGCGAAGCTGGGGATCGGCCATGCCAGCCTGGCGCTGGTGATCGGGCCGGTCGAGGATCCCGCGCTGGTCGAGGCGCTCGACCAGCATGTCGCCGCCGGCGCGGCCGACGCGAAATTGAGCCTTGCGGTCGTCGACAGCGCCGCCGCGCTCGATGCCGCGCTGGCCGCGCACGCGGCGCTGCCCGCCGGAAGCCCGATCTGGCTGGTCTATGTCAAGGGTGCGAAGGCCGGGTTCGGCGACGGCGCGGTGCGTGCGCATATGCGCGCGATCGGTTTCATCGACAGCAAAAGCTCGGCGGTATCCGACACATTGTCGGCGACGCGTTACGCCCGGCGCTGAGGTTCCCGTTGCCGTTCGGCGGCGTGCCGCTCGGCGACGTGGAGCAGGGCCTCGAGATCGTCGGGATCGACGTCGAGGATGTCGGGATAGTCGGCGATCGCCCGCCGCAGGTCGGCCCGGGAGAAATGGTCGCTCGGTGCGGGCAGCGCCTGCTTGGCGACATGCGGATAGCTGTGTCCAGAGAAGCGATGGAAGCCCCAGGCAGCGGCGGTGAGCAGGATCGCATCGATCGCGACCGGCATCAGCGCGAAGCCATAGCCCGCCGCGGCGACGTCGTGACCGCCGAACACCGCGGTCAGCGCGACCGCGCCGCCCGGTGGATGCAGGCAGCGCAGCCCGACCATCGCGATGATCGCGGCGGCGACCGCGACCCCGGCGGCGATCATCGGATCGGGCAGCAACCGCGCGACGGCGATCCCGACCAGCGCCGAGACGATGTTGCCGCCGATCACCGCGCGCGGCTGCGCCATCGGGCTTGCCGGCACCGCGAACAGCAGCACCGCCGCGGCGCCCATAGGCGCGATCAGCAGCGGCACCTGCGCATGGACGGCCAGACTGCGCAGCAGCAGGCCGATCGCGGCGATCGCCACCAGTGCGCCGAGGCCGGCGATCATCCGGTCGCGGGTTGCGCCATCGTCGGGAGTCGCGATCAGCATCGCATGATAGCGGCTCCAGCGGAATTTCACCCGCGGCAGGTCGGCGTCCGGCTTCTTCATGCCGGCGCCTATCCCAGATCGGCCCGATGCGGGCGAGAAAGATGTTCTTTGCCGGGCCGACCCATCTGGACGAAGCCGGGTCGGCTGGACGATGAGGGGCGATGGCCAAACTCTATTTCTATTATGCGGCGATGAACGCGGGCAAATCGACGACCCTCCTCCAGGCCGACTTCAACTATCGCGAGCGCGGCATGACGACGATGCTGTTCACCGCTGCGTTCGACGACCGTTTCCGTACCGGCGCGATCAGCTCGCGGATCGGGCTCGAGGCCGAGGCCAATCCGATCGAGGCCGATACCGACATCTTCGCTACGGTGTCGCGGGCGATGGCGGCGGGGCCGGTCGGCTGCGTGCTGGTCGACGAGGCGCAATGGCTGAGCCGCCACCAGGTCTTCCAGCTGTCGGCGATCTGCGACGAGCTCGACATTCCGGTGCTGGCTTACGGCCTGCGCTCCGATTTCCGCGCCGAGCTCTTCCCGGGCAGCGCGGCGCTGCTGGCGATCGCCGATTCGCTGGTCGAGCTGAAGGCGATCTGTGCGTGCGGTCGCAAGGCGACGATGAACCTCAGGGTCGATGCCGATGGCAAAGCCGTCACCGAAGGCGCGCAGATCGAGGTCGGCGGCAACGAGCGCTATGTCGCGCTGTGCCGGCGGCATTTCATGGCCCAGATGGGCTGGGCGGGCAGGGGAGGCCGGATATGCGGGTGACCAAGCGGACGATCCTGGTGCTGGCGCCGCTCGCGCTTGTCGGCTGCGCGACCGTCCCGTCGGGCCGCCCGGTGCCGGTCGCACAGGTCCAGGCGCTGATCCCCGGCCAATATGATCCGGGCAATCCGTTCGCGAAGATCATCCGCGGCGAGCTGCCCGCGGCCAGGGTCTATGAGGATGACCGGGTGGTCGCCTTCATGGATCACAAGCCGGTCGAAAAGGGCCATGTGCTGGTGATCTCGAAACGGTCGACGGCGCGGAACCTGCTCGAAATCGACCTCGCCGATCTCGACGATGTCCTCGCGGTGGCCCGCCGCGTCGGCCAGGCGCAGATGAAGGCGCTGGGCGCGCAGGGTTTCTCGATCGAGCAGAATAACGGCTATGGCCAGACGGTCTTCCACCTCCACGTCCATGTGATTCCGCGCTACAAGGGGCAGCCCTGGGGCGAGAAGGGCGTCGAGCAGCGCGATGTCGCCGAACTCGCCGACGAGGCCGCGCGGATCGGCGCGGCGATGCCGGCGCGCTGAGGGGGGCCGGGTCAGCAAGGGTTCAGCCGACTCGTGGCAGGAGCGACGGCATGAGGAAATATGGTTTTTCGCTGATCGTCCCTATGCTGGTGCTGGCCGGCCAGGCGACGGCCGCCGAACCGAAACAGGCCCGGATCCCTTTCGCCGACACGATCCGCGAATGGCAGACCGACAGCATCTCGAGCCTCTATCTGCGCGCCGACGGCAAGCAATGGTATCGCGCCGAGACGATGGGGCCCTGCATCGGGCTCGATATCGCCAATGCCGTCGGTTTCGATCCCGGTCGCGGGTCGGGCAGCTTCGACAGCTATTCGACGCTGGTCGTCGGGGGACGCCGCTGCCCGCTCAAGAACCTGGTCGAAAGCGGTCCGCCACCGACCAAGGCCGAGAAGGCGGCGGCCCGCGCCGCCGCGAAGGCCGACCGGCCCGACTGACCATTTCGCTGGCCCGTGCGGGCCGTGACCGCTAGACGCGCCCGCCATGCATGGATGGATCATCATCGACAAGCCGATCGGGCCGGGATCGACCCAGATGGTGTCGGCGGTCAAGCGCGCGCTCCGGATCGGCGGCTACGGCAAGTACAAGGTCGGGCATGGCGGGACGCTCGATCCGCTCGCCTCGGGGGTGTTGCCGATCGCGATCGGCGAGGCGACCAAGCTCAGCGGGCGGATGCTCGACGCCGACAAGGCCTATGATTTCACGATCGGCTTCGGAGTCCAGACCGACACGCTCGATGGCGAGGGCAAGGCGGTCGCGGTCTCGCCGGTGATCCCCGATATTGCCGCGATCGCAGCGGTGCTGCCGCGTTTCACCGGACTGATCGAACAGGTGCCGCCGGCTTATTCGGCGATCAAGATCGACGGCGAGCGCGCCTATGACCGCGCCCGCGCCGGCGAGGAGGTCGAGATGAAGCTGCGCGCGGTGACGATCCACCGGCTCGACCTTGTCGGGGTGGACGGGCCGTTCGCGACCTTTTCGACCCGGGTGTCGAAGGGCACCTATATCCGCAGCCTCGCGCGCGACATCGCGGTGGCGGCCGGCAGCGTCGGCCATGTCACGATGCTGCGGCGGACCAAGGCCGGGCCGTTCACCCTCGAACAGGCGAATCCGCTGGACAAGCTCGACGAATTCGCTAAGGGCCAGCGGCTTGAAGAGATCCTCTTGCCGCTGACGGCGGGGCTGGACGACATCCCGGCTCTACCCGTCACCCCCGATCAGGCAAGGGCGCTCCGCGAAGGGCGAAGACTGATCGGGACCGCCGCCACCACCGGCCTCCATCTGGCGATCCTGGGCGATGAGCCCGTCGCGCTGGTCGAGGCGATCGGACCTGAGGTCCGGGTCGTGCGCGGTTTCAACATGAGCTGATGTCGCGAAGGAAGATACGAATGACGATTACCGCCGAGCGCAAGACCGCCGTGATTGCCGACAACGCCCGCAGCGATGGCGACACCGGCAGCCCCGAGGTCCAGGTTTCGATCCTGACCGAGCGCATCGCCAACCTGACCGAGCATTTCAAGACCCATGCGAAGGATAATCACTCGCGCCGCGGTCTGCTGATGCTGGTCAACAAGCGCCGCAGCCTTCTCGACTATCTCAAGAAGAAGGACGCGGACCGCTACACCGCATTGATCGCCAAGCTGGGCCTGCGCAAGTAAGCCCAAAGTTCCGAACGGCCCCCATGCGGGGCCGTTCGCATTTTCCGGCCAGCCGCAATTCGGCGATTGGCAGGGCGGCGGGCACAAGATCCCGTCACGGCGGGCCGAAGCAGGCCTGCCCCATATGATGGCCATCACAGAAACCCGGCCATCGGCATAGGCCCCGGACGCATAGGGCGTTCGGAGAGAAGGAACCCAGATGTTCGATATCAAGAAAGTTGAAATCCAGTGGGGCGGACAGACCCTCACCCTGGAAACGGGTCGTGTCGCCCGCCAGGCCGATGGCGCGATCATCGCGACCCTCGGCGAAACCGTCGTGCTGTGCGCCGTCACGGCCGCACGCAGCGTGAAGGAAGGGCAGGACTTCTTCCCGCTCACCGTCCATTATCAGGAAAAATATTCGGCCGCGGGCCGTATCCCCGGCGGCTTCTTCAAGCGTGAGCGCGGCGCGACCGAGAAGGAGACCCTGGTCTCCCGCCTGATCGACCGCCCGATCCGCCCGCTGTTCCCGGAAGGCTTCTACAACGAGATCAACGTGATCGCGCAGGTTCTCAGCTATGATGGCGAGAACGAGCCCGACATGCTCGCGATGGTCGCGGCCTCCGCGGCGCTGACGATCTCGGGCGTGCCGTTCATGGGCCCGATCGGCGCGGCGCGCGTCGGCTATGTCGACGGCGAATATGTGCTCAACCCGAATGTCGAGCAGATCAAGACCGGCGATCTCGACCTCGTCGTCGCCGCCACCGGCGACGCCGTGATGATGGTCGAATCTGAAGCCAAGGAGCTTTCGGAAGAGGTGATGCTGGGCGCGGTGCAGTTCGCGCACGCCGCCTGCCGCGAAGCCGTCAACGCGATCATCGACCTGGCCGAGCAGGCCGCGAAGGATCCGTGGGAAATGGCCCCCCAGGCCGACCTGACCGCCGCCAAGAAGAAGCTCAAGGACCTGATCGGCAAGGACATCGCCGCCGCCTACAAGGTGACCGACAAGTCCAAGCGTTCGGGCCTGCTCAACGAGGCGCGCGCCAAGGGCAAGGCGGCTTTCGCCGACGCCGCCCCGCAGGACCAGATGGCCGCCGGCAAGCTGATGAAGAAGCTCGAGGCCGAGATCGTCCGCGGCGCCATCCTCAAGGACGGCCAGCGCATCGACGGCCGCACCACCACCCAGATCCGTCCGATCGAGGCGATGGTGCACTTCTTGCCGCGCGCGCACGGTTCGGCGCTGTTCACCCGGGGCGAGACCCAGGCGATCTGCACCACCACGCTGGGCACCAAGGAAGCCGAGCAGATGATCGACGGCCTGACCGGCCTGTCGTACGAGAGCTTCATGCTCCACTATAACTTCCCGCCTTATTCGGTCGGTGAAGTCGGCCGCTTCGGCGCCCCGGGCCGCCGCGAAGTCGGCCATGGCAAGCTGGCGTGGCGCGCGCTGCACCCGGTGTTGCCGACCAAGGAGGAATTCCCCTACACGATCCGCGTCCTGTCGGACATCACCGAGTCGAACGGCTCGTCGTCGATGGCGACGGTGTGCGGCGGTTCGCTGTCGATGATGGATGCCGGCGTGCCGCTGAAGCGCCCGGTCTCGGGCATCGCGATGGGCCTGATCCTCGAAGGCAAGAAGTTCGCGGTGCTTAGCGACATCCTCGGCGACGAGGATCATCTCGGCGACATGGACTTCAAGGTGGCGGGCACGTCCGACGGCATCACCACGATGCAGATGGACATCAAGATCGCCGGCATCACCGAAGAGATCATGCGCGTCGCGCTGGCGCAGGCCAAGGAAGGCCGCGCGCACATCCTCGGCGAAATGTCGAAGGCGCTCGATTCGACCCGTACCGAGCTCAGCGCGCACGCGCCGCGCATCGAGACGATGTCGGTTCCCAAGGACAAGATCCGCGACATCATCGGCACCGGCGGCAAGATCATTCGCGAGATCGTCGCCACCACCGGCGCGAAGGTCGACATCGACGATGACGGCACCGTCAAGATCAGCTCGTCCGACACCGCACAGATCGAAGCCGCCAAGAACTGGATCATCGGCATCGTCGCCGAGGCCGAGGTCGGCAAGATCTACAACGGCAAGGTCGTCAACCTCGTCGATTTCGGCGCGTTCGTGAACTTCATGGGCGGCAAGGACGGTCTCGTCCACGTCTCGGAGATCAAGAACGAGCGGGTCGAGAAGGTCGCCGACGCCCTGACCGAAGGCCAGGAGGTCAAGGTCAAGGTTCTCGAGATCGATCCGCGCGGCAAGGTTCGCCTGTCGATGCGCGTCGTCGATCAGGAAACCGGCGAGGAACTGCCCGACACCCGTCCGCCGCGCGAAGGCGGCGATCGTGGCGATCGTGCTCCCCGCAGCGATCGTGGCCCGCGCCGTGACGGCGACCGTGGTCCGCGTCGCGATGGCGGCGATCGTGGTCCCCGCCGCGAAGGCGGCGATCGCGGCCCCCGTCGTGATGGCGGCGATCGCGGTCCGCGCCGCGAGCGTTCGGAAGGCGGCAATGATGACGGCCCCGCGCCCGATTTCGCCCCGGCCTTCCTGACCCGCGACGACGACTGAGGTCGAAGCCTCGGGACCCTATCAGGGTCACGCAATGAACGAGGGGAGCCTTTACGGGCTCCCCTTTTTCATGTGCGGGCTATTTCATTTCGTCCGTCTGGTGCACATGTTAGCGGAACAGCGCCGAGGGGAGACGCGACTCTATGCCGACGAATCAGGCCGACTGGATCCGCTATGGGGTCACCGGGCTCATCATCGGCATCGTCCTGTTCATCCGCTGGCGGCGCATGGGGCAGGTCCGCAAGCTGCGGCTCGAGACCTTGTGGATCATTCCGACGATCTTCACCGGCGTCGGCATCTTCCTGCTGATTCAGTTGCCGCCGCCGCCACTGGGCTGGCTGTGGATCGCGATCGCCCTGATCCTGGGCAGCGCGGTCGGCTGGCAGCGCGGCCGCTTCATCGCGATCGGGGTCGATCCCGAGACCCATGAGCTCAACCAGAAGACGTCGCCGGCGGCGGTGGTCTTCCTGGTCGCGCTGCTGGTCTTTCGCATGGCGCTGCGATCGTTGGTGACGATGGGCGATGAGCGCTGGCATCTGGGGGCAGGGCTGGTGGCCGACATCTTCCTCGCGTTCGCGGTCGGCGTGCTGACCGCCTATCGGGTCGAGATCTTCCTGCGCGCGCGGCGCCTGCTCGGCGAAGTACGGGGCGGATGACCGAAGCGTCGCCGGACGGGCGGCTGCTGGCAAACCTTCCGGCCAACGGGCGGAAGCGCCCGTTTGTCGACCTTCTGGAACGATTGCCGCTGGCCGGTGACGTTCCCGCATTCGGCTATGCGATGGCGGTGCTGTTCGCGCTCGGCGGACTGCTGCTCCGGATCGCCGCCGATCCGGTGATGCCCGCCGGCTTTCCGTTCGTGACCTTCTTCCCGGCGGTGATCCTGGCGAGCTTCCTGTTCGGCCGCGGCCCGGGCACCCTGGCCGGGATATTGTGCGGGCTGATCGCCTGGTACTGGTTCGTGCCGCCGTTCGGGGCGGTCAAGATGTCGGTGCCGGTCGCGGTGGCGATGGGTTTCTTCACCCTGGTGGTGGCGACCGACATCGCGCTGGTCCACTGGATGCAGCAGGCCAATGCCCGGCTGCGCGACGAGCGCGAGCGCAGCCGGGCATTGGCCGAGCGCAGCGACATCTTGTTCCGCGAACTGCAGCATCGCATCTCGAACAATCTCCAGGTGGTGGGCGGGCTGCTGTCGCTGCAGAAGCGCGACGTCGCCGATCCCGATGCCAGGGCCGCGCTCGACGAGGCGGCGCGGCGGCTCGGCCTGATCGGCCGGCTCCATCGCCATCTCCACGATCCGAGCGGCGAGCAGCTGCGCTTCGACGGCTTCGTCGGGCAATTGACTGCAGACCTGATCGATTCGAGCGGCCGCACCGATATCCACTTCGTCGTCGAAGCCGACGATTCGATCGCGCTCGAGGCCGATGCGGCGATACCGGTGGCGCTGATCGTCGCCGAGGCGGTGTCGAACGCGATCGAACATGGCTTTGCCGGCGGTCGCGCGGGGCTGATCTCGATCCATATCCGCGACCATGGCGGTGCGATCGACCTGACCGTGGTCGACAACGGCCATGGCCTGCCGCCGGGCTTCGCGCTGGCGAACAGCGACAGCCTCGGGCTGCGGCTCGCGCAGATGCTCGCCCGGCAGCTCGGCGGCGAGTTCAGCCTCACCCATGGCCTGGGGTCGGTGGCGCGGTTGCACCTGCCGCGATGAGAAGCACCGACCGTGCGCGGCGATTTCAGCTCCGCCGGAGGGCCTTCGACACCGCCCAGCCCATCGCCAGCCCCACGCAGAACAGATGCGAGAACAGCGCATTGCCGAACGCCCACAGGGTCGGCTTCGGATAGGAACCGAAGCGGGCGGGCATCACGATCCAGTACATCACCAGATAGATGGCGAGGCCATAGAGCATGCCTCCGACCAGCGGATGCTTCAGGATCGCCGGGATGCGGATCGCCGCGAGGGTGAAGATCGTCACCATCGCCGTCATCAGCGCATAATGGACCAGCACCCCGAGCAATGCGGTCGCCAGCCCGCCCTCCTTCATCGCGTCGCCGAACGGGCCGCTCGCGACGAAATGGAGCACCTGGACCGGGCCCACCCCTTTCACCGCGCTGAACCCGAAGGCGCTCAGCAGATCGAGCGTTCCCGCGACCGCGACTCCCGAAGCGATGGCGCGTGCGACTCGTTTCATGGCGAAAATCCTCCCCTGTATTGGGAGGCTAACACAGGCCTATAGCACCCGATAGGGCACGACATTGCGGATGTCGGCGTCGACCAGGATCGATCGGTCGGCGGGCGGGAAGGCGCGCTGGTCGCAGCTCTCGCGCGGGCATAGCCGGCACGAGACCCCGATCGGGGTCGCGGCGCCGGGATTGGCGAGGTCGAGCGCGTCGGCATAGATGAACTCGCGGGCATGATCGGCCTCGCAGCCGAGCGCGACCGCGAAGCGGCGGGGGGCGCGGGTGAAGCTGCCCGATGGTTTGACCAGCCCCTTCGCCATCGAGACATAGCGGACCCCGTCGGGCATTTCGGCGAGCTGGACGAGGATGCGGTCGGGGATCGCCACCGCCTCATGGACGATCCACAGCGGGCAGGCGCCGCCGAAGCGCGCGAACTGCAGCCGGGTCGCCGAATGGCGCTTGGTGATGTTGCCGGCCATGTCGACCCGGCAGAAGAAGAAGGGGATGCCGCGCGCGCCGGGTCGCTGCAGCGTCGACAGCCGGTGGCAGGCCTGTTCGAAGCTGACCCCGAAGCGCTGGCACAGCCGGTCGATATCGTGGCGGGTCGCGCGCGCGGTCTCGCGGAACCGGTCATAGGGCATCAGCAGCGCCCCCGCGGCATAGTTGGCGAGGCCGACCGCGAGCAGATTATAGGCCTCGGTCGAACGCAGCTTGGCCTGCCGCGCGACCGCGTCGATCAGCGGCCGGAACTCGATGAGCGCCAGCTGGTGCGCGATCATGAAGCGGCGGGTTTCGGCCGGCAGCGACGCGCCGATCGTCAGCAGCCCGCGTGCGCGATCGAAACGCCGCATCGTCCCGCTTTCGTCGGTCGACGACACCATGTCGATGCCATGGCGCGCCTTCAGGCAATGCGCGATCAGCGTCTCGGGCAGCGGCTGGGCGTCGAGCTCCTGCGCCAACAGTTCGGCGGCACGGTCGATCGTGTCGACATAGTTGCCGGCCTCGTGGAACCAGTCGCGCACCTCTTCCCAGGGCAGGCGGTCGTCGCCGGGCACCCCGCTGGCGATCCGGTCGTCGACCAGTTGCAGCCGCTCGTCGCTGCGCCGATAGGCATTGTGCAGCCGCACGAAGCGATCGGCGAACAGCGGCTGCTGCTCGACCATGCGGTGGAGCAGATCGGCACCGACCGGCTCGCCCGCGAACAGCGGATCGGCCATCGCCTCGCGCATCGCCGCCAGCCGGCTTTCGACATCGTCGGTCCGCGATGCGCCCCAGTCGATCGGGAAGGCGCGGGCCAGCGCCTCGGTCACCGCCGGGGTGACCGGGCGGTCGTCATTTTCGAGCTGCGACAAATAGCTGACCGACAGCGCCAGCCGCTCGGCCATCGCCGCCTGCGACAGCCCGCCGCGCAGGCGCAGCGCGCGCAGTTCATGCCCGGCGAACAGCCTGTGCCTCGTCCTGCGCGCCATCGGTCCTCCATTATGCAGAATCATGGTTCGCAATTCCGCAAATTCACATTTGCACTGGCCGGCAAAGATTGGAAAGGGAGCGGCTCCATATTTCGGAAGAGAGAAGCGCCTGATGCTCGCCACCCTCCAGAAACTCGAAGCGAAGCGCGCCGCGGCCCGGCTCGGCGGCGGACAGGCGCGGATCGACACCCAGCACAAGAAGGGCAAGCTCACCGCGCGCGAGCGCATCGAGGTGCTGCTCGACGACGAATCGTTCGAGGAGCTCGACATGTATGTCGAGCATAATTGCACCGATTTCGGGATGGAGCAGGAGCATATCCCGGGCGATGGCGTCGTCACCGGGTCGGGCACGATCAACGGCCGGCTGGTGTTCGTGTTCAGCCAGGACTTCACCGTCTATGGCGGCGCGCTGTCCGAACGCCACGCCCAGAAGATCTGCAAGATCATGGACATGGCGATGAAGGTCGGCGCGCCGGTGATCGGCATGAACGATTCGGGCGGCGCCCGAATCCAGGAAGGCGTCGCCTCGCTCGGCGGCTATGCCGAGGTGTTCCAGCGCAACATCCTCGCCTCGGGCGTGGTCCCGCAGATCAGCCTGATCATGGGGCCCTGCGCGGGTGGCGCGGTCTATTCGCCGGCGATGACCGACTTCATCTTCATGGTGAAGGACAGCTCGTTCATGTTCGTGACCGGCCCCGACGTGGTCAAGACCGTCACCAACGAGGTCGTCACCCAGGAACAGCTCGGCGGTGCGGTCACCCACACCACCAAGTCGTCGGTCGCCGACAATGCGTTCGAGAACGATATCGAGGCGCTGCTCGCGACCCGCGATTTCTTCGACTATCTGCCGCTGTCGAACCGCGATGCGCTGCCGGTGCGGCCGACCGACGATCCCTGGGACCGGCTCGACGCCAGCCTCGACACGCTGATCCCCGACAATGCCAACAAGCCCTACGACATGAAGGAGCTGATCGCGAAGGTCGTCGACGAGGGCGATTTCTTCGAGGTCCAGCCGGGCCATGCCCCGAACATCGTCGTCGGTTTCGGCCGGATCGAGGGGCGCCCGATCGGCATCGTCGCCAACCAGCCGCTGGCGATGGCGGGCGTGCTCGACATCAACTCGTCGAAGAAGGCCGCGCGCTTCGTGCGCTTCTGCGACGCGTTCGACATCCCGATCGTCACCTTCGTCGACGTCCCCGGCTTCCTGCCCGGCACCGCGCAGGAGCATAACGGCATCATCAAGCATGGCGCCAAGCTGCTCTTCGCTTATGGCGAGGCGACCGTTCCCAAGATCACCGTCATCACCCGCAAGGCCTATGGCGGCGCCTATGACGTGATGAGCTCGAAGCATCTGCGCGGCGACCTCAACTATGCCTGGCCGACCGCCGAGATCGCGGTGATGGGCGCCAAGGGTGCGGTCGAGATCATCTTCCGCAAGGAGGCCGGCGACCCCGAGAAGCTCGCCGCGCGCACCAAGGAATATGAGGACCGCTTCGCCAACCCGTTCGTCGCCGCGTCGAAGGGTTTCATCGACGAGGTGATCATGCCGCATTCGACCCGCCGCCGGATCGCGCTCGGCCTGCGCAAGCTCAAGAACAAGAGCCTCGAGAATCCCTGGAAGAAGCACGACAACATCCCGCTGTGAGGCGCCGCCGCGGGGGTATCCCGCGGCATGGATGACGATGTTGGAGAGGTAGGATCATGAAACTCGGCCGCTTGAACCATATCGGCGTCGCGACGCCTTCGCTGGTGGACAGCATCGCCTTCTATCGCGACGTGATGGGCGCGACGAAGATCCACGAACCGTTCGATCTGCCCGCGCAGGGGGTGAAGGTGTGCTTCGTCGACACCCCCGGCGAGAACGGCACCGCCGGCACCCAGATCGAGCTGATCGAGCCGTTCGACGAGACCAGCCCGATCGCCGGCTTCATCAAGGCCAATCCGGCGGGCGGCCAGCATCATATGTGCTATGAGGTCCCCGACATCCATGTCGCCCGCGAGGAGTTTCTCGCGCTGGGCAAGCGGGTGCTCGGCGAGCCGCGGATCGGCGCGCACGGCACGCTGATCTTCTTCGTCCACCCCAAGGATATGGGCGGGGTGCTGACCGAAATCATGGAAACGCCCAAGGGCGCGCACTGAGCAGCGGTAGAAGGCAGTAGAGACATGACTGACAAGACTCTGGCCGACTGGCAGGCCGCCGCCGCGAAAGAGGTCAAGGGCAAGGACCTGACCTGGCAGACCCCCGAGGGTATCGCGGTCAAGCCGCTCTACACCGCCGAGGATGTCGAGGGGATCGATCCGGGCCTGCCCGGCTATGCCCCCTTCACCCGCGGCGTGCGCGCGTCGATGTATGCCGGGCGTCCGTGGACGATCCGCCAATATGCCGGTTTCTCGACCGCCGAGGCCTCGAACGCCTTCTATCACCGCAACCTCAAGGCGGGCCAGAAGGGCCTGTCGGTCGCCTTCGACCTCGCCACCCATCGCGGCTATGACAGCGACCATGCCCGGGTGACCGGCGATGTCGGCAAGGCCGGGGTCGCGATCGACACGATCGACGACATGAAGATCCTGTTCGACGGCATTCCGCTCGACAAGATGTCGGTGTCGATGACGATGAACGGCGCGGTGATCCCGATCCTCGCCTTCTTCATCGTCGCCGGCGAGGAACAGGGCGTGCCGCGCGCGCAGCTCGACGGGACCATCCAGAACGACATCCTCAAGGAGTTCATGGTCCGCAACACCTATATCTACCCGCCCGAACCCTCGATGCGGATCATCTCGGACATCTTCGGCTACACCTCGCGCGAGATGCCGAAGTTCAATTCGATCTCGATCTCGGGCTATCATATGCAGGAAGCCGGGGCGACGCAGGTCCAGGAGCTGGCCTTCACGATCGCCGACGGCCAGGAATATGTGAAATATGGCGTGGCCTCGGGCCTCGACATCGACGCCTTCGCCGGCCGCCTGTCCTTCTTCTTCGCGATCGGCATGAACTTCTTCATGGAGATCGCCAAGCTGCGCGCGGCGCGGGTGCTGTGGCATCGGGTGATGACCAATCTCGGCGCCAAGGACGAGCGCTCGAAGATGCTGCGCACCCATTGCCAGACCTCGGGCGTGTCGCTGACCGAGCAGGATCCGTACAACAACGTCATGCGCACCACGATCGAGGCGATGGCGGCGATGCTGGGCGGCACCCAGTCGCTCCACACCAATGCGCTCGACGAGGCGATCGCGCTGCCGACCGACTTTTCGGCCCGGATCGCGCGCAACACCCAGATCGTGATCCAGGAAGAGACGGGGATGACCAAGGTCGTCGATCCGCTCGGCGGCTCCTATTATGTCGAGGCGCTCACCCAGGAGCTGGTCGACAAGGCCTGGGCGATCATCGAGAAGGTCGAGGCCGATGGCGGCATGGCCAAGGCCGTGGCCGCGGGCTGGCCCAAGGCGATGATCGAGGAGGCCTCGGCGGCCAAGGCGGCGCGGATCGACCGTGTCGAAGAGGTCATCGTCGGCGTCAACAAATATAAGCTGGCGCAGGAAGACCCGATCGACATCCTCGACGTCGACAATGTCGCTGTCCGCGAGTCGCAGATCGCCCGCATCGCCAAGGTGAAGGCCGGCCGCGACGAAGCCGCCTGCCAGGCCGCGCTCGATGCGTTGCGCGAAGGTGCGCGCGGCACCGCCAACCTGCTCGAACTCGCGGTCGAGGCGGCGCGCCACCGCGCGACCCTCGGCGAGATTTCGGCGGCGATGGAGGATGTGTTCGGGCGCTATGGCACCAACCCGACCCCGGTGAAGGGCGTTTATGGCGGCGCCTATGGCGACGATCCGCGCTGGACCGGGCTGATCGACGGGGTCGACGCGATCGAGCGCCGCAAGGGGCGCAAGCCCAAGCTGTTCGTCGCCAAGATGGGCCAGGACGGCCATGACCGCGGCGCCAATCTGGTGTCGTCGGCGTTCGGCGATCTCGGCTTCGACGTCGTCGCCGGGCCGCTGTTCCAGACCCCGAAGGAAGCCGCGGAGCTGGCGATCAAGGCCGATGTCGACGTGGTCGGCGCCTCGTCGCTCGCTGCCGGTCACAAGACGCTGATCCCCGAGCTGATCGGCCATCTGCGCGATGCCGGCCGCAGCGATATCAAGGTGATCGCCGGCGGGGTCATCCCCGCGCAGGATTATCAGACGCTGCGCGACGCGGGGGTCCAGGCGATCTTCGGCCCGGGCACCAACCTGGTTGCGGCGGCGGCCGAAGTGCTCCAGTTGCTCGGCCATAACCAGCCCCCCGAGGGCGTCGATGAGGCCGCCGAGTGATGATCCGTAATGACTGGACCCGCGAACAGATCGCCGCGCTGTTCGACCTGCCGTTCAACGACCTGCTGTGGCAGGCGCAGGGCGTGCACCGCCAATATCATGACGCCAACGCCGTCCAGCTTTCGACCCTGTTGTCGATCAAGACCGGCGGTTGCGCCGAGAATTGCGGCTATTGCAGCCAGGCGGCGGGCAACGACACCGACCTGAAGGCCACCAAGCTGATGCAGGTCGAGGAGGTGCTGTCGGCGGCACGCGAGGCGAAGGCCGGCGGTTCCGAGCGCTTCTGCATGGGCGCGGCCTGGCGCAGCCCCAAGGATCGCGACATGGATGCGATCGTCGCGATGGTCGAGGGCGTCAAGGCGATGGGGCTCGAGACCTGCATGACCCTGGGCATGCTCAGCGACAGCCAGACCGAGCGCCTCGCCGAGGCGGGGCTCGATTATTACAACCATAATCTCGACACCTCGCCCGAATATTATGGCGATGTCGTCACCACCCGGACCTATGACGACCGGCTGCAGACGCTCGAGCGCGTCCGCGGCGCCGGCATCAACGTCTGCTGTGGCGGGATCGTCGGCATGGGCGAGAGCCGCGCCGACCGGGTCGGCTTTCTCCATGCGCTCGCGACCCTGCCCGAGCATCCGGGCAGCGTGCCGATCAACGAGCTGGTGCCGATCGAAGGCACCCCGCTCGGCGATATGCTCAAGGGCGTGCCGACCTCGCAGATCGACGAGATCGAATTCGTCCGTACCGTCGCGGTCGCGCGCATCACCATGCCCGGCTCGGTCGTCCGTCTGTCGGCCGGCCGCGAGAGCATGTCCGACGCGACCCAGGCGCTGTGCTTCATGGCCGGCGCCAACTCGATCTTTACCGGCGATCGCCTGCTCACCACCGGCAATGCCGGCGGCGACAGCGATGCGAAACTCTTCGCGAAGCTGGGCTTGAAACCTTCGCTGGCGAGCGCGCACGAGCCGCACGCCATCGCGGCTGAATGACTCTGAAGGGGCACTGATGTTCAAGAAGATCCTGATCGCCAATCGCGGCGAAATCGCTTGCCGCGTGATCAAGACCGCGAAGAAGATGGGCATCAAGACGGTCGCGGTCTATTCGGACGCCGATGCGCGCGCGCCGCATGTCGAGATGGCCGACGAGGCGGTGCATATCGGCCCGCCGCCGGCCTCCGAATCCTATCTGATCGCCGATCGGATCATCCAGGCGTGCAAGGACACCGGCGCCGAGGCGGTCCATCCGGGCTATGGCTTCCTCTCCGAGCGGACCAGCTTCGCCCAGGCGCTCGAGGACGCCGGCATCGCCTTCATCGGCCCACCGATCGGCGCGATCGCGGCGATGGGCGACAAGATCGAATCGAAGAAGCTGGCCAAGGAAGCCGGGGTCAACGTCGTCCCCGGCTATGTCGGCGAGATCGATTCGACCGATCATGCGGTCGAGATCGCCAACGGCATCGGCTATCCGGTGATGATGAAGGCCTCGGCCGGCGGCGGCGGCAAGGGCATGCGCCTGGCCTATAGCGAGAAGGACGTCCGCGAAGGCTTCGAGGCGACCAAGCGCGAAGGCCTCGCCAGCTTCGGCGACGACCGCGTGTTCATCGAGAAGTTCATCGAGAGCCCGCGCCACATCGAGATCCAGGTGCTCGGCGACAAGCACGGCAACACCCTCTACCTGAACGAGCGCGAATGCTCGATCCAGCGTCGTCACCAGAAGGTCGTCGAGGAGGCGCCGTCACCCTTCGTCACTCCAGAGATGCGCAAGGCGATGGGCGAGCAGGCGGTGATGCTGTCGAAAGCGGTCGGCTATTACAGCGCCGGCACCGTCGAACTGATCGTCAGCGGCGCCGACACCACCGGCCAGGGCTTCTACTTCCTCGAAATGAACACCCGCCTGCAGGTCGAGCATCCGGTGACCGAGATGATCACCGGCCTCGACCTGGTCGAGCAGATGATCCGCGTCGCCTATGGCGAGAAGCTGGCGATCACCCAGGCCGATGTCGGCATCAACGGCTGGTCGGTCGAGAACCGGGTCTATGCCGAGGATCCCTATCGCGGCTTCCTGCCGTCGACCGGGCGCCTCGTGCGCTATCGGCCGCCGGCCGAGGCCGACAATGTGCGCGTCGACGACGGTGTCTATGAAGGCTCCGAAATCTCGATGTTCTACGACCCGATGATAGCCAAGCTGATCACCTGGGCGCCGACCCGCGAGGAGGCGATCGACAAGCAGGTCACCGCGCTCGACCGGTTCGAGCTCGAAGGGATCGGCCACAACATCGATTTCCTGTCGGCGCTGATGCAGCATCCGCGCTTCCGTTCGGGCAACATCACCACCGGCTTCATCGCCGAGGAATATCCCGAGGGCTTCGTCGGGGCACCGGCGGGGGCGCGGCTGACCGTCAAGCTGGCGGCGATCGCGGCATTGGTCGCCACCGCCGACGCCGCGCGCGCCGCGCAGATCGACGGGCGCCTCAACGGCCCGGCCGAGCCGCCGAGCAGCTGGGTCGTGCGCCTCGACGGCGCCGAACATCGGGTCGAGCTCGAAGGCGAGGCGGTGACCGTCGACGGCACCGCGGTCGTCGTCGATGCGCCCTATGTCCCGGGGCAGCGGCTGGTCGAGGCGGTGGTCGACGGCGAGACGCTGTCGGTCAAGGTCGAGCGCAAGCGCACCAGCTGGAAATTCACCGCGCGCGGCGCCAGCCATGTCGTGCAGGTGCTGACCCCGAAGGTCGCCGATCTCAGCCGGCACATGATCGAGAAGATCCCGCCCGACATGTCGCGTTTCCTGCTCTGTCCGATGCCGGGGCTGGTGACGACGATCTACGTCAAGGAAGGCGACAGGGTCGAGGCCGGCCAGCCGCTCGCGGTGGTCGAGGCGATGAAGATGGAGAATATCCTGCGCGCCGAGAAGGCGGGCACCGTCAAGACGGTGAGCGCGGCGGCGGGCGAAAGCCTCGCCGTCGACGCGGTGATCCTCGAATTCGAATGAGCGTGAAACGGGGAGCCCGGGGTCGGGCGCCCCGTTAACCAATGTCTTTAACGGGGCGTTGGGCGTGTCTTGATATTCCGGCTCCGGAACAGGGGGAATCGCCCCGGGTACGGAGATCGACATGGCACGCACGCTGATCCGCAATTTCACCTTCGCCGCTGCGGCGCTGCTGGCGGCGCCGGCGCTCGCGGCCCCCGCGCCCAATTGGGCCGATCAGCTGAGCCAGTCGCTGTTCGCGCAGCAACAGCAACAGCCCGTCCATGTCACCCAGGCGGCCGACGCCAAGTCGGGCGCACAGGTCGTCGAGATTTCGGCCGACGGCACCGTCAGCATCGCGATGGCATCGCCCGCGCGCGCGACCCAGGTCGCGCAGGCCGGCAGCACCGTCGCCAGCCCGCACTGACCCAAACACCTCCCGTTCGCGTCGAGCGAAGTCGAGACGCCGGGCGTGATATTGCCCGGGGTGTCTCGACTACGCTCGACACGAAAGGTTGAAAGAGAATGATCCCGGCGTCAGCCGCCGAGCTTCGCCGCCGCCGCTGCCCGCTTCGTGATCTCGGCGACGTCGGGTGCGCCCGCGGGCACGATCCACGATCCGCCGACGCACAGCACCGCGTCGAGCGCGAGCCAGTCGGGGGCGGTCACTTCGGTGATGCCGCCGGTCGGGCAGAAGCGCGCCTTGTAGAGCGGGGCCGCGAGCGATTTGAGCGCCGGGATCCCGCCATTGGTGGTCGCCGGGAAGAATTTGAAATGGGTCAGCCCCATGTCGAGCCCGCGCATGATGTCGCTGGCATTGGCGGTGCCGGGCAGGAAGGGCACGCCGCTGTCGATCGCCGCACGGCCGAGCGGCTCGGTCAGCCCCGGCGAGACGATGAACTGCGCGCCGGCGTCGAGCGCCGCCTTGAGGTCGTCGGGGTTGAGCACGGTGCCGGCACCGACTACCGCGCCTTCGACCTTCGCCATTTCGCGGATCACCTCGAGCGCCGAGTCGGTGCGCAGCGTCACCTCGAGCGCGCGCAGGCCGCCCGCGACCAGCGCCTCGGCGATCGGGCGGGCATGCGCGGCATCATGGACCACCAGCACCGGGATGACCGGCGCGAGCCCCATAACCTGTTCGACGTTCATAATTTGTCCTCCTGATAGGCTGCGGCGGCGCCGAGCAGGCCGGGTTCGTCGTGCACCGCCAGCCGGATCGGAAACTCGGCCATGCGTTGCTCGAAGCGGCCCTTGGCGCGGAACCGGTCGTTGAACAGCGGGCCGGCGAGCCGGCCGCGGATGCGGTTGGAAAGCCCGCCGGTGACGACGATCGCATTGGCGCCGTGCGCGAGCGCGAGATCGCCGGCGATCGATCCGAACGCCATCACGAAACGGTCGAGCGCCTGCGCCGCCAGCCGGTCGTCGACCCCGGTCGCCGCCGCCCACAATGCGGCATCGTCGCGCGGCACGATCGCCTCGTTGCCGATCAGCGCCAGCGTCTCGTGAATCTCGGCCAGCCCCGGCCCCGACACGATCCGTTCGGTCGAGACCCGGCGGTGGCGCTCGCGCAGCCGCTGGAGCAGGCGCTCCTCGAAGCCGTCGAGCGCCGCGAAGTCGAGATGACCGCCTTCGGTGGCCAGCACGATTCGGCGGCCATCGCGACGCAGCAGCTGGGCGACGCCAAGACCCGTGCCCGGCCCGATTACGGTGGTGACCCCCGATTCCGGAAGCGGGCCCTCGGGACCGCCCAGATAGACGAGTTCGCTGTCGTCGAGCACGCCGACTGCCGCCGCCATCGCCGCGAAATCGTTGAGCAACTCGACCGGGCCGTCGATCTCCAGCTCGTCGGCGAGCGTCGCCGGGCGGATTGTCCAGCTGTTGTTGGTGAAGCGGATCAGCTCACCCTCGACCGGTCCCGCGATCGCGATGCTCGCCGCGCATGGCAGCCGGCGGCCGCTGTCGCGCTCGAAGGCGCGCCACGCGCTCGGCAGGTCGGGATATTCGGCCGTCCGATATTTGCGAGTCTCGCCGAGCTTCGGGCGCGGCCCGCCGCCCAGTTCGGCCAAGGCGAAGCGCGCATGGGTGCCGCCCAGATCGACTGCGACGATATCCATGCGCCTAGAGGCCCGCCGCCGCGAGCATCGCCGACCCGCCCTGTTCGGCGCCGTCGGCGCCGTGGCGCATGAAGGCGAACAATTCGCGCCCGGTGCCGAGCGCGGGGGGCGGGGCCTGGGCGGGTTCGCGCGCGGCGAACTCGGCCTCGTCGACCAGCAGGGTCAGGCTGCCCTGTTCGGCGTCGAGCCGGATCATGTCGCCGTCGCGCACCCGCGCCAGCGGACCGCCGCCGAGCGCCTCGGGGGTGAAATGGATCGCCGCGGGCACCTTGCCTGAGGCGCCCGACATCCGCCCGTCGGTAACCAGTGCGACCCGGAAGCCCTTGTCCTGCAGCACCCCGAGCTGCGGGGTGAGCTTGTGGAGTTCGGGCATGCCGTTGGCGCGGGGGCCCTGGAAGCGGACGACGACGACGACGTCCTGCTCGAGCTCGCCCGCCTTGAACGCCTTGCCGACATCGTCCTGGTCTTCGAACACCCGCGCCGGCGCCTCGATCACCCAGCGCGATGGATCGACCGCGCTGGTCTTGATCACGCCGCGACCGAGATTGCCCTGGAGCAGCCGCATGCCGCCATCGGGCTGGAAGGGGTTGGAGGCCGGGCGCAGCATCGCCTCGTCGCGCGAGGCCGCGGGGGCCGGATCCCAGACCAGCTTGCCGTCGTCGAGCCGGGGTTCCTGCGCATAGGCTGACAGGTCGTCGCCGGCGACGGTCATGATATCGCCGTGGAGCAGGCCGTTTTCGAGCAAGGTGGCGATCGTGTAGGCCATGCCGCCGGCGGCGTGGAACACGTTCACGTCACCCGATCCGTTCGGATAGACCCGCGCGATCAGCGGCACCGCCGCCGACAGCCGGTCGAGATCCTCCCAATCGAAAATGATTCCCGCCGCGCGGGCGATCGCCGGCAAGTGGATCGCATGGTTGGTCGATCCGCCGGTGGCGAGCAGGCCGACCGCGGCGTTGACGATCGCCTTCTCGTCGACGCACAGCCCCAGCGGGCGATAGTCGTTGCCGTCCCAGCCGATCTCGGCGAGCCGGTGGACTGCGGCGCGGGTCAGTTCCTGGCGCAGCTTGGTGCCCGGATTGACGAAGGCGGCGCCGGGCATGTGCAGGCCCATCACCTCCATCATCATCTGGTTCGAATTGGCGGTGCCGTAGAAGGTGCAGGTGCCCGCCGAATGATAGGAGGCCGATTCGGCGTCGAGCAGTTCGTCTTCGCCGATCTTGCCCTCGGCATAGAGCTGGCGGACGCGGACCTTCTCCTTGTTGGCGAGGCCCGACGGCATCGGCCCGGCGGGGATCAGGATCGACGGCAGATGGCCGAAGCGCAGCGCCCCGATCAGCAGCCCGGGGACGATCTTGTCGCAGATGCCGAGCAGCGCGGTGCCCTCGAACATGCCGTGGCTCAGCCCGATCACCGTCGACATCGCGATCGCATCGCGGCTGAACAGCGACAATTCCATGCCGCGCTGGCCCTGGGTCACCCCGTCGCACATCGCCGGCACGCCGCCCGCGACCTGCGCGGTGATGCCGACTTCGCGCGCATAGACCTTCATCTGCTCGGGGTAGCGGCCATAAGGCTGATGCGCCGACAGCATGTCGTTATACGCGGTGACGATACCGAGGTTCATCGCCTTGCCGCCGCGGATCGCGATCTTGTCCTCGCCGGCGGCGGCGAAGCCATGGGCGAGGTTGCCGCAGGCGAGGTTGGGCCGGTCGACGCCGCTTTCGCGCTCGCGCCGGATCAGGTCCAGATAGGCACGGCGGGTCGGCGCCGATCGCTCGACGATCCGGGCGGTGACCGATTCGACGGCGGGGTGGAGGCTCATGATGCGCTTCCTTGGCTGACTTTGCAGGACGTGGGACGACGGGAATCAACCGGCGACTCGAAAAGTCGCGGAAAAAAGATGTTAGCCGGAGCCGGCTTCGCCTCCAATTGGGCGAAGCCGGCGCCGGGCGAGACGCTTATTCGCTCCAGTGGATGTCGATCGCCTGTTCGGCCTCGGCGAGGACGCGGCCGACCGGCACCGTCGACGAGGCGCCATCCTTGATCGCGCGCTCGAGGACCTTCTTCTTGTCCTTGCCGGTGAGCACGATCATCAGCGTGCGCGCCGACAGGATCGCGGCCTTGGTAAGGGTCACCCGTGCGACCGGCGCCTCGGCCGGCAGCGGTTCGGGCAGGACGCCGGCGGCGCGGCGGACCTTGGGGCCGTTGAGCGCCTCGTCGAGGTCCGGGCCGGGGAAGATCGACGCGGTGTGGCCATCGGCGCCGACCCCGAGCCAGACGAGATCGGGCGGCCAGTGGAGTTCCTGCAGCCGCGCATCGGCGGCCTTGCCGGCCATGCGGTGGTCGGCGGCCTTGTCGGTGGTGATCGGCAGCACCCGCGCGCCCTTGGGCAGGAAGACCTTGGCGATCATCGCCGCGTTCGACAGCGGATCGGTCATCGGCACCAGCCGGTCGTCGGTCGGGATGATCGTCACCCGCTTCCAGTCGATCTTCGCCTTGGCGAGTTTCGCGAAGATCGGTTCGGGAGTCTTGCCGCCGGGCAGCGCGATCAGCGCCTGGCCGCGCGCGTCGAGCGCGCTTTCGATGATGAACCCGACATCGCCCGCCACCGCTTCGGCCAGTTCGTCGGCATCCTCATAGTCCCACCATTCGGCTTCTATCATTACGTCAGTCCTCGAAAATTCAATCGTGCCAGGTCACGCCGTCGCGCTCGGTAAGCGCGATCGCGGCCGAAGGGCCCCAGGTGCCGGCGGTGTAGGGTTTGGGCTTCATTGCATTGGCCGTCCACCCGTCGCGAATCGCATCGACCCATTCCCATTGCGCTTCGACCTCGTCGCGGCGAACGAACAATGTCTGATCGCCTTCGATCAGGTCGAGCAGCAGCCGTTCATAGGCGATGCGGCGGCGGCTGTCGGCGAAAGCGTTGGGCATTGCAATATCGAGCGGCACTTCGCGCAGGCGGATGCCGTCGCGGTCGAGACCCGGCTCCTTCGACATCAGCAACAGGCGGACATTCTCATCGGGCTGCAAACGGATGATCAGCCGGTTGGGTTGCAGCACCGCGCCGCGCGCGTCGAAGATCGAATGGGGTACGCCCTTGAACTGGATCAGGATTTCGGACTGGCGGCTGGGCAGCCGCTTGCCGGTGCGCAGGTAGAAGGGCACGCCCTTCCACCGCCAATTGTCGATATTCGCCTTGATCGCGACGAAGGTCTCGGTGTTCGACGGCTTGCCCAGTTCGTCGGCATAGCCCGGCACCGCGCCGCCGGCGACCGCACCGGCGCCATATTGGCCGATGACGGTGTGGGTCGACGCGGTCATCCGGTCGATCTTGCGCAGCGAGCGCAGCACCTTGACCTTTTCGTCGCGGACCGAGGTCGAATCGAAATGGGCGGGCGGCTCCATCGCCACCAGCGCGAGCAGCTGGAGCATGTGATTCTGCAGCATGTCGCGGATCGCGCCGGCGCCGTCGTAGAAGCTGACCCGGCCTTCGAGCCCGACCGTTTCCGATACGGTGATCTGGACATGATCGATACCGCCGGCCTTCCACAGCGGCTCGAACAGCGCATTGGCGAAGCGCAGCGCCAGCAGGTTCTGGACAGTTTCCTTGCCCAGATAATGGTCGATGCGGAAGATCCGGTCCTCGGGGAAGACGCTCGCCACCGCATCGTTGATCACCCGGCTCGATGCGAGGTCGTAGCCGAGCGGCTTTTCGAGGCCGATCCGGACATTGTCGCCGGCGAGCCCTGCCGCGGCCAACCCGGCGATCGTCGATCCGAACAGCGACGGCGCGGTCGACAGGAAGATCGACAGTCCGCCCGCGGTCGACCCCACCACCTCGGCGAGCGCGGCGAAATCCTTCGGATCGGAGGCGTCGGCGGGCACATAGCGCAGCCGGGTCAGGAAGGCGGCCAGCGCCTCGTCGCTCATCCGCTCGGCCGGGACATATTGCTGGAGCGCGTCGGCGGCCTTCTCGCGAAATTCCTCCTCGGTCATCACCGACCGGGCGGTGCAGATGATCGCGAGATCCGGCGCCAGCAGCCCGTCGCCGGCCAGTCCGAACAGCGACGGCAACAGCATCCTGTATGACAAATCCCCGGTCGCACCGAACAGGAGAAGCTTCTGACTCGCGGCTGGCACTGGGCGTTTCCCCTTTAAATCGGCCCCTTATATCGGGAGCGTCACGGTCACTTGTAGCAAAAGCGTAAGCGAGTGGTAGCCGCTGCGTCGCACCGCTGCGTTACCGATCGCTGACAATCGGTGATCGGGATGGACTTCGTCGATGACAAGCGAAAGACGGCTCAGCGTTCGGCTCGCACAGGACGCCGGCGATATCGAAGCGGCCCAGGCGTTGCGCTATCGGATTTTCGTCGATGATATGGGCGCCAAACTCGCCGGCGCCCGCGACGGTCGCGACATCGATCCCTATGACGCGCTGTGCGATCACCTGCTGGTCGAGGATCATGCGGTGGCCGGGGCGCCGGTGGTCGGTACCTACCGGCTGCTGCGCCAGAGCGTCGCCGACCGGCATGACGGCTTCTACTCGGCGCATGAATTCGATCTCGGGTCGATCGTCACCCATGCCCGGCGCGAGGGCGTCGAACTGCTCGAACTCGGCCGCTCGTGCGTCGATCCCGCCTATCGCGATGCCGGCACGATCCAGCTGCTGTGGCGCGCGATCGCCCAATATCTGCGTGCGCACCGGATCGGCTACATGTTCGGCTGCGCCAGCTTCACGGGGACCGATCCGGTCGAGCATGAGGCGGCGCTGTCGCTGCTCGCGCACGACTTCGCGGCGCCGCCCGAGCTCAGGGCGCGGGTGATCGGCGCGCACGGCATCGACATGGCGCGGCTGCCGATCGGCGGCTATGATCCGCGCCTCGCGCAACGCCGGCTGCCGCCGTTGATCAAGGCCTATCTGCGGGTCGGCGCCCAGATCGGCGAGGGCGCCTATATCGATCATGATTTCAACAGCATCGACGTGTTCGTGACGGTGCCGGTCGCGGGTATCACCGCGCGCTACGCCGACCGGTTCGAGGTCGCCGCCTGAACCGGCTTGACGGCTGATGGCGGGCGGATGATGGCGACGGGGTGATCCCGCGCCGCCATGTCCCTGCCTTCGTGGCGCTTGCTCTCGTCCCCATCCTTGGCCCGCCCGTGCTCGGCCCAAGCGTCGCGATCGCCGCCGACGACGAGATCGTCGTCACCGGCCAGGGGCTCGGCGGCAGTCCGGGCGACGCCGCCTATGACATCGTCGCGATCGACCGCGACCGGCTGGTGATGTCGGCGAGCGGGCGGATCGAGGATGTGCTGCGCGACGTCGCAGGTTTCCAGCAGTTCCGGCGTTCGGATTCGCGATCGGCGCATCCGACCAGCCAGGGCGCGACGCTGCGCGGTCTCGGCGGCAATGCCGCGACCCGGGCGCTGATCCTGCTCGACGGGGTGCCGATGGTCGATCCGTTCGGCGGTTGGGTCGGCTGGGCGGGGCTCGATCCGGCGCGGATCGGCCATGTCCGGGTGACGCGCGGCGGCGGCAGCGGGGTGTTCGGCCCCGGCGCACTGGCGGGTACGATCGAATTGTCGAGTCTGACCCCCGATGAGGCGCCCGGGCTGATCGCCGGCCTCAGCCATGGCAGCCGCGATTCGGTCGATGGCGATGCCAGCCTGACCCAACGGCTCGGCGGCGGCTTCGCGACCCTGTCGGCGGGCTATGCGCGCGGCGACGGCTTCGTGCCCGTCGTCGCCGACAGCCGCGGACCGATCGACCGGCCCGCCTTTTACGAGCAGAGCCGCGCATCGGCGCGCGCGGTGTTCCCGGTTGGAGGCGATACCGAGCTTCAGACGAGTGGCAGCTTCCTGCTCGACCGCCGCGACCGCGGGGTGCCCTTCACCGGCAACGCCAATCTCGCGCTCGACGCGAGCATGCGGCTGGTCGGCAAGGGCAATTGGGGCTGGGAGGCGACCGGCTGGCTGCAGCAGCGCGAATTTTCGAGTGGCTTCGCCAGTATCGGCGCGGGCCGCGCAACCGTCAGCGAATCGCTCGACCAATATCGCGTGCCTGCGACCGGCGCGGGCGGGCGATTCGAGGTTCGGCCCCCGCTCGGATCGGCCGTCGTGCTGCGAACGGGGGGCGACGTGCGCCATGTCGACGGGCGCACCCAGGAGTTCGTCCTGTCGAGCAATGTTCATCGCAAGGCGGGCGGCGAGCAGACGGTCGCTGGCGCCTTCGCCGATCTGTCGGTCGAACCCTCGCCCGCACTGACCTTGACCGCGAGCGGGCGGATCGATCGCTGGTCGCTCGATCATGGCTTCCGCAGCGAATATAACCGCGCGACCGGGGCGGCGATCATCGCGAACACGCTCGGCTATGTCGATCGTTCCGGGTCCGAGCCGACCGCGCGGGCCGGCATCGCCTGGAAGGCGGCCGGGGCCGTCACTCTGCGCGCGGCGGCTTACACGGGTTGGCGGTTGCCCACGCTCAATGAACTCTACCGCCCTTTCCGTGCGGGCAACGACACCACCAACGCGAACCCGGCGCTCGATCCCGAACGGGTCAAGGGCGTCGAGGCCGGGGCAGCCTATCAGCCGCTGCCCGGCTGGCGGTTGGGGGTGACCGCGTTCTGGAACCGGCTCGACGACGCGATCGCCAATGTCACCGATGCCGGATCGACGACGGTGCGCACCCGACGCAACCTCGATGCGATCCGCAGTCGCGGGATCGAGGTCGATGCGAGTGCCGCGATCGCCGACTGGCGACTCGCCGCAAGCTGGTCGCATGTCGATGCGCGGGTCGGCGGATCGGGACTGGCCGCCGCACTCGACGGGCTGCAGCCGGCGCAGACTCCGCGCGATCAGGCGAGCGCCTCGGTCGAGTGGGGCCGCCCGGGCCGGCTGCGGCTGGGAACGACATTGCGCTATGTCGGCCGCCAATATGAGGACGACCTCAACAGCCGTTCGCTCGACGATGCGCTGACCGTCGATGCGGTCGCGACGCTGCCGGTCGGCCATGGCGTGACCCTCGAACTGCGCGGCGAGAATATCGCCGATGCCGAGGTCCAGGCGACGGTCGGCGCCGACGGCGTGGTCGAACGCGCGACCCCGCGCACGGTCTGGATCGGTTTTCGCTATGCGCTGCATTGAGCCGCCATATCTACCGGGCAACCGGCGGCGCTTGCACGGCGCGACCCGCCGTCGCATCGTCGCGCGCATGTTCAAGGGGGTGTCATGATCGTCGAGCCAGCAACCGAGACCCAGGGCGCCCGTCCACCCTTCTGGCGTTCGCTCTACGCCCAGGTGCTGCTGGCGATCGCGCTCGGCATCCTGCTCGGCTGGGCCGCGCCCGACATCGGCGCCAGCCTCAAGCCGCTCGGCGATGCCTTCATCAAGCTGGTCAAGATGGTGATCGCGCCGGTGATCTTCCTGACGGTGGTGACCGGCATCGCCGGGCTCAGCCATCTCGGCGATCTCGGCCGGGTCGCGCTCAAGACCTTCGGCTATTTCCTGTTCTTCTCGACGCTGGCGCTGATCGTCGGGCTGATCGTCGCCAATGTTGTCCAGCCGGGCGCCGGGCTCCACATCGCGGTCGCGTCGCTCGATGCCAGCCATGTCGCCGAATATACCCAGAAGGCGCACGACCAGTCGCTGGTCGGCTTCCTGACCGCGATCATCCCGACCACCTTTCTGTCGGCGCTTGCCGATGGCGAGATATTGCAGGTGCTGTTCGTCGCGATCCTGTTCGGCATCGCGCTGTCGCTGACCGGCGAGCGCGCCGCGCCGGTGCTCGACCTGCTCGAGCGGGTGACCGCGATCGTCTTCCGTCTTGTCGCGATCCTGATGAAGGCGGCGCCGATCGGCGCGTTCGGGGCGATGGCGTTCACGATCGGCAAGTTCGGGGTGGGGACGCTCGCCAATCTCATCGGACTGGTCGCCTGTTTCTACCTGACCTCGATCCTGTTCGTGCTGGTGATCCTCGGCGCGGTCGCCTGGATGGCGGGGTTCTCGATCTTCCGGCTGATCGCCTATCTCAAGGACGAACTGCTGCTGGTGCTCGGCACCTCATCGTCCGAAAGCGCGCTGCCGCTGCTGATCGCCAAGATGGAGCGTGCGGGCGCCGACAAGCCGATCGTCGGGCTGGTGGTGCCGACCGGCTATTCGTTCAACCTCGACGGCACCAACATCTACATGACGCTGGCAGCTTTGTTCATCGCCCAGGCCTGCGACGTGCATCTGTCGCTCGGCGAACAGATCAGCCTGCTGCTGGTGGCGATGATCTCGTCGAAGGGCGCGGCGGGGGTGACCGGTGCGGGCTTCATCACCTTGGCGGCGACATTGTCGATCGTGCCGTCGGTGCCGGTCGCGGGCATGGCGCTGATCCTCGGCGTCGACCGCTTCATGTCCGAATGCCGCAGCCTGACCAATTTCGTCGGCAATGCGGTCGCGACGATCGTGATCGCGCGCTGGGAAGGCGCGCTCGACCGCGACAAGCTGAAAGCCGCGCTTGGTTGATGAGCCCTTAAACGCCGGGCGGCGGGCATCCGCCCGCCTTGGCTTCCTCGCAATAAGCTCGGGCGGCCGTTCGGCCTTGCGGACCCTATGGGGCCGTTGCCATTTGCTTGCGGAGCGCGTGAATGGCGTCGGGCTTTCCCCTTCGGGAATGAGCCTCTAGAGTCCGCGCCCATGGCATTGCTCAAGCTCGGCTCGCAGCCCTTTTTCGACGACAAGAACCGTGCGTTCTGGATCCTCCAGTCGGCCGGCTGGACCGGCTATTTCGTGCTGCGCTCGCTCGGCGGGCTCGCCAACAATATGGGCCTGCTGTTCGTGGTGCCGACCGCGCTCACCACCGCGACCGGCTATTCGCTGACCCTGCTGATGGCCTCGGCCTATCGCCGGCTGATCAAGCAGAAGCCGATCATCACCTGGACCGTGTCGATCATGATCCTCGCGGTCGCCGCCGCGAGCTTCTCGTCGATCGAAACCTGGGCGCACGCGACTTTCTACCGGCCGCGCGAAATGCCGGCGGGCATCCAGTATTTCGGGGCGATCCTGCTCGATTTCTCGCTGCTGTCGGCCTGGTCGGCGCTCTATTACGGCATCAATTTCTACCTGCTGCTCGAGGAGCAGAGCGACCGGGTGGTCCGCCTCGAAAGCCAGGCGTCGACCGCACAGCTGGCGATGCTGCGCTATCAGCTCAACCCGCATTTCCTGTTCAACACGCTCAATTCGATCTCGACGCTGGTGCTGCTCAAGGAAACCCAGCGCGCCAATGCGATGTTGTCGCGGCTGGCCTCGTTCCTGCGCTATACGCTGGCCAACGAACCCGAAGGCTCGGTCAGCCTCGCGCAGGAGGTCGAGACGCTCAAACTCTATCTCGATATCGAGAAGATGCGCTTCGAGGATCGGCTGCGCGCCAATTTCGAGGTCGATCCGGCGGCGTCGCAGGCGCGCCTGCCGTCGCTGCTGCTGCAGCCGCTGGTCGAGAATTCGATCAAATATGCGGTGACCCCGCTCGAAGAAGGCGCGGATATTACCGTCGAGGCGCGCGTTACGGGCCATGGCGATGACCGCCGTGTTCAGATTACAGTCAGCGATACGGGGCCAGGGTTGAACGAGGTCAATCCGCGACCCACCTATTCGACGGGCGTCGGCCTGGCGAATATTCGCGACAGACTGGCGCAGGCCTATGGCGCGGACCATCGATTTGAGGTCCAGACCGGGCGGGACGAAGGTTTCGGTGTCGTCATCGATATCCCGTTCCAGACGGAGAAACAGATCAAGGACGTTGCATGACGATCAGAACCATTCTCGTTGATGATGAGCCTTTGGCCATCCAGGGTCTCCAACTGAGGCTTGCCGCGCACGAGGATGTGGAAATCATCGAAACCTGCCTGAACGGACGCGAGGCGATCCGTGCGATCAAGACCCACAAGCCCGATCTCGTCTTCCTCGACATCCAGATGCCGGGTTTCGACGGCTTCTCGGTGATCCAGGGACTGATGGAGGTCGAACCCCCGCTGTTCGTGTTCGTCACCGCCTATCAGGACCATGCGATCCGCGCCTTCGAGGCGCAGGCGATGGACTATCTGATGAAGCCGGTCGACGAGCAGCGGCTCGCCGATACGCTCGACCGCGTTCGCCAGCGCCTCGCCGAGAAGCGCGGGCATGAGGAAGCGGGCCGGCTCAAGGAGGTGCTCGCCGAGGTCGCGCCCGAAGCCGCCGACCAGATGTCGGATGGCGACGATGCCCCCGCATCGAACCGTTTCGAGAAATTGATCAATATCAAGGATCGCGGCCAGATCTTCCGCGTCGACGTCGACAGCATCGAACGGATCGACGCTGCCGGCGACTATATGTGCATCTACACCGGCGACAACACGCTGATCCTGCGCGAAACGATGAAGGATCTCGAGAAACGCCTCGATCCGCGGCGTTTCCAGCGGGTGCATCGCTCGACGATCGTCAATCTCGACCTGGTCAAGCAGGTCAAGCCGCACACCAACGGCGAATGTTTCCTCGTTCTCGAATCGGGCGCGCAGGTGAAGGTCAGCCGTTCCTATCGCGAGGTCGTCGCGCGCTTCGTCCACTGAGCGCGGTCGGTACTATGGGGTAGCCGGATCGGCGCCCCATGGACTGAAATGGTTAACGACAACTCCTGCTTTCCCCTCGCTTTTCATCCTGTTACGCTGGCTTGCTGAGACGGCATCGGGTCGAAATCCGAGGGGGGAGCATCAACCAGCACGGACCCAGTCCGACCCTCGACAGGAGGGTGCTGCGGGTCGCCGCGGCGGGCAGCGGGACATGCCTCGCGCTGGCCAGCTTCGCGCTCGCGGGCTGGCTGGCGGGCATTCCGGCCTTCACCACGCTCGGCATCGGCACGCTGGCGAGCCAGCCGACCACGACCTTGTGCTTCCTGTCGGTCTCGGCCTCGCTGCTTGCCCGGCTGCTCGGTTTCGGCGTCACGGCGCGGGTCCTGCTGGGCATCGGTGCGCTCTTCACGCTGCTCGCGCCGATGCAATGGCTGATCGGCCACCCGCTGGGCTTCGAGCGCTGGCTGGCATCGGGACCGCTGCGCGCCTCGGCCGGGCTGCATATGCAGCCGACCCGGCCGGCGACCGTCTTGCAGCTCGTGCTGCTGTTCTGCGCGATGCTGCCCGCAACAGCCACCGGCCGCCCCGCCGCCAAGATCGGACTCGCGCTGGCGACCGCCGCCCTGCTGTATGCGACCTTCCTGCTGCTGCTCCATGTCAGCGGGATACCGCCGTCGGCTGCCGCCAATCCGCTGTTCATCATATCGGTGCCGGGTACGGCGATGTCGCTGACGCTGGCGATCGCGGTCGTCGCCTGGCGCTATCGCGATGGCTGGCCGTTTCAGATCGCGGTCGGCGCCGGCGAGAATGTCGCCGGCAGCCTCGGGCTGTCGGGGCTTCTGGCCGCGATCGTCATGTTGCAGCTGCTGATCAATACGTTGACGTCGGCGGCGCAGCTCGATCCGCGCGCCGGCGATGCGGTCGCGCTGCTGGTCGATCTCATGCTGATCGCGGTACTGGTCGGCCATGCCAGCTATCGTCTGGCCCAGAGTCGGGTCGAACGCGACGAACTCGCCGGCGCGGTGGAGCATGCGGCGGTGATCGTCGTCGATCGCGACAGCCGGATCCGCCACTGGTCGAAGGGGGCCGAGGAACTGTTCGGCTGGACCGCGGCGGAGGCGGTCGGGCAGTTGCGGACCGAGTTGCTCCAGAGCGAACTGCGTCGCGGACTTCCGGTCGACGAAGACGATTGCCAGCCGGACTGGCAGGGGGAACTGGTCGAACGGCATCGCGACGGGCATCTGGTCCATATCGACAATCGCGCCAAGCTGTTGCGGCATGGCGATGGCGACCTTAGCGGCGTCAACATTCTCACCGACATCTCCGCGCGCCGCCTCGCCGAAGGCGAAAGACTGCGCAACGAAGCCCGCCTGCGGGCGGTCATCGATCTTCACCGGCTCGTCGTGATGGAATGGAACATCGTCACCGGCGCGATCGAGTGGGCGATCAACACCGAATTGCTGTTCGGCGACATGATCGCGCAGGACGAAACCGCCATCCGGCATCATATCGGCGAAGTCGTCGATCCCGCGGTCGTGCAGACGATCAGGAAGGATGCGGCATCGGCGATCGCCTCCGGTAGCGATCGCTTCGTCCGCACGATCCGCATGACCCGGCCCGACGGTCGGGAGGCGATCGTCGAGACCGCAGGCCTCATCCTGCGCGATGGCCAAGGCACCCCGGTCAGCCTGATCGCGGCGAACAACGACGTCACCGACCATTATCGCCGCGAAGAAGCGATCCGGCTGAGCGAGGCGCGTCTCGCCGCCGCGGTCGCGGTCCAGGGCATCTTCGTCTACGAATATGACATCGTCGCGCGGCAGACGGTCTGGACGACCCCGGGTGAGATATTCTTCGGCGTCGACGACAGCGCGTCCGATCCGAACTGGCTGCTCGAGCGCTTTCCCGAACTGGCGAATCGGATCAGGACCGCGCTCGACGCCGCCGTCGCGCGCCACGACGACCGGCTTCAGTTCGCATTCGAATTCTGGCGTGCCGACGGGACGCGACGCCAGGCCGAAAGCTGGGCGCGGATCGTCTATGACGACAGCGGCAACGCCGTCCGTGCGGTCGGCACCCATCTCGACGTGACCGAACGGACCCGGCGCGAGACCGCGTTGCGCGCCAGCGTGGCCGAGATGCGCGCGGTGCTGGCGACGGTGCCCGACGCGATGATCGTCTGCGGCGCCGACGGAATCATCAGGTCGTGCAGTACGACCGCGGAAACCCTGTTCGGGTGCGAAAAGGGCGGGCTGATCGGCAGCCATATCCTCGACCTCACCAATGAGGACGGGGTCAGCCGCACCGCGCTGCGCCGGCGGCTGTCGCAGCTCTTCATCGGCAAGAGCCCGACCGCGCTGTCGGAGACGATCATCGTCCACAGCCGGCACGGCGAGTCGGTGCCGGTGTCGTTCATCGTCGGCGGCGCCACCGTCGAGGGGCAGCGGATGTTCGTCGTCTTCGCGCGCGACATGCGCGCCGACATCGATGCCGAGGAGAATTTCCACAAGCTTCAGGCCGACCTGGCCCAGGTCTCGCGGATCGGCATGATGGGCGAGATGGCCGGCGCGCTGGCGCACGAGCTCAGCCAGCCGTTGGCGGCGATCGTCAATTTCCTCGGCGCGGTCGAACTGATGATCGAGGCCGGCGCCGCGCCCGAGCGGATCGGCAGCGCTATCCATCGCGCCGGCGAACAGGCATCGCGTGCGGGCGAGATCGTCCGCCGGTTGCGCGCCTTCATCGAACGCGGCGAGGCCGATATGCGCGCCGAACCGATCACCGACGTCATCCGCGAGGCCGCGGCGCTGGCGCTGTTCAACATGTCGTCGCTCAATGTGAGGTTGAATTATGATTTCGAAAGTGAAACGAGAATGATATTGGCTGATCGTATCCAGATCCAGCAGGTGCTCGTCAATCTCATCCGCAATGGAGTCGATGCCATGACTGGTGGTGGCTGTTTACGGCGCGAGATGATAATCAGCACTGCCATGGGGCAGGACAATGATCTGATTGTCTCGGTGAAAGACAGCGGCCCCGGCATCGGGGCCGAAATACTTGACAGGCTCTTCAAGCCTTTCACGACGACGAAAAGCGAGGGATTGGGATTTGGTCTTTCGATCTCGCGGCGCATCGTCGAAGCGCATGGCGGTACGTTGACCGCGCAGACCGCCGAGGATGGCGGGGCGATCTTCAGCTTCAACCTGCCGTTGATGGACGTGCCGGCCGACGCCATGGCGGGACGGGCATGAGCGGTCGCGCAATCTATATCGTCGACGATGACGATGCCCTGCGTCAGTCGCTCGAACTGCTGCTCGACGTGGCCGGCGACTTCGACACGCGCTGTTTCGAATCGGGTGACGCGCTGCTGAGCGCGATCGCCGAATTGCCCCGCGGCTGCCTGCTGCTCGACCTGCACATGCCCGGGACCGGCGGTCTCGACGTGCTGCGGCAGGTGCGTTCGCACGATGGCCGGTTCGAGACGATCCTGCTCACCGGTCAGGGCGATGTCGGCCAGGCGGTCGAGGCGATGAAGGCGGGCGCCAGCGATTTCATCGAGAAGCCCTATGACAATCGCACGTTGCTCAAGGCGATCGAGATGGCGTTCGCGCGGATCGAGGATCGCGAAAAGGAGCAGGCGGCGATCCATTCGGCGCGCGAGCATATCGAGCGGCTGACCCCGCGCGAGCGCGACGTTCTGCTCGGGCTGATCGACGGCAAGGCAAACAAGATCATCGCCTATGAACTCGACATCAGCCCGCGCACGGTCGAGATCTATCGCGCCAATCTGATGGACAAGCTCGAGGTGCGCAGCGTCGCCGAGGCGGTGCGAATCGCCTTCGCCGCCGGGCTCGTGCCGATCCTGCCCTGATCGCGGTTTGACCGGCTTCGGGGCGGCCGCTAGCGTCCGACCGACTGGCCCACCTGTTCAGGGATGATGTGCGCGTGACCCAAGCCCCAGCCGAAAAACCCTTCGCCGTGCTCGTGACCGGGGGCGCCGGCTATATCGGTAGCCATGCGGTGCTGGCGCTGCTCGACGCCGGCTGGCGGGTCGCGGTGATCGACAATCTGGTGACCGGCTTCCGCTGGGCGGTGCCCGACCGGGTCGCCTTCTACCAGGGCGACATCGCCGACGAGGCGCTGGTCGCGAAGATCATCGCCGAGATGGGGATTGGCGCGATCATGCATTTCGCCGGATCGGTGGTGGTGCCCGAGTCGGTGAGCGATCCGCTCAAATATTATCGCAACAACACCGCCAACAGCCGCACCCTGATCGAATCGGCGGTGAAGGGTGGGGTGCGCCATTTCATCTTCTCCTCGACCGCCGCGACCTATGGCATCCCCGACGAGAGCCCGGTCAACGAGGCGACTCCGACCCGGCCGATCAATCCCTATGGCATGTCGAAGCTGATGACCGAGGCGATGCTCAAGGACGTCGCCGCCGCGCATCCGATGAACTATTGCGCGCTGCGCTATTTCAACGTCGCCGGTGCCGATCCCGAGGCACGCACCGGCCAGTCGACCGCCGGGGCCACCCATCTGATCAAGGTCGCGGTCGAGGCGGCGCTGGGGCGCCGGGCCGAGGTCGCGGTGTTCGGGACCGACTATGACACCCCCGACGGCACCGGGGTACGCGACTATATCCATGTCAGCGATCTCGCCGACGCGCATCTCCATGCGCTCGACACGCTGATCGCCGACCGGGCGGCCAGCCACATCATGAATTGCGGCTATGGGCGGGGTTTCTCGGTGCTCGAGGTGCTCGACGCGGTCGACCGGGTCACCAACAACAGCATCGTCCGGCGGATGGAGCCGCGCCGCGCCGGCGATCCCGACGCGCTGATCGCCGACAATCGCCGGATTCTCGAAACCACCCCCTGGCGCCCGCAACGCGCCGATCTCGACCTGATCGTCGCCCATGCCGTGGCGTGGGAGCGCAAGCTTGCCGAGCGCGATCAGGCCTGACGCGGTCAGAACTCGGCGTCGAGCTCTTCCATTTCCTCGGGCTCGGCGACGGCGTCGTGAGTCCATTCGACCATCGGCGCCCAGCTGGTGATCGTCGTGCAATAGCCGCGGCACGCGGCGTCGAGCGGGATGGCATAGGTGATGAAGCGGGTCGCGACCGGCGCGAACATCGCGTCGGCGACGGTCGGCGCGGCGCCGAACAGCCACGGCCCGCCATAGCGCGACAGGCAGTCGTTCCAGATCGCCTGCACCCGTTCGATATCGGGCTTGGCGCCAGCGAACAGTCGGAAGCTGTCGTTGCGCGCCTTGAGGTTCATCGGCAGCGCGGAGCGCAGATTGTGAAAGCCCGAATGGATTTCCCCCGACACGCTGCGGCAATGTGCGCGCTCGAGCGGATCGGACGGATACAGCCCGGCATCGGGGAATTTCTCGTTGAGATATTCGGCGATCGCCAGCGTGTCCCAGACGCTCGCCCCCTCATGGGTCAGTCGGGGGACCAGCACCGACGGCGACAGCAGCAGCAGCTCGGCGCGCTGGCCGGGATCGTCGATGCCGACGCGCTGCTCGACGATGTCGAGCTTCGCCATCCGGCACAGCAGCCAGCCGCGCAGCGACCAGGACGAGTAATTCTTGCTCGAGATCGACAGGACCGCTTCCGGCATTAGCCCACTCCCCACTCGTACACGCCCGTTTCGAGACAAGCATCCCGGGGCAACCGGTGTCAGCCCGTACCCCGTCCGGCCAGCCGCCTCGGCGGCTTTCCCGACGGGTTGGGCTTACGATAGCTGCCATGTACCGCAAGTGCAAAAATTTGTGGCGCACTGCAGCATGAAATGCACTAGACCCTTTTTGGGCCAACCCTTTTTGGGTGAAGTGCATGTCGCGTTGATTATGGGGGTCGGGGACGGTCTGAATGCTATATCAGCTTTTTCAGGGAATGAGCGACATCATGGAGCCGGTGCGCATGCTCGCCGCCGCGGGGCTCAAGATGAAGCCCCTGTGGGGCGAATATGCCGATGAGCCGCTGGCGAAGAGCTATTTCGCCGCGCTCGACATGACCGCCAACACCCGGATGACCCATGACCGGCCATCCTATCAGATCGATTCGGTGATGTCGGGCAACCAGCTCGTGTCGGTGACCGAGCAGATCGTGCACGAGAGCCCGTTCGGCAATCTGGTGCATTTCGTCAAAAGCGATCCGGGGCTCGACAAGCCCAAGGTGTTGATCGTCGCCGCGCTGTCGGGCCACTTCGCCACGCTGCTGCGCAACACCGTTCAGACGATGCTGCGCGATCATGACGTCTACATCACCGACTGGAAGAACGCCCGCGACGTGCCGCTGTCGGAGGGGGCCTTCGGCTTCGACGAATATGTCGACCATCTGATCATGTTCCTCGAACAGATCGGCCCGGGCGCGCATATGGTCGCGGTGTGCCAGCCCTGTGTGCAGGCGCTGGTCGCGACCGCGATCATGAACGAGGACAAGCATCCCGCGACCCCGCTCAGCATGACGCTGATGGGTGGGCCGGTCGATGTCCGGATCAATCCGACCGGCGTCAACGAACTCGCGACCAGCAAGCCCTACGAGTGGTTCGAGGATAATCTGATCACCACGGTGCCCTGGCGCTATCCGGGCGCGGGGCGGCGGGTCTATCCCGGCTTTCTGCAGCTTTCGGCGTTCATGTCGATGAACATGCAGCGGCACGGCGACCAGCACCGCGCGCTCTACCAATATCTGGCGGACGGCGACGAAGAGAATGCGCAGACGATCCGCGACTTCTACGACGAATATTTCGCGGTGCTCGACATGGACGCCAAATTCTATCTCGAGACGATCGACCGGGTGTTCCAGCGGGCGCTGCTCGCGACCGGCGAGCTCGACTATCGCGGGCGCCGGGTCGATCTCGGCAATATCCGCCGGACCGCGCTGCTGACCGTCGAAGGCGAGCGCGACGATATCTGCGCGGTCGGTCAGACCGCCGCCGCACATGATCTGTGCACCGGCCTGCGGCCGCACATGAAGCGCCATTATCTCCAGGCCGGGGTTGGCCATTACGGGGTCTTCTCGGGCAAGAAATGGGACACCCAGATCTACGCCCAGGTCCGCAGCTTCATCCTCGGCGCAGCCTAGAGCCATCGGCCGGCGCGGTCGTCCGGCTGAGCCACCCGCGAATATCGGCATATTCAGACATCGGGCAATCGCGTGTAGGGCAATCGTTTGCGGTTGACGCGCCGCGAAGCCGTCGCCGGTCGGCCGATGCTGCCGGGAAAAAGAACCAAAAAAAGGGGCCGATCCGCGAGGACCGACCCTTGAAAGTTTTAGGAGAGGATGCCTGAAAGGCCCATTCTTTGTGCACCTGCGAAGAGGAAAATTCAAGGTAAAAATGGCAATATGGTGAAAAGCATCTTATCTTATTGAAATAGCTTGTATTTGATACCTACACGACCGTCAGCAATGCCTCTCAAGTCCCCTCAGAACCCGACGCACCTGCGATAAATTTCGCGTGTTGACGATTGTTTACGATATTTGCGCTACGCGCGCCGCTATCGGCGGGCGGTTCCGGTCGATGGTGACAGGGCAAGGACCCCGCCGCATGATGCGGCGCATTGACGATCGAGGAAGACGGCGCTGCCCGACTGGCTTGGCTTTACCGACGAAGGCGTCACCGCGATCCTGCTGACCCTGAAGGTCGCGGTGGTCGGGGTGCTGGCCAGCGTGCCCATCGGGATCGGCCTTGCCTATCTGCTCGCGCGCGGTCGGTTTCGAGGCAAGGCGCTGCTCGACGGCATCGTCCATCTGCCGCTGGTGCTGCCGCCGGTGGTGACCGGCTATCTGCTGCTCGAGGCATTCATGCCGCACGGCCCGCTCGGATCGATCCTGATGGACTGGTTCGGGGTGAGCGTGCTGTTCCGCTGGACCGGTGCGGCGATCGCCGCGGCGATCATGGGGTTGCCGCTGATGGTCCGCACGATTCGCCTGTCGATCGAATCGCTCGACCCGCGACTCGAGATCGCGGCGCGCTCGCTCGGTGGATCGCGCTGGCATGTCTTCCGGACGATCACCCTGCCGCTGGTCTTCTCGGGAATCAGCGCCGGCACCGTGCTCGCCTTCGCGCGCTGCCTCGGCGAGTTCGGCGCGACGATCACCTTCGTGTCGAACATCCCCGGCGAGACCCAGACCCTGCCGATCGCGATCTACAGCCTGCTGCAGATCCCCGGCGCCGAGGATAGGGTGATGCACCTGTCGATCTTCGCGATCCTGTTGTCGCTGGGCGCGCTCTATCTGTCCGAATGGTTTGCCGGGCGTCGGGCGCTATGAGCTTCGACGTCGCGATCCGGCGCCGCATCGGCGGGCGCGATTTCGCCTTCGATTTCCGTACCGGCGACGGGCTGACCGCGGTGTTCGGCGCGTCGGGATCGGGCAAGACCAGCCTGATGTACATGATCGCCGGGGTCACCCGGCCCGATTCGGGCCGGATCGCGGTCGCCGGACGCACGCTCTACGACGGCGCCGCCGACATCAGCCTGCCGATCGAGGGGCGCCACAGCGGCTATATCTTCCAGGACGGGCGGCTGTTCCCGCATCTGACGGTCAAAGCGAACCTGCTCTACGGCGCGCGCCTCGGCCGCGACCGGCCGGCACTGATGGGCTTCGACGAGACGGTCGAGTTTCTCGGCATCGGCGCGCTGCTCGACCGGCGTCCGCGCACCTTGTCGGGCGGCGAGGCGCAGCGGGTCGCGATCGGCCGGGCGCTGCTCGCGGCACCTGCCTTCCTGCTGATGGACGAGCCGCTCTACGGGCTCGACATGGCGCGCAAGCTCGAAATCATCGCGGTGATCCGCCGGCTGCGCGACGCGGTCGGCCTGCCGATCATGTTCGTCAGCCATGATCTCGACGAGGTCGAGCGACTCGCCGACCATCTGGTGTTGCTCGACGGCGGCCAGGTGCGCGCGTCCGGCCCGGCGGTGCGGGTGATGACCGATCTCGCGCATCCGATCGCCCGCGCCAACGACGCCGCGGTCATCCTGCCGGCCGATACGGTCGACTATGATCCGGCCTATGACCTCACCCGCTGCCGGATCGGCGATGCGACCGTGCAGATCCCGGGGCGCTGGCGCGAAGGGCCGCTTTCGGTGCGTATCCGCGCGCTCGACGTCAGCCTGTCGCTCGATCCCAACCCGCGCACCAGCGTGCTCAACAGCCTGCCGGCGACGATCGTCGACGCGCAGCCGAACGACGCGCATGCGATGGGGGTGTCGCTCCGACTCACCGAAGGCGGCCCGGATGCGCTGATCCTGTCCACCCTCACCCGCAAGTCGTGGGACCGGCTGGGATTGGCGATCGGCGACAGCGTCACCGCCAACATCAAGGCGATGGCGCTGCTCGAGAAGCGGTCAGGGGTGTAATCCGAAGATCAGCCGATCTTGCCATATTTGGCTTCGAAACCGGCGATGTCGTCCTGTTCGAGCAGGCGTGCCTGTTCGATCCACTGGTCGCGCTGGATGCGGCCCTTGAAACTGCCCATCCGCGCATCGACTTCGGCCGCCTGCGCCGGATCGAGATCGGCAAGCTGGGCGTAGCGGTGGATGCCGACCGCGTTGAGCGCGGCGGACGCGCGCGGACCGAGGCCCTTGATGCGGGTGAGATCGTCCGACGGCAGGTCGGGATGGGCGTCGATGCCGATCACCGGCCCCGAGATGTCGAGGATCGCGGCGGCGGCGCTGTCGGCAACGCCATGGCCTTCGCTCGGGGCGGGCCTGGCCGGGGCGATCGGCTTCGGTGCGGCGGGCTTGCGCATCAGCAGCAGCGCGACCGCGATGACGATCAGCGCGACGACGCCGAGGATGATCAGGGTGGTGTTCGACATGCCTAGTCCTTCGTCTTTCTGTTTTCAGGGCTAATGCCGTAGCGGCTCAATCGTTCCGCTGGCGTGCCATTTCGCGCCAGCCGATATCGCGCCGGCAGAATCCGCTGGGGAAGTCGAGCGCGTCGACCGCGGCATAGGCGGTGTCGCGGGCGTGGCCGATATCGGCCTCGATCGCGGTGACGTTGAGCACCCGGCCGCCGCTGGCGACCAGACCGGCCGCGCCCTGGTAGGTCCCGGCATGGAAGACCTTGGCGCCTTTCGCCTCCGCCGCCGCGATATCGCGGATATGGCCGCCTTTCTCGGGCGTGCCGGGATAGCCTTTCGCCGCCATCACCACCGTCAGCGCGGTGTTCGGCGACAGGCTGGGCCGGGCGATCGCGCCGAGCCGGCCCTCGGCGCACGCCAGCAGCAGGCCGAGCAGATCGTCCTCGAGCCGCAGCATCAGCACCTGGCATTCGGGGTCGCCGAACCGGGCATTATATTCGATCAGCTTGGGGCCGTCGGCGGTGAGCATCAGCCCGGCATAGAGCACCCCCGAATAGGGCATGCCCGCCGCCGCCATCGCCCGCACCGTCGGTTCGACGATCTCGCGCATCGCTTGCGCCTCGAGTTCGGGGGTCAGGATCGGCGCGGGGCTGTAGGCGCCCATGCCGCCGGTATTGGGGCCGGTGTCGCCATCGCCGACCCGCTTGTGATCCTGGGCCGATCCGAACGGGACGACGGTTTCGCCGTCGGTGAGCGCGAAGAAGCTCGCTTCCTCGCCGGTGAGGAATTCCTCGATCACGACCTCGGCGCCGGCGCTGCCGAAGCCGCCATCGAACATGTCGGCGATCGCCGCCTCGGCCTCGGCGCGGGTTTCGGCGATCACCACCCCCTTGCCCGCGGCCAGCCCGTCGGCCTTGATCACCACCGGCACGCCGAACCGGTCGAGGGCCGCGGTCGCGGCGCCGGCATCGGTGAAACGGCCATAGTCGGCGGTCGGGATATTCTCCCGCGCACACAGATCCTTGGTAAAGCCCTTCGACCCTTCGAGCTGGGCCGCGGCCTGGCTGGGACCGAAGGTGAGGATGCCGTTGGCGCGCAGCAGATCGGCGAGGCCGGCGACCAGGGGCGCCTCGGGGCCGATCACCACCAGCCCGACATTCTCGTCGCGCGCGAAGGCCAGGACGGATTCTATATGGGTCGGGTCGAGGTCGACCAGCTCGGCGACCTGGGCTATTCCCGGATTGCCCGGCGCGGCATAGAGCTTGGTCAGCCGGTCCGATTGCGCGAGCTTCCACGCGAGCGCATGTTCACGCCCCCCCGATCCCAGCAGCAGGACGATCATGGACGATTTTCTCCCGGGTGCCCCATCAAACAGGCCCCGGCTGTTAGCCGAGGAGGTTCCCGGCGACAATGCGCCCGCGCAGACGGTGTCCGAATTGTCGGGGGCGCTCAAGCGCCGGGTCGAGGAATCCTTCGCGCATGTGCGGGTGCGCGGCGAGGTGTCGGGGTTCAAGCGGGTCAGCTCGGGCCACTGCTATCTGACCCTCAAGGACGAGAGTGCCTGTATCGACGCGGTGATCTGGAAGGGGCAGGCGGCGGCGATGCGCTTCCGGCCCGAGGACGGGATCGAGGTGATCGCGACCGGCCGGCTCACCACCTATCCGGGCCGTTCCAAATATCAGATCATCATCGACCGGCTCGAACTGGCGGGGCAGGGCGCGCTGATGGCGCTGCTCGACCAGCGCCGCCGCCAACTCGCCGCCGAGGGGCTGTTCGACCAGGAGCGCAAACGGCCGCTGCCGTTCATGCCGAAGGTGATCGGGGTGGTGACCTCGCCGACCGGCGCGGTGATCCGCGACATCCTCCACCGGCTCGAGGATCGCTGCCCGACCCATGTGATATTGTGGCCGGTGATCGTCCAGGGCGACGGGGCCGCCGCGCAGATCGCGCGGGCGATCCGCGGCTTCGGCGCGCTGGTGCATGGCGGCCCGGTCGCGCGGCCCGACCTGCTGATCGTCGGGCGCGGCGGCGGGTCGGTCGAGGATCTGTGGGCGTTCAACGAGGAAGAGGTGGTCCGCGCAGTCGCCGAATCGCCGATCCCGGTGATCTCGGCGGTCGGGCACGAGACCGACACCACCCTGTGCGACTTCGCCGCCGATCTGCGCGCGCCGACTCCGACCGCCGCCGCCGAGATCGCGGTGCCGGTGCGCGCCGATCTGATGGCGCATGTCCGCGAACTCGGGTTGCGTGCCGAGCGGCTGGCGCGGCGCTATCATGAGCGCGGCGACGAACGCTTCACCGCGATCGCCGATCGCTTCCCGCCGGCCGACCAGCTGTTCCAGCCCCAGCAGCAGCGGCTCGACGACAATGGCGACCGGTTGCCGCGGGCCCTCGCCAAGCGCCTAGCGATCGCGCGCGGCGATCTGGCGCATGCCTCGGGGGCGCTCCGGCCGGCGTTGCTGCGGCAGAAGCTCGTGCGCGCCGAGGAGCGTCTCGCATCGGTGCGGTTGCGGCCCGAACCGGTCAAGGCGCGGATCGCCGAGGGGCATGCGACGCTCGACCGGCTGTGGCGGATCGCGGCGCAGCTCCATCCCGACCGGCCGCTCGAGCGCGGCTATGTCCGGGTCGAGGCGCGGTCCGGCGGCGTGGTGACCCGGGCCGATGATGCCCGCACGGAGGGGTTGCTCACCCTCCATTTCGCCGACGGTATGGTCGATGTGACGACAGAAAAAACTGGCCAGCCCGCTCCGGCGAAGCCAAGGAAGCCGGGCACGTCAGGGGCCGGACAGGCCGAGCTCTTCTAAGCCGTGCCGCATTGCCCTATATGGAAGGCCAAGGAGCTGATCGCATGCTGATGTCGCAAGGCCGTTCGGCCAAACTCCATTATATGGCCAATGGCTTCCGCGTGCTCGTTCCCGGCGACCATGTGACCTGCGCGCGCAGCGGCGTGCAGATCCCGCTCGACAATCTGCGTTACTGGAGCGTCGCCCGGCAGGAGGCCTATGCCTCGGCGCAAGAGGCGACCGCCGCGGAACAAAAGGCTTGAGCGATCGCGGGCGCGGCGCGCTGCGCGCCGTCTGGTTCATTCTGCCGCTCGCGGGCTGCGTTCCCGCGCCCCGCGCCGTCCCGCCACTGCCGGCGTCGACACCCGCTCCGGCCGTCGGGGCCGTCATCGCGCCGGCGCCGGTGGCGAGCGATTTCGGACTGAGCGGGCGTTTTGAACAGGGCGGGATCGCCTTCGGTCAGATTCCGGCCGGCGCGACCGCGCTCAGCTTCGACGGCCAGGCGATCGGCTTCGACAGCGATGGCCGCTTCCTGATCGCCTTCGATCGCGACCATGGTCCGCAGGCGGTGCTGGTCGCCACGCGCCCGGACGGAACCCGTTTCACGCGCACGATCGCCGTGACCCCGCATGGCTGGCAGATCGAATCGCTGCCGACCCTGCCGCGCGGGACCACGCCGACCCCCGAATTCCTCGCACGGCGCAAGCTCGAGCTCGCACAGATCGCCGCCGCCCGGGCCGGCGACTCGCACAGCCAGGGCTGGCGCCAGCGCTTCGCCTGGCCGGTGACCGGCCGGATCAGCGGGGTGTTCGGTTCGCAGCGAATCTATGCGGGCGAACCCGGCGCCTATCATTCGGGGGTCGATGTCGCCCGGCCGACCGGCACGCCGGTGGCGGCGCCCGCCGATGGCGTGGTGATCCTCGCGGCGGCGTCGCCGTTCACGCTCGAGGGCAATCTGCTGATGATCGACCATGGGCAGGGGCTGAACAGCGCTTTCCTCCATCTGTCGCGCATCGACGTGAAGGTCGGCGATGTCGTCCGCAGGGGGCAGCCGGTCGGCCTGATCGGCATGACCGGCCGTGCGACCGGGCCGCATCTCCACTGGGCGATCAAATGGCGCGACGCCCGGATCGACCCCGCGCCGCTCGCGGGGCCGATGCCCTGACCGGGGTCAGCCGATCCGGCGCAGTCTGACGCCCCGGTTGTTGCCGATGCTCGCCAGATAGCTGCCCATCGAAGCCCGCTTGATCCGCGCCTTGACCCCGGCCTTGGGCTGGTCGCGCGTCAGTTCGTCGCTGGTCTGCCATGTGCCATTGTCGTCTGCCATGATCAGGATCCAGTCGTGACCGCTCTTGCGGGCGGATTGGATGCTCGTTTCGATCTCCGCGATTTCATCGGCCTCCTCGACCTTGTGACCGCCGAGCGTGAAACGGGGCAGGGTGAAACCGAACAGGGATCGCCGCGTCTCGCGAACCTGCTGGCGGTCCATCACCACCAGATCCTGTTTCTTTTCAGCGACATCCAGCGCGCCGACCTGGGCGTCGTAGCAGGCCAGCCGCTTGCCGGAATCGGTGATCGCCCGGCATTCGATCATCTTGCTGAACAGTTCGGGACGTGCGTTTTTCTCCTGTGCCGCCGCCGGTGCGGCGACCGTCGCGATCGTCGCCAGCAAGAGCCCTTTCCTCAACACGCGCATGCTCGTCTCCACCAAGGTTGAAACATTATGACCGAGCAATCGCTCGTTGAGCAAGGAGATGTCGTCACTGTGGTAAAAAGGTGACAACGCTTGTGTAACAATGGCTTAATATTAACCCCAGCTTTACAAACTGACAGGATGTCCGGCACACCCTGCGCATGCCTGATGGGGGTCGGGCATATGTCTTCGCACTTTTTCCGATTCCCATAGGCCTAAGCAAAGAAGGCCGGACCTCGTCCGCCTTCTCCAGAATGGGGACTGGAAAGTGGCTAATATCAATAAGTTCAGCCGTTATGGCTTGGGCACCAGCGCAGCCGCGCTCGTGCTCGGCATGGCATTCGCCGTCGCACCCGCGGCTGCGCAGACGACTCCGGCCGAGGCGACCGACGCCGCACCCGACGAAGCCATCGTCGTGACCGGATCGCGCATCGCCCGTCCCGACCTCGAGGTGGCCAGCCCGGTCAGCGTCATCGGCGCGCAGGAAATCCAGCTTCGTCAGGTCAACACCGCCGAGGAACTGATTCGCGACCTCCCGTCGGTGCGTCCGAATCTCGGGCCGGCGGTCAACAATGGCGGCGACGGTTCGTCGTCGGTCGATCTGCGCGGCATCGGCCCGAACCGCACCCTGGTGCTGCTCGACGGCCGCCGTATCGTGCCGTTCGGTCTCGACGGTCTGGTCGATCTCAACGTCATCCCGAGCTCGGTGGTCGAGCGGGTCGAGGTGCTGACCGGCGGCGCATCGACCGCCTATGGCGCCGACGCCGTCGCCGGCGTGGTCAACTTCATCACCAAGCGCAACTTCAACGGGTTCGAAGCTTCGGGCAACTATCGGATCTCCGAAAAGGGCGACGCGCGCGACTATCGCGCTAATGTCACGATGGGGGCGACCAGCGCCGACGATCGCGGCAACGTCATCCTCGACCTCGGCTATGCCAAGCGTTCGGCACTCGAAGTGACGAAGCGCAGCATCGCCGCCTTCCCGATCAGCTCGGCCAACGGCCTGTTCAACGGCTCGCAGGCGACCCTGCCGGTGCTGTTCACCTCGCCGTCGACGACGGCGCTGGGTCTGGGGGCCGGCAACGGCTTCGGCGCGGTATTCAATCCGGCAACCGGCGCGCTGCGCGCGGCGGTCCAGTCGGACCTGCTCAACACCAACACCAACACCTATTTCCAGACGCCGCTGTCGCGCTTCCAGGCCTATGCCGCGGCGCATTATGACGTCACCGATGGGGTCGAGGTCTATGGCAGCGGCATGTTCGTCCGCAACGAGGCGCGCATCCAGCTCGCATCGTCGGCGACCTTCACCAACATCTATCAGCTGCCGCTGTCGAACGCCTATCTGCCGGCGGCGACCCGCAACCAGCTCTGCACCGCGATCAGCTTCACCGCCGCGCAGTGCGCCGCGGCAGCCGCAGCGACCACGCCGACCTCCGCGGGCTATCGCGAAGTTCCGGTGATCGCGCAGCGCCGCTTCCTTGAATATGGACCGCGCGGCAACCCGGTCGTTTCGAACGTTTTCCAGCTCCAGCTCGGTGTCCGCGGCGACATCGTGCCGACCATCCATTACGACCTGTCGGGCCAATATGGCGAAACCCGCCAGAGCCAGACCCGCGAGAATTGGGGCTCGTTCAGCAAGGTTCAGCAGGCTCTGCGTTCGTACCGCAATGCGGCCGGATCGCTGGTCTGCTCCGACACGAGCAATGGCTGCGTTCCGCTCAACCTGTTCGGCACGCTCGGCAGCATCACCCAGGATCAGCTGAACTTCATCGATCTCGATGCGCTGATCAACCGCACGATCCGCCAGAAGGTCGTCACCGGCAGCATCAACGGCGATCTCTTCGGCCTGCAGAGCCCGTTCGCCTCCTCGGCGGTGGCCTTCGCCGTCGGCGGCGAATATCGCAAGATCAGCGCCCGCAGCCAGCCGGATGCCCCGTCGCAGATCCAGGGCGAAGTGCTCGGCACCGGCGCGCGGACCCCGCCTGATTTCGGCGTGTACGACGTCAAGGAAGCTTTCGGCGAACTGGTGGTTCCGCTCGTCGCCGACGTCCCCGGCTTCTATCGCCTCCAGGCCGAAGGCGGCATCCGCTATTCCGACTATTCGACGACGGGCAGCAGCACGACGTGGAAGGCCGGTGGTTCCTACGAGCCGATCAAGGGCGTGAAGTTCCGCGGCATGTATCAGGTGGCCGTCCGGTCGCCCAACATCCAGGAACTCTACCAATCGTCGGTGACCGGCTTGAGCAGCCTGTCGGTCGATCCGTGCCAGGGTGCGCTGGCCAATGCCAGCGCCGGCCTGCGGGCGCTCTGCATCGCCACCGGTGCGCCGGCCGGCGTGATCGGGACGATCCCGACGCCATCGTCGAACCAGATCAACGTGACGACCTCGGGCAACCGCAATCTCGATGTCGAGCGGGCCAACACCTACACCCTCGGCGTGATCCTCACCCCGACCTTCGTGCCCCGTTTCTCGGCGACGATCGATTATTTCAACATCAAGGTGAAGGACGCGATCACCAACCCGGCGGCCGCCGATATCCTCAACGGCTGCTACTCGACCGCGCTCAACCCGACCTTCAGCTACAACGCCTTCTGTCAGCTCATTCAGCGCAATCCGCTGAACGGCAGCCTGAACGGTGCGGGTGAAACCCCGGGCGTGATCCTGGCGGGTTCGAACCTGGGTCGGATCGCAACCGCGGGTGTCGATGTCGGCGTCAACTATCGGTTCGATTTTGCCGACTTCGGGATCGATCAGGACATCGGGTCGCTGACGTGGTCGTTCAACGGCACCTATCTGGACTATTACCACTTCCAGGCGACGCCGAACTCGATCAACCGCGACTGCACCGCGCGGTACAGCTCGACGGGCTGCACCAACCCGCGTCCGCAGTTCAAGTACAACTCGCGCTGGACCTATTCGAAGGGGCCGTTCGATATCTCGCTGCTGTGGAACCATATCGGTTCGGTCAGCCTCGAGCCGTTCCAGGCGACCGCGACCCAGCCGCTGTCGACCCCGCAGCCCGGCGGTCCGAACCCGACCACCGTGCTGGCCGACTATCGCAAGATCAAGGCGTACAACTATTTCGACCTTTCGATGAAGGCGAGCATCGGCGACAATCTCGAAATCGTGCTGACCGTCGACAATCTGTTCGACAAGAAGCCGCCGCTCGTCGGTTCGGGCGTCGGTGGTACCGCCTTCAACAACGGCAACACCTTCCCGACCATCTACGACGTGGTCGGCCGGGCGTTCACCATCGGCGGCAAGTTCAAGTTCTGATCTGCCACGAAGAACCAGGAAGGGCGGCGGGTTTTCCCGCCGCCCTTTTTTGTCGGTGTCAGCCCGTGCGACGCTTGATCAAATCGATCGAGAACGCATCAGCATCTTCGAGATCGCGTATGGCGAATCGCTCGGGTTCAGCCTACGCGGCGGAAGCGCACGATCCGGTTGGATCCGACACTGCCCTTGAAGCTGCCGAGTGCGGCCTTGGCGATCTTGACCTTGTCGCCACGGCGCGGTGCGACGGTGAGCGCGGTCATCGTTTCCCAGGTCCCGCCCTTTTCGAGCGCGAGCGACCAATTGCCGTTGGCCAGAGGCCTGGCGGAAGAAATCACACTCTCGATTGATTCGATTTCGTCGGCGGTATCAATCTTGTCGGCCTTGTCACCGAAAATGCCGCCGATCGACAGCGGAAATCCGAACAGCGATTTTTTCGTTTCCCGAACCTGGGCGCGATCGACGACAACAACATCATGCTGTTTCTCGGCGGTCTCCAGTGCCCCTACCCTTTCGTCATAGCAGGCAAGGCGTTGTACGTTATCACTGATCGTTCTGCACTGCAGCAACTTGCGGAACAGGTCGGGAGCATTTGTGGCTTGCTGAGCGACGGTTGCGCCAGCGATTATCGCCACGGCGGCGATCCCGCTCGTGATTCTTACCGTCATTCCCATCACATTCTCCTGCGTTGTAATAATATTACACTGACGTTGCTTCGTTCGTAATGACATTTCGCAACTGTTGCAAAAACGCGACAACTGCAGTGCAACACGGTCGAAAGCTTAACGGCCGCTTTACAGCCTGATCGAAATTCTTGCACACCCACCATATGCCTAAGGGGGAAGGGTAGGGTGTGCCAGCACCCGCCAGTCCGCCTTACGGTTGAGTCAGGGGCAACCCCACTGCCCCGCTCACTCCAGAAAAGGGACTGGAAAGTGACCAATAACTTGAAGAAATTCAGCCGCTTCGGGCTGGGTAGCAGCGCGGCGTCGATCGCTCTGAGCATCGCGTTCGGCGCGACGGCCGTGCAGGCGCAGAGCACGCCGGCGGATACGGCGTCGACCGATGAAAGCGTCATCGTCGTCACCGGCTCGCGCATTCCGCATCCGGAACTGCAGTCGGCCAGCCCGGTCACCGTGCTCGGCGCACCGGAAATCAAGCAGTCGGGCGTGACCCGCGTCGAGGATCTCCTCAACGCGCTGCCGCAGGTGTACGCTGGGCAAGGCGGCAGCATCTCGAACGGCTCGACCGGTACCGCCACCGTCGATCTCCGCAACCTCGGCTCGAGCCGCACCTTGGTGCTGATCAATGGCCGTCGTCTGATTCCGGGCGATCCGCGTTCGCCGGTCGCCGACATCAATATGGTGCCGTCTGCGCTGATCAAGCGCGTCGACGTGCTGACCGGTGGCGCATCGTCGGTCTATGGTGCCGATGCGGTCTCGGGTGTCGTCAACTTCGTGATGGACACCGAGTTCGACGGCTTCAAGATCGATGGCCAGTACAGCCTGTACAATCATAACAACCGTGCGGGCGGCGACGTCACCAACGCGCTGAACGCGCGTGGTTTCGGCTATCCCAACGGCATGGTCACCGACGGCGGCACGATCGATGCGACCGCGGTGATCGGCGCCGGCTTCGACGATGGCCGCGGCCATGTCACCGCCTATGCCGGCTATCGCAAGATCCGTCCGATCACCCAGGATCGTCGCGACTATTCGTCCTGCTCGCTCGGCGCCAACACCGACGCGCAGGTCAGCTCGCTCGGTCGTCTCTACAGCTGCGGCGGCTCGGCCACCTCGGCACCCGGCTCCTTCTATGCCGGCGGCCAATATTACCATGTCGAGGGCACGCAGTTCGTCCCGGGCCAGGTTCTCTACAACTTCGCCCCGACCAACTATTATCAGCGCCCCGACGAACGCTATACGGCGGGCTTCTTCGCGCATTATGACGTCGACGACGCCTTCAAGCCCTATATGGAGTTCATGTTCATGGACGACCGCACGGTCGCCCAGATCGCGCCGTCGGGTGACTTCTTCAACACCACCACGATCAACTGCGACAACCCGCTCCTGTCGGCCCAGCAGCGTGGCATCGTCTGCGCCGCCGGCAACACCTTCGTCGATGGTACGGGCGTGACCCGCGGCAACCTCTACATCGCTCGCCGCAACGTCGAGGGCGGTGGCCGTCGCGACGATCTCCAGCACACCAGCTATCGCGGCGTGCTCGGCGCCAAGGGCGATTTCGCCAAGGGCCTGAGCTACGAGGCTTATTATCAGTATAGCCGCGTGAACTTCGCGCAGACCTACCGCAACGACTTCGGCGTGACCCGCATCGGCCGCGCTCTCGACGTCGTCAACGTCAACGGTACGCCGACCTGCCGCTCGGTCGTCGACGGCACCGATCCGGCCTGCGTTCCCTGGAACATCTTCGCCACCGGCGGCGTGACCGACGCGGCGCTCAACTATCTGCAGATTCCGCTGTTCTCGCGCGGTCAGACGACCGAGCAGATCGCCAACGGATCGGTGACCTTCCTCGGTGGCGAATATGGCATCACCAGCCCGTGGGCGAGCGATGGCTTCGCACTGAACGTCGGTACCGAATATCGCAAGGAATCGCTGAACTTCGAGGTCGACTCGAACTTCCTGGCGGGCGAAGGCGCCGGTCAGGGCGGCCCGACCACCCCGGTCGCCGGCGTGATCAAGGTCAAGGAGTTCTTCGCGGAAGCCTCGCTGCCGCTGATCTCCGACAAGCCCTTCTTCGAGGAATTCACCCTCGGCGCGGGCTATCGCCGGTCGCACTACACCGTCGACGGTCTCGACCCCGCCACCAACACGGCGACGTCGAACTCGTTCAGCACCGACACCTACAAGTTCGAGGCGGCCTGGACCCCGGTCCGGGACATCAAGTTCCGCGCAACCTACAACCGCGCGGTGCGTGCTCCGAACGCGGTCGAACTGTTCGGTGCCCGCAGCTTCGGTCTCGACGGCTCGACCGATCCGTGCGCCGGTGCGGCGGTCAACGGGCTGGTCAACGGCAACACCTTCGCGCAGTGCGCGCTGACCGGTGTCACCGCGGCCCAGTTCGGTCGCATCGCGGCCAACCCGGCGGCGCAGTATAACGGCTATCTCGGTGGTTCGGCGCAGCTGACCCCCGAAGTCGCCGATTCGTACACCGCCGGCATCGTGCTGACGCCGACCTTCCTGCCGGGCTTCCAGGCGACCGTCGATTATTTCGACATCCGCCTGAAGAATCAGATCTCGACCTACGGGTCGGATTCGATCCTGTCGAACTGCCTCGCCGGCCAGTCCTTCTACTGCGGCCTGATCCATCGTAACGCGGCGGGCAACCTGTTCCGCGGTACGCCGAGCCTTGCCGACGGCGGCTATGTCGAGGACGTCAACGTCAACGCCGGCAAGCTGTCGACCAAGGGTATCGACGTCACCGTCGGTTACCAGCATGCGCTGGGCGACATCGGCAACCTCGCCTTCACGATCGCCGGCACCTATCTCGACAAGCTGATCATCGACTCCTTCGGGCCGTCGAAGTTCAACTGCGCGGGTTTCTACGGCGCGCAGTGCGGCACCCCGAGCCCGAAATGGCGTCACAAGGCGCGCGTGACCTACACGATCCCGCAGGGTTCGAGCGTCTCGCTGGCCTGGCGCTATTTCGCCAAGGTGAAGACCGACACGCTGAGCTCGGATCCGGATCTGGCCGGCGCCACCCGTCAGGGCAATGCCCGGATCAAGGCGCAGAGCTATTTCGATCTGGCCTTCACCGTGCCGCTCGAGGACAAGTTCACGCTGCATGCCGGCATGAACAACATGTTCGACAAGCAGCCGCCGATCAACGCGCAGCAGCTCGCGGTGTTCGAGAACGGCAATACCTTCCCGCAGGTGTACGACGCTCTGGGTCGCTACATGTATGTGGGCGTGACGCTCGATTTCTGATCGCAGCGGCATTGCAGACACAGGGACGGCGGGTCGAAAGGCCCGCCGTTTCCTTTTGTGGAACCCTCTGGCATGGGATTCGGATGATATCGACCGAACCGGATATCGATGCGCTCGAACGCGATGCAGACCGGGCGGCGGGGCGCGGCGATCTGGCCGCTGCGCAGGGCCTGTTGCAGCAGGTGGTACGGACCGCACCGGCCCGGATCGACAGCTGGCTCAAGCTCGCGGCAATCCGGCGGGCGGGCGGGGATCTCGACGGGGCGCTGGCGGCGGTGCGCAGCGCGCTCGAGGTCGATCCGCTGCATTTCATGGCGCTGATGAGCCGCGCCCGGCTGCTCGAGGCGGCGGGCGAGGGGCAGGAGGCCGCGCGAACCTATATCCGTGCGCTTGCGCAATGGGCGGATGAGGAGACGCCGCCGCCGCAACTGCGCGGGCTGATCGATCATGCGGTCCGTGCGAAGGAAGCCTATCAGCGCGAAGTCGCCGCCACCTGGGACCGGGCGATCGGGCGAGACGCCGGGCTTTCGGGATGCGAACGCGACAGGCTGGCCCGCTTCAAGTCGAACGCGCTGCGACAGACCCGGGTCTATCATTCGGAACCGACCCATTATCATTATCCCGGGCTGGTCGAGCGCGAATTCCATTGCCGCGACGCCTTCCCCTGGCTGGGCGATCTCGAGGCGGCGACCGCACTGATCTCGGGCGAGCTGGAGGCATTGCTGCGCGATGCGTCCGCCCGGGCCGAACCCTATATCCGCTATGCGACCGACGCGCCCGTCCGGCAGTGGGAGGCGCTCAACCATTCGCTCGACTGGACCGCCTTCCATCTGCTCCAGGGCGGTCGGGTCGTCCGCGAAAATGCCGACCGATGCCCTGGAACGATGGCGGTGCTTGCCGCGATCGGCCAGCCGCACATCGCCGGCCGATCGCCCAATGCGATGTTCTCGCTGCTGCGCCCGCATACCAAAATTCCGCCGCACACCGGGATCGCCAATACGAGGCTGGTCTGTCACCTGCCGCTCGTCGTTCCCGAGGGGTGCTGGTTCCGCGTCGGTGCCGAGCGGCGCGAATGGCGCGTCGGCGAGGCCTTCGTCTTCGACGACACGATCGAGCATGAAGCGGTCAACGACAGCGACCAGCCGCGGATCGTGATGATCATCGATCTGTGGCACCCCGGCCTCAGCGCGATGGAGCGCGGCGCGGTGGCGCGGATCATGGAGGCCGAGGACGCCTCGCAAGGGGCGCTGCTGTGAATGTCGCGCCGCGCCCGTCGTTCGAACAGCTGCTGCGGGCGGTGACGGGGACACCACGTGCAGACCGCGCGATCGAACTCGGGCTGCGGGCGATCGAGGAGCGGCGTGAGGAGGATGCGCTGGCGGCAGTCGCGGCGGTCGTCGATTCGCCGTCCTGCACGCCGCCGCTGCTCCATGTATCGGGCCTGCTGCATCGCGCGGCCGGCGATCATGCCGCGGCGCTGGCGGCGTTCGACCGTGCCTTCGCGATGACGCCGCAGAGCGCGCGGCTGGTCCATGCCCGGGCACGGACCGCTTATGAGGCGGGGGTGCCGAGTCTCGACTGGTTCGAGCGGGCACGCGCGCTGGCGCCACTCGACGGCGAGGTGATCCTCGGCCAGGCCGCGGCGCTGCTCGCCGAAGGCCAGGTGGCGAAGGCCGACGCGATCCTCGACGCGATGCTCGGCGAGCATCCGGGCTGGCTGCCGGGCCATGCCGCACTCATCCGGCTACGCCATATGGATGGCCGGCGCGAGGCAGGCCTCGCGGCGCTCGACAGGGCGATCGCCGGCGCACCGGCGGATATCCGGCTCCACCATATGCGGATCATGGCGTTGCACCGGGCCGGCGATGCCGACGCCGCGCGCGGGGCGCTCGCCGAGGCGCGTGCCAGGCTGGGTGAAGTGGCGCCGCTGGTTGCGGCGGCGGCGATCCTGTCGACCGAACAGGGGCGTCTCGACGAGGCCGACGCCGCCTTCGCGCGGATCGATCCGCTCGGCGATCCGGACAGCCTGGTTCATTGGCTGCGCCACCTGCTGCGGCGCGCGGAGCCGGCGCGAATCCTCGCGCTCGCCCCGAAGATCGCGGCGCCGCTGGCGGCCGACGCACAGCCTTATGTCACGCTTGCCCGGCGTCTCGCCGGCGAGCAGGTGCTCGAGGATTGCGTCGAGATCGTCGATTTCGGTGCCGACTGGCCGCTGCTCGCGCCGCTCGCCGAACGGTTGCGCGCGCTTCATGTCGCCCGGAGCCAGCCGCTCGATCAATCGGTCCGCGGCGGAACCCAGACCGACGGTCCGCTGCTCACCCGGATCGATCCGGTGATAAGGGAACTGCGCGGCCGGCTGATGGGCGCGGTGCGGGCCTATATCGATCGCCTTCCGCGATCGGCGGGGCGATTCGCGCAGGCGGCTCCGCGCCATCCGCGAATCGCGGGCTCCTGGTCGGTGCGGCTTGCCGAGGGCGGTTTCCATGTTCCGCATGTCCATAATGAGGGCTGGTTGAGCTCGGCCTTCTATGTCGCCTTGCCCGAACTGGGGGCGACGACGCAGGAGGGGTGGCTGACGATCGGCGAGCCGCAGCCCGGCCTGGGGCTGGATCTGCCGCCGGCACGGGCGATCGAGCCGCGGCCGGGGCGTCTCGTGCTGTTCCCGTCGACGACATGGCACGGTACCCGGCCATTCGCCGCCGGCGAGCGACTTACGGTGGCATTCGATATCGGATGACCGGCCGGGTTCGCCGATGCGGAATATTGCTAAGCGCACGTTTATCCGGCAGAATAGTTCCAACCTAACTCGAGTTGGACTTCCTCAAATGCACAAATTGCTTATCCTTTCCGTCGCCCTTGTCATGGCGGCCCCTGCGGTTGCGCGCGAAAAGTCGGAACAGGCCAAGGATCCGAACAAGCTGATCTGCCGCACGAGCGAAATCATCGGCAGCCGGCTGCAGAAGCAGCGGACCTGCCTGACCGCTGCGCAGTGGGAACAGCAGGAGCGCGACCAGCGTGCCACGGTCGATCGCGTTCAGTCCTACAAGCCCGTCAACGGCAACTGATCTTCCACCGGCCGCGGCGATGCACGCTGGCCGGTCTTGGAATCCGAAAGGCCCGGCTGCATCGCAGCCGGGCCTTTCTCTTGAGCCTATATTGTCGTCAATTCACAGCGGGTCGAGATCATAGCCGAGGCGTTCGACCCAGGGCGCCAGGATCGGAATGACGGCCTCCATATGCTCGCGATAGCGCAGCCACCGGCCTTTGGCCCGGGTGTAGAGCGGCTCGGCGACCTGGGCGTAGCTGGGCGAGCCGATATAGGAACGGGCGCTGGCGTTGGCCTGGTTCGCGAGCAGGCGCGGGGTCCATTCCAGCCCGGCAAATGCGGCGAGCGCGCGCAATTCCCGTTCGGGATGCGCGATCAGCGTTTCATAGCGTATCGTGTGGACGTCGATCGGCAGGACCTCGCGGCATCGCGTCCAGAAGGCGAGAACCCGGTCATAGAGCCGTGCCGTGCCGACGAAATCGTGGAAGCTCGCGACGTCGGAATCCATGCGCGCGCTGGTGATGAAACAGCTCAGCACGACGTCGCAGGGATGGCGCTCGACGAATATGAAACGGGCATCGGGGAACAGGCGGTGGAGCAGCGGCGTGCTGCCGAGCCCCAGCGGATTCTTGTCGACCAGCAGCTTGCCCGCGGCATCGGGGGCATATTTGTCGGCTTCGGTAAAATAGCGGGCGGACAACTGCCGGATTTCAGCGGGCGACAGGCGCGGTAGCCGCTCGACCGGGCCGAGCGCCTCGGCGACCTTGTCGATCGTGAGCTCCTCTTCCATCACCACCGCGTCGGGGTGGCCGCTCAGCATCGTGTCGATCAATGTCGTACCCGACCGCGGAAAGCCGAAAATGAACAGCGGCGCCGGTCGCTCGACGCCCGGCTGGGCTGCGGGCCAGAGCCGATAGCCATCCGGCGTGAGCAGGTCGCGAATGCGGGCGAAGCGATCGAGATAGGCCGCCGCCTTGGCGGCCGATCCGGCGGTGCGTGCGGCGAGCGCGGCATTGGCCCGGGCGAAGGCGGCAAAGGCGGTGTCGACGTCGCCGGTGCGGTCCGCGAGATCGCCGATAAGCTGTGCCCGTTCGACCTCGTCGCCTTCGTCCGGGGCGAGACGGGCGGCCACGAGCGCCTCGTCGAGCCGCTTGAGGCTGCGCAGCCCACGTGCGCGCAGCAGCGCGGTCGCGGCGGAGGCGACCCCCGTCGCCTCGGCCGCATCGAGCGTCGCCAGCAGATCCTCGGGCCGGTTGCAGCGTTCGAGCAGCTTGCCGAGATCGATCCAGGCGCGTTCGAGATCGGGCCGGAGCGCGAGCGCCGCGCGATAGCTCGCCTCGGCCTGTTCGGGGGCCCGGCAGAGCAGCTGGATCTCGCCCGCCTCGGTCAGCAGGTCTGCGCCGGCAGGGGCCGCGGCCAGCGCGGCATTGACCGCAGCCATCGCCTCGTCGACCCGCCGAAGGCCCGCCAGTGCCCGCGCGAGCACGATATGCGCGGCGGGATCGTTCGCGGCCAGCGCGACGGCACGGTTACCAGTCAGGCGTGCCGCCTCGAAGTCGTTCGCGGCGATATGGGCGCGCGCCAGATTGATCTGATAGCTGACCGCCGCCGGACGCAGTCCGGTTGCGCGCTGCAGGGCGTCGATCGCGCCCTTTATGTCGCCGGTCGCGAGCCTTGCCACGCCCAGGCCGTCCCAGCTTTCGAAATCGGCGCCGTCGGCGGTGACCAGCCGATCGTACAGCAGGCGGGCGTCCTCGGCCCGTCCGTCGGCCAACGTCGCGCGCGCCTCGATCCGCAGCATCTCGCGCCCGGCCGGCGTGGCCGGGTTGGCCAGCGGCGCCGCGATCGCCGCTGCGGCGCCATTGTCGCCCACCGCGATCAGCGCGCGCGCCAGCTCGACCTTGGCACCGATCGCCTGCGGCGCGAGCTCGGCGCCGCGTCGCAGATGCGGTATGCCGCGCTCGGGCTGGCCCTGGCGGCAGCACAACATGCCGACGAACGTCGCGAAGGCGCCGTCGACAAGACCGTCGGCCAGCAGCTTTTCTCCCGCCTCGATCGCGCCGCCGACGTCGCCCGACTTGGCGCGGGCAAGGATAGTCGCGGCCCGGGGATCGATTTGCGTCACGAAAAAACGCGTCCTTCCATTGAACTGGTTGCTGCTCCGGGAGCGCGGACGGCGATCGCACCAAATCGCCGCCGATGTCCAGATGCTCGGATTCGGACCGCTCCATCCCCGGTGGCGTCGGGGCAGGAGGCGAAGGGCGATGACAGCGCACCGGCCGGCCGATATGCTGCGGCGATAAGAACCTGATCTTCACGGGATTTCACATGCGTCTCGACGAACCGCTGCTGCGGCTCCCGCTCAATTTCGACGCCGCGCGGCTCGCGGCGGAGGTCGACGCGTTGCCGGCGCATGCCTGGGTCGCGCATCCCAACAACCTCCCCGGCAACGCCGCGGTGCGGCTGGTCACCACCCGGGGCGAGATGATCGACGATACCTCCGCGCCGATGGCGCCGACCGATCATCTGCGGGCCTGCCCCTATATCGGGCAGGTCATGGGCATGATCGGTGCGGTCTGGGGGCGCAGCCGGCTGATGCGGCTGGCGCCGGGGGCGACGGTGCCGCCGCATGTCGACGCCCATTATTACTGGCGAACCCATGTCCGCCTGCACATCCCGATCGTCACGACTCCCGAGGTGCTGTTCCGCTGTGACGGCCGGACGGTCCATATGGCGGCCGGCGAATGCTGGATCTTCGACACGTTCGCGCGCCACGACGTCGTCAACGGGGGAACGGCGGTGCGAACCCACCTTGTGCTCGACACCGTCGGCGGCGAGCGTCTGTGGGAACTCGTTCAGATCGCGCGCGCGGGTGGCGGGACGCGCGACATCACCGTCCCGCCGCTGCCGCTGACCTTCGAACGCTTCGACACCGCCACGGTCATGTCGCCCTGGGAGCTGCGTTACCATCTCGCCTTCATCGGCGAGCGGGCGGAGCCGGCGCCGCCGCTCGCCGCCATCCTTCATCGGCTCGAGCGCTTCGTCGAGGGATGGAACGCGATCTGGGTCCAGCATGGTCCGGCGTCGTCCGGCCTGCCCGATTATCGCCGCCTCGTCGCCGCGCTCGAACGCGACCTGCTGCAACTCGGCGGCGAGAATGTCCGCATGCGCAACGAGCTGCCGCTCTACCGGCAGCTCGCCGAGCTGATCTTCACCCTCAACGCTCCGCTGGCCGCGCCGCCGGTGGCGGCGATGCGCGCCTGATGCGCGAGCGCAGGGCGATGCTCGTTCGATGACCAGCCTGTCGATGCCAGCGGGCGCGGGGAGAGTAGCGGCGATCGACCGCCCGATATTCATCATCAGCCCGCCGCGATCGGGGTCGTCGCTGCTGTTCGAAACGATGGCGAAGGCGCGCGACGTCTGCACGGTCGGTGGCGAAAGCCACCGCCTGATCGAGGAGATACCCGGGCTGCATCCGATCCATCGGCAATGGCATTCGAACCGGCTCACCGGGGACGACGTCACCCCGGCGATAGCCGATGCGATTGCCGGACGATTCTATGCCGCGCTGCGCGACCGCGATGGGCGCCCGCCGCGGGGCCGCGCGCGGATGATCGAGAAGACCCCGAAGAACAGCCTGCGCATCGGCTTCCTCCGCCGGATCTTTCCCGATGCGCGCTTCGTCTTCCTCTACCGCGATCCGCGCGAAACCCTGTCGAGCATGATCGAAGCCTGGCAGGCCGGGAGCTTCTGCACCTATCCACGGCTGCCGGACTGGCCGGGCCTGCCCTGGTCGCTGCTGCTGGTGCCCGGATGGCGATCGCTGGCCGGGCGGTCACTGCCCGAAATCGTCGCCCATCAATGGGCGACGACGATGTCGCTGCTGCTCGACGATCTCGACCGCGTCGACGACACCGATGTGCGATCGATCGCCTATTCGGCGTTCCTCGCGGCCCCGCAGGACAGTCTCCAGCCGCTGTGCGCCGGTCTCGATCTGGTCTGGGACCGCACGATCCCGTCGGAGCTTCCGCTTTCGCCGACCGTGGTATCGCGCCCCCACCCCGATAAATGGCGCCGTCATGCCGATGCGATCGCACAGGTCTGGCCGATCGTCGCCGCCGCCGACGAACGGGCGCGCAACGCCCTGCAGCGTTACGCGCCCTGAAAGCCCGTCGTCAGGCGGCGGTCAGCACCAGCTTGCCGTCGCCCTCGTCGATCCGCAGCGTCGACCCGTCGGGCACGTCGCCGCGCAGGATCGCATCGGCGAGCGGGTCCTGCAGATATTTCTGCACCGCCCGCTTGAGCGGCCGCGCGCCGTAGACCGGATCATAGCCGACCCGCCCGAGCCAGGCGCGTGCGCCGTCGGTGAGATCGAGCCGGATCTTGCGATCCTTGAGCAGCTTCGCGACCCGGCCGACCTGGATGTCGACGATCGGCCCCATATGTTCGGCCGCCAGCCGGTGGAACAGGATGATCTCGTCGAGCCGGTTGAGGAATTCGGGTCGGAAATGGCCGCGGACGATCTCCATCACCTGATCCTCGACGCTGTCGACCGACTGGTCGTCCGACAGGTTCGACAGATATTGGCTGCCGAGGTTCGAGGTCAGGATGATGATCGTGTTCGCAAAATCCACGGTCCGGCCCTGGCCGTCGGTCAGCCGGCCGTCGTCGAGCACCTGGAGCAGGATGTTGAACACATCGGCATGCGCCTTCTCGACCTCGTCGAACAGCACGACCTGGTAGGGCCGGCGCCGCACCGCCTCGGTCAGAACGCCGCCTTCCTCATAGCCGACATAGCCCGGCGGGGCACCGATCAGCCGCGCGACCGAATGCTTCTCCATATACTCGCTCATGTCGATGCGGACCATCGCCGACGAATCGTCGAACAGGAATTCGGCGAGCGATTTGGTGAGTTCGGTCTTGCCGACCCCGGTCGGCCCGAGGAACAGGAAGCTGCCGAGCGGCCGGTTCGGGTCCTGCAGGCCGGCGCGCGAACGGCGCACCGCACGCGCGACCGCCTCGACCGCATCTTTCTGGCCGATCACCCGCTTGCCGAGCTCGGTCTCCATTGCCAGCAGCTTCTCGCGCTCGCCTTCGAGCATCCGCTCGACCGGGATGCCGGTCCAGCGGGCGACGACGCCGGCGATATCCTCGCCGGTGACCTCCTCGCGCAGCATCGCGCCGGCGGTCGCGCCCTGCGCCTCGGCCAATTCGCGCTCGAGCCCCGGGATCACCCCATAGGAGATCTCGCCCGCGCGACCGAGATCGCCGCGGCGCTGGGCCTGGTCGAGCTCGATGCGGGCGGCGTCGAGCTGCTCCTTGAGCCTGGCTTCGGCGTTGATCTTGTCCTTCTCGCCCTGCCAGCGGCTGGTGAGCGCCGCCGACTGTTCCTCGAGTTCGACGAGATCGGCTTCGAGCGCATCGAGCCGGTCGCGCGACGCGGCGTCGGTCTCCTTCTTGAGCGCTTCGCGTTCGATCTTGAGCTGGATGATCCGCCGGTCGAGATTCTCGATCTCCTCGGGCTTCGATTCGACCTCCATCCGCAGCCGCGAGGCGGCCTCGTCCATCAGGTCGATCGCCTTGTCGGGCAGGAAGCGGTCGGTGATGTAGCGGTTCGACAGGGTCGCCGCCGCGACGATCGCGCCGTCGGTGATCCGCACGCCGTGGTGCAGCTCATATTTCTCCTTGAGCCCGCGCAGGATCGAGATCGTGTCCTCGACCGTCGGCTCGCCGACGAACACCGGCTGGAAGCGGCGCTGCAGCGCGGGGTCTTTCTCGACATATTTGCGATATTCGTCGAGCGTGGTGGCGCCGATGCAGTGCAGTTCGCCACGCGCCAGCGCGGGCTTGAGCAGGTTGCCGGCGTCCATCGCGCCTTCGGATTTGCCGGCGCCGATCAGCGTGTGCATCTCGTCGATGAACAGGATGATCTGGCCCTCGGCGCCCTTGACCTCGTCGAGCACGCCCTTGAGCCGTTCTTCGAACTCGCCGCGATATTTGGCGCCGGCGATCAGCGATCCCATGTCGAGCGCCATCACCTTGCGGTCCTTGAGGCCGTCGGGGACGTCGCCATTGGCGATGCGCAGCGCGAGGCCCTCGGCGATCGCGGTCTTGCCGACCCCGGGCTCGCCGATCAGCACCGGGTTGTTCTTGGTGCGGCGCGCGAGCACCTGGATCGTGCGGCGAATCTCCTCGTCGCGGCCGATCACCGGGTCGAGCTTGCCGTCGCGCGCGGCCTGGGTGAGGTCGCGCGCGAATTTCTTGAGTGCGTCGTAGCGGTCCTCGGCACCCGCGGTGTCGGCGGTGCGGCCGCCGCGCAGTTCGTTGATCGCGGCGTTGAGCGCCTCGGCGCGGACCCCGGCCTCGGCGAGCGCCTTGCCCGCGGTCGACGCCGTTGCCAGCGTCAGCGCGAGCAGCAGCCGTTCGACGGTGACATAGGAGTCGCCCGCCTTCTGGGCGATCTGTTCGGCCTGGTCGAGGATGCGGACCAGGTCGTTGTCGATGCCGGGCGACTGCTGGGCACCGCTGCCCGAAACCGCGGGCACCTTCGCCAGCGCCGCGTCGGTCGCGCGAAGCGCGGTGCCGGCGTCGCCACCGGCAGCCTTGATCAAGCCCGAGGCCATGCCCTGCTCGTCTTCGAGCAGGGCCTTCAGCAGATGTTCGGGCGAGATCCGCTGATGGTTCATGCGGATCGCGACGGTCTGCGCCGACTGGAGGAAGCCCTTGGCGCGGTCGGTGAATTTTTCGAGATTCATGACGGTCCCTGTTGTCCTATCCCCGGCGATATGGTGTTGCTTTTATGCAACACAAGACATGAGCCTTCGGTTTTCCGCTGATGCCACCCACTGTACGATGTCCTGTGAAGGCGGATAGACGGCATCAACGCGGATATAGGATGGTCCTGCCGCGGGACATCCCCGGCGAACGGCCAATCGCGCCGGGCGCAGCGAAAAAAGGTGAGCATCTGTCCATGTCGACCGCCGCGGAGCTGAGGATGCGCGACGCGATGCTGGCCGAGGCATCGGCGCTGCGCGAGGCGGGGCGCTATCCGGAAGCCGAAAACGCCTATCGGCGGCTTCTCGCGCGCTGGCCCGACCTGCCTGAGAGCTGGTACAATCTCGCCTGGCTGCAACGGCAGTCGGGGCGGCTGGCCGATGCGCTCGCCTCCTACCAGCAGGCGCTCGAACGCGGGGCGTCGGGGCCCGAGGAGATCCATCTCAACCGCGGTGTCATCCTCGCCGACGGCCTCAACCGGCCCGACCTTGCCCGCAAGGAACTCGAGGCGGCGCTGGCGCTCGTGCCCGACTATGGGCCGGCGCTGCTCAATCTCGGCAATCTCCACGAGGAGGCGGGCGCGCGCGCCCAGGCGCTGATCGCCTATCGGCGGCTGCTCGACGCCGAGCCTGGTCATGCACTGGCGCTGGCGCGGATGGCCGGGCTGACCCGCATCGCCGATGCCGGCGATCCGCTGGTCCATGCGGTGCGTACGCGGCTCGGCGAACCGGACATCGCCCCCGACGATCGGGCGCTGCTCGGCTTCGCCCTGGGCAAGCTGCTCGACGATGTCGGCCGCTATGACGAGGCGTTCGCGGCCTTCGCCGCCGCCAACCGGATCGCCGCGCCCCCCTATGATCGGGCAGGGTTCGAGGCGCTGGTCGATGCGCTGATCGCCGCTTTCCCGGCGCGCATGGCCGGCGGTGCCGACGAAGCCGCCGCGCCGCTGTTCATCTGCGGGATGTTCCGTTCGGGATCGACGCTGGTGGAGCAACTGCTTGCGAGCCATCCCGCGGTCACCGCCGGCGGCGAGCTGCCGCTGATCCCGGCGCTGGCGCGGGGGCTTACCCCCTATCCCGCGGCCATGGCCGGGCGCAGCCAGGCCGATTTCGCGCGGTTCGCCGATCAGTATCGCGCGATCGTCGCGCACCGCTTTCCGGGGGCGGGGCTGGTGACCGACAAGCGGCCCGACAATTTCCTGCATATCGGACTCATCAAGACGCTCTTTCCGCAGGCGCGGATCATCCACACCGTGCGCAATCCGCTCGACAACGGCCTGTCGCTCTTCTCGCTGCATCTCGACGGGTCGTTCGGCTATGCCGCGCGGCTCGACGATATCGGCCATCATTATCGCCACTATCTGCGACTGATGCGGCACTGGAAGGTGCTGTTCGGCGACGACATACTCGATCTCGATTATGATCGCCTCGTTCGCGATCCCGCGACGGCGCTTGCCAGGCTGTCGACGCATGTCGGGCTTGGCTTCGACGAGTCGAGCCTCGAATTCCATCGCCAGACGGGGCCGGTCCGCACCGCCAGCGTCTGGCAGGTCCGCGAGCCGCTGCACGGTCGGTCCTCGGGGCGCTGGCGCAACTATCGCGACCATCTCACCCCCCTGGTCGCCGCGCTGGGACCCGATCTCGGGCCGGCGATGTCTGGGGATTGATCCGAAACGGAGTCATCCGAACCTTCCGGCCGGGCGGGCGCCGCGATATGCTGCCCGTTCCAGCCACGGGAGAATATCGATGCGCATGCTCCTCGGTCTTGCCGTCCTCGCTTTCACGCCGCTTGCCACCGTGGTCCAGGCTAACCCCGCCGCATCGTCGAGCCCGGTTTTTCAGCCCGCGACCGGCACGAACAGCTTCGCCTATGTCGGGACGCCGGTAAATCCGCTCATCCTGGCAGCGCAGAAGCGGCATCGGGCGCTGTCCGCGATCCGCGAGGAGGCGCTCAGGCTGCAGGTTGCCGACGGTGGAACGCTCAACCCCGACCATCATGCGATGATCCAGCAGCGCATCGATCGGGTCGAAGCGCGGTTCGCGAGTTACCAGCCCGGACGTTGAACCCGTTGCCGGAACCGGATTCGGCGGTGGACTGATGTTTTCGCGACGCTGCGGGCCCGAGCCCGCGCATGTTCGAGCCCTCCGTCAATCCTAGGTACATCGGGAATAGTTCTGATAAGGATCGACTTTCTGTCGGCGTCCGATGGATGCCGGCGCCATGCGCGTGTGGAGATATAGTTGATCCAGGATCATAAAGGGCGCTCGGTGCTGATCGCCCTGGCAGTTGCGGCACTGGCCGTTTCCCCGCTTGGCGCCGCACCGGCTGCTCCGTCCGCCGTCGCCCCGGTCGCCGATCTCGTTGCCCGGGTGAAGATCCCTTTTGACAGCTTCACCCTGCCCAATGGCCTGAAGGTGATCGTCCACACCGACCGCAAGGCGCCGGTCGTCGCGGTGTCGGTCTGGTATCATATCGGGTCGAAGGACGAGCCCGCGGGCAAGACCGGTTTCGCGCATCTGTTCGAGCATCTGATGTTCAACGGTTCGGAGAATTCACCGGGCGATTTCTTCCAGCCGCTCCAGGTGATCGGCGCCACCGACATGAACGGCACCACCAGCTTCGACCGCACCAATTATTTCGAGACGGTGCCGACCGGCGGCCTCGCCCGCACGCTGTGGCTCGAAAGCGACCGGATGGGGCATCTGCTCGGTGCGATCGACCAGAAGATCCTCGATAACCAGCGCTCGGTGGTCCAGAACGAGAAGCGCGAGGGCGACAACAGCCCGTTCGGCATGGTCGAATATGCCAAGCTCGAAGGCCTGTTTCCCGAAGGCCATCCTTATCGCCACTCGACGATCGGATCGATGGCCGATCTGGATGCCGCCAGCCTCGACGATGTGAAGGGCTGGTTCCGCGCCAAATATGGCCCGAACAATGCCGTGCTGGTGCTCGCCGGCGACATCGACGTCGCCACCGCCAAGACGATGGTCGCGCATTATTTCGGCGACATCCCGCGCGGGCCCGAGGTCGTCCAGGCCGCGGCGACGGTCCCGACCCTCGCCAAGCCGGCGAGCATCACCCTGACCGACCAGGTCGCCACCACCCGGATCACCCGCAACTGGGCGGTGCCGGGCTATGCCGATCCCGAACTGGTGCCGCTCGACGTCGCCACCACCGTGCTCGGCGGTCTCGCCTCGTCGCGGCTCGACAATGCGCTGGTTCGCCAGGAGAAGGTCGCGGTCGGGGTCTCGGCGGGGATCGAGGCGATGGAGCGGGTCAGCATCCTGACCGTCAGCGCCGATGTCCGCCCCGGGGTCGATCCCAAGCTGGTCGGCGCGCGGCTCGACGCGGTGATCGCCGATCTGCTCGCCAAGGGGCCGACCGCCGACGAGGTACGGCGCGTCGCGACCGGCGAGGTCACCCGGCAGATCGCCGGGCTCGAAAGCGTCGGCGGCATGGGCGGCAAGGCCGCGACCCTGGCCGAGGGCGCGACCTATGCCGGCGATCCCGGCTATTATGCCAAGCAGCTCGCGGCCTATGCCCAGGTCGATCCGGCCGAAGTGCTGCGGGTCGCGCGCAAATGGCTGTCGCGTCCGGCCTTCACCCTGATCGTCAATCCGGGGCCCCGCGGCGCCTATGAGGAGGCGCAGGCCAAGCCGGCGGTCCCCGCGGTCGCCGAGGCGAAGCCCGCGCAGAAGCAGGAGAACAAGCCGCGCGAGGCGATGCCGGACGTCGGCGAGGATGTCGCGCTGAAATTCCCCAAGGTCGAACATGCCCGGCTGAAGAACGGGATCGAGCTGCTCTACGCGCATCGCGACGCGGTGCCGATGACCCGGGTGGCCCTGTCGTTCGACGCCGGCAACGCCGCCGATCCCAAGGCCAAGCTCGGCACCCAGTCGCTGATGCTCGCCTTGCTGGATGAGGGGACGAAGACGCTGAGTTCGGAGCAGATCGCGACCGAGGAGGAACGGCTCGGTGCGTCGATCGGCGCGGGGGCGGCGATGGACCGCACCAATGTCCAGCTCTCGACGCTCAGCCCCAATCTCGCGCCCGCGCTCGCCCTGTTCGCCGATGTCGTGCGCAATCCGGCGTTCGCGCCGGCCGAGGTCGACCGGCTCAGGAACCAGCAGCTCACCCGCATCAAGAGCGAGATGACCCAGCCGCAGGGGCTGGCGCTGCGCATCCTGCCGCCTTTGCTCTACGGCCCGGCGCATGGCTATGGCGTGCCGTTCACCGGCACCGGCGATCCGGCGATCGTCGCCAGCCTGACCCCGGCCGACATGACCGCGTTCCACCGCGCGTGGCTGCGCCCCGACAAGGCGACCGCCTTCGTCGTCAGCGATCTGCCGCTCGCGACGATCGTCGCGGCGCTCGACGCGCGTTTCGGCGACTGGAAGGGCGAAGCCGCGCCCGGTGCCAAGGCCGATGCCGCACCGGTGCCCGCGGCCAGCCCGAAGATCGTGTTGATCGACCGCCCCGGATCGCCCCAGTCGCTGATCCTCGGCGGAACCGTGCTCAAGGCGACCGGTCGGGACGAGCTTTCGACCCTGCTCGCGGCGAACGACGTGCTCGGCGGCGATTTCCTGTCGCGGCTCAACTCGGACCTGCGCGAGACCAAGGGCTGGGCCTATGGCGTGTCGTCCTTCCTGAGCCGGGTCGACGAGCGCATGCCCTATTTCGTCTATGCGCCGGTCCAGGCCGATCGCACCGGCGATTCGATCGCGGCGATGCGCAGCGACATGACCGCCTTCCTGACCACCAAGGGCGTGACCGGCGAGGAGCGCGACCGCACCATCGCCGGCAAGATCCGCGAGCTGCCGGGCAGTTTCGAGGGGGCGAGCGACGTGCTCGGCGGGATGCAGCGCAACTATTATGCGAAGCGGGCCGACGATTATTACGACCATCTCGCCGATCGCTATCGCGCGATGACCGCCGCCGACCTCGACGCCGCGGCACGGGCCGCGATCCATCCCGAGGATCTGCTCTGGGTGGTGGTCGGTGATGCCGCGAAGGTCGAGCCGCAGCTCAAGCAGCTCGGGCTGCCGGTCGAGAAGCGGACCGTCGGCAAATGAGCGTCGAGACCGAGGCCGATACGATCGCCGGCGTCTGGGACTGCGTGACCCGCGCCTCGTTCGGCGAACAGACGTCGGTATTCACGATCGTCCGTGACGGCGACCGCTTCACCGGCACCAACATCGCCGATGTCGGCGAACTCGAGGTCGTCGACGGCCGGATCGAGGGCAACCGGCTGACCTGGAAGATGCCGACCGAGAAGCCGATGCGGATGACGCTGGTCGGCAAGGCGACCGTCGAGGACGGCCGGTTCGAGGGCGTGGTGATCATGGGGGCGTTCGGCAAGGCGGCGATGGCGGGAACGAAGCGCAGCGACGTTTGACGTGCTTCTTGTGCCTACGTTGAGATCTGCGTCGGAGCCGTAAGGCTCCGCAAGGCCGAACGGCCGCCCGAGCTTATGCGAGGAAGCCAAGGCCAGCGGATGCTGGCCGCCCGGCGTTTGAGGTCAAAAAAACAATCTGGTCACATGGCCCATCTTGCGACCCGGCCTGGCCTTGCCCTTGCCGTAGAGGTGGAGATGCGCGGTCGGGTCGCCGAGGATCGCGGCCCAGTCGTCGGCCTGGGCGCCGATCAGATTGTGCATCTCGACCCGGGGGGCGGCGAGCGCGGTGCTGCCGAGCGGCAGGCCGCAGATCGCGCGGACGTGGTTTTCGAACTGCGAGGTCACCGCGCCCTCGATCGTCCAGTGGCCGCTGTTGTGGACGCGCGGCGCCATCTCGTTGAACACCGGGCCGTCGGCGGTTTCGAAAAATTCGATCGCGAGCACCCCGACATAGTCGAGCGCCTCGAGGATCCGCACTGCCAGCGCCTGCGCCTGGTCGATGGTCGCCCGGTCGAGCCCGGCCGGCACCGTCGACAGCGCGAGGATGCCGTCGTCATGCCGGTTGAGGACGGGATCCCAGAACAGGATCGTGCCGTCGATGCCGCGCACCGCCAGCAGCGAGAATTCGCGATCGAACGCGACCCAGCCTTCGAGCACCGCCGGCTGGCCGCCGATCGTCGCCCAGGCGGCGGCCGCGTCGTCGGCCGAGCGGAGGCGCGCCTGGCCCTTGCCGTCATAGCCGAAGCGGCGGGTCTTGAGGATCGCCGGCGCGCCGATCTCGCCGATCGCCGCGACCAGTTCTGCCTCGCTCGACACCGCGCGCCACGGGGCAGGGCGGCCGCCGAGCTGTTCGACGAACGCCTTTTCCTGGCCGCGATCCTGGGCGATCGCCAGCGCGCGCGGCAGCGGCCACAGCGGGACGCCCAAGTCTTCGAGCGGTGCGACCGGCACATTCTCGAACTCGTAGGTCGCGACCTGGACGCCCGCGGCGAAGGCGTCGAGCGCCTCGGCATCGTCATAGGCGCCCTGCATCCAGTCGGCGGCGACCTCGATCGCCGGACCGCTGGCCTCGGGCGCGTAGATCGTCGTGCGATAGCCCAGATTGGCGGCGGCGATCGCCAGCATCCGGCCGAGCTGGCCGCCGCCGAAGATGCCGATCGTCGATCCGGGCGTGATCATGCCGGCCAGATCAGTCGAACGGCTCGACCGCGACGTCGGCGGTCTGCTTCGCGCGCCAGGCGTCGAGCCGGTCGGCGAGCGCGGGGTCATTGTTGGCGAGCATCGCGGCGGCGAGCAGGGCGGCGTTGATCGCGCCGGGCTTGCCGATCGCGAGCGTGCCGACCGGGATGCCGCCGGGCATCTGGACGATCGACAACAGGCTGTCCATGCCCTTGAGCGCATGCGATTCGACCGGAACGCCGAGCACCGGCAGCCGGGTCATCGACGCGGTCATGCCCGGCAGGTGCGCGGCGCCGCCGGCACCGGCGATGATCGCCTTGAGCCCGCGGCCGACCGCGGTCTTGGCATAATCGACCAGCCGATCGGGGGTGCGGTGCGCCGAGACGACCTTCGTCTCGTGCGGCACGCCGAGCGCGGCGAGCGTCTCGGCGGCGTGGCGCATCGTTTCCCAGTCGGACCGGCTGCCCATGATGATGCCGATCAGCGGCGCTTCGGCCACGGCGTCCTCCCCTTATGCTTTTGCGGTCTCAGCGCTCGGACAGATAATAGCGGTCGGTGGCGTTGAGATCGTCGTCGAGTTCGTAGACGATCGGCTGGCCGGTCGGGATTTCGAGCCCGGTGATCTCGTCGTCCGAGATGTGAGACAGATGCTTGACAAGCGCGCGCAGCGAATTGCCGTGCGCCGAGATCAGCACCCGCTTGCCGGCCTTGAGATCGGGGGCGATCGTCGATTCCCAATAAGGCAGAACCCGGGCGATCGTGTCCTTGAGGCTTTCGGTCTGCGGAATCGCGATGCCGGCATAGCGGCGGTCCTGGCCGAGGTCGAATTCGCTGCCGACCTCGAGCACCGGCGGCGGGGTGTCGAAGCTGCGGCGCCAGATCTTGACCTGGTCGTCGCCATGCTTGGCGGCGGTCTCGGCCTTGTTGAGCCCGGTCAGCCCGCCATAATGGCGCTCGTTCAGCCGCCAGTCCTTTTCGACCGGCAGCCAGAGCCGGCCCATCGCCTCGAGCGCGAGGTTGAGCGTCTTGATCGCGCGGGTCTGGAAGCTGGTGTAGCAGATGTCGAAGTCGAAGCCCTTTTCGGTCATCAGCGCGCCGGCGGCCTTGGCCTCCTCGATGCCGAGATCGGTCAGGTTGACGTCCCACCAGCCGGTGAAGCGGTTCTCCAGATTCCAGGCGGACTGGCCGTGGCGGATGAGAACGAGCGTGGGCATGAAGTCTCCCTGTTTCGGATTCGCTGCGGCCCTTTAATCGGGCGGGGGGGCGTATGTCACCTTCGGATCGCTTGTACCCGTCATCGATCCTGGGGCAGATCGGCGAAAGACATGGAGAAACCGCGATGACGATCACCACCACGACCCTGCGCCACGACCATAAGGGCGTGCTGTTCGAAGCCTTGGCCGCCTGGGACGACGCGATTGCGGGGCCGCGGCCGCTGGTGCTGGTCGCCGGCACCTTCATGGGGCGCACGGCCTATGAGGATGAGCGGGCGAAGCTGCTGGCGGCGCTTGGCTATGTCGCGGTGGCGATCGACGTCTATGGGGCCGACAACACGCCGACCTCGTTCGATGAGGCCCGCGCGGCGATGCAACTGCTCAACGACGATCGCGCGCTGCTGCGCGAGCGGCTGGAGGCGTCGCTCGCTATCGCCCGCGGGCTGGAAGATGTCGTCGACCCCGCGAAGGCAGCGGCGATCGGCTATTGCTTCGGCGGCAAATGCGTCCTCGACCTGGCGCGGGCCGGGGCGGATGTGCTCGGCGTCGTCAGCTTCCACGGCGTCTACGACCGGCCGCCCTTCGCCAATGCTGCGATCACCGCCAAGGCGCTGGTGCTGCACGGCTGGGACGATCCGCTGGGGCCGCCCGACGCGGTGATCGGGCTCGCCGACGAGCTGACCGAAGCCAAGGCCGACTGGCAGCTCCATGCCTATGGCCACACCGTCCATGGTTTCACCAATCCGAAGCGCCCCGAAATGTTCAGCCCGGTCGCCGATGCGCGGTCATGGCAGGCGGCGACCAATTTCCTCGCGGAGATTTTCGCCTGAGGATTCCGGACGCGATGAAATCGCTTTAGAGTGTGTCCTGATGGGATTGATCAGAACACACTCTAAATTGTCTTTGTTTGCCGTGATTTCCGAGCCGGCAGATATTCTATCTGCCTCGAAATCACTTTAGAGTCATCGGGTGACATCCCCTCAGGTCTTCACCATCCCCCCGCACCGGGCGTTCGGCGACGCGCTCGCGGCCGGGCTGATCGCGACCCATGGCGGCGATCCGCTCGGCCTCGCCCGCGGCATCATCCTCGTTCCCAACAACCGGGCGGCGGGGGCGATCCGCGACGCGTTCGTGCGGCGCGCCGAGGGCGGGCTGCTGCTGCCGCGGCTGATCGCGGTCGGCGATCCCGATCTCGAGCAGAGGCTCGGCGGGCTGCTCGATCCGATCGAAGACGGCGAGAATGCGGATGACGCCGCGCCGATCCCGCCGATCGTCGATCCGCTCGACCGGCAGATGATTCTCGCCCGGCTGATCGGCGAGATGCGCGCGGCGGTCGGCGAGCCGGTCGATGCCGGCGAGGCGATCCGGCTGGCGAGCGACCTCGCCTCGACCCTCGACCAGCTGCTGGTCGAGGAACTCGATCCGACCCGGCTCTCGGACATCGTGTCGTCGCCCGAGCTGTCGCAGCACTGGCAGCATTCGCTCGACCTGCTCGAGGCGATCCTCAAACGCTGGCCCGCCGAACTGGCCGCCCGCGGCGCGATCGACATGGCCCAGCGGCGCAACCTGCTGCTCGACCGGGTCGCCAAGCGCTGGAAAGCGTCGCCGCCACCGGGCTTCGTGGTCGCCGCCGGCATCGCCACCAGCGCGCCCGCGGTCGCCCGGCTGATGGCGGTGGTGTGCCGCCTGCCCGACGGCATGGTCGTGCTCCCCGGCATCGACATCGCCTCGCCGCAGGACGAGTGGGATGCGCTCGGCAGCGACCGGCCCGCGGAAGAGGGCGAACGCAGAAGGCCGATCGAGGCGCATCCGCAATATCATCTCAAGCTGCTGCTCGACCGGCTCGGGGTCGGGCGTGAGGAAGTCCGCCGCTGGCGCTGGGGCGGCCGCCGCGATGCCCGCGCGGTGCGCAGCCTCGCGCTCGCCCATGCGATGAAGCCCGCCGAATTCACCCATTTGTGGCAGGGGCTCAAACCCTGGCAGCGGCGGCTGTCGGGTATCCGCGCGATCGAGCTCTCCAACCCCGCCGAGGAGGCGCAGACGATCGCGCTCGCGTTGCGCCAAGCGATCGAGACGCCGGGCCGGACCGCGGCGCTGGTCACCCCCGATCGGCCGCTCGCCCGCCGGGTCGCGGCGCATCTCGCGCGCTGGAGCATCGTCGCCGACGATTCGGCAGGCACCCCGCTGTCGCTGACCCCGGCGGGCACGCTGCTGCTTGCGGTCGCCGAGGCGGCGGCCGAGCGGTTCGCGCCGGTACCGCTGCTGGCGCTGCTCAAGCATCCGCTGGTGCGGCAGGGCGACAAACGCGGCGCTTGGCTCGACGGGGTACGCCGGCTCGACGCCGCGCTGCGTGGGCCGCGGCCGCCCGGCGGGCTCGGCGGCATCTCGGCCTATCTCGCCGATGGCGACCGCCATGCCCAGCGCGTCCGCGCGCCGGCGCAGAGCATGTGGAGCGCGGTGCGGGCGATGCTCGAACCGCTCGAGGCGGCGTTCGGCGCGGCGCAGGCGCTCGGCGATCATGTCGCGGCGATCCGCGAGGCGGCGACGCTGCTGGCCGACGATGCCGCCTGGTCGGGGCCCGACGGCCGCGCTGCCGCCGACCTTATCGCCGATCTCGAAGCCGCCGCCCCGCTCGGGCCGCCGCGCTGCGATCCGCCGAGCGTGGGGCCGATCCTGCGGCGGATGATGGATGAAGCGGCGGTGCGACCGCCGCAGGGCGGCCACCCGCGCATCTCGATCTGGGGGCTGCTTGAGGCGCGGCTTCAGCATGCCGACCTGATGATCCTCGGCGGGCTCAACGAAGGGGTGTGGCCGGCGATGCCGAGCCCCGATCCGTGGCTCGCGCCGCGGATCCGCGCCGAGCTCGGCCTGCCGGGGCTCGAACGGCGGATCGGGCTGTCGGCGCATGATTTCGCGATGGCGCTCGGCGCCCCGCAGGTGATCGTCACCCGCGCCCGAAGGGACGCGCGCGCGCCGACGATCGCGTCGCGCTTCTGGCTGCGGCTCGAGGCGATGACCGGCGGGCTGACCCGCGAGCATCGGCTGAAGAGCTGGGCCGGATCGCTCGACCGGCCGGAGGGCTATAGCCCGGCCAACCGGCCGGCGCCGGCGCCGCCGGTCGCCGATCGGCCGCGGGTGCTGGCGGTGACCAAGCTCGACCGGCTCAAGGCCGATCCCTTCGCCTTCTATGCCGACACGATGCTGCGCCTTTATCCGATGGACGCGGTCGATGCCGATCCGACCCCGGCCTGGCGCGGCAGCGCGGTGCACGCGGTGTTCGAGGCGTGGATGATCGAGGACCGCTGCGATCCCGCCAGGCTGCTGCCGCGCGCGCATGCGATGCTCGACGCGATGTCGGCGCATCCGGTGATGAAGGCGCTGTGGGAGCCCCGTCTGATCGAGGCGCTCGAGTGGGTCGCGCGGCGGATGACCGAATTGCAGGTCGAAGGGCGCGTGCCGGTCGCCGCCGAGGTCGAGGGGCGGATCCCCGTTGCCGGGATCGAGCTCAAGGGCAAGGTCGACCGGATCGACCGCAACGGCGACGGCAGCCTGGCAATCGTCGATTACAAGACCGGCGTCCCGCCGAGTCCGGCGCAGGTCGAGGCCGGCTATTCGATGCAGCTCGGCCTGCTCGGGCTGATCGCCGAGCGCGGCGGATTCAAGGAGGCCGAGGGCATTCCGTCGGCGTTCGAATATTGGTCGCTCGGCCGTTCGCAGGCGGGCACGCTCGGCTATGCTGCGAGCCCGGTCGGGCGCAAGGATGGCACCCCCGCGGCCGAGTTCACCGCGCTCGCCGCGCGGACGCTGACTGAGGCGGTCGAGAAATGGCTGGTCGGGGCCGAGCCGTTCACCGCCAAGCTGGTCGCCGATTATGCGCCTTATGCCGACTATGACCAGCTGATGCGGCTCGACGAATGGTATGGGCGCTCGGATGGCTGAGAAATATCATGGCTGAGCGCCTCAAGCCGTTGCTGGGGATGATGGAGGCGCAGTTGCGCGCTTCCGATCCGGCCGATCTCGTCTGGCTGTCGGCGTCGGCAGGAACCGGCAAGACCCATGTGCTGACCGCGCGGGTGCTGCGGTTGCTGCTGACCGATGTCCGGCCCGAGACGATCCTCTGCCTGACCTTCACCAAGGCGGGCGCCGCCGAAATGGCCGATCGCATCCATGCCCGGCTCGCCCATTGGGCGCGGCTCGGCGACGATGCGCTCGCTCATGACCTGCGCCAGCTCGGCGAGGATGACGACGCGGATGCGGTGATGGCGGCGCGGCGGCTGTTCGCGCGGGTGCTCGATGCGCCGGGCGGGGGTTTGCGCATCCAGACGATCCATGCCTTCTGCCAGACGCTGCTGGCGGGCTTTCCCGCCGAGGCCGGCCTCGCCCCGGGCTTCCGCCCGCTCGAAGGGCGCGAGGAGGCGGCGCTCGCCCGGCGCACGCTCGCCGAGATGCTCGGTGGAGCGACCGGCGGCGGCGACCCGCCGCTGATCCGCGACGTCCAGGCGCTCAGCAGTCGGCTCGGCGAGCAGCGCACCGAATCCTATCTGATGGCCTGCGCGCGCCAGCCCGATGCGATGGCGGCGCTGGACAGCCGCGAGGGCATCGAGCCGCGGCTCAAGCATGCGCTTGGGGTCCCGCTCGGCGATGTCGAGGAGGCGATCGTCGCCGCCTGCGCCGACGAGGCGCTGCCGCTCGCCTGCCTGCGCGCGATCGCCACCGCCAATGCCAATTGGGGCACCAAGACCGGGCTCGAGCATAGCGACATCGCGGTCGCCTTCCTGATCGCTTCGCCGGCGAAGCGCGCGACGATGCTCGACGAACTGATCGGCATCCCGCGGACCAAGGCGGGCGAGCCACGCAAATATTCGGCAAAGCTGATCGACGCCGAGCCGGACTATGTCGCGCATTGCGAGACGCTGACCGTGGCGATCCGCCGGCTGCTCGAACTGCGCACCAAGGCGGCGCTGGTGCGGATCGTCGCGGCGGGCCTGCGCGCGGGCCAGACCTATGCCGCTGCCTATGTCCAGGCGAAGCGCGCCACCGGGGTGGTCGATTTCGACGACCTGATCCGCACCGCGGTCCGCCTGCTCCAGACCCCGGGCATGGGCGACTGGGTCCGCTACAAGCTCGACCAGGCGACCGACCATATCCTGGTCGACGAGGCGCAGGACACCAACACCGCGCAATGGTCGATCGTCGCCGCGCTGGCGGGCGAATATTTCGCCGGCGAGGGCGCGCGCGCGCAGGGCCACCGCACGATCTTCACCGTCGGCGATTTCAAGCAGGCGATCTTCGGTTTCCAGGGCACCGATCCGATCGCCTTCCAGGCCGCGCGGCTGTCGTTCGATGCGCGCGCGAACGAGGCCGGGCGCGAGCTGCTCGACCTTTCGCTCGATCGCAGCTTCCGATCGACTCCGCCGATCCTCGAACTGGTCGACCGGATCATCGCCGATCTCGGCGAGGACGCGCTCGGCCTGACCGAACCCGCCGAACGCCACGAAAGCGCGCGCCACAAGCTGCCGGGCACCGTCACCCTGTGGAAGCCGCTATCGATCGACCTGTCGGCCGATGTCGAGGACGAAGGCGAGGAAGGCTGGATCGACGATGCCACCCGCGCCTTCGCGACCCGGCTGGCGAAGCAGATCCGCCGCTGGCTCGACGAGCCGCTGTGGCTCGCGGGCAAGGGGCGGCCGCTGCGCCCCGAGGACATATTGATCCTGTGCCGCCGCCGCGCCGGGCTCGCCTCGCTGATCGTCGCGCGGCTGCATGCCGAGGGGGTCGCGGTCGCCGGTGTCGACCGGCTGCGGCTGACCGCGCCGCTTGCGGTCAAGGATCTGCTCGCGGCGATCCGCTTCGCGGTCCAGCGCGACGACGATCTGAGCCTCGCCGCGCTGCTGGTCTCGCCGCTGCTCGGCTGGAGCCAGGACGAGCTCTATCGGGTCGGCCATGGCCGCCGCGGCGCGCTGATCGATGCGGTGCGCGCGAAGGGCGATGCCGAGACCAATGTCGCGCTGGACGACATTTTGGGACGCGCCGATTTCACCACGCCCTATCGCTTCCTCGAACATATCCTGACCGGGCCGATCGGCGGGCGGCGCAAGCTGCTCCAGCGGCTCGGGCACGAGGCGCGCGATCCGATCGAGGAACTGCTCAACGCCGCGCTCCAGTTCGAATCTGGGGCAACCGCCTCGCTCCAGCGCTTCCTCGACTGGTTCGACCGCGGCGAGGTCGAGATCACCCGCGACCCGTCGGCGCCGCTCGATGCGGTGCGGGTGATGACGGTGCACGGATCGAAGGGGCTGCAGGCGCCGCTGGTCATCCTCGCCGACGCGACCGGCAATCCCGAGGCCAATCCCGCCTCGACCCTCAAATGGCGGCTCGCTGCCGACGATCCCTATCCGGTCCCGGTGTTCCGCCCGAAAAAGGCCGAGCTGGTCGACGAGTTTCGCGGCGATCTGGAGATCCAGGCGGCGCGCGAGATGCAGGAGCATTGGCGGCTGCTCTATGTCGCGCTGACCCGCGCCGAGGAGCATCTGGTGATCGGCGGCGCGCTCGGGCCGCGCGCGAAGGGCGAGCCGCCGGCGTCGAGCTGGTACCAGGCGGTCGACGGCGCGCTGGCCGGGCTGGGCGCGTCCTGGGTCGAGGATTCGTTATGGGACGGTGCCCGCCATTATCATGGCGCCGGCCAGCCGGTACCGGCGGTCCGCGCCGCCGCTCGGCCGCGGGGCACGGCGCCGATCCTCGCCGAACCGGTCTGGCTGCGCGCGCCCGCGCCGCAGGAAGCGCGCCCGCCGCGGCCGCTCGCACCATCGGCGATCGGTACCGACCGGGTCGCCGATCCGCCGCCGACTCCGGCGCTGCGCGAGGCGGCGCGCCGCGGATCCCTGCTTCACGCGCTGTTCGAACGGCTGCCGCCGATCGCGCCCGATCGCCGTCGTGCCGCCGCCGAGCGCTGGCTGGCGGGATCGGCCGGCGTCGGCGATGCCGATCTGCGGCGCGCGCTCGCCGAGGATGCCATCGCGGTGATCGCCGATCCGCAATTCGCCGAGATTTTCGGCGCCGACGCGCTTGCCGAGGCGCCGATCGCGGCGGTGGTCGGCGGGCAGGTGATCGCGGGCACGGTCGACCGGCTGCTGGTCACCGCCGATCGGATCATGCTGGTCGATTTCAAGACCGGCCGCCGGGTGCCGGGGTCGATCGCGGCAGTGCCCGGGCATCATCTCGATCAGATGGGGGCCTATGCGGCGGCGCTGGCGACGATCTTCCCCGGCCGGCGGGTGGACGCGGCCTTGCTCTACACCGCGGGTCCGCGGCTCATCGCGCTGCCCGGCGAACTGCTCGCGGCGCACAAGCCCGGCTATGCCCCCGAGGAGCAAAAGCATCGCGCGGGCCGTTGAGCCCGCCGCGCCGCCATCCTACATCTCGGTCAACCAAGGAGTTCGTTCATGCCGACCAAAGCCATTACCGATTCGTCGTTCACCGATGACGTCATCAATGCCGAGGGCCCCGTCCTCGTCGATTTCTGGGCCGAATGGTGCGGCCCCTGTAAGATGATCGGGCCGTCGCTCGAAGAGATCGCCGACGAACTGGGCGAGAAGGTGACGATCGCCAAGATCAACATCGACGACAATCCCGACGCCCCGGGCCGGTACGGCGTGCGCGGCATCCCGACGATGATCCTGTTCAAGAACGGCCAGCCCGCGGCCACCAAGGTCGGCGCGGCGCCGAAGAGCCAGCTCAAGGGGTGGCTCGAGAGCGAACTCTGATCGGCTCGTGACGAGATGATGATGAGGCCCGTCGGGAAACCGGCGGGCCTTTTCGCTTATCCGAACAGGATCGCCTGCGCGCGGTCCCACAGTTCGGGACTCGACGCGGCGATCGCGCCGGTGCCCGGCACATCGACCCGGTAAGGTGCGCCGTCATTGCGGGCGATCCGGCCGCCGGCTTCCTCGAGCATCAGCGCGCCCGGCGCATGATCCCAGGGGTGGGTCCGCTCATAGAGCGCGATGTCGTTCTGGCCGAGGATCAGCCGCGGATATTGCTCGCCCGCGCAGCGCGGGATCGCGACGATCTCGAACTTGCCCTGCGCGCGCGCCATCACATCCTCTTGCCGGTCCTTCGGCATGAAATAGGTCGCGATCGCCGCCTTGGGCAGCGCGCTGCCCGATCCTTTGGCCACCACCCGCTCGCCGTCGATGAAGCAGCCCTGGCCGCGTGCGGCATGGCACATCCGGTCGGCGACCGGATCATAGATCCAGCCGGCCTCGCGGGTCCCGTCGATCGTCAGCCCGATCATGATCGCGAAGGGATGCTTGCCCTCGGTGAAATTGTTGGTGCCGTCGAGCGGATCGATGATCCAGGCGGGGCCGTCGCCGATCCGGTCGACGATCGTCGGATCCGCGGCATAGGCCTCTTCGCCGATCACCCGCGCCTCGGGCATCAGCCGCGCGAGAACCTCCGAAATCCGTGCCTCCGATTCCTGGTCGACGATCGTGACATAGTCGCCGGGGGTCTTCTCGCTGACCTGGTCGGTGGTGAGCTGGCGGAAACGCGGCATCATGATGTCGCGGGCGACCTCGCGCATGAGCTGGGCGACCGGCTGGTGGAGGCGGTGCATCAGGTCAGCGCGATCATGACGTGCGGTGCATAGCCGGGACGGGCCCGGAGCTTTTCATACCAGGCCGCGACATTGGGCAGGTCGGGCCGCGCGATGTCGAGCGTGAACCAGGTGTGCGCGTAGACGCCCATCGGGATGTCGGCGATCCCGAACCCGTCGCCCGACAGCCAGAGCTGGCGCCGCAGCGCCTCGTCGAGGATCGCCATCATCTGCCCGCATTGTTCGGCGGACCTGGCGATCGCCGCGGGATCGCGCCTTTCGGGGGCGAAGCGGACCAGGTTCAGGAAGGCGTCGCGCTGGGCGTCGGCGAAGGCGAACTGCCAGTCCATCCATTTGTCGCCGACCGCGCGCAGCCGCGGATCGGCGGGCCAAAGCGCCGGCGCATGGCGCGCGGCGAGATAGCGCAGGATCGCGTTCGATTCCCAGAGGATGAAGCCGTCCTCCTCCTCGATCGTCGGGATCAGCGCGTTGGGATTCTTCGCCAGATAGGCGGCATCCATCCCGAATTTTCCGCCGACGTCGCGGCGCTCATAGGAAAGTCCGATCTCCTCGGCGAGCCAGGCGACCTTCTTGACGTTGTGCGAATTGGGCCGGCCCCAGATCGTCAGCATGCCCCCTCAGCTCCGATAGTCGGCGTTGATCGCGATATAGCCATGGGTCAGATCGCAGGTCCAAACCGTCGCCCGGCCTTCGCCGAGCCCGAGCTCGACGCCGATATCGATGTCGCTGCCCTTGAGGTGAGCGGCGACCGGCGCCTCGTCATAGCCGTCGACCGCCAGGCCGTCGCGCGCGACCTCGGTGGCGCCGAAGCGGATCGACAGCCTGTCGCGCTCGGCGGGCTCGCCGGCCTTGCCGACCGCCATCACCACCCGGCCCCAATTGGCGTCCTCGCCCGCGATCGCGGTCTTCACCAGCGGCGAATTGGCGATCGACAGGGCGATGGTGCGCGCGCTGTCGTCGGAGACCGCGCCGGCAACCTCGATCGTCACGAATTTCGACGCGCCTTCGCCGTCGCGCACCACCAGATGCGCAAGCTGGATGCACAGATCGGTCAGCGCCGCTTGGAAGGCGTCGGCGCCGGCATCGTCGAGGCTGGCGACCGGGCTGTTGCCGGCCTTGCCGGTCGCGAAGGCGAGCACGGTGTCGCTAGTCGAGGTGTCGCCGTCGACGGTGATGCACGAATAGCTCTTGGCGTTCGCGGCCTCGAGCATGGTCTGGAGCAGCGCCGGATCGATCGCGGCGTCGGTGAAGATGAAGCCGAGCATCGTCGCCATGTCGGGGGCGATCATCCCCGATCCCTTGATGATCCCGACCAGGTTGACCGTCGTCCCGCCGATCACCGCGCGGGTGACCGCGCCCTTGGCGAAGGTGTCGGTGGTCATGATCGTCGCGGCGGCCTCTTCCCAGCTCGCTTGCGGAGCGGCGAGCACCGCGTCGAGCCCGGCCTCGGCCTTGTCGATCGGCAGCGGCACCCCGATCACCCCGGTCGAGGCGACGAAGATGTCCGACGGCTGGCAGCCGACCTGTCCTGCGACCTTGGCGGCGATCGCCTCGACCGCGGCGCGGCCGCGATGCCCGGTGAAGGCGTTCGAATTGCCGGCATTGACCACAAGCGCCCGCGCGCGGCCGAGCGGCAGCGCGGCGCGGCACCATTCGACCTCGGGGGAGGGGCATTTGCTCCTGGTGGTGACGCCGGCGACCGCGGTCCCCTCGTCGAGCGCGACGAAGGTCAGGTCGCAGCGATCCCATGTCTTGTAGTGCGCGCGGGCGATTGCGGCGCGCACCCCTTCGATCCTGGGCAGAGCGGGGAAGGCGGCGGGGGCGAGCGGCGACTTTTCCATGCGCGCCCGCATAAGCGGCCTCGCCGCGCAAAACCAGCCTTTCGCGCGGCTCAAGCGGAGAGAAGGGCGATATTCCCCCGATGCCATCGATCGATCATCGCGGTGCCACGGGGCCGTCATCGTTCCGCAGCATCGCGACGGCCGATCGTTCTTGCCGGACGGGAGCAGCGCAAATGCCCTCGCCGAATTGACGTAACCCCTGTCGCCACCTATCTGCCGACCATCTCCGTGCGGTGGCTCACCCGGCCGCCTGTGCGCCCATGTTTTCAAGGAATGCCCATGCTCGGCGGCCTCGCCAAAGCCATCTTCGGATCGTCGAACGACCGCTATGTGAAGTCGCTCCATCCGATCGTGACCCGGATCAACGGGTTCGAACCGACCATCGCGGCGATGACCGACGCCCAGCTCGCCGACCAGACCGGCGTCTTTCGCCAGCGGATCGAGGCGGGCGAGACCCTCGATTCGATCCTGCCCGAGGCGTTCGCGACGGTGCGCGAGGCGGCCAAGCGCGTGCTCGGCCAGCGTCATTACGACGTCCAGCTGATCGGCGGTATCGTCCTCCACCGCGGCGAGATCGCCGAGATGCGGACCGGCGAAGGCAAGACCCAGATGGCGACCCTCGCCGTCTATCTCAACGCGCTGGCGGGCAAGGGCGTCCATGTCGTCACCGTCAACGACTATCTCGCCAATCGCGACGCCGGCTGGATGGGCAAGATCTACAGCTTCCTCGGGTTGACCGTCGGGGTGATCATCCCCAACCTGTCCGATCACGAGCGGCGCGAGGCCTATGCCGCCGACATCACCTACGGTACCAACAACGAATTCGGTTTCGACTATCTGCGCGACAACATGAAATATGAGCGTACGCTGATGGTCCAGCGGCCGTTCAATTTCGCGGTCGTCGACGAGGTCGATTCGGTGCTGATCGACGAGGCGCGCACCCCGCTGATCATCTCGGGCCCGACCGACGACAAGTCCGAGCTCTACATGCGGATCGACGATATCGTGAAGCAGGTGGTCGCGTCGGACTATGAGCTCGACGAGAAGCAGCGTTCGGTGGTGCTCACCGAGGACGGCACCGAGCGGATCGAGCGGCTGCTCGAGGCGGCGGGCCTGCTCGAGGGCGGCAATCTCTACGATTTCGAGAATACCCAGGTCGTCCATCACCTCAACCAGGCGATGCGCGCGAACAAGGTGTTCAAGCTCGACACCGACTATATCGTCAAGGACGACAAGGTCATCATCATCGACGAGTTCACCGGCCGGATGATGGACGGCCGGCGCTGGTCGGATGGCCTGCACCAGGCGGTCGAGGCCAAGGAAGGGGTCAAGATCGAGCCCGAGAACCAGACCCTCGCCTCGGTCACCTTCCAGAATTATTTCCGCATGTACCCCAAGCTGGGCGGCATGACCGGCACCGCGGCGACCGAAGCGCCCGAATTCTTCCAGATCTACAAGATGAACGTCGTCACCATCCCGACCAACGTTCCGGTGCAGCGGATCGACGAGGACGACGAATTCTACAAGAATATCAACGACAAGTTTGCCGCGATCACCCAGGCGATCCGCGACGCCAAGGAACGCGGCCAGCCGGTGCTGGTCGGCACCGTGTCGATCGAGAAGTCCGAGCTTCTGTCCGAATTCCTGATCAAGGAAAATGTCGAGCACAAGGTGCTCAACGCCCGCTACCATGAGCAGGAAGCCCCGATCGTCGCCCAGGCAGGCCGTTTCGGTGCTGTAACGATCGCGACCAACATGGCCGGCCGCGGCACCGACATCCAGCTCGGCGGCAATCTCGAATTCCGGCTGCGCGACGAACATCCCGAACTCGAGGCCGGTACGCCGGAACATGACGCCGCCGCCGAGCGGATCAAGGGTGAGATCGTCGCCGAGAAGGCGCGCGTGCTCGCCGCCGGCGGCCTGTTCGTGCTCGGCACCGAACGGCATGAAAGCCGCCGCATCGACAATCAGCTGCGCGGCCGCTCGGGGCGCCAGGGCGATCCCGGCCTCAGCCGTTTCTATCTGTCGCTCGACGACGATCTGCTGCGCATCTTCGGCCCGCAGACGATGTTCGCGCGGATGATGAACAAGAATCTCGCCGATGGCGAGGCGATCGTGTCGCCGTGGATCTCCAAGGCGATCGAGACTGCCCAGAAGAAGGTCGAGGCGCGCAACTACGACATCCGCAAGCAGGTCGTCGAATATGACGACGTGATGAACGACCAGCGCAAGGTCATCTACGAGCAGCGCGCCGACATCATGGATGCCGACACCGTCGACGACGTCGTCACCGACATGCGTGCCGAGACCGCCAATGCCCTGGTCGGCGCGGCCTGCCCGCCCAACAGCTATGCCGAGCAGTGGGATATCGAGACCCTCAAGGCGACGGCGCTCGATACGCTCGGCTTCGAACTGCCGATCGAGGCGTGGATCGCCGAGGACGGGGTCGATCCCGAGGTCGTCGCCGAGCGCGTGCTCGAAAAGGCCGACGAGCATATCGCCGCCAAGCGCGCGATGATCGACGAGGCGAGCTGGCACGGCATCGAAAAGAGCGTGCTGCTGCAGAGCCTCGACCATCACTGGAAGGAGCATCTGTCGACCCTCGACGCGCTGCGCCAGGTCATCCATCTGCGCGCTTATGCGCAGAAGACCCCGATCAACGAATATAAGCAGGAAGCCTTCGCGCTGTTCGAGCGTATGCTGGTCGCGATCCGCGAGGAGGTGACCCGCATCCTCGCCAACGCCCAGTTCAGCCTGTCGCCCGAATTCGCCGAACTGCCGCCGATGCCCGATTTCATCACCAGCCATATCGATCCGCTGACCGGCGAGGACGATAGCCGCGATTTCGACGCCGGCACGCTCGGCCACATCACCACCCGGGTGCCGCAGGCGGCGCTGGCGCCGGCCGGCGACGATTTCGTGCTGACCCCCGAGGTCGCGGCGGGATTGAGCCGCAACGCGACCTGCCCGTGCGGATCGGGCCGGAAGTTCAAGCACTGCCACGGCGCGCTCTGATCCGCCGCAGCCGACGCGGATGGACTCCAGCGCGATGACGCGCTGGGCCTGGTTCGCGCTCGGCTGGGTGCTGGTCGCGCTCGGCTTCATCGGTGCGCTGCTGCCGGTGATGCCGACGACGATCTTCCTGATCGGCGCTGCCGGCTGCTTCGCGCGTTCGTCGCCCCGGTTCGAGACCTGGTTGCTCGACCATAAATGGTTCGGACCATCGCTGCGCCGCTGGCGCGCGAACCGGGCGATCCCGCTCCCCGCCAAGATGATGGCGATCGGCAGCATGGCCGGCGGCTATGCGATCTTCCTCTACGGCGTGCGCCCGCCTTTGTGGGGCGGACTGGTCGTCGGCCTCGCGATCGCGGCCTGCGCGCTCTACGTCGGAACACGTCCGCAACAATGATTTGCAATTGTCAGTCTGGCGGCACCGGGCGAATCATCTTAATAGATGCGTGGGTTGCGTCGAATTCGGCAACGAACGGCGATCGCCGGGGGGCGATGCCGAGGTGCAGTCATCGAGTCGTGTAAGGGCCGATTTCCGAAGAGGGGGCAGGAGCGACAGTGACGCCGGACGATCAGATTTCGGAAACGAATCGGTTGCTCGTGCTGGCGGAATCGCTCGCCGGCTTCGGCTATTGGCGCCTCGATTTCACCGACGGCTCGCTGGTCTGGTCGCGCCAGATGCATCTCCTCACCGGCTTCCCCGAGGATCGGGTGCCGACTCAGGACTGGGTCGCCGAACGCTATCATCCCGATGATCGGGTCGGGGTGCTCAGTGCGCTCGACCATGCCCGCGAGACCGGCGATCTCGCCGAAATCCGTTTCCGCTGGCGGCTTCCCGACGACACCTACACCCATATCGCGATGTCGGGCCGGCGCGACGGCGCCGATGCGCTGCTCGGGGTCGCCCGCGATGTCGGCGCCGAGGTGACGCGCGAGCGCGAACTGATCGCGGCGCGCGACCATGCCCGCAGCGCCGAGCGCGCCAAGGCCGATTTCCTCGCGGTCATGACTCATGAGATCCGCACGCCGATGACCGGCATGCTCGGCACGATCGATCTGCTGCGCGACGATCCGGTCGACATGCAGCGGGTCCGGCTGCTCGAAAATCTGTCGCAGTCGACCTGCACGCTGATGAGCGTGCTCGACGACGTGCTCGATTATTCGCGGGTCGAGGCCGGGCGGATCGTCCTCGATGCGCGCGATTTCGATCTCAAGGGTCTCGTCCGCAACACGATCGACCTGTTCCAGTCGAGCGCGACGATGAAGGCGGTCCGCCTCGACGCCAACGGTCTCGACGGCGATCCGGCGACGGTGCGCGGCGATGCCTCGCGGGTCCAGCAGATCGTCTCGAACCTCGTCGGCAACGCGATCAAGACCACCGAAGGCGGGACGATCTCGATCACCCTGTCGCCGTCGCGCAGCACCAACGACGCCGATTACTGGATGGTGGTGGTGCGCGACACGGGCGCCGGCATCGGCCAGGACACGCTCGGCCGCATCTTCTCACGCTTCGAACAGGCCGATGCCTCGCTGGCGCGGGTGCAGGGCGGTTCGCCGTCGGGGCTCGGCCTCGGCCTCGCGATCAGCCGCCAGCTCGCCGAGGCGATGGGCGGATCGATCGCGGTCTCGAGCGAGGCCGGACAGGGATCGATCTGCAGCGTCGAACTGCCCTTCGCCCGGCAGGTCGCGCCGCAGGTGCCGGTAGCCGCCAATGGCGACGGCCGCCCGTCGGGGCCGCTCAGGATATTGCTGGCCGAGGATAATCCGATCAACCGCCGGCTGATGTCGGCGCTGCTCGTCCGCCAGGGCCATGACGTCGTCGCGGTCGAGGATGGCCGCAAGGCGATCAGCGCGATGACCTCGCAGCCCTTCGACCTCGTGCTGATGGACATGCAGATGCCCGAGCTCGACGGGCTCGGCGCGACCCGCGCGATCCGTGCGCTCGATCCGCCGGCGTCCGAAACCCCGATCCTCGCGATCAGCGCCGATGCGATGCCCGAGCGCCGCCGCCAATATTTCGAGGCGGGGATCGATAATTTCCTGCCCAAGCCGATCGTGTCGAGCCAGCTGATCGAGATGATCGACAAGATGCGGCGCAGCGCGGTGCTCCAGACCGAGTCGCTCGCCGACCGCTTCAACCGCGAGCGGCTGAGCTGGCTGGTCGAACAGGCCGGCTATGAGGATGCCGCGGTGCTGATGAAGATGCTGCTGTTCGACGTCGTCGATCGGCCGCAGCGCATCGCCGCCGCGATTCGCGCCACCGCCTGGGAACTCGCCTCGGCCGAAGCCGATGCGCTGCGCACCCTGCTCGACAGTTTCGGCCAGTTCGCGCTGTCGCGGCTGCTCGCCTCGATCGCCCGCCAGTGCGGCCAGCAGGCCTGTCCGTCGGCGATGGTCGACGAACTCCACGACCAGGCCGCCGCGCTCGCTATCTATCTGCGCACCGAACTGGGCGGCATTCCGACCCCGATCGCCAAGGCGATCGATAATGTCGTCGAACCGGAGTTCGTGGCAAAATCACTGGGGTGATTTTGTGGTTTTTTGTTTTGGTCCCTCAGACGCCGGGCGGGGCGCATCCGCGCCCCTTGGCTTCGCGCCAATAAGGCGCGGCGGCCGTTCGGCCTTGCGGACCCTGCGGGTCCGTTGGCGCTCTATCACCACCGCTTATTTTTAAACCGTTCGTGTCGAGCGCAGTCGAGACACCGCGCGCGACGCTGGCCGCGCGCAACGCCGCCTCTCAGGCCGATTCGACGACCCGTCCCAGCGCCGCGTCGCTCGCCAGCTTGTCGGCGCGTTCATTGTCGGGGTGGCCGGCATGGCCCTTCACCCACAGCCATTCGATCCGGTGCGGGGCGCTGGCGGCGAGCAGGCGCTGCCAGAGGTCGGCATTCTTGACCGGCTTCTTGTCGGCGGTCTTCCAGCCATTCTTGCGCCAGCCATGGATCCACTTGGTGAGGCCGTCCATCACATAGCGGCTGTCGGTCGACAGCTTGACCCGGCACGGCTTGGTGAGCGCCTCGAGCGCGCGGATCGCCGCCATCAGCTCCATGCGGTTGTTGGTGCTCGGATTCTCCGCGCCCGACATATCCTTCTCGCGCCCGCCGAAGCGCAGCACCGCGCCCCAGCCGCCGGGGCCGGGATTGCCCTTGCAGGCGCCGTCGGTCGCGATTTCGACCAGCGGCAATTCGGTTGCGGATTCGTTCGTCATCGCTTCGCTCACGCGCCCACCAGCATATCGGGATCCACTTCGGCATAGAAATCGAGCCGGCGACGATAAGCGAGCGGGTCCTTGCGGGTCACCATCGCGTCGGCAGGGGTGTTGAGCCAGTCCCAGGCACGGGTCAGCAGGAATCGCAGCGCCGATCCGCGCGCCAATATGGTGAAGGCGGCGCGCTCGAGCTCGCTCAGCCCGAAGCGCTGGTCGTAGCCCGCGATCAGCGCGCGACCGAGTTCGGGGTGGAAATGCCGGCCGTCGGCCGAGAAGCACCACGCCGAATGGGTGACCGCCACATCCCAGGCGCGGATGTCGGTGCAGGCGAAATAGAAATCGATCACCCCGCTCACCGCATCGCCGAGCATCAGCACATTGTCGGGGAACATGTCGGCGTGAACCACCGAGGTCGGCAGATGGTGCGGCCAGTTGGCGTCGAGAAAGGCGAGTTCGTCCGCGACCCGGTCGCGCAAACCGGCCTCGATCCGGTCGAGATCGTCGCCGCAGCGCGTAGCGAGTTCGTGCCAGCCGGCCAGGCCCAGACTGTTCGGGCGGCTCGGGCGGAAATCGGCGAGCGCCTTGTGCATGTCGCCGAGCGCGCCGCCGGCGGCGCGCGCCTGCGCCGGGGTCGGCGACGTCACCGAAACCCCGCTGAGGAACTCGATCAGGCAGGCTGGCCGCCCGGCCAACGTCTGGAGCTGTTGCCCGTCGCGGTCGCGCAACGCGCGCGGGATGTTCAGCCCCTTGTCGGCGAGATGGTCGAGCAGCGCGAAGAAGAAGGGCAGGTCGTCGACATTCACCCTCTTCTCGTAGAGCGTCAGGATGAAGCGGTTGCTGGTCGTCTCGATCAGGTAATTACTGTTCTCGACGCCCTCGGCGATGCCCTTGGCCGACAGCAGCGTGCCATGATCGTAGCGGTGGAGGAAGGCTGTCATCTCCTCCGGCGACACCTGGGTATAGACGGCCATCAGGCGACCAGGCTGCGTGGCAGCTTGAACAGCATGTCCTCGGTCACGGTCTCGACCTCGCGTTCGTCGATGGTGAAGCGGGTGGCGAGCGCGTCGACCAGTTCGCGGACCAGGATCTCGGGCGCGGAGGCGCCGGCGGTGATGCCGAGGGTGCGGACCCCCTCGAGCCAGTCGAAATCGATCTCGTCGGCGCGCTGGATCAGCCGCGCCTTGACGCCGACCCGCGACGCGACCTCGACCAGCCGGACCGAGTTCGAGCTGTTCGGCGCGCCGATCGCCAGCATCGCGTCGCACTGCGCGGCGATCGCCTTGACCGCCGCCTGGCGGTTCGACGTCGCGTAGCAGATATCTTCGCTCCGCGGTGCCGCGATCTCGGGAAAGCGGCGCATCAGCACCCCGATCATCTCGGCGGTGTCGTCGACCGACAGCGTGGTCTGGGTCAGGAAGGCGAGCTTGTCGGCCGGCCGCACCAGCCGTTCGGCGTCCTCGGCGGTTTCGACCAGCGTCATCAGCCCATCGGAGACTTGCCCGAAGGTACCGATCACCTCGGGGTGGCCCTTGTGACCGATGAACAGGATATGGTGGCCGTTGGCGACCAGCCGCTCGGCCTGGCGATGGACCTTCGACACCAGCGGGCAGGTCGCGTCGAGATAGTTGAGCCCGCGCTCGGCGGCCTTGGTCGGCACCGCCTTGGGCACGCCGTGCGCCGAGAACACCACCGGCACGTCGTCGGGCACCTCGTCGAGTTCCTCGACGAAGATCGCGCCCTTCGCCTTGAGGTCGTCGACGACATATTTGTTGTGGACGATCTCGTGGCGGACATAGACCGGCGCGCCATATTTCTCGATCGCCAGTTCGACGATCCGGATTGCGCGGTCGACCCCGGCGCAGAAACCGCGCGGCGCCGCGATCAGCAGCGTCAGCGGCGGGCGCGCCGAGGATGGAGCCGAGGGCTGGGACGGCGATGAGGGCGGGGGCGTTTCGAGGCCGGGCATGGCGCGCCTCTACGCGATTGCTTGCCTGCGCGGAAGGCGGTTCCTATGATCGCCGCCGACTTCCCCGGGCGACGCCCACGCGAACCGGCTTATCAAGGATGCTGCAATTGCCGAGCTTCAAGACCACAGCGATCATCCTCGCCTTCCTTCCGCTCATGGCGTGCAGATCGGGCATGGACTTCGACGAGACCGGCGGCGTGAAGATCGCGCGTTCGTCCTGCCCGGCGGTCGCGATCCCGACCTATACCGGTGACGTCACCCTGTTCAGCTCGGCCGCCGACCGCACCACCGGGGCGATCGACACCACCGCGACGATCACCAACCTGTCCACGACCTGCAGCGGCGACACCGATCCGATCCAGGTGACCGCCAGCTTCGACGTCGAGGCGCGCCGCACCGGCACCACGGGCGCGCGCACGGTGACCTTGCCTTATTTCGCGACGGTGCTGCGCGCCGGCACCGAAATCGAGTCGAAGCAGATCGGCCAGGTGACGATCAGCTTCGCCGACGGTGCCGAGCGCGCGACCGCGCATGCCAGCGCCACCGCCGCGGTGTCGAAGGCGGCGGCGACGCTGCCGCCCGAAATCCTCCAGCGCATCACCCGCAAGCGCAAGGTCGGCGACGCCGACGCCGCGCTCGATCCGATGACCGAGCCCGGCATCAAGGACGCGGTGAGCAAGGCCAATTTCGAGCTGCTGGTCGGCTTCCAGCTCAGCGAAAGCCAGCTCGCGTACAACGCGACGCGGTAGTTTGAAGGGGCCGACGATGTCGGCCCCGCCCTCAAACGCCGGGCGGCCGGCATCCGCCGTCCTTGGCTTCCTCGCAATAAGCTCGGGCGGCCGTTCGGCCTTGCGGAGGCTGCGCCTCCGTTGGTTCTTCTTCTCTCTGTCTTGCTCGGACGGTGAAAAGGAAAGGTGGAACGGGGCGCGCAACGGCCCGCAAGGCCGAACGGCCGCCGCGCCTTATTGGCGCGAAGCCAAGGGAGGCGGATGCCGACCGCCAGGCGTCAGAGGCGCCCAACATCGTTGGGCCGTCAAAAAACTCCGCTGGCCCGCCCTATCGACGTTGACACCATCTATCGCACAGGCCAAGCGTGCCTCTGCAAGCCGCCGCCGGGTCACACCAGCGGATGGCCGCGCGGGAGAGCGTCGGAGACCCCAGGGTCTGCGGCCGCCGAAGGAGCAACCGCCCCGGAATCTCTCAGGCCGAAGGACCGCGCGGACAGGTACGGCACTCTGGAAAGCGGGCGAGGCGGGTCATCCGCCGTCGCCCCACCGAAGGGGTAAGCCGGGTCGTCGAGGCCCGCGCGAAAGCTCTCAGGTTCCGTGACAGAGGGGGCAGTGGTTGGCGCCATCCTTCCGGGTGGTGCGGACTTCTGTCCCTAAAGTCCGGAGCGATCGATGAGCGAGCAGGAACCAGACGACATCATCCAGGAGCTGCCGCTCGACCAGTGGCACCGCAACCGCGGCGCGCGGATGGTGGCCTTCGCCGGCTATCAGATGCCGATCCAATATGACGGCATCATCGCCGAGCATCTGTGGACCCGCGAGCATGCCGGGCTGTTCGACGTCTCGCATATGGGTCAGTTGCTGGTCAGCGGCGAGGCGGTCGATGCCGAGCTCGAAAAGCTGTTGCCCGGCGACATCATCGGCCTCGGCACCGACAAGATGCGCTATTCGCTGTTGCTCGACGAGGATGGCGGCATCCTCGACGATCTGATGGTAACAAGGTTGCCGGGGGCAGGCTTGTTCGGCGCTGCCAATTTCTACCTCGTCGTCAACGGCGCGACCAAGGCCGACGATATCGGCCATCTCCACGAGATGCTGCCCGAGGAGATCACCCTCCATCATCTCGACGAACAGGCGCTGCTCGCGCTGCAGGGCCCCGAGGCGGTCGCCGCGCTGTCGCGGCTGGTGCCCGGGGTCGAAAAGCTCGTCTTCATGACCGCCGGCGCGTTCGAGATCGACGGCATTCCCGCCTGGATCAGCCGTTCGGGCTATACCGGCGAGGACGGCTTCGAAATCTCGATCCCCGCCGAGGCCGCCGATCGGATCGCGACCCTGCTCGCCGACCAGCCCGAGGTGAAGCCGATCGGGCTCGGCGCGCGCGACTCGCTGCGGCTCGAGGCCGGGCTGCCGCTCTACGGCCATGATCTCGATACGAGCAGCGACCCGGCGATGGCCGGGCTCGGCTTCGCGGTGCCCAAGCGCCGCCGCGCCGAAGGCGGCTTTCCGGGCGCCGATCGCATCATCCGCCATTTCGCCGACGGCCCGCCGTCGAAGCGGATCGGCCTCGCGGTCGAAGGCCGGCTGCCCGCGCGCGAGGGCGCGCAGGTTTTTGCCGGCGACACGCTGGTCGGGGTCGTGACCTCGGGCGGGTTCAGCCCGTCGCTGCAGGCGCCGATCGCGATGGGCTATGTGTCCGCCGCCCACGCCGCCACCGGCACTGCGCTGCAGATCGACGTCCGCGGCAAGCGGCTCGCGGCCACCGTCGCGCCGATGCCGTTCGTCCCCCATCGCTATGTCCGCAAGGGAGCCTGACCCGATGACGACCTATTACACCAAGGACCATGAGTGGATCGAAGTCGAGGGCGGCAGCGCCACCGTCGGCATCACCGATTTCGCGCAGGGCCAGCTCGGCGACATCGTGTTCGTCGAATTGCCGGCGGCCGGCAAGACCGTCGAGAAGGGCGCCGATGCCGCCGTCGTCGAATCGGTCAAGGCGGCCTCCGACGTCTATTCGCCGGTCACTGGCACCGTCACCGAATCGAATCCGGCGCTCGAGGAAGATCCTGCGCTGGTCAACTCGGCCCCCGAGGGCGCCGGCTGGTTCTTCAAGCTGACCCTCGCCGATCCGGCCGAGCTCGAAGGCCTGATGGACGCCGACGAGTACAAGGCGCTCTGCGCGACGCTTTGACGACTTAAGCCCCTCCCTCTTAGGGAGGGGTTTGGGGTGGGTGGCGAGCGTAGCGAGCCTTCCCAGTGCCCCGCAAAAGCTCCACCGGGGGCATCGAGCCCCCGGTTCCGCCACCCACCCCCTGCCCCTCCCGCAAGCGGGAGGGGGGAGATTTGGAAATGCGCTACCTTCCCCTCACCGATGCCGATCGCGGCGCGATGCTCCGGACGATCGGCGCGGCGTCGATCGACGATCTGTTCGTCGACGTGCCCGCTGTCGCCCAGCTCGACGGCCCGATCGCGGGGCTGCCCGCCCATGCGTCCGAGATCGCGGTCGAGCGGCATATGTCCGCGCTGGCGCGCCGGAATCTGGCGGCGGGCGAGGCGCCCTTCTTCCTCGGCTGCGGCGCCTACAAGCATCATGTCCCCGCCAGCGTCGATCATCTGATCCAGCGCGGCGAGTTCCTGACCAGCTACACCCCCTATCAGCCTGAGATCGCCCAAGGCACGCTCCAGGCGCTGTTCGAATTCCAGACCCAGGTCGCGCGGCTGTTCGGCTGCGACGTCGCCAACGCCTCGATGTATGACGGCTCGACCGCCTGCTGGGAGGCGATCGTGATGGCGCGCCGGGTGACCAAGCGCGGCAAGGCGATCCTCTCGGCCGGGCTCCACCCCCATTATGTCAGCCTGTCGAAGACGATGGCGCGCTTCACCGGCGACCTGCTCGACATCGCCACCCCCGATCTGACCCCGGGCGCGCCCGGTGACGACATGGCGCGGCTGCTCGCGGCGATCGACGGCGACACGAGCTGCGTCGTCGTCCAGAATCCCAACATCCTCGGCCATGTCGCCGATCTGTCCGAACTCGCCGCCGCCTGCCACGCCAAGGGCGCGCTGCTGATCGCGGTTGTGACCGAGCCGGTGTCGCTCGGCGCGATCACCTCGCCGGGCGAGATGGGCGCCGACATCGTCGTCGGCGAGGGCCAGTCGATCGGCGTCGGCCTCAACTTCGGCGGTCCCTATGTCGGGCTGTTCGCCTGCGCCGACAAATATGTCCGCCAGATGCCGGGCCGCCTCGCCGGGGTCACCCAGGATGCCGCCGGCAAGCGCGGCTTCGTGCTGACCCTGTCGACCCGCGAGCAGCATATCCGCCGCGAAAAGGCGACCTCGAACATCTGCACCAATGCCGGCCTGTGTGCGCTCGCCTTCTCGGCGCACATGACCCTGCTCGGCGAGACCGGGCTGCGGCAGCTCGCCATGCTCAACCATGCCGGCGCGGTCGCCGCGGCCGACCGGCTGGCGCAGGTGCCCGGCGTCGAACTGGTCAACGGCGCCTTCTTCAACGAATTCACCCTGAAACTGTCGAAGGAGGCGCGGCCGCTGGTCCGCGCGCTCGCCGAACAGGGCATTCTCGGCGGCGTCTCGCTCGGCCGGCTCTATCCCGACGCCCCCGACCTCGCCAACGGCCTCGTCGTCGCGGTCACCGAGACGACCAGCGCCGAGGACGTCGAAACCCTGGCCTCGGCCCTCGAAGCGGAGTTGGCGGCATGAGCATGAACAATGAAGGCCGGGTCACCCGTCCCGAAACCGGCATCGGCGGTGGCGAAGCGGTCGAGACCTTCACCGGCAACCGCGCGCTGATGCTCGAGGAGGCGCTGATCTTCGAGCAGGCCGATTATGGCCGCACCGGCGTCGATTTCGCCGAAGCGCCCAAGGTCGCCTCGCGGCTCGGCGGGCTCGAACGCAACCGGCCGATCGGCCTGCCGGGCCTGCCCGAACCCGAGGCGGTGCGCCATTATACCCGACTCAGCCGACAGAATTACGGGATCGACCTCGGCCTGTTCCCGCTCGGCTCGTGCACGATGAAGCATAATCCGCGCCTCAACGAGAAGGTGGCGCGGCTGCCCGGCTTCGCCGACATCCACCCGCTTGCCCCGGTCGACACCGTCCAGGGCGCCTTCGCGGTGATCCACCAGCTCGGCGAATGGCTCAAGACGCTGACCGGCATGCCGGCGGTGGCGATGGCGCCCAAGGCCGGCGCGCATGGCGAACTGTGCGGCCTGCTGGCGATCCGCGCCGCGCTCGAGGCGCGCGGCGACGCGCGTTCGGTGATCCTCGTCCCCGAATCGGCGCATGGCACGAACCCGGCGACCGCGGCCTTTTGCGGCTATGCGGTCGAGAATATCCCGGCGACCGCCGAGGGGCGGGTCGATCTCGCCGCGCTTCAGGCACGGCTCGGGTCCGACGTCGCGGCGGTGATGATCACGAATCCGAACACCTGCGGCCTGTTCGAGCGCGACATGCGGACGATCTCCGACGCGGTCCACGCTGCGGGCGCGCTGGTCTATTGCGACGGCGCCAATTTCAACGCGATCGTCGGCCGCGTCCGCCCGGGCGACCTCGGCATCGACGCGATGCACATCAACCTCCACAAGACCTTCTCGACCCCGCATGGCGGCGGCGGCCCGGGCTCGGGCCCGGTGGTCTTCTCGAAGGCGCTGGCGCCGTTCGCGCCTTTGCCCTTCGTCGAGAAGCAGGGCGACGACTATGCGCTGATCGAGGAAGAGACCGCCGGCGACCATCATGCGTCGAGCTTCGGCCGGATGGCGGCGTTCCATGGTCAGATGGGGATGTTCACCCGCGCGCTCACTTACATCCTCAGCCACGGCGCCGACGGCCTGCGCCAGGTCGCCGAGGATGCGGTGCTCAACGCCAACTATATCCTGCGCAGCCTCGACGACGTGCTCGACGCGCCGTTCGGCTTTTCGGGGCCGTGCATGCACGAGGCGCTGTTCAGCGACGACGGCCTCGCCGAGGGCTTCACCACCCTCGACATCGCCAAGGGGCTGATCGACGAGGGCTTCCACCCGATGACGATGTATTTCCCGCTCGTCGTCCATGGTGCGATGCTGGTCGAGCCGACCGAAACCGAGGGCAAGGCGACCCTCGATCAGTTCATCGGCGCGCTGCGCTCGATCGCCAACCGCGCCCGCCAGGGCGACCCGGCGCTCAAGGCCGCGCCCGCGCTCGCCCCGCGCCGCCGCCTCGACGAGACTGCCGCCGCACGCAAGCCGGTGCTGGTGTGGAAGGACGCGCCGCTGACGCAGGCGGCGGAGTGAACATGCGGGGCAGGCCATCCGATCGTATCGGACGGCCTGCTCTCGGTTTCTGATGTGCGGAAATATTCAGAATATCAGGCGTTCCACCTGATATTCTATGTCACTCAGGCGGCGCGCCTGGCCTCGCCGGGCGCGTCGATGCCGGTGGCACCGTCATGGATGCGCGCGGTGCCGCGCTTGGTGCGCTTCGCTTCGTAGAGCGCGATGTCGGCGCGGTGGAGCAGGTCGATGCGGCCGAGCACCGATCCGTCGAGCCAGGCCGCGCCGATCGTGCCCGATATCGGCATATAATGGCCGTCGCCGACATGGACATGGCGCAGCTCGACGAGCAGGCGGCGCAGCAGCCGATCGAGCGCGGCGGGGTCGCGGCCGGGCACCACCAGCACGAATTCGTCGCCGCCCAGCCGCGCCGGAAAACAGCCGGCGAGATGCGGCGCCTGGAGCCGCCGCGCCATCAGCTGCAGCATCGCGTCGCCCGCGGCATGGCCGCAATTGTCGTTGAGCGCCTTGAACCCGTCGAGATCGATCATCAGCAGCGCGAGCGGACTGTCGATCTCGCGCGCGTCGGCGATCGCCGCGTCGAGCACCTGGTGGAGCCGCCCGCGATTGGCGAGGCCGGTCAGGTCGTCGGTGCTCGCCGTCCGCCGGAGCGCCTGTTCGATCTCATAATCGGCGGTGACGTCCTGAAAGACGCCGATCACCGCATAGGGCAGGCCGTTGCGGGTCTCGAGCTCGCCCATGCTGCGCACCCGCCGCCGGGTGCCGCGCGCGGTGACGAAATCGCTTTCGACGTCGAACGGCACGCCGGTGGCGACGGTGCGTTCGAGCGCGGCGGTGATCCGGTCGCGGGCGTCGGGCGGGTAGAAGTCGAGCGCGGCGTCGACCGCGGGCGGCTCGCCGATCGGTATCTCATGGATCGCGAAGGTCTGGTCGGACCAGGTCAGCGCGCCATCGGCCAGGGTCATGTGCCACGAACCGATGTCGGCGATCCGTTCGGCCTGGCGGAACTGCCGGTCCTGCCGCGCCATCTTCTCGAGATGGAGGCGGCGTTCCTCGGCCAGCTGGGCGGCGCGAATGGCGAGGGTGCGTGCCTCGATCAGCGCCTCGGCCAGCCGGGCGAGATTGGTCAGCGCTTCGGCCCGCGCGGCGTCGAAGGCGTGCGGCCGGTCGTCGATCACGCACAGCGTGCCGAGCGCCACCCGTTCCCCGCCGGGCAGGCCGCCGAACAGCGGGACCCCGGCATAGAAGCGGACATGCGGCGCGCCGGTCACCAGCGGATTGTCGGCGAAGCGCGGATCGAGCGTCGCGTCGGGCACCACCATCATCTCGCTGCGCTGGATCGCATGCGCGCAGAAAGCCTGTTCGCGCGGGGTGCCGGCGGCGTCGATTCCGCAACGCGCCTTGAACCACTGGCGATCGGCGTCGATCAGCGAGATGACCGCCATCGGACAGCCGCTGGTCGCACGGGCGAGGCCGACGATTCGGTCGAAATCGGGTTCGGGATCGGTATCGAGCAGATCGAGGGCGGCGAGGGTGGCCAGGCGCTGCCGTTCGTTTAAGCCATGTTCAACCATCAAGCACACCAGCACACACCGTCATCGAAGGTCTGTGAACTAACATGATCTTGGTTAATGAAGCCTGTCGTAATCCGTAACGAATTGTATCGTCGATAGCTCAGATTGCGGCGCGCAGCAGGGTGATCCTGGCCTTGCCGTGGACGCGCTCGGCCTCGACCGTGAAGCCGGGCACCTCGACGGTTTCGGCCTTGGCGGTCTCCAGGCTCGCCCAGCCGCCGGCGGCGAGGCCGATCTTCGGCAGGATCTTCTGGCCGAGGCCCGTGCCATAAGGCGGGTCGATCAGCACCAGGTCGAACGGCCCGCCCGAAAAGCCCTCGGCGGCCATCGCCCGCACCTCGCCCGCGGCGCCCAGCTTGGCGATATTGGCCTTGAGCGCCTCGATCGCGGTGCGGTCGCGCTCGACGAAGCTGCAATGCGCCGCCCCGCGCGACAGCGCCTCGAGCCCGAGCGCGCCGGTGCCCGCGCAGATGTCGGCGACCCGCAGCCCCTCGAAACTGCCGAGCCGGCTGGCGAGCATCGAGAACAGCGCCTCGCGGGTGCGGTCGCTGGTCGGGCGGGTGGCGAGGCCGTCAGGCGCGATCAGGCTGCGCCCTCGCCATTGGCCGGCAATGATGCGCATGCGGCTATTCCTGCGGGATCTTCGGGCCCTTGGTCTTGGGCATCGATTTGCGGAAGGCGACCAGCTGGTTCTGCAGGATCTCGCCGACTTCGCCGGGGGCGAGGTCGCCGAGTTCGAACGCGCCATAGGCGATGCGGATCAGCCGCGAGACCCGCAGGCCGAGATGTTCGAGGACGTTGCGGACCTCGCGATTCTTGCCCTCTTTCAGCTTCATCTCGATCCAGACATTGGCGCCGGTCCGCCGTTCGAGATTGGCGTCGATCGATCCGTAGCGGATCCCCTCGATCTCGATCCCCTCGATCAGGTCCTCGAGCTGCTCCTGGCTGATATTGCCATAGGCGCGGGCGCGGTAGGTGCGCTCGATCCCGGTCGAGGGCAGTTCGAGCTGGCGCTTGAACTCGCCGTCGGTGGTCAGCAGCAGCAGCCCTTCGGTGTTGAGATCGAGCCGTCCGACCGGCATCACCCGCGGCAGCCCGGCGGGCAGCTTGTCGTAGATGGTCGGCCGGCCCTTGGGGTCGCGCTCGGTGGTCAGCAGCCCGGCGGGCTTGTGGTAGAGGAACAGCCGGGTCGGCTCGGGGGCCGCGACCGGCTTGCCGTCGACGGTGACCTTGTCGAGCGAGGTCAGCAGCGTCGCCGGCGTGTCGATCGCGGTGCCGTCGATCGCGACCCGGCCTTCCTCGATCATCCGTTCGATCTCGCGGCGCGAGGCGATGCCGGCGCGCGCCAGCAGCTTGGCGATCCGCTGCGGTTCCTTGCCGGCGCGCGCGGCGGCGCGGGCGGGGTGCGGATTGGCGCCGACCGGCTTGGCGCCGGTGCCCGCGGGGCGGGCCCGCGCCTGGCGGCGGCCGAGCTTGGGCGGAAATTTCGAGCCGGCGGCGGGGCGGTCGGACGGGGATTTGGGGGGGCGCATGGCTGCGCTCTCTATAGATAGATGGCGTTTTGCGCCAGCGGGCGCCGTTGTTGGTTATTCGTCGTCCTGCAGGCTCTCGATGCAGCCATACCAGCCGAGCCCGCGATAGGTTTCATAGCCGGGGGTTTCGGCGAACGCGATCAGCGCGCCGTCCTTCAGATAATAGCCGCTGGCGCGGGCGTCCCGGACCAGGGGGAAAGACTGGCCGAAGGCGCCTTCGCCGTCGGACGAGGCGATCACCCGATGCCCGGCGTCGAGCAGCATCAGCCGGGCATGCGCGCGTTCGGCGGGCGACAGGCCGATGCCGTCGAGCACGGCGCTGGCCTGCGGCTGCCAGTCGAAGAAGATGCCGAGCGCGCCGATCGGCGCGCCGCCGGTGCGGCCGGCGGCGCGGACCGCGGTCGAATAGGTGGCGACCTGGGCATTGCCGAGCACCGGATGGCGGCTGATGTCACAGACCGTGAAATCGTCGCCGCTCGTCGTCGCCATCGCCTTGCCGAACCAGGGCTCGCGCGAGACGTCGAGGCCCTGCGCCTGGGGGTAGCGGTCGGGCCGGCCGGTGGCGACCACGGTCCCGCTGCGGTCGGCGACCCACAGGTCGAGATAGACGGTGTAGGAGCGCAGGATCGTCGCCAGCCGTTCGCGGGCATGATCGACGCTGGCGTCGCCCGGCCGTTCGAGCACGTCGATCACCGAACTGTCGGTCGCCCACCAGCGCACGTCGCACGATCGTTCGTAGAGATTGCGGTCGATGATCTCGACCGCCGATCGCGCGAGGTCGGTATAGCGGGTGCCCTTGAAATCGACGAGCATCTGGCTGCCCGCGTTGCGCAGCGACGATATGTTCGCGGTGATCGCGGCGCGCAGTTCGTGGCTGATTCCCGAGATCGAGGTGGCGAGCACGCCCAGTTCCTGCGCGACCACCGAGAAGGCGCGGCCGGCATCGCCCGCGCGCGCGGCTTCGAGCCGGGCGTTGATCGCCAGCATGCCGGTCTGCTTCATCACCCGGTCGATCCGGTCGATCTTCTCGCCGGTGATCCGGGAGACCTCATAGGCCAGCCGCAATATGTCGTCCTGCACGCACGGTCTCCCAATCCGGCCTCATTTGGGGCACCTCTCGCCGTCGAGCTGTCATCTTGCCGCGCTCTTGGCGTGCAAGAAGCTGGCAAACGGGTAAACAAAGCGTAAGTTTTTGCACGAGACACACGGATTTCCGCGATTTTTGGCCATATGGGCCCAACAGGAGCGATCATGACCGCCACTTCCGACATCTGGACGCGAATCACCGATCTACCGACCGCGACGCTGGCCGATCTGTTCAAGGGTGAGCCCGACCGGCTGTCGCGCCTCGCGATCGAGGAGGCAGGCATCGTCTTCGATTTCTCGAAGACCCATCTGAGCGCCGAACTGGTCGCGGCGTTCGGCGAACTGGCGGCGGCCCAGGGCTTCACCGAAAAGCGCGACGCGCTGTTCGCGGGCGCGATCGTCAACGTCACCGAGGGGCGCGCCGCCGAACATCCCGCCGAACGCGGCCAGGGCACGCCCGAAAGCGTCGCCCGTGCCAAAGGTTTCCAGGGCCGGATGCGGTCGATCATCGATGCGATCGAGGCCGAGGCGCTCGGCCCGATCCGCCATGTCCTGCACATCGGCATCGGCGGATCGGCGCTCGGCCCCGACCTGCTGGTCGATGCGCTCGGCCGCGACAGCGACCGTTATGACGTCGCGGTGGTCTCCAATGTCGACGGCGCCGCGCTCGAGGAGGTGTTCCAGAGCTTCGATCCCGACGCGACCCTGCTGGTGGTCGCGTCGAAGACTTTCACCACCACCGAGACGATGATGAACGCCGCCAGCGCGCTCGCCTGGATGGAGGAAGCCGGGGTCGACGATCCTTATGGCCGGGTGATCGCGCTCACCGCCTCGCCCGACAAGGCCGTCGAATGGGGCGTCGACGAGACCCGCATCCTGCCGTTCGCCGAAAGCGTCGGCGGGCGTTACTCGCTGTGGTCGTCGATCGGTTTCCCGGCGGCGCTCGGCTTGGGCTGGGACGCGTTCGAGAATCTGCTCGAGGGCGCCGCGGCGATGGACCGGCATTTCCGGCTGGCGCCGCCCGAGGCGAACCTTCCTTTGCTCGCCGCCTTCGTCGACCAATATTATTCGACGGTCCGCAAGGCCGAGACCCGCGCGATCTTCGCCTATGACGAGCGGCTGCGGCTGTTGCCCTTCTACCTCCAGCAGCTCGAGATGGAATCGAACGGCAAGAGCGTGAAGGCCGACGGTTCGCCGGTCGACGGCCCGACCGCGGCGATCACCTGGGGCGGGGTCGGCACCGACGCCCAGCATGCGGTGTTCCAGCTGCTCCACCAGGGCACCCGTCTGGTCCCGGTCGAATTCATCGCCGCGATCGAACCCGGCCACGGCCTCGACGACGGCCATCACCGCGCGCTGCTCGTCAACTGCTTCGCGCAGGGCGCCGCGCTGATGGCGGGCAAGCCCAATGACGATCCGGCGCGCGCTTATGCCGGCGACCGCCCCTCGACGACGATCCTGCTCGACCATCTCGACCCCGCCCGGCTCGGCGCGCTGCTCGCCTTCTACGAGCATCGCACCTTCGCCAATGCGGTGCTGATGGGGATCAACCCGTTCGACCAGTTCGGGGTGGAACTCGGCAAGGAGATCGCCCGCTCGATCGAAAGCGAAGGCACCGACCGCTTCGACGCCTCGACCCGCGCGTTGATCCAGCGCGCCTTCGGCTGAGCGGGTTCAGTCGCGCCATCCCACGTCATCCCGGCGAAGGCCGGGATCTCAGTCGGCTCGCACGCAACGTCGCCGATCGGGCCATGCTGTTGCCTAGATCCTCCCTGCGCGAAGCGTGGGGAGGGGGACCATCCGCAGGATAGTGGAGGGGCGCAGTGCGTCGCGATGCCGGGGCATGGCGAAAGCGCGAAGCTGGCTGCGGAGCAGCCGCGGCGGAACCTCAACACGTGCGGTCGCTAAGCCGTTGAAAACCCCTCCACCAGCTTCGCTGGTCCCCCTCCCCAAAGCTGCGCTTTAGGGAGGATCAGAAGAGCGCCACCGCTCACACCCCGCCCACTCGATCAGTCTGATCGCTATCATCGGTTTGCACGATCAGCCCGTCGTCGCCATATCGGCACCCTGTCCAGACCAACCCTCCCCAGGAAAGTGTGACCCCCGATGGCCGATTTCGATTATGACCTGTTCGTCATTGGCGCCGGGTCGGGCGGCGTGCGCGCGGCGCGGGTGTCCGCGGCCTATGGCGCGCGGGTCGCGGTGGCCGAGGATCACCGCATCGGCGGCACCTGCGTGATCCGCGGCTGCGTGCCCAAGAAGATGCTCGTCTATGGCGCCCATTTCGCCGAGGATCTGCACGACGCCGCGCGCTACGGCTGGACGCTCGGCGAGGCGAAATTCGACTGGACGGTGCTGCGCGACAATGTCCTCAAGGACGTCGAGCGGATCGAGGGGCTCTATACGAACACCCTCGGCAACAACAAGGTCGAGATCTTCCGCGAGCGCGCCGCGATCAGCGGCCCGAACGAGATCACCCTGGCCGGCGGCCGCAAGGTCACCGCGCGCTACATCCTGATCGCGACCGGCGCCTGGCCGGTGGTGCCGAGCCATGTCCCCGGCGTCGAGCATGGCATCACCTCGAACGAGGTCTTCCACCTCGACGCGCTGCCCAAGCGGGTGGTGATCGCGGGCGCGGGCTATATCGCCAACGAGTTCGCCGGCATCTTCCACGCGCTGGGGTCCAAGGTGACCGTGGTCAACCGCTCGGACCAGATCCTGCGCAGCTATGACGAGCAGATCCGCGACCGGCTGTTCCAGATCTCGACCCAGAAGGGGATCGAGTTCCTGTTCAACGTCAGCTTCAAGACGATCGACAAGCAGGATGACGGGTCGCTGTGCATCAACTTCGACGACCATCCGTCGCTCGACGCCGACCTGCTGCTGTTCGCGATCGGCCGTTCGCCCAACACCTACAAGCTCGGCCTCGACGCGGTCGGGGTCGCGACCGACGACAAGGGCGCGGTGCTGGTCGACGAGGACAACCGCACCAATGTGCCCAGCATCTATGCGGTCGGCGACGTCACCAACCGCGTCCAGCTGACCCCGGTCGCGATCCGCGAGGGCCAGGCCTTCGCCGACTCGGTGTTCGGCAACAAGCCGCACCGCGTCGACTACAGCGCGATCCCCTCGGCGGTCTTCTCGAGCCCGCCGATGGCCGGCGTCGGCCTGACCGAGCGCGAGGCGCGCGAGCAATATGGCCAGGTGAAGACCTACACCTCGGATTTCCGCCCGATGCGCAACGTGCTCGCCGGCAACAGCGAACGCTCGCTCTACAAGCTCGTCGTCCACCCCGACACCGACGTCGTCCTCGGCATCCACATGATCAGCCCCGACGCCCCCGAAATCCTCCAGGCGGCGGCGATCGCGGTCAAGGCGAAGCTGACCAAGGCCCAGTTCGACGACACGATCGCGCTGCATCCGTCGATGGCCGAGGAACTGGTGTTGATGAAGTAGCGGGGCGGGGGCAGCTCCTGTTCTCGGGTCAGAGTTGGGCGTAGGCGAAACAGCGACAGCGGTTGTCACCGTCCGGGCGCACCGGCGAGAAGGAGCTAGGCGGCTTGTGCCTGCTCACAGCAAAGCGGATCCATCCGGAGTCCGAACGGAGCTGGTCGCTCAGGTTATCACCCGTAAACGTCAGGTCTAGCCGAAAGCGGTCGATAGCGGATGGCGAACCGGACGGTCAGCAATGCGCCCCAATTCCGGTCGTCTAGGTCTATTGAAGCGGCATACCGAAAGCCGACATTAGATCGTGTGGCGTCCGCGCGGGTCGTCTCTACCCATGGCCGTTCCTATTCATCATCGCCGTTCTCGTCGTGGTCTTCGTCTTTTTTCCAATAGGCGAAGTTGAAGAGCGCATCGAGTTCGCTCAAGTCGGCCAGCCCGAGGCTTAGCCGCAAGCGCTCGGCGTCGGCCGCGAAACGCGCGTAGCGCGCCCCGTCGACCGAGGTCTTGTTCGGTTCGCGGGGATAGCCGGTAATGTTGGCGAGAGCCATTCCAGCCACCGAGTTCTGGTTCATGACGGGGAAGCGGTTGGGATCGCGGGCGTGCAGGATCTCGGTCAACACGTTGGTGCCGGCGCGCGGAATCTCAGCAAAATGCTCTTGGAGAAGGTCGAACAGAGTCGCGGGGTCGTCCGATGGCTCGGCGGCCAACGCGCGCAGCGCGCCTTGGAGCCGTGCCGACTTCTTTGCGACCGTCGTCTTGCCCCGCGCGATGCCGCCTGAGCGCCACAATCCAATCAGCTTCTCGTACGCCTCCAGAAACTCGCTCCGCTTGAGGTCGGGCGCCTGGGCAAGAACGGCGATCTGTGCGCGGGCCCTGGGCAGGTTCTGCCGGCGGCGCGTCATCGACTGATCTAATCCGTCGGGTCCATCGTCGGCTCGCATCTCAACGAGAAGCGCTTCTAGCGTAATGGTGTGGCCCGCATCCGCCTCCATCGAACGCGCTGCTTGGCGCTCGGCATTCTTCATCGCGGCTTGGTAGATGTTGCGGCGCTTCTCGTAGCGCTTGATCAGGTCCTCGCTCGCCTCAACGATGTCCTTCGCCTTGATACGCGCGGCAATCCAGCGCTCGAGCCATGCTTGGTGTTTGGCGGCCGATCCGGAGAGCTGTGCCGAAAGCTCGTAGTTGCTGGAGAGGCCACCCGAGGTCATGTTTGCCGAGCCGACGATCAGCGCCTGGCCGCCCGGCCCCCTGAACCAGTAGACTTTGGGGTGAAGCGTATCCCGCTTGGGACCGCCGCCGAGATAGAGGCTGATTTCGCCGCCGCTGGCAGCGGCTTTCGACTGCAACAGCCGGATCGCCCGAAGCACTCTCGGTTCGGTTTGATAGAAGTCGAGACCGACGACGAAGGTCGCCTTCAGGCCCTTCGACGCCCGCTCGGCCAAGGCGTCCCTGATGAGCGTCCAGCCCGAGGATTTGGCGAAGGCGACGATGCAGATGAAATGCGTCGCGCGCCCAAGATGACGACGGATTTCATCGCCGTGACCCTCGTCGGAATTTTCCAGGAGCGACACAAAGCCCTTGGGTGCAGCCCCCATCTTCCTCCCTTTCGATGTGACCGCAATTCGGTTCGATCAGCCGCGGGCACTATTGCCCCATCGCTGCAATTCGCCGGTCTGATATTTGGTGTGGATCGACTTGTTCAGCCTGGCGAGATCGTCGTTGGTCAGGCCGATGGTTTGATAAATGCTGCGGTTTACGGTCATCGACCGAGGGGACACGTTGAAAAAACACTGCTTGCGGCCCCGCATCCAGCACTTTCTGGGGGCGAAATCGGAGAGCCCGCGCTCGTTAAGCTTCACATAGATGATGAAGCCGCCGACGCTGAACCATGTCATTCGGTGCGAAGTCTTGTTGCCCTGCAGGCCGGTCGACGGCGTGCAGTAATAATAGACTTCGTTCGGGTCCTTGAAGGCCGCGAAGGAGAGAAGGTCGCGCTCGATGAAGGCGTCGACGCCCTCGGGAATATCGGCCCCGCGAAAGCAGATGTCCTCGAATAGCACTCTCGCATCACCGATATCGATATGGGCCGCATCGTCCGGGGGGATCGATGCGTATTTCCACAGGACCCCGCAAGCAAAGCGAATGAACTCGTTCACGACGGTGACGCGGAACGGGTACGTTCCCGAATTCACCACGCAGTCCGTCTCCTGCTTCGTGCCCACTTTCATGGCGCGGAGCCGCTTGATCAGCAGGAAGGCGGATTCCTCATACCGGCCGAGGATATTGTCGCAGGCCGAACACAGGATGCCCTTGTCGAAGCGACCGGTGTTCGACTGGTATTTTTGACCGGTTTCCGGATGGTGGATCACGTGCTTTTCGTCGGCCTTCGACTCGTGAAAGATCTCACGGACGAAACACTCGGGCAAAAGATGCGCCCGGATTGCCGGCTCTTTCTGGCAGATGAGACAGGTCGGCGCAGATGCCTTGGTCATAATTTTCGACATTGGGCAAAGATATGATCGCAGCCGCGGATTTGTCCGGTTTCCCAAGAAGTCAGCGGGGGAGCAAATAGGCGACACGTTTGATTTCCGAGAAATATAAAATCCATCCGCTTTGGTGCTTCCTCTCTATTCGCGTCACGTGAAATCCAAGCTATCCTCACGAACGAGTAGTTCGGTGCGTCACGAGTCGCAACTGGCAAAATCGACGATCCTGGGGTGGATATCGACGAGTTCAGTCTGAAATCATCGAGATTAGTTTGCCAGACAGCCGCATGGCGAAGGGCCAATCGGGGGACGAGCACATGAAACTATTGTTTGCGGCATTGTCTCTACTGGCGCTGGGCGCCTGCACAACGACGCGGCCGTTCGAGGCCGCATCGATCAATTATCGACTGCCGAAAACAACGGCGAGGGTAACGCTCACGGTCGATGTCACCGTCTGCGATCCGGCAGGCGCGCAGACGAAGGCGGCGCTGAAGCTCGACACCGTCGCTGCCAGCGGCGACACGCTATACCGGTTGGAAGGCAACGATCTGGCCTCTGGGTCGATCAAGCGCGCGATCACGGTCGGCACTGACGACAATGGCGTGATAACGTCGGTCAATTCGGCTGCGACCGATCAAACGTCGGTCATCCTCGGCGACGTGATCAAGATCGCGGCCACTGCCGCGGCGTTTGCGGCGAACGGCGACTACACGCCCGTCCTCCTTTGCAACAGCAAGGCGAGAGCTAACTTGATTGCGGCTGATGCCTTGGATGCGCAAATCACGGCGCTGCGTGCTTCGATGGCGTCGGCGGCGGACCCTGCGGCAGTCGAAGACAAGATCCAGAAGACTCTGCCCAATCTGGTCGCTTTGCGGTCTAGCCTGCATCGTGAGGTGACGGCGGACGTGACGATCGACCGAGCCAACCTGAATCAGGATGTCGCGCTGAACTTCGACTTCAAGGCGTTCGAAGACTTGTTCGAAACGGCTTGGGTCGGGCCACCCCCGGCGCCCCCGACGGTTCCCGGAATTGCCGACAAGACAGCACCGTTCGCGGTGTTCGCGAACCTCACCGAAGTGGCCACGGCGCCTGCAGTTACGCGCGCGCCCGACAAGGCGGACGCCAATCTCAATGACTGCAGCGTCTGGATGTACGTTCCCCAAGCGACCCCGCTGAGTGTCGCGCTGAAGCCCAATGGGCCGATGTTCGATAAGAAGAACCTGAAACCCGATGCGCTGACATTCTCGCTCGTCGCAGCGCAGCTCAAGGGGCCGGCGAAGCTCTGCCTGTCGGTGGGCTTTGGAGAGAACCGCACGATCGCGCTCAAGTTCGACAAGTTCGGGCGTACGACGGAGTTCACCTGGAACTCCGACGCGCGCGCCGCGAATGTCGCAAACGCGCTCGCCGGGGCTGCACCCGACATCAAGTCGACCGTTTCGACGATCCAGGGCGCGAGCCTGGCGTCGGATAAGGTCGCGCTCGACAAGCTCAACACGGCCGAGGCGCTTCGCAAGGCACGGGCTTGCGCGGCCCTGATCGAACAAGGGGCTGCGTCTTGCCCGAAGGAATGACGAACGAGGCGGACCAGACAGCGCCATCCTTCGATCAGGAGTGGCGGTCGGGATGGCGACCGCCGTCGAAACGGCTGCTCGCCCGCGTCGCGAAGCTCCAGGATCGCAACTTTGCAGTACCATTCACGCTGCAGAACTCGGTAGACCTGCGCGGTGCGATGCCGCCGATCTACGATCAACTCGACAGCGCGACGTGCTGCGGCAACGCGGTCGGTGCGCTGGTTCAGTATCTGTGGATGCAAAAGGGCATCAACCCGAACGATGCCTCGCGCCTGTTCCTGTACTGGAATGCGCGGGTCATCGATCACTCCACGGCCGTCGATCAGGGGACTTCGATCGCTGCGACCATGCTTGGCGCGTACCAGCATGGCTGCTGTCGAGAAGGTTACTGGAATTACGCTCAGGCAAATGTGCTCCGGCAGCCGTCGGGCCAAGCGGTCGCCGATGCCGCACAGCATCGCTTCGCGGCGCCGGTGCAAGTGAACGGGCTGGATGCCATCCGCGCGCAAATCGCCGGGGGCCGACCGGTGGCGTTCGGCATCAACATTCAGATGTCATTCTATCTGGGCGACTCGCACCATGGCGTGGTGCCAGTCCCCAACCCCAATGATCCTGCAAAGAGGCACGCCGCGCTGCTTGTCGGGTACGATAACGGATCACAGCTTCTCATCATGCGAAACTCGTGGGGTTTGCAGCATTCGAACGGGCAGCCGTGCGGTGACGGCGGCTATTACTATCTGCCCTATGCCTATATCGACCCTCGCTTCACGACCGACTTTTGGACGCTTGCTGCGATTTAGGTGCGACCCGGGGATGCCCGCCCCGCAACACGACGTCAGACGAACAGGCCAGCGCGGCCGATGCTCGGGTTCTTCGTGAACTGATAGTTCACATAGGGTGTAACGACGTCCTGATCGGACTTGTGATTCTCGATCACGATGAACTGGGCGTGGTCGGCCATACCCTGCAGATACCGGTAAAAGTGCGTTGCCACATCGGCTTTGCGCAATTCCAACTCGTCGGCGGCGAGACCCTCGAAACGCTCCTCTTCTGCGGGGCGATAAGCAAAAAGCGGCGAATCCAGGATGACGAAGCCCGGATGAGGCCGGCCTTTCTCGATGCAATAGACGAACACGCCGACCTTGAAGGCGGCATGCAGAAGCGCTCGAACCCCGGCGCCATTGTCGCGTCGGCGTTTCCCATCGACGATGATGTCCTGGTCGCTCTTCTCGAAATGTACCGCGTCGGCACCGGGGTAATTCCACGCCTTCAAGACCTGCTTCACCACGGTCGACAGCTCGTGCGCTTCGCTGTTCGAGAGATCGAGATTTACATCGATGCCATCGGCGCGTTGTCGCGACTGCACGGCCGTGGCCTTGATACGCGCGATCCGCGTCTCAAGCTCGGCAACTCGGCGCCGGTTGTCGAGGTCGGACTCGAGCTTCTCACATCGAGCGCTTGCGCTGAGGAAGATGGATCGCGCCGATATTTCACTCTGCGCAGCCTCGACGCGGGCAAGGTGCGCTTCGCTTAGACTCCCAACTGCCACGACGATGAGCCGCTCGACCTCAAGGATTTCAGCGTCGGCGTCGGCGAGCGCCGCAGCAAGATCTCGGGCTTCAGCTCGGATTTTCTCCATTTCCAGCTCTACAGCGTGCCGTTGCTCCTCGATGCCGCCAAGGCCATGGTCATGTTTTTGGTGGTTGGGAGAGGCTCCGCATAGGGGGCAATTGATCGTGGCGAAGCGCTGCAGGAGAAAGCCGCCCTCCTCCAGGCCTTCGAGGCGATCGATATCGGACGAGTAGACGCGCGCAAGTTCATCGAACCGCACCTTTAGGGCCTTCAGCTCCGCGGTCCGCGCTTGGTAGCTTTGAATGTCATCAGAAAGACCACGCTCCTTGAGCGCTAACGCATCTAGACTGTTCTGGCGCCCTTCCACTATGTCGAGAAGCTCCGCCCTTTCTCGCTCGGCGGTCGCCAGATCTGCAATAACCGAAGAAGTTTCGACGGTTTCGTCAATCAACTTTCGCAATTGCTCAGCCATCTGAGAGAGGAGCTCGATTTGCCCCTCCTTTGCAGCCTTGAGCTGATCGCCGGATCGCACCTGCGCGATCGATGAGCCATCTACGCCGGTTAGGAGGAACTTGAGCAGCCCCTTGTCTTCCGAAGTGACCGTGGTGTTGTGCGCGAGCAGCAAGCTCTTTTCGTCGATCATCCTCGTTTCGTCGATGAGGAGGTAGCGCATGACGACACGCAACGAGAACGGCGCCTTTTCCGCCCGTTCGTTCTTCAACAACTGCGCTTCACGATAGCCGACGCTCGAGAGCAGAAAGCGCGAAACGTTGGGCGAGCTGACGTGCTTTCGCGAAAACACCTCATATCCGGGCGAGCCCTCATCGACGCTTTGGAGATGCCCTTCGGCCTTGTAGATGTCGCCGCCCAATGCGGATGAGCGCAAGGTGACTTTCTGATTGTCGGGGAGAGTCAGCCACAGGAGATAGTTATCCATGCCCTTGCCTTCGGGGGGCAGGGTCGGAAGCTCTCCGCCAAGAAGGTAGTCAATCGACTTACGCACGAACGATTTGCCCGTGTTCGAAGCACCCCAGATGATGTTCACGCCCGAGTTGAATTGAACCGAAACCGGGGGCCGCTCGGGTCCGGTGAACATCAGCTGGTCGACGATGATCCTGCGCCGATTAGACATTGTCAGCGGCCGTGCCGACGATCTCGTGAGACCAGCGCTCCAAGCCTTCCTTCAGACCTTGGATGAAGGCATCGACACCTTGGGAGGTGGCTTCCCCAGCCAGCCATCGAGCCGCTTCGGCGAGGCGGCGATTATATGCGCTACCGAACAGATCGATCATCGCAGTTACCGCTTCGTGCGTCCGGAACGCGATGCCGCTGCCCGTAAACACCTGTTCGACGAGCGATGCGCGGGCCATCAGCAGCAGGCCCTCTTCGACCAGGTGGCGGCGCACGAAATACTCGCCGGCACGGGCGTTGATCTCGGGGTGAAGACTGGGTGGACCGCCAGCGTCGCCGGTATGGACGATGTAATAATCAAGTAGCGACATTGTAGCGAGGTCAAAGGCTTGGGGCGCGAAGGCGTCGAGAATGAGCAGGGCCCGCACGCCGGCTTCGAGCGGCGTGTTGAAGAGTTGCGGCTGGGCAATGGGCAGGGTCAGGCCCACGGCAGGCGTCCGACATTTGCGAAATGGTGGCATGCGCCCTGTTTGACGCTGGGGGTAACGCGATTGTGCCGCCCAAGCGCGCCTGTAACCTGCGCGGTGGAGGCGACCTCCATGATCTGCGTAAGCCTCTCGTAAAGTGGAGCCGTGCCCAGCGTGTGGTACCGATCGATTACGGTCTCGTGCACGTCCTCGTCGACATTGTCGATCTGGCTGGCCGGCAGGTTGTCGCGAAAATGGCGTCGAAACGCCTGACGCTCGAGGAACCGTCGACGGGCATTGACGATCTGAGGGCCGTAGGTCGCGTTCGCAACGACCTCCGCATAGGTGGCAAAAGCCGTGCCGCTGGCCGCGGCGAACACTGCCACAAGCTGGGTGACATATGCGGCCTCTTCGTCAGCAACATCCTCCGGCACGTCAGCGACCCGCACCCGCGGGGCTTCGCCCGGATCGATGTCGAGATGCTCGTGCAAAACGGCCCGCATCTGCGGCCTCTCCACCAGCTCGCTTGCCTTCCAGAGTTCGACATTCTCGAACGCATACGCGCGGATCGCCATTGTGAGCGTCGGGGTGAGCGGACATGGCGTCGTCGATATGCCGTTGAGGCAATAGGCGTCCCAACAGTTGATCAGAAAGTCCGCGATGAGCGACGGTCGGTCGATCACCCTCTTGACGTCCCGGACCGCGGAATTGGGGCAGACAAAAATGTATTTGGTGGGCAGCGTGAATTCGCCTTGGTCCGCGTAATAGAAGATCTTGCCGAGTTCAGTGACGAACTCGGCCTTGCCCAAAGGCGCCTTAAGATGCTTGCATTGATAGTTTTGCCAGCCGTCATCATACCGGCGAGCCGAGAGAAAGCCGACGGCATCGCGACCCATGTCCGCCGACGCGGTTGGACGCTCAAATCCGACGTAGCTGTCCGCGAGCTTCGCGAGCCACTTCTTGATCAGATCTTCAAGCTCGCTGTCCGTTAAATTTAGGATCTGGCGATCTTCGTTGAATGCCATCGTGCGCTATTTCCCCCTCCGCGCCAGTACGTCACTTGGCGGATATTCTCTCCCTTCTCAAGCGCTATTGGATCAGGTGTGGCGCGACCGCTGGGTTCGTCCGACGTCCGCTGTCTTGCGTGGGAAACCCAAACGCCGTCAGTCGACTAACGGCCCAACTTCCGTCGTCCAGCGATGCCGGTCTAGCAAAGGCTGGATGGCGGCTACTGATAGAAACCGCCGTTCGAAAGCTCGGTCTGGAACGACGGCATTGTTCCCAAAGGCAGTCGTAGGCCTAGCCAAATTCACCCCGCCGGCCACATCCGCCGCAACACCCCATCCTTCACCAAAAAATGATGCCGCAACGCCGCCGCGATATGCCCCACGACCAACGCCGCCATCGCATAACCCAGCACCACATGCCCCTGATGGGCGAGGCCGACGATCGGGTCGGCTTTGGTCAGCGCGAATTTCGGGACCTCGAACAGGCCGAAGAAGCCGAGCGGATATTTGCCGGCCGAACTGAAGATCCACCCCGACAGCGGCATGAAGATCATCAGCGCGTAGAGCAGCCAGTGCAGGCCATGTGCCAGCCCGACCTCCATCCGCATCATCGACGCGGGCAACGGCGGGGCGGGGTGGGTGAGGCGCCAGCCGAGGCGGATCAGGCTGAGCAGCAGCACCAGCAGGCCGATCGACTTGTGGATCGGCATCGCCGGAAACGCCTTGCCTAGCCCGTCATGGAAGATGCCGAGCACGAGGTTGGCGATGATCAGCGCCGCGATCGTCCAATGCAGCCAGCGCGCGACCCGGTTATAGTGCAGCACCTGTTCGGTCATCGCCAGCCTCCTCTATGATCGCGGCCTGTTGAACGTTCGCGACCCGGAACAGGCTATCTATGCAATCGGTTCCGTCAATGGACCCTATGGGCAACGAGGTCGTCGACCACCGCCGGATCGGCGAGGGTCGAGGTGTCGCCCAGCGACGATATGTCGCCCTCGGCGATCTTGCGCAGGATGCGACGCATGATCTTGCCCGAGCGGGTCTTGGGCAAGCCCGGCGCGAACTGGATCGCGTCGGGGGCGGCGATCGGGCCGATCTCGGTGCGGACCCAGGCGACCAGTTCCTTGCGCAGCGCCTCGCTCGCCTCGCCGCAATTGGCGTTGAGGGTGACATAGGCATAGATGCCCTGGCCCTTGATGTCGTGCGGGAAGCCGACCACCGCCGCCTCGGCGACCTTGGGGTGGAGCACCAGCGCGCTCTCGACCTCGGCGGTGCCCATGCGGTGGCCCGATACGTTGATCACGTCGTCGACCCGGCCGGTGATCCAGTAATAGCCGTCCTCGTCGCGGCGGCATCCGTCGCCGGTGAAATATTTGCCCGGATAGGCCGCGAAATAGGTCTGGAAGAAGCGGTCATGATCGCCCCACACGGTCCGCATCAGCCCCGGCCAGGCGCGCGCGATCAGCAGATTGCCTTCGGCGGCGCCTTCGAGAATCCGGCCCTCGGCGTCGACCAACTCGGGCACCACCCCGAACAGCGGCTTGGTCGCGCTGCCGGGCTTGAGCGGGGTCGCGCCCGGCAGCGGCGCGATCAGCGCGGCGCCGGTTTCGGTCTGCCACCAGGTGTCGACGATCGGGCAACGGCCTTCGCCGACCACCTCATGATACCAGCGCCACGCCTCGGGGTTGATCGGCTCGCCGACCGTGCCGAGCAGGCGCAGCGACGATCGTGAGGTCTTCGCGACGAAATCGTCGCCATCCTTCATCAGCGCGCGCAGCGCGGTCGGCGCGGTGAAGATGATCTCGACCTTGTGGCGGTCGACCACCTGCCAGATCCGGCTGGCGTCGGGCCAGTTGGGCACGCCCTCGTACATCAGCGTCGCCGCGCCGTTGGCGAGCGGGCCGTAGACGATATAGCTGTGCCCGGTGACCCAGCCGATATCGGCGGCGCACCAATAGACCTCGCCCGGCCGGTAATCGAACACGATGTCGTGGGTCAGCGCCGCCCACAGCAGATAGCCGCCGGTGGTGTGGAGCACCCCCTTGGGCTTGCCGGTCGATCCGCTGGTGTAGAGGATGAACAGCGGATCCTCGGCGTTCATCGGCTCGGGCGGGCAGTCGGCCGAGACCTCCGCGGCCAGCTCATCATACCAATGGTCGCGGTCCGCGGTCATCGCGACGTCGCCGCCGGTCGCGCGGATCACGATCACCGAGGCGAGGCTCGGGCAATGCTTCGCCGCGGCATCGACATTGACCTTGAGCGGCACCTTCTTGCCGCCGCGCCGGCCCTCGTCGGCGGTGATCACCACTGTCGAATCGCAATCCTCGATCCGGCCGGCGAGCGCCTCGGGCGAGAAGCCGCCGAACACCACCGAATGGATCGCGCCGATCCGCGCGCAGGCGAGCAGCGCGAACGCCGCCTCGGGGATCATCGGCAGATAGATGGTGACGCGGTCGCCCTTCCGGACGCCCCGGCCCTTGAGCACATTGGCGAAGCGGCAGACCTCCGCGTGGAGCTGGGCATAGGTGAAGCTGCGCGGCGCCTCGTCGGGCAGGTCGGGCTCCCACAGGATCGCGACATCGTCGGCGCGCGTCGGCAGATGCCGGTCGATGCAGTTGGCCGAGACGTTGAGCACGCCGTCGGCGAACCATTTCACCGCGAAATCCTGCTCGGCGAACGAGCTTTCGTCGCTGCGGGTAGGCTTGGCGATCCAGTCGAGCCGTTCGGCCTGTTCGATCCAGAAGGCGTGCGCGTCGGGCCCGGTCGATCGCGCGTAGAGCGCCTCATAGTCCGCGGCATCCACCTTCGCGCGCTCGGCCCAGATGGCGGGGACGGGGTAGATGTCGGACATGGATGGCCTCTCTTTATCGCGATTCGGCGCGACATTGGTTCAGGCCCGTTCCGGCTTCAAGGGACCTCGCTCGAAACGCGGTGTGTTTTGCAGTGCAGCACTGGCCGAATCCCGCAACTGCTGCTATCGGCGCGCGCATGCTCAATTTCTCGAACGTCACGATCCGCCTGGGCGGGCGCACGATCCTCGACCGCGCCTCGGCGGCGCTTCCGCCCAAATCGCGGGTCGGGCTGATCGGCCGCAACGGCGCCGGCAAGTCGACCCTGATGAAGGCGATGATCGGATCGATCGATCCCGACGACGGCGATATCGACATGCCGCGCGGCACCCGCATCGGCTATATCGCCCAGGAAGCGCCGAGCGGCACCACCACCCCGATCGAGGCGGTGCTCGCCGCCGACACCGAACGCGCCGCGCTGCTCATCGAGAGCGAGGAATGCCAGGATCACGACCGGCTCGGCGAGGTCTATGAGCGGCTGATCGCGATCGACGCCTATACCGCCCCCGCGCGCGCCGCCGGCATCCTCGTCGGCCTCGGCTTCGACGAGGAGATGCAGGGCCGTCCGCTCGACAGCTATTCGGGCGGCTGGAAGATGCGCGTCGCGCTCGCCTCGCTGCTGTTCTCCGAACCCGATCTGCTGCTGCTCGACGAGCCGTCGAACCATCTCGATCTCGAAGCGACCCTGTGGCTCGAGAATTTCCTGAAGTCCTATCCGGCGATGATGGTGGTCATCAGCCATGAGCGCGACCTGCTCAACAATGTCGTCGACAATATCCTCCACCTCGAAGGCGGCAAGACCACCCTCTACACCGGCGGCTATGACAGCTTCGAGCGCCAGCGCGCCGAACGCGCCGCCCAGCTCGCCGCCGCCAAGGCGTCGCAGGACGCGCAGCGCGCCAAGCTGCAGGACTATATCGCCCGCAACAGCGCGCGCGCCTCGACCGCCAAACAGGCGCAGTCGCGCCAGAAGATGCTGCAGAAGATGCAGCCGATCGCGGCGATGGCCGACGATCCGACCCTGTCCTTCGCTTTTCCGAGCCCCGACGAGTTGCGGCCGCCGCTGGTCACGCTCGACATGGCGAGCGTCGGCTATACCGAGGGCAAGCCGATCCTCCAGCGGCTCAACCTGCGGCTCGATCCCGACGACCGGGTCGCGCTGCTCGGCCGCAACGGCAACGGCAAGACCACGCTCGCCCGCCTGCTCGCCGCCCAGCTCGCGCCGATGGAAGGCTCGATCAGCGTCTCGGGCAAGATGCGGGTCGGCTATTTCACCCAGTATCAGGTCGAGGAACTCGACGGCGAGGATACCCCGCTCGAACATATGACCCGGCTGATGAAGGGCATGGCGCCGACCGCGGTGCGTGGCCAGCTCGGCCGTTTCGGCTTTTCGGGCGCCAAGGCGACCACCAAGGTCGGCAAGCTGTCGGGCGGCGAGCGTGCGCGGCTCGCGCTGGCGCTGATCACCCGCGACGCGCCGCACATGCTGATCCTCGACGAACCGACCAACCATCTCGACGTCGATGCGCGCGAGGCGCTGGTCCAGGCGCTCAACGCCTATGAGGGCGCGGTGGTGATCGTCAGCCATGACCGCCACATGATCGAACTCACCGCCGACCGGCTGGTGCTGGTCGACAACGGCGTCGCCCAGGAATTCAACGGCAGCCTCGAAGACTATACCGACTTCATCCTCGGCAAGAATCAGCCCAAGGGCAGCGAAGGCGCCAAGGGATCGAAGAAGGACAAGAAGGCCGCCGCCGCAGCGCGCGAAAAGGCGACCGAGCTGCGCAAGACCGTCAAGGCGATGGAGCAGAAGATCGCCACCCTGACCGCGCGCCGTTCCGAAATCGACCGGGCGCTGTTCGATCCGTCGAGCGCCGCGCCCGCCGATGCCAAGCGCTCGGCCGGCGAGCTGATGCGCCTGCGCGGCGAGGTCGAGCGCGAACTCGAGATCGTCGAGGCCGAGTGGCTCGAAGCGAACGAGGCGCTCGAAGAAGCGGCCTGACAGGGCCGTCGCCCCGGCGGAGGCCGGGGCCGCCCAAGCAGGTCGCTACGTTGCCGCGCACGGCAATCGGCCCTGCGCTTGCGCCACTGCTGATAAAATGGCGCGCTGACCGGGTCGATCTTGGCGCGAATCTTGGGCGGCCCCGGCCTCCGCCGGGGCGACGGTACGGGTTTTACCGCGCCGTCCGCTTCCCCCGCACCACCGCCTCGTCCAGCGCCTGCAGGAAGCGCGACCGGTCGGTCTTGGCGAACGGCGCCGGGCCGCCCGAGACGTCGCCCATCGCGCGCAGGTCGGCCATCAGCGCGCGGGTCGCGACCGCCTGGCCGATCGACTGGGCGGTGAACGGGCGGCCATTATGCGCGATCACCGTCGCGCCGGCCTTCACGCAGCGTTCGGCGAGCAGGATGTCGGCGGTGATCACGATCGACGCCGGCGTGGTGTTGTCGGCGATCCAGTCGTCGGCGGCATCGAAGCCGGTGCCGACGGTGATCCGGCGGAACAACGGGTGCTGGGGCACCCTTATGCCGCCGTTCGAGACGATCGCGACCGGCACCTGATGCCGCTCGGCGACCCGATAAACCTCGTCCTTCACCGGACAGGCATCGGCGTCGACGAGGATCTCAAACGGCATCGTTCAGGCCTTAGCGCGGGCCCTTGCCGAACGGCTTGGGCGCATAACGCTTGGGCGCACCGCCACGCGGGCCGTCGCCGCGGGGTGCGAAGCCGCGCGGGGGACCGTCGCCACGGGGCGCGCCGGCATTGGCCGCACGGTAGTTGCTCTTGCGCGGGCGCAGGGTCGCGACCGGCGGGGCGCCGTCGGCGGGCTCGATATTGACGCCGTCATCCTCGCCAGCCGATTTCTTGACCGCCTCGGCGAACTTCGCGGCCATCTCGCGCGGAATCTCGAAGCGGGTCTCGGTCGGGAAGATGCGGATCGCGCCGATCTCGCGCTTGGTGATGTGGCCGCGGCGGCAGACCAGAGGCAGCAGCCAGCGCGGGTCGGCATTGTCGTTGCGGCCGATGTCCATGCGGAACCAGACGGTGTCCTCGAAGCCCGGGCGCGGCGCCTGGTCGCGCGGACCCTGGTCGCGATCGCGGCCACCGGCATCGCGGCCCTGGTCGCGATCGTCGCGGCGCATCGGGCCGGCGTCGATCAGGTCCTCGGGGGCGGGCAGAGCCTGGCGCTGCGAGCGGACGAACGCCGCGGCGATCTCCTCGGCGCTGCGCGTCTCGAGCAGCTTGCGGGCGACCTCGAGATCCTCCTCGGCGACTTCGCCGACCGACAGATTCTCGATCAGCCGCTCCTGGTCGCGGGCATAGATCGCGTCGGGGGTGGGCACGCCCTCCCAGGTCGCGTTGACATTGGCGGCGCGCAGCAGGCGGTCGGCATGGCGGCGGCGCGGATAGGGGACGACGAGCACGCAGGTGCCCTTCTTGCCCGCGCGGCCGGTGCGGCCCGACCGGTGCTGCAGCGTCTCGGGATCGATCGGCAGCTCGGCATGGATCACCAGTTCGAGGCCCGGTAGATCGATGCCGCGCGCGGCGACGTCGGTCGCGACGCAGACCCGGGCGCGGCGATCGCGCAGCGCTTGGAGCGCATGGTTGCGTTCGTTCTGGCTGAGCTCGCCCGACAGCGTCACCGCCGAAAAGCCGCGCTCGGTCAGCGTCGCCGACAGCCGGCGGACATTCTCGCGGGTCGCGCAGAACACCATCGCGCCCTTGGCTTCGTGAAAGCGCAGGACGTTGACGACCGCATGCTGGATGTCGGCCGGGGCGACCGCCATCGCGCGATAATCGATATCGGCATGGCTCTCGCGGTCATTGGCGGTCTGGATGCGCAGCGCGTCGCGCTGGTAGCGCTTGGCGAGCAGCGCGATCGGCTTGGGCATCGTCGCCGAGAACAGCAAAGTGCGGCGCTCGGGCGGGGTCATGTCGAGGATTTCCTCGAGATCCTCGCGGAACCCCAGGTCGAGCATTTCGTCCGCTTCGTCGAGAATCACCGCGCGCAGGGAGCCCGGCTGCAGGTTCCCGCGTTCCAGATGATCCTTTAGGCGTCCCGGAGTGCCGACGACGATATGACAGCCATGCGCCAGCGCACGTTGTTCGACGCGGACATTCATGCCGCCGACGCAGCTCGTCACCCGTGCGCCGAGCTTGGCGTAGAGCCATTGCAGCTCGCGTTCGACCTGGAGCGCGAGCTCGCGGGTCGGGGCGATGATCAGCGCGAGCGGCTCGCCCGGCCGGGGCAGCGTCTCGGACTCGCCGAGCAGGGTCTCGGCGATCGCGAGGCCGTACGCCACGGTCTTGCCCGATCCGGTCTGCGCGGACACCAGCAGATCGCGCCCGCGGGCCTCCTCGGTGATGACCTGCGCCTGGACGGGGGTCGGGGCGGTATAGCCACGGGCGGCGATTGCCTCGGCGACGGGCCGCGGCAGGGAAGAAAAGGGCATCTGGTATCCGATAATATGGGGGCGGCGGCGCATCGGCGCGCTGGCGCGTTCCCGGTCCATATAGGCGCGGGACGCCGAAAAAGCCAGCGCGGGTTTGGCCGTGCCCGTTTGGCGGCGAACCGTTGCTCGGCCGTCACGAAGACAGCCGGCGTTCAGCTGCGGAAACTAGGGTGATGCGGATGGATGCGATCTCCTCCGCCAGCCCGCTGCACAATGCCGCCGCGCGAGTCGCGGGCGGTCCGCCGGTGTCGGCGGCGATCGGCCTCGCCCGGCTGATCTGCATCCTCGGTATCGTCTATGTCCATGCCTGGACCGGCCTCGGCGGCGACCGGATGGCGATGCAGGCGGGCTCGGGCCAAGACATATTGCGCTGGTCGCTGGTCGAGCTGTTCGGACGCAGCGCGGTGCCGCTGCTCAGCATCGTCTCGGGCTGGCTGGTCGCCCGATCGGTCGGCCGGCGCGGCTATGGCGAATTCGTGCGCGGCAAGGCGCGGGCGATCCTCGCGCCGATGGTCGTGTGGAACATCATCGCGATCGTGCTGGTGGTCGGTGCGGGTGCGCTCCACTGGGTGGTGGCGCCTTTGCTCGGCGACGGGCTGTGGCTCGCCGACAATATCCTCAACCTCACCCGCGCCGGCGACATCAACGTCCAGATGGCGTTCATGCGCGACCTGTTCCTGTGCATGCTCGCGGCGCCGCTGCTGGTGAAGGCCGATACGCGCTGGCTCGTGCTGCTCGTCGCTGTGGTCGCGGTCTGGGTGGTCGGCAACTGGCAGCTGCCGATCCTGCTGCGGCCGTCGATCCTGATGTTCTTCACCCTCGGCATCGTCGCCCGCCGCCAGGGCTGGGCCGAGCGGCTGGCGACGATCCCGCTGTGGCAGGCGGTGCTGCCGTTCGCGCTGATCGTGCCGTTCAAGATCTTGCTCTCGGTCCGTGCGGGTGAGGCCGGCGCTTACGAAGTGCATTTCGTCGCGCTGGTCGATCTGGCGACCCGCGGCGCGGCGGCGCTGGTCGCGTGGCGCGCGGCGATCGCGCTGGCCGGGACCGTGCTCGGCCGGCGCTTCGGCCGGCTCGAACCCTTCGCCTTCTTCCTGTTCTGCTCGCACCTGCTGTTCATGTGGCTGTTGGCGCCGGCGATCGGCGACCATCTGACCGGGGCGATGGGGCAGCCGCTCTGGCCGCTCTTCTTCCTGCTGCAGCCGGCGCTGGCGATGCTCTTCGCGATCGGGCTGGCCAAGGCGATCCAGCTGGTGTCCCCCGAGACGGCCGACCTGCTGAGCGGCGGCCGGCTGCGCCGTCCTCAGGCGGCTTCGCCCGCCGCGCGGCCGCTCGCCCACGCCCACTGAAAATTATAGCCGCCGAGCCAGCCGGTGACGTCGACCGCCTCGCCGACGAAATGCAGCCCCGGCACCTTCTTCGCGGCCAGGCTGCGCTGGTCGAGCCCGTCGGTCGACACCCCGCCAATCGTCACCTCGGCCTTGGCGAAGCCTTCCGAACCATTGGGAGTGAAGCTCCAGCCGTTGAGCCGCCGACCGGCTTGATCCAGCGCCTGGTCCTTCTGGGCGGCCAATAGGCCCGTCAGTCCAAGCCGGTCGGTCAGCGCATCGGCCAGCCGGTCGGCGAACAAAAAACGCAAATATGTGCGGAATTCCGCACGTGGCCGTTCGCGCTTCGCCTGGAGGAGCAGTTCGGCTGCGTTGCGATCGGGCAGCAGGTCGAGAGCGATCGCGCCGCCATGGCGCCAATAGCTGCTGATCTGGAGGATCGCCGGGCCCGACAGGCCGCGATGGGTAAACAAGGCCGCCTCGCGGAACGCGGTCTTGCCGCTGGTCGCGATCACGTCGAGCGAGACCCCCGACAGACTCTCGAACATCCGGTCGTCGGTGCCGAGCGTCAGCGGGACGAGCGCCGGGCGGGGCTCGACCACCTTGAGCCCGAACTGGCGGGCGACGTCATAAGCGAAGCCGGTCGCGCCCATTTTCGGGATCGACGGCCCGCCGGTCGCGATCACCAGCGACGGCGCGGTGAAGGTGCCGCCGGGAGTCTCGATATGGAAAAGATCGTCGGGTTTCGCCACCCCGGCGATCCGGGTGAGCAGCCGGGTCTCGACCCCGCCCTTGGTGCATTCGTCCTCGAGCATCGCGACGATCTGCTTGGCCGACCCGTCGCAGAACAGCTGGCCGAGGGTCTTCTCGTGCCAGGCGATGCCATGCGCGTCGACCAGCGCGATGAAGTCGGCCGGGCTGAAGCGGCCGAGCGCCGATTTGGCGAAATGCGGATTGGCCGAGATATAGCGGTCGGCCATGCCGCCATTCACATTGGTGAAGTTGCAGCGCCCGCCGCCCGAGATCAGTATCTTCGCGCCGGCGCGGTCGAGATGGTCGAGCAGCAACACCCGCCGCCCGCGCTGCCCCGCGGTCAGCGCGCACATCATGCCCGCCGCGCCGGCGCCGATGATGATGATGTCGTGGGTGGGCATCGACGAATCTCCCCCCTCCCTTTCAAGGGAGGGGCAGGGGGTGGGTGGCGGAGACGGAGGCTCGATGCCTCCGTCGTAGCTTTGCGGGGCGGCTGCGGGAGCTCGCGACCTTGTCGCTCGCACCCACCCCAACCCCTCCCTTGAAAGGGAGGGGCTTATAGAAGGACGCCAACGCTGCTATCGGCCGCCCCTATCATGAGCAAGCAGAACCGCCCCGACCGCCGCACCTTCGCGATCATCTCGCATCCCGATGCCGGCAAGACCACGCTGACCGAGAAGCTGCTCTATTTCGGCGGCGCGATCCATCTCGCCGGCGAGGTCAAGGCGCGCGGGCAGAACCGGCGCGCGCGGTCGGACTGGATGAAGATCGAGCAGCAGCGCGGCATCTCGGTCACCTCGTCGGTGATGACCTTCGAACGCGACGGCATCACCTTCAACCTGCTCGACACCCCGGGCCACGAGGATTTCTCGGAGGACACCTATCGCACGCTGACCGCGGTCGACTCGGCGGTGATGGTGATCGATGCCGCCAAGGGCATCGAGCCGCAGACCCGCAAGCTGTTCGAGGTGTGCCGGCTGCGCTCGGTGCCGATCATCACCTTCGTCAACAAGGTTGACCGCGAGGGCCGCGAACCTTTTCAGCTGATGGACGAGATCGCCGATGCGCTGGCGCTCGACGTCACCCCGATGAGCTGGCCGGTCGGCATGGGCGGCCAGTTCGAGGGGATCTACGATCTCGCCCGCGACCGGCTCTACCGGCCCGGTGGCGACAGCAACGCCTATGAGGGCGACGCCACCTCGGTCGCCGGCATGGGCGACTCGCAGCTGAACGACCTGCTGTCCGAACAGGGGCTGGCCCAGTTCCGCGAGGAGGCCGAGCTGGCGCAGGTCGGCTATCCGGCGTTCGACGAGACCGCCTATCTCAACGGCGATCTCACCCCGGTCTATTTCGGGTCGGCGCTCAAGGATTTCGGGGTCGAGCAGCTGATCGATGCGCTGGCGGAATTCGCGCCGTCGCCGCGCCCGCAGCCGGGCGATCCGCGCGCGGTCGACCCCAGCGAGCCCAACGTCGCCGGCTTCATCTTCAAGGTGCAGGCGAACATGAACCCGCAGCACCGCGACCGGGTCGCGTTCATGCGGCTGTGCTCGGGCAAGTTCCGCCGCGGCATGAAGCTCAACCAGGTCGGCACCGGCAAGTCGATCGCGATCCACAGCCCGATCCTGTTCTTCGCGCAGAATCGCGAACTCGCCGAGGAAGCCTTTCCCGGCGACATCATCGGCATCCCCAATCATGGCACGCTCAGGGTCGGCGACACGCTGACCGAGGGCGAGATGATCCGCTTCACCGGCCTGCCCAATTTCGCGCCCGAAATCCTGCGCCGGGTCAAGCTCGGCGACCCTACCAAGACCAAGCAGCTGCGCAACGCGCTCAACGACATGGCCGAGGAGGGGATCATGCAGGTCTTCCATCCGTCGATCGGCTCGCAGTGGATCGTCGGCGTGGTCGGTCAGCTCCAGCTCGACGTGCTGATCAGCCGGCTCCAGGCCGAGTATAAGGTCGATGCCAGCTTCGAAGCCTCGCCCTGGGACACCGCGCGCTGGATTTCGGCGGAGGACGACAAGACCATCGAGGAGTTCAAGGGACTCCATCGCTCGGCGATGGCCGAGGACCGCGACGGCCAGCCGGTGTTCATGGCCAAGGACGCGTGGGAGCTGAACTATATCGTCGGCCGTTTCCCGACGATCCGCTTCTCCGCCACCAAGGATCGGCGCTGATCGAAATCACCCGAGGATAGAAATCGGGGTCCGGACGTTCTGCCCTCGTTATGAAACGAGGAGAGTGATGTGCGAGTAGCTGTGAGCGCGATGATCCTGGCAGGATCCCTGGCAGGCGCGACGATGGCGGCGCCCCCGGCGAAGCCCGGGATCGACCAGGCGGTGCTCGGCGCGCAGGTGCTGCTCGACCGGCTGGGCTTTGGGCCCGGGGTGATCGACGGGCATAAGGGCATGTCGCTGGCCAAGGCGCTCAAGGGCTATCAGGAGGCGAAGGGGCTCAAGGTCACCGGCGAACTCGATGATGCGACCCTCAAGAGTTTCGATCCCTATCGCGAGATGCCGACCGTCATCGACGTCAAGCTGACCCCGCAAATCCTCGCCGGCCCGTTCGTCGGCAAGATTCCGGCCAAGGAATCCGATCAGGCGAAGCTGAAGGCGCTGGGCTATGCCGACGTCATCGAGAAGCTCGCCGAGCGCTACCACACCACCCCGGCGACGCTGATCGCGCTCAACGGCAAGGGCACGAAGCTGGCGGCCGGCGCGATGATCAAGGCGCCCAATGTGATGCCGCCGAAGCAGGACTATGCCGACGATCTCAAGCCCGAATGGCGCGATACGCTGTGGACGCTGAATATCGGCTCCGACCAGCCCGAGGCCGCCAAGGTGGTGGTCGACAAGTCCGACGGCGTGCTGCGCGCCTTCGACGGTGCCGGCAAGCTCATCGCCCAATTCCCGGCGACGATGGGCAGCGGTCACGATCCGCTGCCGATCGGCACCTGGAAGATCCAGGGCAAGTCGTACAACCCAACTTTCCACTATAATCCCAAGCTGTTCTGGGACGCGAGCAGCCAGGACAAGAAGGCGCTGCTGCCCGCGGGGCCGAACGGCCCGGTCGGGGTGGTGTGGATCGATCTCGACAAGCAGCATTATGGCATCCACGGTACGCCGCGGCCCGAGAATATCGGCCGTACCGAAAGCCATGGCTGTATCCGGCTGACCAACTGGGATGCGGCGCGGCTGGCGATGATGGTGAAGCCGGGCACGCCCGCGATCTTCCAGGAATAGGATGCCCAAATGATCCGCAAGATCGTCTTCGTCCTGCTGCTGTTGATCGTCGCCTATCTCGGCTGGGTGATCTACCTGAACCTGCCTGGCCAAGGCGGCGGCACCAACCCGGCGCCAAGCGCGAGCGCGGGGCCGGCGAAGACGATCGCACCCGCGGTGGCCCCCCCGCAGGTGGTGGTGCCGGCGGTGCCCCGCGACAGCGGGCTGGTGATCCCGGTCTCGGGGGTCGCCGCCGACCAGCTCCAGGACACGTTCGGCGATGCCCGCGGCGACGGCGCCCGCGCGCATGGCGCGCTCGACATCATGGCGCCGCGCGGCACCCCGGTGATCGCCGCGGCGGGCGGGACGGTCGAGAAGATCTTCGAAAGCAAGCTCGGCGGCCACACCGTCTACATCCGTCGCACCGGCGGCGCCTGGGTCGATTATTACGCCCATCTCGACGCCTATGCCGCGGGCCTCGCCGAGGGGCAGGCGGTGCGTCGCGGCCAGGTGATCGGCACGGTCGGATCGACCGGCGACGCCAGCCCCGACGGGCCGCATCTCCATTATGAGATCAAGGCGATGGCACCGGGCGAGAGCTGGTGGCAAGGCAAGGGGGTCAATCCCTATCCATTGCTCGGTGGCCGCTGATGCTATCCGAGGGATGACATCGGCGCGCTTCGTGCCAATATCGGCGGCATGACGATCTTTCGCCCGCGCCTCGCGCTTCTCGGTCTCGCCCTTTTCCTCACCGCCAGTGCCGCCCAGGCCGCCGACCGGCTGGTGGTCGCGTTCGGCGACAGCCTGATGGCGGGCTATCAGCTCCCGCCCGGCGACGGCTTCGTGCCGCAGCTCGAGGCGGCGCTGCGCCGTGACGGCCTGGCTGCCAAGGTGGTCAATGCCGGCGTGTCGGGCGATACCAGCGCGCAAGGCAAGGCACGGCTCAACTGGGTGCTCGCCGCCGCCAAACCCCGACCCGATCTGGTGATCGTCGAGCTCGGCGCCAACGACATGCTGCGCGGATTGGCACCCGCCCAGGCCGAGGCCAATCTCGACGCCATCCTCGCCGAGCTCAAGCGGCGGCGGATCCCGGTGCTGCTGGCCGGCATGGTCGCCGCCCCCAATCTCGGCCGCGGCTATGCCGACCGTTTCAACCCGATCTATCCGAAGCTCGCACGCAAATATGGCGTGCCGCTCTATCCCTTCTTCCTCAATGGTGTCGCGGGACAGCGGCCGTTGCAGATCGCCGACGGCATGCACCCCAACCGCAAAGGGGTGGCGGTGATCGTCAAGGGCATATTGCCGCAGGTGAAGACCGCGCTGCGGAGTTGATGCGGCGTTCGTCCCCGTCGAACCCCGGTCCGGCGTCCGGCGGAGCAATCGCGCTCGACAGGGTGCGCGGGCCCGCGATAAGGACCGTGCAAGCGATCCCGCCCGGAGCAAGCAGCGCCGCATCGGTTCGTGTCCAGGTGAGTGCGGGGTTTTTCGGGTGAGAGTTCGATGAGGGCGGTGCTGCTTCTGTTCGATCGGACGGCGGTATTGTTTCTGGGTGTCGCGGCAGGTGTCGCGATCGGCTATGCGTTCGGCGTCCGCCAGCAGGTCGAGGCGCCGATCGCGGCGGTCGCTCCCGCCGCACCGGATATCGAGATGGCGAACGGCACCGCGCCGCTGCCGGGCCCCGTGCCGGTGCCGGGTGCCCCCGACAAACCGGCGACCGCGCCGGGCACGCTCGCCGAGCAGCCGGTGGTCCAGGAGAACCGGCCGGTCACCGCAGGCATCGCCAATGCGGTTGCCGAGGGGCGGCCGGTGCGGATCGGGGTGTTCGGCGACAGTTTCGGCGATGGCATCTGGTCGGCGATGTACAACCAGCTCAGCCGCAAGAGCGGCTATCAGGTGATCAAGTACAGCCAGCAGGCGACCGGCTTCACCCGCTACAAGACGCTCAACCTCGAGGAGCATGACCGTGGCCGGCTGGCGAGCGGTCCGGTCGATATCGCCATCATCTCGTTCGGCGCCAACGACATGATGGGGGTCGCGTCGGGCGGGCATGTCTATGCGCTGCTCACCCCCAACTGGCAGGCCGAGATCGGCCGGCGGGTGACCGCCTATGTCGCGATGCTGCGCGCACAGGGTGCGATCGTCTATTGGGTCGGCCTGCCGAAGATGCGCGAAGCCGCCTATGACGCCGACGTCGTGCGGATGAACGCCTTCTATCGCGGGCTGATGGGCCAGCTCGGGGTGCCCTTCATCGAGACCGCGCCGTACAGCGTCGACGCCGATGGCCGCTACGCAGCCTATCTGCCCGATGCCAGCGGCAAGCCGGTGCTGATGCGCGCCAATGACGGCATCCACATGTCGGTGAACGGCTATATCCGGATCACCCGCGGGCTCGCGGGGCGCATTCGCGCTTATGTCGATCGCGCCAAGGGACAGGGCGGTGGAACCCCTGCGCCATCGCTGCCGGTCGTCGTGCCCGATCTGCCGGCACCGCCGCCCAGGGTCACGCCCCCCGCGGCAAAGCCGCCGCGTGCGACCCGGCTCGAGGATCCGCTCGCCGACCAGCCGGTGTCGCCACCGCCTCCGCCGGCGCGTCACACCCCCGCCGGCAAGGGAGCGCCGATCGACCTGCTGCCCCCCGACATCGGCGTGGCGCCCGCCGGGAACAGCAGCGAATGATCGGTCTGCTCGCGCTTGCCGCCGCTGTGGTGGCGCCGACCCCGCTCGTTACCGCGGACTGCGCCGGCGGGCTGTGCGACTATGCCGCGCTCAAACCCTATTTCGACAAGCTCGCTTCGGCGCGCGGCGGGGCGGGCAAGCCAGTCCATATCCTCCAGATCGGCGACAGCCACACCGCGGGCGACGCGATCACCGGCGCGTGGCGCGACCTGCTCCAGATGCGCTACGGCAGCGGCGGCCGCGGGGTGATGCCGCCGGGCAAGCCGTTCGCCGGCTATAACCCGCGCGGGGTGACCGTCGAGATGTCGTCGGGCTGGACGATATCGTCGATCTTCGGCCCGGGATCGCAGACTCCGCATCCGCCGGTCGGGATCGCCGGCTTCAGCATCACCTCGCAGGTCGCCGGCGCACGGATCGGCATGACCGCTTCGGCCAATGAATCGTTCAACCGCTTCGTGATCTGCGCGATGGCGCAGCCGGGGGCGGGAACGCTGGCGATCAGCATCGGCGGGGAGACCGAGCGGATGGAGCTCGACAGCTTCACCGCGCGCCCCGAATGCAAGGAGATGACGTTCGACGCCGCGCAGATGGCGGTGTCGGTCGTCACCGAAGGCGGGCCGGTGACGATCACCAGCTGGGCGAGCTTTCGCGCGCGCGGCGGGGTGGTGGTGTCGAATGTCGGCGTCGTCGGATCGCAGCTAGTCCATTTCTCGCGCAACGACGAATCGGTGATCGCCGAGGAGCTGCGCAGCTACGACCCCGACCTGATCGTGCTCGCTTATGGCACCAACGAAGGTTTTTCGCCGCGGATCGCGCCGCAGGAATATGAGATTACGCTGCGCACCCAGATCGGCCGGATCCGCCGCCTCGCCGGGCGGGTGCCGATCCTGCTGCTCGGCGCGCCCGATGCGCTGACCCGCCGCTCCGAACTGCTCAGCAACGCGCCGACCGTCACCCCGGCGCCGTGCCTCGAACCGGTACCGCTGCCGCCGCCCTCGGCGCCGGCGCCGGTCGTCGCGCAGACCGCGCCCGACCAGCCGTCCAACGGCATCGAGGATGTGCTCGATGCGCTCGACGACAGCGCGACCCGGATCGAGGCGGGGCAACGAGTTGCCAGTTCGCCGCCGGTCGCGCCGATCGTGACGCCGCCGCCGTTGGGCACGCCGATCGGCTGGTCGATCACCGCGCGGCCGTTGTTTCCGCCCGCGGGGCTGAAGATGGTGCGCGATGTCCAGCGTCGGGTCGCGCATCAGCTGCGCGTCGCCTTCTGGGACTGGGAAGCCCGGATGGGTGGGCGCTGCACCGCGGTGAGCTGGGTCAAGCTGCAGCCGGTGCGGATGCGCGGCGACTATGTCCATTTCAACACGCTCGGCGGGCAGGAGATCGGCAGCCGGCTGCAGGCCGATCTCGAGGCGGCGGCAAGGGCGGGCCAATGGTGAGCGGGCCCGTGGTGAGCGAAGGGCGGCGCGCCTAGATGCTGTTTCCGACGCTCGAATTCGGGCTGTTCTTCTTCGTCGCCTTCGCGCTGGTGTGGGCGGTGTCGGCGTCGAACGAATGGCGCAAGATCATCCTGCTGCTCGCCAGCTGGGTGTTCTACGGCGCGTGGGACTGGCGCTTCGTCGCGCTGCTGATCGCGTCGGCGCTCCTCAACTGGGGAGCGGCTCGGATCATCTATGCGGCCGAGACCCGCGGCACCCAGAAGGCGGTGGTGACGATCGGGGTGATCGCCAATCTCGGCATCCTCGGCTTCTTCAAATATTACGACTTCTTCCTCGAACAGCTCGGCGCGCTGCTCGCAGGCTGGGGGATGGCGCGCGATCTGCCGCTGCTGCAGATCGTGCTGCCGGTCGGCGTGTCCTTCTTCACCTTCCAGGGCATGTCCTATCTGATCGACGTCTATCGCGGCCGGGTGCGCGCGGGATCGCTGCTCGACATCACCCTGCTGATGTCGTTCTTCCCGCATCTGGTCGCCGGGCCGATCGTGCGCGCGTCGGACCTGCTGCCCCAATTCGCCAAGAGCCCGAAGCTCAACCGCGACATGGTGGCGATGGCGCTGCTGCTGATCGTCTGGGGGCTGTTCAAGAAGGCGGTGGTCGCCTCCGAACTGTCGGTGAACCTGGTCGACCCGGTGTTCTTCGACCCGGCGAGCCATTCGAGCCTCGACCTCGTCATGGCCGCCTATGGCTATGCGGTGCAGATCTACTGCGATTTCTCGGCCTATAGCGACATGGCGATCGGGATCGCGGCGCTGTTCGGCTATCGTTTCCCGCGCAACTTCAACCAGCCCTATCGCGCGCAGTCGCTCCAGGACTTCTGGCGGCGCTGGCATATCAGCCTGTCGAGCTGGCTGCGCGACTATCTCTATATCGGGCTTGGCGGCAATCGCGGCGGGCTGGCGGCGCAATGCCGCAACGTCATGATCACGATGCTGCTCGGCGGCTTCTGGCATGGCGCCAAATGGACTTTCCTGATATGGGGTGGTCTCCATGGCGGCGTCCAGGTGGTCGAGACGCTGTGGCGCAAGGCCGGCCTGCCGGGGCTGCCGAAGCTGCTGGCGATCCTCGTCACCTTCCACATCGTCACGCTCGGCTGGATCTTCTTCCGCGCCGAAAGCTTCGATGCGGCGATCGCCTTCCTCGGCGGCATGGCGCAGGGCGACTGGCGCAACACGATGACGACCCCGCTGCTCGCCGGACTGATGCTGCTGGGGATGCTCTTCCACTTCACCCCGCCGCTGATGGCACAGGGGATTGCACTGCGCCTGCGGTTGCTGCCGGCACCGCTGCTCGGGCTGTTGGTGGCCGCAGCGATCCTGCTGATCGATGCGATGCGCTTCGAAGGGGTCGCGCCCTTCATCTATTATCAGTTCTGAGGGGCGGAGGATGGCGCGCGAACCCAAGGACCATGAACTGCACTCGCCGGTCGATATCAGCGATGCGCCGATCGAGGCGCATTGGCCGCTGGCCTGGACGAGCGTCACCATCCTGGTCGCAGGGATCGTGCTGCTGTTCGCCAATGCCGGCAGCCTGTCGGCCTGGGTCGACGAGCGCCCGCCGTCGGATGTCCAGCTGCAGGCCTCCGACCTGTCCAATCGCTGGACGGCGACGATGGATGCGCTCGGCGTCACGACGCCGCGGCACGAGCTCCATGCGGTCTGGAAAAAGGCGCAGGCGGCGCGATTCGGCGGCGAGGCCCCGACCGCGACGCAATAGCCTCTCAGGCCACCAGCGGCGCCACGATCGCGTCGATCGCCCTGGCGGCGTCGCCGGGGGCGATCCGGACCTGCAGCCCGCGCTGGCCGCCATTGATGAAGACATAGGGTTCGTCGATCGCCGCCGCCTCGATCGCAGTCGGCACGCGCCTCTTCTGACCGAAGGGGCTGATTCCGCCGACGACATAGCCGGTCAGCCGTTCGGCCGACACGGGCTTCATCATCTGCGCCGACTTGGCGCCGAATGCCGCGGCGACCTTCTTCATCGCCAGTTCGCGATCGGACGGGATGATCGCGCAGGCCGGCTTGCCGTCGATCTCGATCATCAGCGTCTTGAGAACGCGCGACGGCGATTCGCCGAGCGCCTCGGCCGCCTGCATCCCGACCTTCTCGGCATCGGGGTCATAGGCATAGCCATGGACCTCGTGCGCGACCCGCGCCTGGGCCAGGAATCGGGTTGCTTGCGTGGCCTTGGACATGAGGCCGTGTAGCGCCGCGCAAGGGTCTCGAAAAGCACGAAGCCCCGGCGGTGAGGCCAGGGCTCGTCAAGCGAATCGCGATGCGATCAGCGGTAGAAAGTGTGGTCGCCGACCGTCGAGAGGCGGGTGCGGGTGCGGAAGAAGGCGTTCGGCGCGCGATAGGCGGCGTGGTAGAACATTGCGCCAGGCACGACCTCGTTGGCGCCGCCGGCCATCGCTTCGCGCGAGACCTCGACGGCATTCGCCCAGCGCTCGGTGTCGCGGTGCGGGTTGTAGGATGCGGTGCGGAAGAACTGGCCGGGCTGGTTGACCACGCCGCAGACATCCTCGGCGAAGCGCGACTTGCCGACGCGGTTCATGATCAGCTGCGCAACCGCAAGCTGACCGCTGCGCGGCTGGTTGCCGGCTTCGTGATGGACGACCTTGGCCATGCATTCGAGCTCGGCGTCGAGCCGGCCGTCGGCCTTGGCGAGGGAAGAGGAGGTTTCCTTGAAGATGACCTCATCGATGCCGTCGTCGGCGACACTGGTGTCGGCCGTGATCTGGCTGGTCATTTCATAGGCAAGCGTCGGTTCGGACGTCGGAATGGCCGCAAAGCCCATCGCTCCCGTCGCCGCGGCAATGAGCATCGCAGCCAGCATGAGCGGATGTTGAGCCAGTTTTGCGGACATTCAGTACTCCATCAGATGCGCGAAAGCGCACACCCGCCCGGAACCCAAACATAAGGGCGGGGTGTTCATTCACGACTTGCCGCGGAGAGGCTGGAGAACCTCGTTGCCCCCGTACGACCGGATAAGTGAGAGGGCATTGGCGGCCAAAAGTTAAAAAGACAATGATTGCACGACGAGTCGTTTCGTCGCCGCGACAGCCCGAGGAACCATGTGTGACGGGCCATTTCCGCCAAAACCGGTAAATCGGCCATAAACTCGACATGAAGTTGTTGTGATACTGCAACAATCGCGGCGCGCTTCGTCGCTAAGCCGGGCCTTTGCGAATCGGTCGTGCTGGCGCGACTCGACGCGGGGCGGCATGAAGGATTGAAGCCGCCGAATTGCGCGGCGTGAAGGCGGATGATGGACGATCTGATGACGGCCGAAACCCAGTCCGACAGGGCCGAGCGAGACGATCCTCGCAGCGGCGAGCCGCCGCGCGAGGTCGCCGCCCAGGCCAAGATCGCGGCTGCCATCGACGCCTCCGCCGCGGGCCAGGTCGAGATGGCCTATCGCCGCGACCGGCTGCTTGCCTGGCTGGCGCTGACCGCAGGGGCCGGCATCGTGCTGGCCTTTCCATTCGCGCTCCATTCGGGCGCCGAATTCTTCCTGCCGGTTACCTCGGCGCTGGTGATTGCGGTCGCGATGGTGCCGCTGCTCGAATGGCTCGAGCGGCGCGGCCTGCCTTCGGGGCTGGCGGCGCTGGGCTGCGTGCTGCTGTTCCTCGGTCTCGCCAATGGCGCGATCGCGTCGGTGATCGTGCCGGCGACCGACTGGTTCGCGCTGCTGCCTTCGCGAATCGCCCAGATCCGGCGCAACCTGTCGCCGCTGATCGACATATATTCGTCGTTCGAGCGCTTCATCGACCAGACGATGCACAGTTTCGCGGCGCGGTCGGCCCCGAGCGCGCGCACGGTGACGATCCAGTCGCCCAATTCGCTGTTCGACTATGTCGCGACCTCGGCGCCGCATGCGGTCGTCCAGATGCTGTTCGCGACGCTGGTGGTCTATTTCTTCCTGAGCGGCTGGACCCGGATGCGCCGCCGCACGATCACCAGCCGTGGCAGCTTCTCCAGCGCGATGACGACCGCGCGGGTGATCCAGGAGATGGTCGACCGCACCTCGGCCTATCTGGCGACGATCACCACGGTGAACATGGGCATGGGAGTGCTGGTGTCGGTCGTGCTCTATTTCGTCGGCATGCCGACGCCGATGATGTGGGGCGGCCTGGTCGCGATCCTCAATTACATTCCCTATTTCGGACCGGTGATCGCGGTTGGGCTGCTCGCGGTCGGCGGGCTGATGACCTTTGCCGATCTCGGCTATGCGCTGGTGCCGGCGGCGATCTTCATCGCGATCCATCTGGTCGAGGCCAATGTGCTGACGCCACTGCTGGTCGGACGGCGGCTGACGATCAACCCGCTGCTGATCCTGGTCGCACTGAGCTTCTGGAGCTGGGTCTGGGGCACCGCGGGCGCGCTTCTTGCGGTTCCGCTGCTGATCATCGGCAAGACGATCCTCGATGCGGCGGGTTGGCCCGATATCGCCGGCTTCCTGTTCGCCGAAGGGACCTTCACCAACACCCATGGCGAAGACGAGCCGATCATCCCGACCCGGCGATGAGATTGCGACGGGCCGATTTTGGTCCATCGCCGCGTCCGTCGTCGGTCAATATGGCCCCACATTGCCCCCTTCTCCATCCTCGCGCTGGACCAAAATCGACTCCGTCACGGTGGATCAGATTGAAGGCTTGCCGCTCTCGTTCAAAATTCCGTCGGCGAGGCTGTTGACAGGTCCCGGGGGGTCCACTAGGTGCCCCCTCCACGACGCGCAGTCACTGCGGGTGTAGCTCAGTTGGTTAGAGCGCCGGCCTGTCACGCCGGAGGTCGCGGGTTCGAGCCCCGTCACTCGCGCCACCTTCCCCAAGGGGGGAAGGGGCGCTCCTCCCTGATCCGATCGAAAAGCCATCCGCGCCCCGGATGTTTTTGAAACTACGGGTTTATACGGAGCGGCGAGCCCGACCCGGCCGGCCTATTCCCGCAAGCGTCCCCTTGTGCGATGCTGTTCGGCGAGGGGGCAGGTAAGTGACGCTTCAGAGTCGATCGGCCGATATGGCATTGCTTCTCTTCCCCCACGGGCGTTCGGTTGCCGGCTGTCGGGCCTCTTTGGCGATCGGGCATCTGGAGCACGGCGAAAGGTGACCGCGCACGGGACCTTTCCCGGACTGGGCCCGCCGCAGAGCGCGGCCATGCCCTCACGCAGCTACCGCCTGATCGTGATGACCAGGGATCCCGCCGAACTCACCCAGATTCGCATGAAGCTCGCCGGCCGCCCCGAGGCACGCTTCGAGTGCCGGCGGCTCGACGGCATGGATGCGCTCGAGAAGGCGGTGTCGGGCCGTCCGAGCAATGCCGACGCGATCCTGGTGTGGATCGACGCGCCGTCGGAAGAGGAGGAGATCATCCTGCGCAGGATCGCGGGATCGTCGCTCCACCCCGTCATCCTCGGTTCGGATGTCGGCGATGCCGCAGCGGTGATTCGCTGGGCGGCCGCCGGAATCGACTTCTGCCTGCCCCGCACGGGGCTGACGCCCGAAATGCTGTCCAATGCGCTGCTGATCGGGATCGCCCGGTCGCACCGGGCCGCGCGGATCGGCTATGACGAACTGACCGGCCTGCCGACCCGCGCGCTGTGGCAGGACCGGCTGGCGCATGCCCTGCGGCGCTGCGCGCGCAATCATACGCTCGGCGCGATGATGCTGATCGACATCGACGACTTCAAGCAGGTCAACGACATGATGGGCCATGATGTCGGCGACGCGCTGCTCGTCGAGATCGCCCAGCGGCTGCGCTCGGTGGTCCGCTCGCGCGACACCGTGGCGCGATTCGGGGGGGACGAGTTCGCGGTCCTGCTCGAGGATCTGACCTATCCCGAAGCCGCGCTCAGGGTCGCCCGCAAAATATTGCGCGCGATCGCCGACCCGATCGCCCTGCCGCGGGCGACGCTCAAATCCTCGGTCAGCATCGGCATCGCGATCCTCAGCGCCGACCAGCCCGACATCGACAGCGAATGGGCGCACCAGGCGTCGGATATCGCGCTCTACGACGCCAAGCAGCAGGGCAAGAACCGCTTCAGCCTGTTCACCGCCGATATGGACCGGGCGCTGCTCCACAGCCTCGAACTCGACAGCAATCTGGTCGAGGCGGTCGAGACCGACGAGTTCGTGCTGCATTATCAACCACTCGTCGACGTCGAGAGCGGCCGGCTCGATGGTTTCGAGGCATTGCTGCGGTGGCAACGGCCGAGCGGCGAGATCGTGCTGCCGGCGAGCTTCCTGCCGGCGCTCGAGCGGCTGGGAATGATGGACCGGGTCGGCCGGCTGCTGTTCGCGGCCGCGATCCGGCAGATCGGCCTGTGGCGCGACCGCACGGGCATGAATCTGACGATGCACGTCAATCTCGCCGCCACCCAGATCATCGACCAGCAATTTTCGAACATGGTGCTGGCCGAGATCGAATCGGCACGGATTCCGGGGGCGGCGATCATCATCGAGCTGACCGAAACCGTGGCCTTTCGCTACGGGGTGCTGATCGAGCGCGAATTTGCGCGGCTGCGCCGCCACGGCGTCCGCTTCGCGATCGACGATTTCGGCACCGGCTATAATTCGATGACCTATCTCAAGCAGTTTCGGCCCGACATGGTGAAGATCGATCGCAGCTTCATCGCGACGATGGACCGCTCGCCGGTCGATGCCGCGATCGTACGCGCGCAATCGGTGCTGGCGGCGTCGCTCGACATCAGGGTGGTCGCAGAAGGGGTGGAGACCCCGGCCCAGCTCGCCGCGCTGCGGGCGATGGGCGACGTCCACATGATCCAGGGCTTCCTGACCGGGCGGCCGATGGCTGCCGGGGATCTCGAGCGCGATTATGCGCCACTGCACGACCGGCTGGACATGGCCAGGCCGGTCTGAGGCGCACGATCAGCCGGTAAGATCGGCCATCAGCTGCTTGATGTCGATGAAGGCGAAGGCGACCGAGCTGTCGGCGACGCCGTACGGAATGAACAGCCATTCGCCATATTTGAGCGCGCCGCAGGTGTAGACGACGTTGGGCACATAGCCCTCGCGGTCCTCGTCGGCGGCGGCGAGCAATGGCCATGCGCTGCGCCCGATCACCTTCGACGGATCCTGCTTGTCGAGCAGCACCGCGCCGATCGAATATTTGCGCATCGCTCCGACGCCATGGGTGAGCAGCAGCCAACCCTCGTCGACCTCGATCGGCGATCCGCAATTGCCCATCTGCACCTGTTCCCAGGAAAATTTGGGGGTGAGCAGCAATTCACCCTCGCCCCAATGGTCGATGCGGTCCGAGGTGATTAGGAAGATATTCTCGCCGTCCTGGCGGCCGATCATCATATATTTGCCGCCGACCTTGCGCGGGAACAGCGCCATGCCCTTGTTGCGCGCGGCGGGACCCGCCATCGGCGCCAGCACGAAGGTGCGGAAGTCGGCGGTGCGCAACAGTTCGGAGCGGATCGCGGTGCCGTTATAGGCGGTGTAGGTGCCGAGCCATTCGACTGCGCCGTCGTCATGGGTGAACTGGACGAGCCGCAAATCCTCGAGCCCGTTGCGCTGGGCTTCGGTCATCGGGAACAGCACGGTGCCCGACAGCGAGCTGTCGCGGTGGCGGTGGATCTCGACCGCGCCGCCGCCCAGTTCGATCGCGCTGTCGGCGGCGGTAGCGAAGGGTGGTTCGGGCATCAGCTCGAAGGATGCGCCGGGGCCCAATATCCCCTCACGGAACGCGACTGAGCTGATATGGCCCTCGCCGACCGACCTGAGCGACATGATGATCCGCACCGCGCCATGGCTCATCCCCGACTGATCGGGATGCGGCACGATGCTCGGGTTCATCAGCGCGGCGGCAGCATAGCTATATTCGTGGCAGAAGAAGGCGCCGATCAGCTGCTTCTTCGTCTCGCTGAGCGCATTGCCATCGAGCCCCAGGCCCGCCTCGATCTGCGCATAACGCGACATGAAGACGTTGCGGGTCTGCCAGTGACGCATGTCGAAATCGCGTAGCACGAGTTCGAGCTCGTCCGCGGCAGCGCCCTCGTCGAGATGGACGACCCATTCGGCGATGCGCCGCACGCGACCGGGACCGCCATTGGGTCCGGCCTCGATCGGGATATGGAAAGGCCGCACCACCACCCGCGTGGGATCGGCCTTCAACCTCAGCGCACAGTGGACCAGATCAAACAAATGCTGCCACCCGATGCTGCCTTCTCATTCAGGATGCGATTCTGTCGTGATCGCATGTATCATGTCGATCCTCCCCTTTTTGCCCGGCGTTGCGCGCGATCGCGCAGGCGGCAAATTGAAAGGCAAGGATCGATTCCGCTCCCTGATTAAGGTTGACGCGGTCGCTCATCAATCCGTCATAGCAGCCGCCGATATCGGGCAGGCCCATTGGCAGGCCGATATCATTGTCACCGAGATACCAGCGCCAGGCTCGTTCGGCGGCCTCGTGCCAGCGTAATTCCCCGGTCAGCCTGGCCGCGAAGACCATGGCATCGATCGTCGCCCAGGCTTCGAGCGGCTGCTGATCGAAGGGCTGGGGCGGTAGATATTCGCGGTGGAAGCTGTCGGTGCCGACCGCGCGATATTGCCCGTCGGCGTTGGTCTGGACGTCATCGAGCCAGGCGAGCGCCGCCAGCCCGTCCGCGACCATGTCCTGGTCGCCGAGCCGGCGTCCCGCACGAATCAAAGCTTCGGGCAGGCGGGCATTGTCATAGCCGAGCACCGGTTCGAACCAGACCCAGCCATCGCGCCGATAGGTGGCGAGATGGCGCTGTAGCGAAGGTCCGAAGTCGGCGATGATCGCGGTCGCGACATGATGCCCACCATGCGCGTCGAGCATCGCGTCCGCGGCGAGGATCGAAAAGGCCTGGGTTCGTGGCGAGGTCAGGCGACGGGCGTGGGGTGCGACCTGATCGAACAGATGGACGGCCCAGCGGCGAAGTTCGGTCGAGCGCGCCTCGGCGGCGGTCACGCCCAGCGACCAGAGCGAACGGCCGAAACTGTCTTCGGAGCCGACCGTCTCGAGCCATTGCCGATCATAGCCCATGAAGTTGCGGAACCGGCCCTCGCCGGGGTTCCAGGCGTGCTGGACGAAAGCGGCATAGGTTTCGGCCAACTGGTCGGCCCGCGGCGCGAGGTCGCCATCGATCCGGTGCATCAGCATCAACGCGCGGCAATTATCGTCGACGCAATAGCCATGGTTGCGATCGGGAATCGCGAAGATCGAATGCTGCATCATGCCGACCCCGTCGGTCATCCGCTCGACGGCCCCCAGCGCGGCCTTCGCCTCGACGATCTGCAGCGGCGGGCGCGGCAGGCGCACGGGGGCGCGATGCTGTGCACCACGACAGATCGAGACATAGCTTTCGGCGAGCCGCGGCCAGAGCATCGTCCGGCCGATCTCCCAGGCGCGGCGGCGGATGCCGACCATGCCGTCGGGTGCGTCGAGCAGTTCGGCGACCGCGCCGCCCAGTGCCGGGCTGTCGCCGAACGGCACCAGCTTGCCGACGCCGTCGGCCAGCAGCTCGGCGGCGTGCCAATAGGGGGTCGACACCACCGGCTTGCCCAGCGCGACCGCATAGGACAGCGTTCCCGAGGTCACCTGCGCTTCGTTGAGGTAGGGCGTGACATAGATGTCGGCGGCCTGGATATAGTCGAGAAGCGTCTCCTGCTCGACGAAGCCGTTGCGGAAATCGACATGGTCGGCGACCCCGCATGTCTCGGCCAGCGCCATCAGCGTCTCGCGATAAAGCTCGCCTTCATGCGCGATCAGATGCGGATGGGTCGCGCCGAGGACGATGTAGAGCAGATCGGGATGGCGATCGACGAGATCGGGAAGCGCCCGGATCATATGCTCGATGCCCTTGCCGGGCGACAGTAACCCCATCGTCAGCAGGGTGGTGCGCCCCTCCAGCCCGAAACGCGCCTTGAAGGCGTCGGTGTCGGCGAAGGGACGGTCGGGAACGCCGTGCGGCACGATCGCGATGCGATCGCGCGCGACGCCGTGCACGCTTTCGAGCAGCGCGCGGCCCTTTTCGGTCATCACGATCAGCTTGGACGAGCGGCGGATGATCGCCTCGAGCACCGAGCGCTGGTCGGTATCGGGATGGGCGAGCACGGTGTGGAGCACGACCACCACCGGCGCGTCGACCCGGTCGAGCAGCCGCATCAGGTTCGCGCCGGCCGGTCCGCCGAAAATGCCATATTCATGCTGGACCAGCACGACATCGGCGCCGCTGGCGTTGATCCGCCGCGCAGCCTCGGCATAGTCGGCCAATTCGTTCTGGCGGATGTCGCAGACGACCGCAGCGGGATAATCGTAGGATTGGCCCGGATCGGTCATCGCATAGGCATCGACGCCGATTTCGGGAAAGGTCGATCGCAGCGCCTCGTAGACGTCTCTTGTGAAGGTGGCGATGCCGCAAAGCCGGGGCGGGAAATTTCCGATCAGCGCGATATGTCCCAGACCCTTGTTCTCCACCATCGCGCGTCCTCGCCTCAAGTCCGGATGATCCGGTCGGATCGTCTTGGTTGGTAAACCGCCGAACCCAGCGAAAGTTGCGCCGTCTCAGTCATTTGTCATTGCGCTGCAACATCCAGAATCGGGACGGTGTCGCTGGGGGAAAGAGGGTTAGGCGAGGGCAGGGGCGGTGATCATCGCGCGGATGCGGGTGGCGAGCGCTTCGACCGCGAACGGCTTGGTGATCAATTCCATCCCCGGCCCCAGGAAGTCCTCGCGCGTGACTGCGCTGTGCGCATAGCCGGTGACGAACAATATCCGCAGTGCCGGCCGCAGGATGCGGGCGGCGTCGGCAAGCTGGCGGCCGTTGAGTCCGGGCAGGCCGACATCGGTCACCATCAGGTCGATCGTCGCCGGCGATCTGATGATCTCGAGCCCCGAGGGGCCATCGACCGCCTCGATCGGCCGATAGCCGAGATCGGTCAGCACATCGAGGATCAGGCTGCGCACCGCATCCTCGTCCTCGACCACCAGCACGGTCTCGGCACCCGGCGCGTGATGCGCCTCGCCGAGCACCGCGATCGCCTCCGGTGGCGGGCCTTCGGGCTGTCCGGCGTGGCGGGGCAGGTAGAGGCGCACGGTGGTGCCCTCGCCGACCAGGCTGTCGATGGTCACGGCACCGTTCGACTGGCGCACGAAGCCGTAGATCATCGACAGGCCGAGGCCGGTGCCTTGGCCGATCGGCTTGGTGGTGAAGAAGGGTTCGAACGCGCGTTCGATCACGTCCGGGGACATGCCGGTGCCGCTGTCGGTGACGGTGATGCAGACATGGTCGCCGACCGGGATGCCGCGATCCTGCGTCGCAGTGACGGCCTGTGCCCGATAGTTGGCGGCGGAGATACGCAATGTCCCGCCTTCGGGCATCGCGTCGCGGGCATTGATCGCGAGATTGAGGATGGCGTTTTCGAGCTGGCTCGGATCGCAGCGCGTCGGCCACAGCCCCGGGCTCGCGACATGATCGAGCCGGATCGCTTCGCCGATCGAGCGGCGCAGAAGGTCGGTCATGCCGTCGATCAGCGCGTCGACATCGACCGCACGCGGCGCCAGCGACTGGCGGCGCGAGAAAGCGAGCAGCCGCTGGGTGAGCGCGGCGGCGCGGTTCGCCGAATCCATCGCGATGCCGGTATAGCGGCCGAGTTCGGCGACGCGCCCTTGGGCGACCCGCCGCTCGATCATTTCGAGCGAGCCGACGATGCCGGTCAGCAGATTGTTGAAGTCGTGGGCGATGCCGCCGGTGAGCTGGCCGACCGCTTCCATCTTCTGGCTCTGCCGCAACCGGTCCTCGAGGTCGCGGCTTTCGGTGGTGTCGCGGCCGACCGCATGGATTCGGCCGGCATCGGGCACCGCGGTCCAGCTGATATAGCGATGACCGCCGTCGCGCTGGCGCATCCGGATCTCGAGTCCGCCGGTCGGCTGGCCGGCATAGAGCGGGCCGAGCTCCTCGCGGGCGCGGGCATGGTCGTCGGGGTGGATCAGCGTGATCAATCCGACCCCGACGATCTCGGCCTCGGCCCAGCCGAGAATGCGGGTCCAGGCCGGATTGACCGCCTCGATCAGCCCGTTGATGCCCATCACGATCAATATGTCGGTCGCGAAATGCCAGAGCCGGTCGCGATCGGCGCTGCTCGCCGCCATCCGCCGTTCGAGTTCGCGGTTGAGGTTGGCGAGCGCCTCGCGGGCCATGCGCTGATCCTCGATATCGACGCAGGTCCCGATCCAGCGCAGCACCGTGCCTGCCGCATCGCGCAGCGCCACCGCGCGGACCAGATGCCAGCGATAGACGCCGTCATGGCGGCGCATGCGGACCTCGATCTCGTAATTGCCGCCGGTCGCCATCGCCTCCAGCCAATGCGGATGGGCATGGTCATGATCGTCGGGGTGGACGCAGCTTTCCCAGCCTTGCTCGACCAGCGCGCGCTCGGCGATGCCACAATAGGTCAGGAAGCGGTCATTGACCCATTGCATCGCGCCGTCGGCATGCGCGGTCCAGATCTGGCTCGGCATCGCCTGGGCGAGGGCCGCGAACTGCGCAGCGCTTTCCTGGGTGGCGATCTGGGCGAGCCGCTGTTCGGTCACGTCCTGGACGATCCCGACGAAGCGGACCGGCTGGCCGCTCGCGTCGCGCTCGATGTCGCCGCGCCGCGCGATCCAGCGTATCTCGCCATTGTCAGGACGGCGGATACGATATTCGGTGTCGACCGCTGCGCTGCCGTCGACGCGGTTGTCGCGGTGCGAGATCCGCTCGCGATCCTCGGGAACGACCAGCGATTCGGGGAGCGAGGCGGGCAGCTCGGCTTCTTCGGGCACCCCGAAGATGCGGCAGAATTCGGTGGTCGCGGCGATGGTGTCGGCGGCGATCGCGATCGAGAACATGCCGACCTTGCCCGCGCGCTGGGCGCGCGACAGCCGTTCTTCGGTTTCGCGGAGCGCCTCGACCGCATGGCGTTCGGCGGTACGGTCGCCGAGCACCAGGACGAAAGCGGCGCCGTCGCCGGCTGCATCTTGGAGCGTGGCGATCTCGTCGCTGGCCGGGAAGACCTCCCCCGATCGCCGCCGGTAATGACGGGCGCCGCGCGATCCGCCCTGTGCGAGCGCGGCGGCGAGTCCGTCGGCGATCGGCGCGGATCCCGCGGGCTGCAGCCCGGCGATGTCGCCGCCGAGCATCTCGGCTTCGGTCCAGCCGAACATCCTGCGGGCGCCCTCGCTCCAGCGGGTGATGCGGCCTTCGCGATCGAGGGTGATGATCGCGGTATCGGACGGCGCCGCGGTGTCGTCCACGCCGCCGGGAGCAGAAGGTGGCCGCGTCATATCAGCGCCCGTGTCCGGAATCGCCCTGCGGCGAACCGGGCAGGCGATCCGACGAGGCGTTCGCGCAGGCCATGCCGCACGAATGCCACGCAGCATCCCCGGCGTCAAAGCCTCGGAGACGAAACGAAAAACCCCGCCGGATCGCTCCGGCGGGGTTTCGCGTCATTCGATGCTCAGCGGGTCATTCCTTGTTGAGGTAATCGCCCGCATCGGCATCAGTGCCATGGCCCGAGGTGACGACCTCGCCCAGCGGATCGTCGCCGGTGCCGGTCGAATCGCGCGGGGTGCGCGCGAGTTCGGCGGCATGTTCCTCGGCGGCCGAAGCCGGAGCGATCAGCGACTGCTGCCAGTTGCGCTGCTGCACGCGGAGTGCTGCGTCGCGGCTGGAAGCGGTCACCCGCAGGCGACCCATGCCGGCGCCGGTGCCCGCCGGGATCAGCCGGCCGACGATGACATTCTCCTTGAGGCCGTTGAGCGTGTCGATCTTGCCCTGGACCGAGGCTTCGGTGAGCACCCGGGTGGTCTCCTGGAAGGAGGCCGCCGAGATGAACGACCGCGTCTGCAGCGACGCCTTGGTGATGCCGAGCAGGATCGGCTTGCCCTGGGCGATCTCGCGGCCTTCGGCGGCAGCCTTGGCGTTGATCTCGTCCATTTCCTCGCGATCGACCTGCTCGCCGGGGAGCAGGGTGGTGTCGCCGGCGAAGGTGATCTCGACCTTCTGCAGCATCTGACGAACGATCGTCTCGATGTGCTTGTCGTTGATCTTCACGCCTTGGAGTCGATAGACTTCCTGGATTTCCGACACGAGATATTCGGCGAGTGGCTCGATGCCGAGCACCTCGAGAATATCGTGCGGATCGGGCGAGCCGCCGATCAGATTGTCGCCGCGCTTGACGTAATCGCCTTCCTGGACGTCGATGACCTTCGACTTCGGCACCAGATATTCGACCGCATCGCCACCATCGTCCGGACGGATGATGATCTTGCGCTTGGCCTTGTAGTCCTTGCCGAATTCGACGCGGCCCGAGACCTTGGCGATGATCGCGTTCTCCTTCGGCTTGCGGGCCTCGAAGAGCTCGGCGACGCGCGGCAGACCGCCGGTGATGTCGCGGGTCTTGGCGGACTCGCGGCTGACACGGGCGAGAACCTCACCCGCATGCACCGTCTGGCCGTCCTCGACCGAGAGCATCGCACCTGGCGCGAGCATGTAGCGTGCGCTTTCGCCCGACCCGTCGTCGAGCAGGGTCAGGCGCGGACGCAGATCCTCCTTACGACTGGTCGCGCGATACTCGATCACGACCTTCTGGCTGATGCCGGTCGCTTCGTCGGTCTGCTCGGTGAGCGTCTGGTTGTCGATCAGGTCCTGGTACTTCACGATACCGCCGGTCTCGGTGATCACCGGCATGGTGAACGGATCCCATTCGGCGACGCGATCGCCCTTGGCGACGATCGCACCATCGTCGAGCAGCAGATGCGCACCATAAGGCAGACGATGAACCGCACGCTCGCGGCCCTCATTGTCCATGATCGCGACTTCGCCCGAGCGGCTGAGCGAAACCCGACGGCCGCGCTGATCGGTGATCGTGCGCAGTTCGCGATATTCGATCTTGCCGTCCGACACCGCTTCGAGGTTCGACTGCTCGTTGAGCTGGGCCGCGCCGCCGATGTGGAAGGTCCGCATCGTCAGCTGGGTGCCCGGCTCGCCGATCGACTGCGCCGCGATGACGCCCACCGCTTCGCCGATGTTGACCGGGGTGCCGCGTGCGAGGTCACGGCCGTAGCAGGCCGCGCACACGCCACCCTTCGATTCGCAGACCAGCGGGCTGCGGATCTTGACGCTGAGGACGCCGATGCCCTCGATCTGGGTGATGTGCGCCTCGTCGAGCAGCGTGCCTTCCGCGATCGCGACCTGACCGGTCTTGCTGTCGACGATGTCCTCGGCCGTGGTGCGGCCCAGGATACGCTCGCCGAGCGATGCGATGGTAGCACCGCCCTGAACGATCGCCTTCATGTCGAGCGCGCGCTCGGTACCGCAATCGAGCTCGACGACCACGCAATCCTGCGACACGTCGACCAGACGGCGGGTCAGGTAACCCGAGTTCGCCGTCTTGAGCGCCGTATCCGCGAGACCCTTACGGGCGCCGTGGGTCGAGTTGAAATATTCGAGGACGGTCAGACCTTCCTTGAAGTTCGAGATGATCGGGGTCTCGATGATCTCGCCCGACGGCTTGGCCATCAGGCCGCGCATGCCCGCGAGCTGCTTGATCTGAGCGGCCGAACCACGGGCACCCGAATGCGCCATCATGTAGATCGCGTTGATCGGGGCTTCGCGGCCGTTGGGCAGCTTCTTGACCGCCTGGATCTCCTTCATCATCTCGGCGGCCACACGGTCACCGCAACGCGACCAGGCGTCGATCACCTTGTTGTACTTCTCCTGCTGCGTGATCAGGCCGTCCTGATATTGCTGCTCGAAGTCCTTCACGAGGCCCTTGGTCTCGTCGACCAGCGGGATCTTCGCGTCGGGGATGATCATGTCGTCCTTGCCGAACGAGATGCCGGCCTGGAACGCGTGGCGGAAGCCCAGCGCCATGATCGCGTCGGCGAACAGCACGGTCTCCTTCTGGCCGGTGTGGCGATAGACGATGTCGATGACGTCGCCGATCTCCTTCTTGGTCAGCAGGCGGTTGATCGTCTCGAAGGGCACCTTGTGGCTCTTCGGGAGGGTCTCGCCGAGCAGCATGCGGCCGGGGGTGGTTTCCACCCGCTTCATATACTGCTTGCCGTCCTCGTCGGTCTGCGGGACGCGGGTGGTGACCTTGGTGTGGAGCGTCACGGCCTTCGCCTGCAGCGCCTGATGCACCTCCTGCATGTCCGACATCAGCATGCCTTCGCCGGGCTCGGCTTCCTTCATCATCGACAGATAATAAAGACCCAGCACCATGTCCTGCGAGGGCACGATGATCGGCTTGCCGTTGGCGGGCGACAGGATGTTGTTGGTCGACATCATCAGGACGCGCGCTTCGAGCTGGGCCTCGAGGCTCAGCGGGACGTGCACGGCCATCTGATCGCCGTCGAAGTCGGCGTTGAACGCCGAGCAGACCAGCGGGTGAAGCTGGATCGCCTTGCCTTCGATCAGCACCGGCTCGAACGCCTGGATGCCGAGGCGGTGGAGCGTCGGCGCGCGGTTGAGCATCACCGGATGTTCGCGGATCACCTCGTCGAGGATGTCCCAGACTTCCTTGCGCTCCTTCTCGACCCACTTCTTCGCCTGCTTGAGGGTCATCGACAGACCCTTGGCGTCGAGACGGGCGTAGATGAACGGCTTGAACAGCTCGAGCGCCATCTTCTTCGGCAGGCCGCACTGGTGCAGTTTCAGCTCCGGCCCGGTCACGATCACCGAACGGCCCGAATAGTCGACGCGCTTGCCGAGCAGATTCTGGCGGAAGCGGCCCTGCTTGCCCTTGAGCATGTCGGACAGCGACTTGAGCGGACGCTTGTTGGCACCGGTGATGGTGCGGCCGCGGCGGCCGTTATCGAACAGCGCGTCGACCGATTCCTGCAGCATGCGCTTTTCGTTGCGCACGATGATGTCGGGCGCGCGCAGCTCCATCAGGCGCTTCAGGCGGTTGTTGCGGTTGATCACGCGGCGATAGAGATCGTTGAGATCCGACGTCGCGAAGCGGCCGCCGTCGAGCGGCACCAGCGGGCGCAGTTCGGGCGGGATCACGGGGACGACCTCGAGGATCATCCATTCGGGGCGGTTGCCCGAATCGATGAAGCTCTCGACGACCTTGAGGCGCTTGATGATCTTCTTGGGCTTGAGCTCGGACTTGGTGACCGCGAGCTCTTCGAGCAGTTCCTTGCGCTCGCCTTCGAGATCGAGATCCTCGAGCATGCGACGAACCGCCTCGGCGCCGATTCCGGCCGAGAAGGCGTCCTCGCCATACTGGTCCTGCGCCTCGAGCAGCTCGTCCTCGTTGAGGAGCTGATACTTCTCGAGCGGGGTCAGCCCGGGTTCGATGACGATATAGGCTTCGAAGTAGAGCACGCGCTCGAGCTGCTTGAGCTGCATGTCGAGCAGCAGGCCGATGCGCGACGGCAGCGACTTCAGGAACCAGATATGCGCGACCGGGGCGGCGAGCTCGATATGGCCCATCCGCTCGCGGCGGACCTTCGAGACGGTGACCTCGACGCCGCACTTCTCGCAGACGATGCCCTTGTACTTCATCCGCTTGTACTTGCCGCACAGGCACTCATAGTCCTTGATCGGACCGAAGATGCGCGCGCAGAACAGGCCGTCACGCTCGGGCTTGAACGTGCGGTAGTTGATGGTCTCGGGCTTCTTGATCTCGCCGAAGGACCAGCTGCGGATACGTTCGGGCGACGCGATGCCGATCTGGATCTGGTCGAAGGTTTCGGGCTTCGCCATCGGGTTCGCGAAATTGGTCAGTTCGTTCATGTCTTCTTCCCTCTAGAGGGTGAAATTTCCGGTCGGCGGGGCGGGCGGCCCCTGCGAGACGATCGCAGGGGCCCGATCCTCACTCCGCGGCCTCGGCAACCTCGCCGTCGGTGTCCTCGATCGAGGACAGTTCGACGTTGAGGCCCAGCGAGCGCATTTCCTTGACGAGCACGTTGAAGCTCTCGGGGATGCCGGCCTCGAAGGTGTCGTCGCCCTTGACGATCGCCTCATAGACCTTGGTGCGGCCGACGACGTCGTCCGACTTCACCGTCAGCATCTCCTGGAGCGTGTAGGCGGCGCCATAAGCCTGGAGCGCCCACACTTCCATTTCGCCGAAGCGCTGGCCGCCGAACTGGGCCTTGCCGCCCAGCGGCTGCTGGGTGACGAGGCTGTACGGCCCGATCGAACGTGCGTGGATCTTGTCGTCGACCAAGTGGTGGAGCTTGAGCATGTAGATATAGCCCACGGTCACCTTGCGGTCGAACTGGTCGCCGGTGCGTCCGTCGAACAGCTCGACCTGGCCCGACGTGTCGAGCCCGGCCTTGGTCAGCATCGCCGACACGTCGGCTTCGCGCGCACCGTCGAACACCGGGGTCGCCATCGGCACGCCGTTCTTGAGCAGCTTCGCCATGTCGACGACCTGATCCGAGGTCAGCGCGTCGATCTCGCCATGATATTGCGCGCCATAGACATCCTTGAGCCGCTCGACGACCGCCGAGGGGGCGGCCGCTGCTTGCGGGTTCGGATTCTCCTCACGCCATGCCTCGAGCGCTTCGGTGATCTGGCGACCCAGGCCACGCGACGCCCAGCCGAGATGGGTCTCAAAGATCTGCCCGACGTTCATGCGCGACGGCACGCCCAGCGGGTTGAGCACGATGTCGACCGGGGTGCCGTCCGCCAGGAACGGCATGTCCTCGTTCGGCAGGATGCGGCTGATCACACCCTTGTTGCCGTGACGGCCGGCCATCTTGTCGCCCGGCTGCAGCTTGCGCTTCACCGCGACGAACACCTTGACCATCTTGAGCACGCCCGGGGGCAGCTCGTCGCCGCGCTGCAGCTTCTCGACGCGGTCCTCGAACTTCTTGACGATCAGGCCGACGGCTTCGTCATACTGCGCCTTGACCGCTTCCAGATCGCTCTGGCGCGCATCGTCGGCAACGGCGAACTTCCACCATTCGCGCTTCTCGACCTCGTTCAGCAGCTCGTCGTTGATCTCCGAGCCCTTCTTGATGCCCTTGGGCGCGGCGGCCGCGACCTGGCCGAGCAGCATCTCGCGAAGCCGCGCATAATTGGCGCGGTTCAGGATGCCGCGCTCGTCCTCGCGGTCCTTGGTCAGGCGGTCGATCTCCTCGCGCTCGATCGCCATCGCGCGCTCGTCCTTGTCGATGCCGTGGCGGTTGAACACGCGCACGTCGACGACGGTGCCCGAGACGCCCGGCGGCAGGCGCAGCGAGGTGTCGCGAACGTCCGACGCCTTCTCGCCGAAGATGGCGCGGAGGAGCTTTTCCTCCGGCGTCATCGGGCTTTCGCCCTTCGGCGTGATCTTGCCGCACAGGATGTCGCCCGGCTCGACCTCGGCACCGATATAGACGATGCCCGCCTCGTCGAGGTTGCGCAGCGCTTCCTCGCCGACGTTCGGGATGTCGCGGGTGATGTCTTCCGGCCCGAGCTTGGTGTCGCGGGCCATCACCTCGAACTCGTCGATGTGGATCGAGGTGAAGACGTCGTCCTTCACGATCCGCTCGGAGATCAGGATCGAGTCCTCATAGTTGTAGCCGTTCCACGGCATGAAAGCGACGAGCACGTTGCGACCGAGCGCCAGCTCGCCGAACTCGGTCGACGGGCCGTCGGCGATGATGTCGCCGGCCGAAACCACGTCACCGACCTTCACCAGCGGACGCTGGTTGATGCAGGTCGACTGGTTCGAGCGCTGGAACTTCATCAGCGTGTAGATGTCGACGCCCGACTTGCCGGCATCGACATCGCCCGAGGCGCGGATGACGATACGCGTCGCATCGACCTGGTCGACCACGCCGGCGCGGCGGGCGCCGATCGCGGCGCCCGAATCGCGCGCCACGGTCTCTTCCATGCCGGTGCCGACGAACGGCGCCTCGGCGCGAACCAGCGGCACCGCCTGGCGCTGCATGTTCGATCCCATCAGCGCGCGGTTGGCGTCATCGTTTTCCAGGAACGGGATCAGCGATGCCGCGACCGAGACGAGCTGCTTGGGGCTGACGTCCATCAGGGTGATCTGGTCGCGCGGGGCGATCAGGAACTCGCCGGCTTCGCGCGACGAAATCAGGTCCTCGACGAAGGCGCCCGACGCGTCGAGCTCGGCATTGGCCTGCGCGATCGTGTGCTTGGCCTCTTCCATCGCCGACAGATAGACGACGTCGTCGGTGACCTTGTGGTCGACGACCTTGCGGTACGGGGTCTCGATGAAGCCGTATTTGTTCACCCGGCTGAACGACGCCAGCGAGTTGATCAGGCCGATGTTCGGGCCTTCCGGCGTCTCGATCGGGCAGATACGGCCATAATGGGTCGGATGGACGTCGCGGACCTCGAAGCCCGCGCGCTCGCGGGTGAGACCGCCCGGCCCGAGCGCCGAAACGCGACGCTTGTGCGTCACTTCGGAGAGCGGGTTGGTCTGATCCATGAACTGCGACAGCTGCGACGAGCCGAAGAATTCGCGGACCGCGGCGACCGCGGGCTTGGCGTTGATCAGGTCGTTGGGCATCGCGGTCGACACGTCGACCGACGACATCCGCTCCTTGACCGCACGCTCCATGCGCAGCAGGCCGACCCGGTACTGGTTCTCGAGCAGTTCGCCCACCGAACGCACGCGGCGGTTGCCGAGATTGTCGATGTCGTCGATCTCGCCCTTGCCGTCCTTCAGGTCGACCAGGGTCTTGACCACCGCGAGGATATCCTCCGAACGCAGCGTCGTGATCGTGTCCTCGGCGTCGAGTTCGAGGCGCATGTTGAGCTTGACGCGGCCGACGGCCGACAGGTCGTAGCGCTCGGGGTCGAAGAACAGACCCGAGAACAGTGACTCGGCGGTCTCCTTCGTCGGCGGCTCGCCGGGGCGCATGACGCGGTAGATCTCGGACAGCGCATGGTCGCGCTCTTCGACCTTGTCGGCCTTCAGAGTGTTGCGGATCCACGGACCGGTCGAGATATGGTCGATGTCGAGCAGGTCGACATGGTCGAAGCCGGCCTTGTCGAGCGCTTCGAGATTCTCGGGCGAAACCTCGTCGCCAGCCTCGATGTAGATGCGGCCGGTGCTCTCGTCGATCAGGTCATAGGCCGAATAGCGGCCATAGATCTGGTCGGTCGGGATGAGCAGCATCGCCAGGCCGTCCTTGCCGGCCTTGTTGGCGCCGCGCGGGCTGATCTTCTGGCCGGCGGGGAACACGACCTCGCCGGTGTCGCCGTTGACGACGTCGAACGCCGGCTTCTGGCCACGCCAGTTCTCGGGCAGATAGGGGACCTTCCAGCCGCCGTCGCCGCGGACGTAGCGCTGGGTCTTGTAGAAATAGTTGAGGATGTCCTCGCCCGTCATGCCCAGCGCGTAGAGCAGGCTGGTGACCGGCAGCTTGCGCTTGCGGTCGATGCGGACGTTGACGATGTCCTTGGCGTCGAATTCGAAATCGAGCCACGAACCGCGATACGGGATCACCCGCGCCGCGAACAGATATTTGCCCGAGGCATGGGTCTTGCCGCGATCATGGTCGAACAGCACGCCCGGCGACCGGTGCATCTGGCTGACGATCACGCGCTCGGTGCCGTTGACGATGAACGTGCCGTTCCCCGTCATCAGCGGCATGTCGCCCATGTAGACGTCCTGCTCCTTGATATCGAGCACCGAACGGGTGTCGGTATCGGGATCGACCTCGAACACGATGAGGCGCAGCGTGACGCGCATCGGCGCCGCATAGGTCATGCCGCGCTGGCGGCATTCGTCGGTGTCGTATTTGGGCTCTTCGAGTTCGTACTGGACGAAGTCGAGCTCGGCGGTGCCGGCGAAATCGCGGATCGGGAAGACCGAGCGCAGGGTCTTTTCCAGACCCGAGACATAATTGTCGGCGGGACGCGAGCGCAGGAACTGCTCGTAGGATTCGCGCTGAACCTCGATCAGGTTCGGCATCTGCACGACTTCGTGAATGTTGCCGAAGACCTTGCGGATGCGTTTTTTCGCGGTCGACGGAACTGCCTGGGTGGCCATGAATCTTATCCCTCGTGTCCAAGCCTGGTCGCCTTGCGGCGGGCAAATTTTTCCGCCTCGCAGCGGGATCGGCAGCCGATTCGCGAGGACGACCTCACGACAAAAAGTGCGGGTCCGGACTGCTCGGAACCGCACTGCCAGCGTTTGGAAACCCTTGAAAACCTGCCCCAATTCGTCGCGGGCCGTTCGCAAGACGGTCCGTGTCCCGGGGCGGCAAGGGCGGCGCTCCCCTTGCGAGGCGAGCATCTGCCGATGTCTGTAGAACGCGATATATAGGCCGTCGGAGCGGTTTTGCAAAGGCCATCGCGGACGCACGTTATACCGGTACGATACGTAATTGTTTTCGTTACACATTAATGTCATGTGCGCTTGTGGACACAGTAAAGCGCGCAGGGTGATGGATAGCGGGGCCGAGGCGGCGGCGCATGCTGCCGAAAAGCCATGGCAGGAGCCGTTGTTCGTCCATTCGGGTTTCCGGACATCGAGCACCTGGCTCTGGGGCCATCTTCGCGCGAGCAGCCGCACGCATTGCTATTGCGAGATTTTCCACGAGGCGCTGGCATCGATCCAATTGCCGCTGCTCATGGGGCTGGCGCCCGATTCATGGGCTTCCGGTCATCCCGCCGGGGCGCCGTACATGCTCGAATTCCTGCCGCTGCTGCGTGATGCAGGGGGGATCGCCGACTATCCCGAGATTGCCGGCGTCGGCGCGAACTTTCTGCCGAAAGACACCGGCCTCCTCGATGAGGACGTCAGGATCTATATCGAGGGACTGATCGGCGCGGCGCACGTGAACGGCAAAATTCCCGTCCTGACCTGCACGCGCTCGCTTGGCCGTATTGCCGGCATGAAGCGCGTTTTCGGGGGGCATCATGTGCTGCTCGTGCGGGATATCTTCCAGCAATGGAATTCCTATTCGGGGCAGCATCGCAACGGCAATCCCTATTTCCTCGAACAGCTTCGGCTGGTGCTTCTCCATTGTCGCCACGATCCGTTTGTCGATTTCCTGACCCGGATCCTGCCGCCGGAGATCATCCAGGGCAGCGAGCCGTTCGGACTGCCCCGCGACTATGACGATATCTTCCTGTGTTTTGCGGCGCTGCATCTCTATCTGCTGGCAGGCGCGCGGCGGCATGCCGACCTGATCGTCGATATGGGCCTGATTGCCGAGGACCGCGCCGAGCGCGAACGGGTCGAACGCGGGCTTTCCGGCTATATCGACGACCCGATCGATCTTTCGGATGTGCGCCAGGGGATCGATGAGCCCCTCCACATGCTGGGCAATCAGGCCACGATCGAGGCGAAGCTGGCCGCGCTGGCGGCGCGGGCATGTGATGCGCTGGATGCCACCGCCGACGAACGCCGCTGGGTAGACGATCTCCAGCGCAGGCTCTGGGAGGAGCATCGCCGCTTCACGCTATATTCCCGCGCGACGCGCGCATGCCTGTCGACCGCACAGGCCGAGCATGGCACGGCATCCCGCGCCCTGATCGATATGGAGGGGCGGCTTGGTGCGGTGGAGGAGCAGCTTCGCGATGTCGCGGCGGAGCGCGACGTCGCCCATGCCGAACTGGAAACAGTCCGATGCGAGGGCGTCGCCGCCGAACGGCGCTGCGCCGAAACCGAGCGGCAGATGCGTGAGGTCGAACGCGATCGTGACGGCTTGCGCGAGGATCTCGAAGCGATGCGCCTGGCGATGGCGCAGGGCGAGCAGATATGGGCGGAAGCGGAGCAAGCCCGCCTTGGCGCCGAGCAGGCCCGGGATCGAATCGCGGCGGATCGTCTGGTGATGGAGCTGGAACGCGACCGCCTGGCCGTCGCCTGCGAGGCGATGTCCGAACGGATCGCGCATGGGCGCGCGGCGGAAGCGAATCTCTCGGCGGAACTCGTCATGGTTTCGGCACGCCGCGACTGGCTCGACAACGAAAGACGGATATTGCTGGCCGAAGCGAGCGAGAAACGGACGCTGTACAGGGACTTGCGGTCCGATCAGGCGCCCAGGTCGCTCCAGACGGTGTTGCCGATCGCGCGGCTGCTGAGGCCTTGGTTCAGGCGGATCGCACGCACTCGGCGTCGGCTGCAGCGCATCGCGGATCGATGACCTCTTGACTGGCGCGGACATCGGCGGTTCGAGGTAACGACGTTGCGTCGAGGGGGACATATGCGCATTTCAGCCGCGATCGCTCTGATCATCGGACTGCTCGCGGCGCCATCGCACGCCGCGCCGTCGCTGACCGACGGCAGCGTCGGCGCGATCGTCGAGAAGATGAAGCCCGGCGAGTTCCTCTGGGCGCCCGAGGTCGCGCCGCAGGGCCCGGTGGTGATCGTCGTCAGCATCACCCAGCAGCGCGCCTACGCCTATCGCAACGGTGTGCCGATCGGCATCTCGACGGTCTCGACCGGCAAGAAGGGGCACGAGACCCCGACCGGGGTCTTCACCCTGCTGCAGAAGAATGTCGACCATAAGTCGAGCCTCTATAACGACGCGCCGATGCCCTATATGCAGCGGCTGACCTGGGACGGGATCGCGATGCATGCCGGCAACCTGCCCGGCTATCCCGCGTCGCACGGCTGCGTGCGGTTGCCGCTGGCCTTCGCCAAGCTGCTCTACGGCGTGACCAAGCTCGGGCTGACAGTGATCGTCACCAACGATGCCCAGGTCCCCCGGGTCGCGCCGATCCCCGCCTTCGCCAAGCCGGGGACGACCTCGTCGGCCGCCGACGAATGGCTGGGCGGGGGCGTGCTGTGGCAGCCCGAGCGGCAGACCACCGGTCCGGTCTCGATCGTGATCAGCGCGGCCGACAAAAGGATGCTGGTGCTGCGCAACGGCGTGCCGATCGGATCGGCGCCGGTCCATATCCATGGCGATGTGCCGGGACCGATGGCCTATACGTTGGGGGCGATCGAGGGCGACAATTATCGCTGGATGCGGCTGCCGCTGCCGGGGCAGGGACTGAGCGGTCCGGTCGCGGTCGAGAAGGAGGAGCGCGACCGGCTGATCGTGCCCGAGGAGATCAGGCTGGCGATGGCGTCGGTCGTCGCGCCGGGGACGACCGTGGTGGTCACCCCCGACACGCTCCAGAGCGGCGGCGCCGGCAAGAAGATGACGGTGATGACCGCCGGCAACTGATCCGCGATCAGATGATCCGCGATCAGATTCGGTCGGGGCGCCCATAGCCTGGGTCGCTATAGCCCGGATAATCGTCGAATATGGCGCCGTCCCCGACGATCCGGGGATCGGCGGCGATGTCGGAGCGCACCGTCGGGGCGTCGGGCAGATAGGGTGGAACGGTGATCGATGCCGGCGGCGTCGACCGCGCGGGCCGCCTGCAGCACGGTGATCGCCGCAGTTCCGCCAGCAGCCCGCGGCGGGCGAGATCGGTCATAGGATCTCCCTGCCTCCAGTGAGCATGGTGGGGCCGGTCGGCGGAACGCAAAGAAAAAGGGCGACCTCTCGTGCGAGAGGCCGCCCCTTTTTTCGTGAAGTCCGATCCGCCGGTGCGGCGGATAGAAGCTTACTTGAGTTCGACGGTCGCGCCGGCTTCCTCGAGCTGCTTCTTGGTCTTCTCGGCTTCGTCCTTGCTGACGCCTTCCTTGATCGCCTTCGGAGCCGACTCGACGAGAGTCTTGGCTTCGGTCAGGCCCAGGCCGGTGATCGCGCGGACTTCCTTGATCACGTTGATCTTCTTGCCACCGTCGCCGGTGAGGATCACGTCGAACTCGGTCTTCTCTTCGACGACCGGAGCCGCAGCGCCGCCGCCGGCAGGAGCCGCCGCAACCGCCGCAGCGGCCGAAACGCCCCACTTCTCTTCGAGGAGCTTCGAGAGCTCCGCGGCTTCGAGAACGGTCAGGGCCGAAAGATCGTCAACAAGCTTCTGAAGGTCTGCCATTTTAAGTCTCCATCCGGGCCGTCAGGCCCATATCTGTGTCAGTCGATTGATATCGAAGAAGCTCAGGCTTCTTCTTTCGCCGCATAAGCGGCGAGAACGCGCGCAATCTGGCCACCGGGTGCCTGAACGATCTGAACGATCTTGGTCGCGGGTGCCTGGATGAGGCCCACGATCTTCGCGCGCAGTTCGTCGAGCGACGGCAGCTCGGCCAGTGCCTTGACACCAGCCACGTCGAGGATCGTATCGCCCATCGCACCGCCCACGATTTCCAACTTCTCGTTGGTCTTCGCGAACTCGACGATCACCTTGGCCGGGGCCACGGGATCGACGGAGGTGCTCAGCGCGGTCGGACCCACCAGCAGGTCATGCAGGCTGGTGTAGGTCGTGCCCTCGACGGCAATGCGGGCGAGCTTGTTCTTCGATACCTTGTAGCTGGCGCCAGCGTCGCGCATCTTCGAACGGAGCACAGAGGACTGTGCGACCGTGAGGCCGAGATTGCGGGTCACGATGACCACGCTCGTCTCGGTGAAGGTGCTCTTCAGCTCGGCGACCAGCTCGGCTTTTTGAGCTCGATCCATGCCTTACTCCTTAGAACCACCCCAGCAGCACATCCGCTGGGGCTGTGAGCCATGAGACCGATACGCCGTCCCATGACCCGTCCGAGGGGTCGGTCGCCTGGCCGAACGCCTAGATAAGGACATCGGCAGACCCGGGCCGAAGCCCGGTAAACTTTTCCCCGTCTAGGCAGGACATTAAGCGGGGCACATTCCCCGCACCTGCTGTCTCGGACGGTACTGATCCCCGAATCGCCGAAGCGAGTCGGGAAACATGAGGCGCGGCCCCTACAGGATCATGATCCCGTTGTCGAGCCGCGCCCCTATGTCGGTTATCGCTGCAGTCGCTTAGGCGGCGGCGACGTCGGCGACGTCGACCTTGATGCCCGGGCCCATCGTCGAGCTGACGGCGACCTTCTGCAGATATTTGCCCTTGGCGCCCGCGGGCTTCGCCTTGACGATCGCGTCCACGAACGCGTCGAAGTTGGCGCGCAGGTCGGCGGCCGGGAAGCTCGCCTTGCCGATGCCCGAATGGATGATGCCGGCCTTTTCGACACGGAACTCGACCTGGCCGCCCTTGGCGGCCTTGACGGCCTCGCCGACGTTCATGGTCACGGTGCCCAACTTCGGGTTCGGCATCAGGCCCTTCGGACCCAGGATCTTGCCGAGACGACCGACCAGGCCCATCATGTCCGGGGTCGCGATGCAGCGGTCGAAATCGACCGTGCCGCCCTGGATCGCCTCGAGCAGGTCCTCGGCACCGACGACTTCCGCACCGGCGGCGCGGGCTTCGTCGGCCTTGGCGCCGCGGGCGAACACGCCGACGCGGACGTCCTTGCCGGTGCCCTTGGGCAGGGTCACCACGCCGCGGACCATCTGGTCGGCGTGACGCGGATCGACGCCCAGGTTGAGCGCGACTTCGATCGTCTCGTCGAACTTCGAGGTCGCGTGGGTCTTCGCCAGTGCGATCGCCTCGTCGACGCCGTGCAGCTTCAGCGCATCGACGGCCGAAACCAGGGCCTTCTGCTTCTTGCTCAGCTTAGCCATGATATCAGCCCTCCACCACTTCGAGGCCCATCGCGCGGGCAGAGCCTTCGATGATCTTGGTCGCTGCCTCGATGTCGTTGGCGTTCAGATCCTTCATCTTCGCGGTCGCGATGTCGGCGAGCTGCGAGCGCTTGATCTTGCCTGCGGAAATCTTGCCCGGCTCCTTCGAACCCGACTTGAGGCCCAGCGCCTTCTTGATCAGGAAGGTGGCTGGCGGCGTCTTCGTCTCGAACGAGAAGCTGCGGTCGGCATAGACGGTGATCTTGGTCGGCAGCGGGGTGCCGACTTCCTCATTGGCCGTCTGCGCGTTGAACGCCTTGCAGAATTCCATGATGTTGACGCCGCGCTGGCCCAGGGCCGGGCCGATCGGCGGCGACGGGTTGGCCTTGCCGGCCGGAACCTGCAGGTTGATATAACCTGTGATCTTCTTTGCCATGTCTACTCACTCTGTTGCTGGACGGTCCGCCCGAAGGCGCATCGTCCGGTTCAAGTTTAGCGGTGCATGCGGAGGCCGAAGCCTCCTCCCGCAAACATCCCGGCCCGTGGCCGGAATATCGTGTCGCCGTTCGTGCGAACGGCGGAAAGCTTATTTGACGCGCTCGACCTGCTCGAATTCGAGCTCGACCGGGGTGGCGCGACCGAAGATCGAGACCGACACCTTGACGCGGCTGCGGTCGAAATCGAGCTCCTCGACGGTGCCGTTGAAGCTCGCGAACGGGCCGTCGAGCACCTTGACCTGATCGCCGATCTCGTAATCGACCTTGAGTTTCGCCTTGGGCGCGGCGGCGGCGGCTTCTTCCTTGGTGTTCAGGATGCGCGCGGCCTCGGCCTCGGTGATCGGCTGGGGCTTGCCCGACGACCCGAGGAAGCCGGTGACCTTGGGCGTGTTCTTGACGAGGTGGTAGACGTCGTCGTTCAGGCTCAGCTTCGCCAGCACATAGCCGGGGAAGAACTTACGATCCGAGGTGATCTTCTTGCCGCGGCGAACCTCGGTGATCTTCTCGGTCGGAACCTCGACGGCCTCGACGAGCTGCTCGAGTCCCAGACGCGTGGCATCGGCGAGGATGGCTTCCTTCACCTTGTTCTCGAAGCCCGAATAGGCGTGAATGATGTACCAACGCGCCATGAACGCCAACGTCTCCGTAATTTAGCCGACCAGCGACAGCAGGAACTGGACGATCCGGCTGAACAGCTGATCGATACCGAAGAAGAACAAGCCCAGCAGAGTCGTCATGATCCCCACCATGATCGTGGTGGTGATCGTTTCCTTCCGGCTCGGCCAGACCACTTTCGCGGCCTCGACCTTGACCTGATTGATGAACTCGCCGGGTGAAGTCTTCGCCACGTAAAAACCTTCAAAAACAGCGACACGAGGCCGTGGTCCGCATCATCAGCCTTGCGGCCTGCGGACCTGACCTCGTCTCTCTTCTCGACCCCGTTGGCCTTGACCTGCCACGGATGGCAGGAGTGGAGGGACTCGAACCCACGGCCCTCGGTTTTGGAGACCGATGCTCTACCAACTGAGCTACACTCCTCCGGGACCGAGAGGCGGGCACATAGCGGTGACGAATGCGGAGCGCAAGTGCCCGCCGCGAAGGATCTTCCGCTAAAGCCGTTCAAAGAACCAACGGAGGCACAGCCTCCGCAAGGCCGAACGGCCGCCCGAGCTTATGCGAGGAAGCCCAGGGAGGCGGATGCCGACCGCCCGGCGTCTGAGGGCGCCCCCGCAAAGCGTGGGCCCTGACAAGCTACGGCACGAACAGCATATTGTTGTCCTGGATCGTCCAATAGGCGCCGCCCTTGCCGTCGGCCTTGAACGACACCGGAATCGCGACCTGGTGGCCGCAGGCCGCATAGCTCCACACTTCGGTCCAGCTGCCCTTGAAGCGCACCCCATATTGTTCGGGGAGCAGATCGGCGCTGCGTTCGCTGACCTGGGCGCCGGTGGCGGTCATGTCGGCGGGCTTGGGGGTGCATTGCGGGTCGGAGGCCTGGACCTTGCGGGTGAAGCTCAGGCTGAGCCCCTGCAGCATGTCGCGGGCGAGCGAGGGCCAGGTGAGGCTTTCGCCCTGTCCCGAGAAGAAGGCGTTGACCGACTTGCCGTCGGCGGCGCGCACGACCAGCAGCCGAATCGGCTGGGCCGACGGGCAATTGGTGGGGGTGGCCGACACCAGCCAGCCATTTTCGATCTCGCCCTTCTGGATCAGCGCGCTGACGATATTGTCGAGCGTGACCGGCCGCAACGGGCCGAGCTGGATGTTGGTCGGGCGGCAGCGGTTGCGCAGGATCGCATCGGCCTGCACCGCGCGCATCACCGCGATCGCCAGCGGCTGGCCGTCGGGGAGCGGCTTCCTGTTCAGGGCGATGATCTGCTGCTGCAGTTCGGTGGGCGTGCCCATCGGGTTGAGGGTCTGCGCCCGGGCGGTGCCCAGGGTGGCCAGCAGGAGGAATGGGAGCAGGAGGAAAGGGCGCAGCTTCATGATGCGCCCTTGTGCCCGAAGGCCGGCCCTCCCGTCCATGACAAGCTGAGTGACGGGGGCACCGCAAGCCGCGAAACGGCTGATATGCGATCTCGAAGATGCTGACGCATCCTCGATCGATATGCTCAAGCGCCGCACGGGCCGACACCCCATTCCGGTGAGTCACACTCACCGGAATGGGGTGTTACGGTCTCGCCCGGTCAGTCGCGCCAGTCGTCGCGGTCGCGACGATCATCGTGCCAGCGACGCCCGTGCCGGTCTTCCCACCGGCGATGCTCTTCCCAGCGACGCCGATCCTCCCAGCGCTGGCGGGCGGCCCAACGCGATCGGTCGTAACGGTCGTAGCGGTCATAGCCGTAACCCGAATAGCCGTAGCCATAGGCCGGCTGATAGCCGCCATATCCATAGCCATAATCGGGCGCATAGCGGCCCGTCGAAATGCCCAGGCTCACGCTCTGTGCCGATGCGGCGGCGGGTGCCAGCATGGCCGTCAGTGCGCCGAGGCCGATCAGGGTTTTCTTGATACTCATCTCTACTCTCCTCGCGAAAACAACCGCGTTGGAAGAGAGATAGCCGAGTCGCGCTGAGGAGGGCCTGAACGCCGATGTAAGCTGGGGTTCAGGCGGTCGCCATCGCCCGAACCCGATAGGGCGGATTCGGGCGTGACGTCGGAGTCAGGCCGCTATGTCGTAGCCCTGAATTTCGCCGGCCAGATACAGGTTGCGGGCCTTGGCGCGGCTGAGCTTGCCCGAGCTGGTCTTGGGCAGGGTGCGCGGCGGCACCAGTTCGACCACGCAGTGCATGCCGGTGATCGCGCGGACCTTCTCGCGAATCTGGTCGCGCAGGCGGGCGCGCTCCTGCGGATCGGAGGTGCGGCACTGGACCAGCACCGCAGGGGTTTCTTCGCCGCCCGGGGTGGTGATCGCGAAGGCGGCGATGTCGCCGGCCTTGAACCCGGGCAACTGTTCGACCGCCCATTCGATATCCTGCGGCCAGTGATTCTTGCCGTTGATGATGATCATGTCCTTCGCCCGGCCGACGATGTAGATATAGCCGTTCGAAATATAGGCCATGTCGCCGGTATCCAGCCAGCCAACGGCCATGCAGGCATCGGTCGCCTCGGCGTCGCGGAAATAACCCTGCATGATCGACGGGCCCTTGGCCCACAGCTTGCCGATCATCTTCTCGGGCAGGGTCGCGCCGTCATCGTCGCGGATCTCGACCGCCATGTCGCGCACGGGCTTGCCGCAATTGACGATCGCGCGGAACCGGCGCGGCCGGTCCTGGTTCGAACTGCCGCCCGACAACTGGGTTTCCTCGACCAGTTCGACGACGATGCCTTCGCCTGGCGGCATGATCGACACGGCGAGCGTCGCCTCGGCCAGGCCGTAGCTCGGCAGGAAGGCGGTCGCCTTGAAGCCGGCCTCGGCAAAGGCGTCGACGAACGACTGCATGACATCGGGGCGAATCATGTCCGCGCCGTTGCCGGCCAGCCGCCAACGGGTCAGGTCGAACCGATCGGATGCCTTGGTCTGGCTCGACATGCGGCGTGCGCAGATGTCGTAGCCGAAGGTCGGCGAATAGCTGATCGAGGTGCCCTGGTTGCGGCTGATCAGGTCGAGCCAGGCCAGCGGCCGCCGCGCAAAATCTTCGGTCTTGAGATAGTCTGTCGACACCTGGTTCGCGACCACCGACAGGAAGCAGCCGACCAGGCCCATATCGTGATACCAGGGCAGCCACGAGATGCAGCGATCAGCCGGTGCCAGATGCATGCCGTGCGAATGTGCGGCCAGATTGTTGAGCAGCGCGTGGTGGGTCACCGCGACACCGTGGGGAAAGCGGGTCGATCCGCTCGAATATTGCAGATAGGCGATATCGTCGGTGGCTGCCTGCGGGAGCGGGCCCTCGGCATAGTCGCGCGCGACGAAGCCTTCATAGTCGAGGCCTTCGACTGCGCGCAGCGCAGCGGCAGCGCCGGCCATTTCGCCGAGTTCGCGCGGAAACAGGAAAAGCTTCGGGTCCGAGCTGCCGAGCTGGACCGCGAGCTGATCGATATAGCTGTCCTTGCCGCCGAACGAGGTCGGCAGCGGCAGCGGCACCGGCCAGGCGCCGGCATAGACCGCGCCGAAGAACAGCGCCGCGAAATCGGGACCGGTCTCGGCGACCAGCGCGATCCGGTCGCCCGGGGCGATGCCGTGCGCGACCAGCCGATGCGCGTTGGCGATCGCATCGCGGCGCAGTTCGGTGAAGCTGTACGCGAGGGCGATCTGGCCACGGGCGTCGTGGAAATTCAGTCCGCGCACACCCGTGGCGGCATAATCCAGCGCTTCGCCCAATGTGTCGAAATCCGCAAAGCGGCGCGGCAGCGCATCTTCTGTCGGCGTCGGCACCAATGCCATAGAGTCCGGTTCCTTCTCGGCGCCCGGCATCCGTGATGCGGAAACGGCGCGCATAATCTCTTGTCACAATGTCTGGGCATACACGCCCGTCATTATCGTCCTTAGCGTAACAGCCGCGTTCAAATTCCGGCCCGACTGTGGCACAATCAAGGCGCATGTCACGTCGCAACCTCCCGCCGGCCGACGGCCGGCCCGCCGAGAGGCGCCAGCCCCGGCCCTATGACGAACAATCGCTGGCCCAGGCCGCGCTCGATTACGCGGCGCGCTATGCCACGACCCGGGCGAAGCTGGCCAGCTATCTGCGCCGCAAGCTCCGCGAGAAGGGGTGGGCGGACGAGGGCCCGCCGCCTGTCGACGTGCTGGTCGGACGCTTCGCCGATCGCGGATTCGTCAACGACGAGCTCTTCGCCCGCGCCCGCGCCGATTCGCTGACGCGCCGTGGTTATGGGATGCGTCGTATCGAAACAGTTTTGCGCTCGGCCGGCGTCGAGGGCGATCTGATCGACATGTGTCGCGACCAGACGGAGCCGTCGGCGGAGGATTCCGCCCTTGCCTTTGCCCGGCGGCGGCGGCTGGGACCTTTTTCCCAGCATCCGCAAGATGTTGCGCAAAATCGCAAGGCGCTGGCGGCGATGCTGCGGGCGGGGCACGACTTCGATATCGCCCGAAAGATTCTTGCTGCAACCCTTTGCGACGATGATGATACTTGACGTAAACGGTCGTCAGGAACGATGAGGCTCCGTTGGGGCGAAACCTGCTTCGTTTCGCGAATATGTTGTGATATTATATGTTACGTAGCGGGTGTCCTGAATAATGAACGAGCAATTTGTCGCGTCACTATCGTTGCGTGACTCCGCCCTTGACGGTGCGGAGGACCGACAGGTTGCGACCGAAGCTTTCGAAACGGTGATGGGCGCGGTCAAGTGGTTCGACGCGACCCGCGGTTTCGGCTTCATCGCGACCGACGGCGATCATGGCGATGTGCTCGTCCACTTCTCGGTACTGCGCGACCATGGCCGGCGGACGCTGCCCGAAGGTGCGCGGGTCGCCTGCGAAGTCGTCAACCGCGACCGTGGCCTCCAGGCACGCCGGATTTTGGCGATCGATCTTTCGACCGCGACCGGCCCCGATCCCGACCTCATCGCCAAGCGCAATGCCGATCGCGTCGATCCGACCGCGCTGATCGATACGGCCGGCGAGCCCGAGGCGGTGACCGTCAAATGGTTCAATCGGTTGAAGGGCTATGGTTTCGTGGTTCGCGACGGCCAGACCCAGGATATCTTCGTGCATATGGAAACCGTCCGCCGCGCGGGCTTGGCCGATCTCCTGCCCGATACCCGCATGCGGGCCCGGATCGCCGAAGGCCGCAAGGGGCCGCTCGCCGTGGAATTGATCGTCATCTGACAATGGCTGCCACAAGCCGGTTCACGCTCGCGCTTGCGCTCGCGACGCTTACCGCCTGTGCACCGGCGGCTGCCGGGGAGAATGGCGCGGCGGCGGTCGAGGGCGCTTCGACCGTCCGGCGCGTCCCGCTTGAAATCCAGACCGCGAAGAAGACGCTCCATTACGAGGTGGAGGTCGCCGCGACCCCCGACGAACAGGCGCGCGGGTTGATGTTCCGGACGTCGCTGCCGTCGATGGGGGGCATGATCTTCCCGATGCGCACGCCCGACATGGCGACATTCTGGATGAAGAACACAGTGATCCCGCTCGACATGATCTTCATCCGCAAGGACGGTACGATCGCGCGGATCGCCGCGAACACGGTCCCTGAAAGTCTCGACGCCGTGTCGTCCGGCGAGCCGGTGAGCGCGGTACTGGAAATCATCGGCGGCGGTGCGGCCGCGGCCGGGATAGCGGAGGGCGATCGGGTGAGCTGGCGCCAGCCTTGAACGCCGGCGCGTCTGACCGATCTTCCTCGAAAAGGTTGCGTGCGCCCGTGCCGACGGGCTAAGCGGAGGAACTATGGCTTTGCTCAAGAAAATCTTCACCTGGTGGGACGGTGCCACACTCGGCACCGTGCTGTTCAGCAAGCGCAACGGTACCCGCATGGGCGAGGACGCCCTGGGCAATGTCTATTTCGAGGGTGGCGTCACCCCCGAGGGGCTCAAGAAGCGCTGGATTCTCTATAACGGATCGAACGATGCCAGCCGGGTCCCTGCCGAATGGCATGGCTGGCTGCACCACAGCACCGATCTGACCCCCGATCAGCTGCCGCCCGCGCGCCGCTGGCAGAAGCCGCCCGAGCCCAATCTGACCGGCACCGCCGCGGCCTATCTGCCGTCGGGCGCGCTCGATCGCGGCGGCGTGCGCGCGGCCGCGACCGGCGATTACGAGGCGTGGAGCCCGAACTGAATCATGAAGGCCCAGTACTGAATCATGAAGGCTTTGTTTCGCGAAAATCTGGGTGAGGCCATCGTCGGCCTGTTCGTCGTGCTGTTCGCGGCCTGGTTCGTCTTTTTCGCCTGGGCGCGGACCGGCGGCGGCACCAAGGCCGGCGCGATCCATGTCACCGCGCTTTTCCCCAACTCGACCGGCGTCAGCGTCGGCAGCGAGGTGCGGGTTGCGGGGATGAAGATCGGCACCGTCACCGATCAGGCGCTCGACCCGCAGAGCTTCCAGGTCAAGATGACGCTCGCACTCGATCCTGCGATCAAGCTGCCGGCCGATAGCAGCGCGGCGATCACGTCCGAGGGTTTTCTCGGCGCGACCTTCATATCGCTGATCCCGGGCGGCGACCCGCAGCCGCTCAAGGATGGCGGCACCATCGCCGATACCCAGGGCGCGATGGATTTGATGAGCATGGTCGGCCAGTTCATCAACAAATCGGGCAGCGACGCGAAACCGGCGGACGCGGCGACCGGCAAATGAGACGGCTGGCGCTGGGCGCGGTCGCGCTCGGCGGCCTGGGGCTTGCGGGCCTCGGTGGCTGGCAGGCGCTGGCGCTGCGGCAGGTTCCGGTCGAGTCGGTCACGCCCGACGAGTCGGTCACGGCGCCGCCACCGGCTGCGCCCGTCGAGGAGGAGTCGAGCGTCGGCAACGCCAGCGCTGCGGCTGCCGAAACGCCGAAGTCGACTGCGCCGACCGTTCCCGACAAGCCGCTGGCCACCGCGCTCACCCCGCTGACCGAACGGGTCGCGACGCTGGGCCTGCTCAACAAGCGCAACGGGGTGTCGCGTGACCTGACCTTGCGGCCCGGTCAGGCGATCAAGGTCGGCGACGTGATCGTTCGGCTCAAAAGCTGCGAAACCACCGCGCCCTGGGAAGACCAGAAGCTCACCGGTGCGTTCGTCCAACTCGATGTCAAGAACCGTGATGCGACCTATCGGCGTGCCTTCTCGGGCTGGCTGTTCAAGGAATCGCCGTCGCTGAACGCGGTCGAGGATCCGGTCTACGACGTCTGGCCCAAGAGCTGCACGATGGTGCATCCCGATATCGGCCCCGACACGCTGCGGGTATCGGGATCGGCGGCGTCGAGCGCGAAAAAGTCGGCCGAGACGCCGAAAGCGCCGAACGAGCCCGCGCCTTCGCCGCCCGTGCCGACCCCCAGCGCCGAGTCGAGCAACCCGACATAATGGTCGCGGCTCACCTCGATCGCGCCCAGCGATGCGAGGTGATCGGTGATGAACTGGCAGTCGAGCAGCTGAAAATGCCCGGCCTTGAGTCGCGCCACCAGATGGGCGAGCGCGACCTTCGATGCATCGCTTTCGCGGCTGAACATGCTCTCGCCGAAAAAGGCCCGGCCCAGCGTGACGCCATAGAGGCCGCCGACGAGTTCGCCGCCACGCCAGGTCTCGATCGAATGGGCATGGCCGCGACGGAACAGGTCGGCATAGGCGATCTCGATCGCCGGATTGATCCAGGTGTCCGGCCGGTCGCTGGTCTGTTCGGCGCATAGCCCGACGACCTGTCCGAACGCCTTGTCGGCGGTGATCGTGAAGCGTTCGGAGCGCAGCGTTTTCGCGAGCGAACGCGACAGGCGGAAGCCGTCGAGCGGCAATATGCCGCGCTTCTTGGGCTCGACCCAATAGACGTCGTCGGCGGCGCGGCTATCGGCCATCGGGAAGACGCCGATCGAATAAGCGCGCAACAGGAGTTCGGGATCGATGACCTTCATGCACTGCCCTCGCGAGGGCAGACTAGCCGAATTGTTGCGCTGCGCAAAGCTCAGGGAACTTGCGTGGCGGCCTTGTCGGCCTCGCGCTGTGCGCGGGCCTGCTCGAGAAACTGATGGAAGCAGCCGGTTTGCCCGTTCGATCCGTTCACCGAGCAGCTGTTGGGGATACCCTGCTTGCTGACCATGTCGAGCGTGCGGGTGCGCGCCGCCCAGCTCTCGACGGGCTCGTCCTTCTTCTTGTTCCGCAGCGCCTTGGGGATCCGGTAGCGCTCGCTCTCGGGCTGGCGGGCGCAGACGATGATCTCATCATCCGAACTGCGCGGACAATTATCCTCGCCATAGACGACCAGCGCCGTGATCCGTTCGGGCGGCGGCTCGGGGGTCGAGGCCGGCATCGGCGGAATCGCCAGCGCCGGCGCCGCCACGAGCAAGAGGGGAAGCAGCAGGAATTTCATAATGGGATATTACGCCCCACGGCTTTCACCGGGCTGAACGCTCAGAACTTGATCCCGCACGATTTGCCGTCGGCCTTGTCTTCATCGCAGGCCTTGCGCGCCAGCTCCTTGAAGCAGCCCGATGCGCCGCCCGCGCCGGAGGTCGAGCAGCTCTGCACGCCCGATCGGCCGACATATTCGAGGCTCGTCGCCCGCTCGCCCCAGGTTTCGCTGGCGCGCGATTCGCTGCGGCGAAGCTCCTCGGGAATGCGATAGCGCTCGCTCTCGGGCTTGCGCGAGCAGACGACGATTTCCTCGCCATTGCTGGTCGGGCATTTGTCGGTGCCGTAGAGGATCACCACGCGCTCGCTGCGCTGGGCGACCGCTGGCGCCGTCATCGACAGGCCGGACAGCGAGGCGGCCAGGATAAGGGCCGGTGCGAACATGCGGGGCGTCTTCATCGGCGTGGTCCTGTGCTGCTGATCTGATGTCTATATGTGGCGCGACAGGCGAATGGCAATGCGGCAGCCGAGCCTGATCGCACCCGACAGGAGCGGATAGCCCGGCGCCTGTTCCGCGCCGGCCGCGATCGCGGTGTCGCGATGCTCGACCTCTTCGGCGCGAAATTCGGCGATCGTCGCCGAAAGCTCGGGGTCGCCATCGCCGATCTCGTCGAGCTGCTCGCCATAATGGCGATCGATTTCGGTCTCGATCGCCGCGGTGCAGGCCATCGCCGCCTTGGGACCGATCAGCGCGGTGGCGGCGCCGAGCGCGAAGCCGGCGACGTTCCAGAGCGGCTGCAGCGCGGTCGGCCGGCCGCCGCGTGCGAGGATCATCGCATCGAAGCGCCGGGCATGAAGCTCCTCCTGCGCGGCCATGCGGGCGATCGCCCGCGCCTCGGCGGGGCGTCCGCCCATCACCGCGAGCTGACCGGCATAGATGCGGGTCGCGCCATATTCCCCGGCCTGGTCGACCCGCAGCATGGCCTGGCGCCGATCGGCGGCGGTTGTGTCGGTCATGGTTTGCGGGCCCAGAATGCGGCGAGGCCGAGGCCGCCGAGGATCGAGATGATCGCGTTGAAACCCGCCAGCGAGATGCCATGGAAGGTCCATTGCGGCTGGTCGCACTGGATCATCGGGGTGGCCATGATCTCCGCGAGGATATCGGCATGGGTTCCGGCGGTCGCGCCGCTCGCGCAACGGGTGAGGCCGCGCCACCAATGATATTCGACCCCGGCGTGGAATATGCCGATCGCGCCGCTGGTCAGGATCGCGACGATCGCCAGCGCGACGAGCAGCCGGCCCAGTTTCTCGGGAACGACGAAGGCGATCGCGGCCAGCGCGATCGCGGTGTAATGCGGCCAGCGCTGCCAATGGCACATCTCGCACGGGAACAGCCCGCCGATATATTGCGAACCGAGCGCGCCGGCCATCAGCGCCAGCGGCAGGAGGAGGGCGCCGAGGCGGACTTGGGCAAAGCGGGTCATGGAGCGGCTATAATCCCAACGCGTCAGCGACATAAGCCCCGACGTCTTCAGAGCATGGGCATTCGCCGCAATATGGGGAGATCATCGGTGGAAGGCCGTTCGCAACTCGAGTCAGGCCGCGCCATTTGCAGCACGGCATGACCGAATTGCGGCCGTCCTTCAGCGGGCGCCGCGTTTGACGCCGGCGAGCGCCGTCCGAAGCGCCGGCTGGCTCATCCGGGCGATTGTCTTGACCGCATAATCGAGCTGGAAGTCCTCGACGCCCTGCTTCTTGAGCTGCTCGGCGGTCAGGATGAAGCGCGGATCGGGCTTGCCGTCATCCTCGAGCACCTTGTCGTCGACCTTGGCCTCGTTGATCAGATGGCGCCGCAGGTCGGCCTCGCGCAGGCGCGGCCGCTCCTTGTAATCGGCGTCGCTGAGCTGCGGCACGATGATGTCGGGCTTGATCCCGCCCTCCTGGACCGAACGGCCCGACGGGGTGAAATAGCGCGCGGTGGTGAGCTTGAGCGCAGTGTCGTCGGACAGTTCGATCACCGTCTGGACCGATCCCTTGCCGAAGCTGCGTTCGCCGAGGACGAGCGCACGCTTCTGATCCTGCAGCGCGCCCGCGACGATCTCGGCCGCAGATGCCGATCCGGCATCGACCAGCACGATGATCGGCAGGCCGTGCGCCAGATCGCCCGGGGTCGCATAGCGACGCTCGATGTCGTTTTTCTCGCGGCCGCGCTGTGAGACGATCTCGCCGCGCTCGAGGAAGATGTCCGACACGTCGATCGCCTGGTCGAGCAGCCCGCCCGGGTTCGAACGCAGGTCGATGACATAGCCGAGCGGATCATGGCCGAGCGATTTCTGCACGCCGGCGATCGCTGAGCGCACTGCGTCACCGGTGTTCGAGTTGACGAAGGTGTTGATGTTGATGATGCCGACGTCCTGCTTGACCTCCCACTTGACCGGCTTGAGCTGGATCAGCTCGCGGGTCAGGCTGACGTCGAACGGCTTGTCGCGGCCGGGGCGCACGATCGTCAGCGAGATCTTGCTGCCGGGCTTGCCGCGCATCTGGTCGACCGCTTCGTCGAGGGTGCCGCCATAGAGGAGATTGCCGTCGAGATGGGTGATGTAATCGCCCGACTTGAGGCCCGCCTTCCATGCCGGCGTGTCTTCCTGCGGGGTCATGATCTTGACCGCGCCGTCCTCCATCGTCACCGACAGGCCGAGCCCGCCATAGGCGCCCTGTGTCTGGGTGCGCATATTCTGGCGGTCGCGCTGGTCGAGATAGGCGCTGTGCGGATCGAGGCTGGCGAGCATGCCGTCGATCGCGCCCTTGATCAGGGTGCGGTCGTCGACCTTGTCGACATAGTCGGCACGAACGCGTTCGAACACGCTCATGAACTGGTCGAGTTCCTTGTAGGTGTTCACATCGACCGCGCCGATCGCGGGAGTGAGGGTGGCGGCCAGGACGCCGGCGCCGAACAGTCCGACATTACGCAACAGGGTCTTGTTCATCAGGCTCGCTCTTCCTCGAGGATCGGTCATGCTACCGCGATTCTCGTCACAAGGAAATATCCCTGCAATCCTTGCTGCTTCCTTGCAGAAACCAAACAATCGACGCGCGGTCGGGTCGGGGCTTCACCGGGCGGCGATCGACAATATGTCGACCGGCTCGCCGCTGTGCCGCAGCTCGACGGTGACGCGCGGGTCGGCGCCGTCGGCGATCCCGACCGGGCTGCCCTGCACGACCTCGCGCCCCGGCCGCACCGTCAGGCCGCGCAATCCGGTGATCAGCGTTGCCCATCCGTCGCCATGGTCGATGATGACGATTCCGGCATAGCCGCGAAACGGACCGGCAAAGGCGACCCGGCCGATCGCCGGCGAAACCACCTGGGCGGCGCGGGCGGTGGCGAGGGTGATCCCCTTGGCACGGACCCCGGACTCGGACACCTCGCCCATGCCCGCCACCAGTCGGCCGAGCACGGGGATGCGATAGGGCGGAAGCGCATCGGCGACCATCGGACCCGCCGCCAGCGGCGGCGCGACCGCGAGATTGGGGGCGCTCGGACGCAATAGCGGGCCGGGCAGTGCGATCAGCCGGGCAGTGATATCGGACTGGTCGCCGAGTTCGGCGATCAGCTGGGTGATGTCCTTCGCCTTTTCCGCCATCGCGATCACGCGATCCTGTTCGACCATGGCATCGTCGACCAGATCCTGCGACCGGCGGCGCTGGTCGGCCTCGAGCCGCGCGAGCGCCGCGCGCTGGACGTCGAGCTGTTCGCGGCCATGGCGAAGTTCGGCGACCGCCTGGTCGGCCTGGCGCCGCAAGGCGTCGCCGCGGGCGACCTCGGCGCGCAATCCGGCGGTGCGTTGGCGGATCACCGGCAGGGTCGCGCCGAGCAGGGCGCGGACATGGATCATCTCGGTGACCGATCCCGGCTGGACGAGCGCGAGCGCCGTCGGTCGGCGCGCCATCGTCTGCAGGGCGGCGGTCAGGCGGATGATCGGGCCCTGGCGTTCGGCGAGCCGCGCCCGCTGCGCCGCGCGCAGCCGGTCGATCAGGCGTACCTGCGCCTCGGCGGCCGCGATTCGCGCCTCGGCGGCCTGGATCGCGGCGGCGGCGGCAGCCTGTTCGGCCTGCGAGCGCGCGGCGGCCTCGGTCATCGCCCTGGCTTGCGCCTCGAGCTGGGCCGCACGGCGTTCGGCGCGGCGCTGGACCTGCCGTGCCGATTGCAGGGCGCGTTGCTGGCCGGCGACGGAAGGAAGCGGCGATGCGACGGCGGGCGGACCTGGCGCGGCTGCCCTCGCCGGCAGGATCATGGCTGTGCCGATGGCGATCGCGAGCGGGAGCGCGCCTCGCCAGCGGCGCGCGGCGGGCGAACCGTCAGCCTTCACGATGATAGGGATGGCCGGCGAGGATGCTCGTCGCACGCCACAGTTGCTCGGCCAGCATCGCACGCGCCATCATATGCGGCCAGGTCGCCTTGCCGAAGGCGAACAGCATGTCGGCCTCGGCCCGCTGGCTCGCGTCGAAGCCGTCGGCGGCGCCGATCAGGAAACGGGCCTCGCGCCGGGCATCGTCACGCCAGCGTCCGAGCCGCTCGGCGAATGCCATCGAGCCGAGCTGTTCGCCTTTTTCGTCGAGCATGATCAGCACCATGGCCGGATCGCGCGGCGGCAATTTGCCGCCCTGATCGGGCAACTCGGTGACGCGGGTCGGCCAACTGATCCGTTTCAGATAGCGGTCGACGAGCTCGGCCTCGGGGCTGCGGCCGATCTTGCCCCGGGCGACGATGTGCAACAGCATTTCGCGACGCCGCGAAAGGGAGGCGTCAGACTTCCGCGACGGGCGCGGGCGCGTCGCCGAAATTCCACATCCGCTCGAGATTGTAGAAGCTGCGCACTTCGGGCCGGAACAGATGGACGATGACGTCGCCGGCATCGATCAGCACCCAGTCGGCGGTCGGCAGACCTTCGATCCGCGCGGCGCGGCCGGTTTCGGACTTGATCCGGTCGGCGAGCTTGGTCGCCATCGACGCGACCTGGCGGGTCGAGCGGCCCGACGCGATCACCATATGATCGGCGATCGACGACTTTCCGGCGAGCGGGATGGTGACGGTTTCGACGGCCTGATCGTCGTCGAGGGATTTCAGCACGAGCTCGTGGAGAGCGGCTGAAGGGTCGGCATCTGAAGCGCTCGGCTTGATGCTGCTTTGGGCGGTCAATTTACCTCCTAACGAACCAGCCGGCGCGTCACGGGGTCGCGCAGGGCCTTTTGGTTATATGTCTGATACCAGCGGGGGGCCTTGGCCCGGAGCCGCGTTGCGGAACCACTATCGGGATCGAAGCGCAACAGCACGAGCGCCGGGGGACTCCATCTCGTCCAGTCTTTCGCCTTGGCAACGGGTCGGACGAAGCGCCGTAACCAAGCCATCGCCTGCGACGTGCGGGCGGCGCTATCATAACCCGGACGGGCGACGACGGCAATGGTGACCAGTCGGCCGATTTCCCGCCAGTCCTGCCAGCGGTGAAACTGCACCAGATTGTCGGCGCCCATGATCCACACGAACCGCCGCTCGGGATGGCGGCGGACCAGCGCGCGCAGCGTGTCGGCGGTGTAGCGGGTGCCGAGCCGGCTCTCGATCGTGGTGGCGCGGATCGGCGCGCGGCGCGCCATTCGGCGCGCCGACGCGAGGCGCGCGTCCATCGGCGCCATACCCTCGGCGGGCTTCAACGGATTGCCCGGCGACACCAGCCACCAGACCTCGTCGAGGCCGAGCGCCTTCAGCGCGAACAGGCTGATGCGCCGATGACTGATATGCGCGGGATTGAAGCTGCCGCCGAGCAGGCCGGTCGAAATCATCGCCGCTCCGTACCGGGGCTCGGACGTCGTTTCAATGCGGGAGGGCACTTTCTCGGCGCGGCGATTGCTTCCTGGTTTGCGCCCGACCGCAATTCGAATCAGGTCGCGGCGAAAATGCTGCTGTCCGAGACCCGGCGCGCAGCGTCCTTCATGGACGCGAGCACCGGAAGCGAAGGGCGGCGCCATTTGCAGCCCGACATGATCGAATTACAGTTTCAGCCGGTCGATCGCCTGCGCCAGGGCGACATAGAGCTTGCCCATGTCCGACGACAGCATCGTCACGCCCAGCGGTCCGCCGTCGCGGCTGGCGAGAATGCGGCGGAGCATGGTCTCGAAATCGCGGATATATTTGTTCACGTCGTTCCGGAAGGCGGGCTCGCGATCATAATAGGCCGCGATATGCTGGGCTTCGCCGGCTTCGAGCAGGCGTACCGCCTGCCGGGTGAAGATGCCCTTGTCGCCACGCAGATAGGCGCCCCAGGCGCTGTCGGTGACGTCGGCCGACAGGATCTTGGTGACGTCGATCGCCGAGGAATTGAGCGCCTCGACCAGCAGCGACGCGGTACGGGCGAATTCGCCGTCGTCCTGGACCGGCTGCTCGGCCCGCTGTTCGATGCGGTCGGCCTCGACCTCGGCGACCCGTTTCTCCATCGTCGCGCTGGCTTCGGCGATGCTCAGCATCTGCTTGAGCAATTTTTCGCTGGCATGGTTGGCGGCGGCGACCGCGGCCTCGGCGGTGTCGGAAATCAGGTGGATACGCTCGGTGATCTGGTCGCCGAACGCGCGCTCGATCGCCTCGGCGCCGCTCCGGGCGAGCCTGTCGCTGGCATCGGGGATGATCGATTCGAGCGCCTCGCGTGCGCCGCGCGCCGCTTCGGCGGCGGTTTCGCGGACTCTGAGCAGCGCATCGACCAGCCGCTCGCCCGACAGTTCGGCCAGCGAGCGCATATTGGCTTCGCTCTGCGCGATCAGGCGGCCCAGTTCGGTGCTGTGGTCGCGCAGTGCCTCGAGCCGGGCGGCGGCTTCCTCGGCAAAACTGTCGGACAGTTCGCGCTGCCGGTCGAGCAGTGCGTCGCCTTCGGCGGCGATATTGGCCATACGCCGCGTCGCCTGGTCGCCGAGACCGGCGATCGCCTGGCGCTGCCGGTCGATCAGCAGGTCGGCCGAATCGAGCCGGTCGGTGGCGCGTTCGACGGTGGCCGCCAGCTGTTCGGCCTGGGCGGTGATGGCCCGCAGCGAGATGTCGCCGCGCTGCGCCTCGTTCTCCATCCGCTGCATCGTTGCCGGCAGGTCGCGTTCGACATTCTGCAACACGGTGTCGAAGGCGATGCGCAGGGCATGGGCGCGGTCGGTGAGCGTGCGCGCGCCGCCAAGGCTGTTGGCCAGGGCCTTGCCGACATTTTCGACATGTTCGCTGAGCGATACGATCATTTCGGCGAGATCGGCGGTCTGCTCGGCGCTGGTCGCGCCGAGGCTCTCGAAACGCTGCTCGATCAGGCCGAGCGCATGGTCGAGTCCCTCGATCAGCCGGTGGCTGGCCTGGTCCTGAGCGGCGATCTTCGCCGCGAAATCGTCGGCCTGGAGGCCCAGCGCCGTCATCCGGCCGGCGATCGCCTGCGCGGCGGCGGATCCGGCTTCGTCGATCGTGCTGCGAGCATGATCGATCATCGCGCCCATCGCCTCGCGCTGCGCGTCGACGCCGATGCGGGTCTGCTCGATCGCGCCGCCGATCTGCTCGAGCGCGCCGTCGACCGACCGCGCCAGCGCGCCGCCGGCTTCCTCGACCGCGCGGGCGGCGCGCTCGCTGCGGGTTTCGATCCGGCCGATCTGGGTCGCGAGCCGGCCGGCGGCGGCGTTGATCAGCTCGTCGGCCTCGTGGCTGCGCGCGATGATCGTCGACAGCGCGTCGGCCAGCGCGTCGGCATGGGTGCGGCTCGACCCGCCGATCTCGACCATGAAGCGGGCGGTCTCGCCGCTGATCTCCTGCGCGCGGGGCAGGTCGACCAGCAGCGCGCTGACATCGTTGCGCGCGGCGGCGGCGGCTTGGCTCAACTGGTCCGAATGGCGCGCGAGCAGATCGGTTTCGTCGCGCATGTCCATGCTGATCTGCTGGAGGCGCTCGGCGGCACGGGTGCCTTCGGCGAGCAGCGAATCGGTGTGCGCCGACAAGGCCTCGCGCCGTCCGTCGAGCGTCGCGGTGATCCGTGCCACAGCGGCCTCCAGCCTTTCGCTCTCGGCGCGCATCGACATGGCGGTCGTGGCGAACCGTTTCGCATCGCGGGTGCCGGTTCGCCGGGCGAGGATATAGACGATGCCGAGCAGCGCAAGCGGCCCGCTGGCGAGTGCGATCAGGTCGACGGCGGAGGTGGTCGCGGGCGTGCGCAGGACGATCAGCGCCACCCAGCCGGCGGCCAGCAGCCCGACCGCCGCGCCCGCCGCGAAGTCGCCCCATGGGCGGGGGGGAATACCGGCGACCACATCGTCGTCGAACGACGGCCGCGCCGCCTCCGCGATCGGCTGGTCGAGAACGAGTTCTTCGTCCTTATCGGTGATTTGATCATCATGTTGTGCCGCAGCAGCGGCGCGAACGGCTTCGGCTTCGGCGGCATCGGCCGCGCGCCATGCATCCAACGGGGACGGAGCCTTGCCCATTGACGGCGAATCTAACCCTTTTCGGCCGCGACGGATAGAGTCGCGATGGCGATTCGTGTGGTGAAATGAGGCGGGGATGCGCCGACGGGCTTTGCAGAATCCCGGGGCCTCGCTTATGCCCGGTCGCTTGCTGATCAGAGGAAAATATACTTGCCGCTCGCAGCGCTGATCGCCGCGCAGGAACAGGCCGAATCACGGGGAGGACTGCGGGCGACCATGCCGCTCGCGGGGCGGACGCTCGTCGAACTCCAGGCCCGGCTCGCGGCGGCCGCCGGCGCCTCGCATATCGTGCTGCTCGTCGAGCGGGTGCCGGCCGAACTGGCGCAGGCTGCCGAGCGGCTACGCCGCGAGGGGTTCGGCGTCGAGATCGTGCGGTCGATCGCCGAGGCGGTCGAGCGATTCCGGTCCGACGACACCGTGTTGATGATCGCCGATGGCTGCGTCGCCGGCGACGAGGCGGTGGTCAGGCTCGCAAAGGCCCGGGCCCCCGCGCTGCTCGTGCTGCCCGACAGCAAGGAACAGGCGATGTTCGAGCGGATCGATGCCGAGGCCCGCTGGGCGGGCTTCGCGCTGATCGACAATGCCGAACTGGCCGCCACCGCCGCGATGCTGGGCGACTGGGACTTCATTTCGACGCTGCTGCGGCGTGCGGTGCAGGCCGATGCGATCCGGATCGACGCGCTGGCGCCGGGATCGGACGGCAGCCCCGGGCGTCAGCCGGTGCTGGCGCTCGATCGCAGCGCGCTGGCGCCGATGGAGCAGGCGTTGCTGCGCCGCCCGCTGCCCGGAAAGACCTGGGTCTCGCACTATCTGCACCGCCTGATCACGGCCCCGCTGATCGGCCCGCTGGTGGCCCGCAAGGTCCAGCCTTTGCCGATCGCCGCGGCGTCGGTGGTGGTCGCCTGGCTTGCGGTGCTGCCGGCGTCGATCGGCTATTTCTGGGTGGTCGCGCTGATGCTGCCGCTGGCCACCGCCGCGTTCGCGCTGGCCCAGCGCGTCGTCGGCATCTGGGAACCCGATCTTCCTTATGCCCGATGGTTCATTGCCGCACGCCATGTCGCGGCGCTGTTCTGCCTGGGGCTGCTGGCGGCCTTCCTGGCGAAGCAGGGCGGCTGGGGCTGGTATCTGGTCGCGGCGATGCTGCCGGCGGGGCTTACCCTGCTCGAGCAGCTGCGGCCGATCGAGGCGCTGGCGAACCTCGACGAACGGCCGCTCTGGCTGGCGAGCGGCGACGCCGCGATCTGGCTGGTTCCGCCGGTCGCGATATTGTGCGGATGGGCATGGATGAGCGCGATACTGGCGCTATATTCGCTGGCCAGCTTCGGCTGGCGGTTCGCCGCGGCGTCGCGGCGGTCGTCCCCTGCCCATGTTGCTGAGCTTTAGAATAGTCCAGTTTAGGACGCTTTAACGACGAAGGTCTAATGAGGGGCGATGGCACGGCAGCGCGCGTCCGGTTTCGAGCAGAGCGAGTCCGAATTTTCGGGCTGGCTCGGCGATTCCGTCCGGGCCTTGTCGGGGGCCGAGCGACGCGTCGACAACGCATTGACCGATTTCTTCATGGCGCCCGAAGGCCGGCTTTCGGACCGGCACCGCGCGCAGATGGCGCAGTTGCTGCGCGCGCTGATCTCCGCGATCGAGGATGATGTCCGCGTCCGCCTCGTCCACCGGCTCGTCCGCGAACGGGTACGGCCCGAATTGTCGGCCAGCCTGGGAGCGGCGCATGTCGGCATCGCGCTCCCGCTGCTCGAACGCAGCGCGGCGCTGCGCGACCCCGATCTGATCGCGGCCCTGTTGCGCCGGGTCGACGAGCACCGGCTCGCGCTCGCGCTCGGCCGCGACGCCCCGCATCATCCGGCCGGCGTTGCCCAGCATCTGCTCGATCTCGACGACGTGCCGGTCGCCCGCGCCGCGATGGCGCTGCTGATCGCAGAAAGCCGCCGCTACGATCAGTTCGGCGATCCCCATCTTGCCCGGTGCGATCTGCCCGAACCGCTGCGCACCCGCTTCACCTGGCGGGTGGCCGCGGCTTTGCGCCATCATATGGTCGGTCGCCACGACATGCCGCCGGTCGAGGCCGATCTCCATCTGTCGGCGGTGGTCGGCGAGATCCTCGCCGAAGTCGAGCCGGTTCCATCGCTGGAGACCAGCGCCGGCCGGCTGGCGATGGTGATGCTCGAACGCGCGCTGCTCACCGACGCGATGCTGCTTGCGGCGATCGAGGAGGGTTGGCTGGCGCTGTTCGCCGCGATGCTCGCCGCCCGCGCCGGGCTTGAGGCCGCGACCGTCTGGACGATGATCACCGATCCATCGGCGCTGATGCTGGCGGCGTCGCTGCGTGCGATCGGCTGCGGGCGTGATCCCGCAATCACGATATTGTGGCGGCTCGGATCGGCAGAAGGCCTGTCCGAGGATGCGCTCGGCGATCGCGCCGACATTTTCGACCGGATCGGCGAAGACGAGGCGCAGGACGCGCTTCACATCTGGCGGCTCGATCCCGAATATCGGCAGATGATCACGAGGCTCAACGGCGCGGAATTCGCACGGTCATGACGGTCCATGGCGCGATAGGCGCGGTCCATGGCCGCATCGACCATGACGGCCGGCTGGTCGAGGCCGACGCGCAGCTCGTGCGGATGCAGGAGCGGGCCGGGGGCAAGGTCGGCGGCCCGCTCGCGATCCCGCGCCTCGCCTCGCTGGGGCGGCTCGCGCTGCGCCTACAGATCGTCGTCTCGCGCAACATCGTCGCCGCCAGCGGCGACCGCGATCTCGCGCTGTGGGTGCGGGTCACGCCGATACCGTCGGGTGCCGATATCGCGATCACCGGCTGGGTCGAACAGGATGCGGCCGGCGGTCCCGGCCCCGACCGCAATCGGGATTTCGCGCGAACCGCGGCTGACTGGATCTGCGAGACCGATGCGAGCCTGCAGATATTGCATGCGTCGGGGCTGGGGGCCGATGTCGTCGGGCAGAAGCTCCACGATCTCGTCGCGCTGTCGGGCTCCGATCGCACCAGCAGCATCGCCGCGCAGGCCGCGCGCACCGGATCGCGGTTCGAAGATACGGGAGCTATGCTGCGCGGGGTGCCGGTTCGGCTCGAGGGGGTGCCGCTGCGCGACGGGCTGGGCCATTTCGTCGGCTATCATGTGCTGATCGCGCGGCGGACCACGCCACCGTTGGCGAGCGGGCTCGTCGCCGGTGCGCCGGGCGATTCCGACAATGCCTTCGGCGAACGGCTGAGCCAGGCGCTGCGCAATCCGCTCGATCGGATCATCGCACAGGCCGACAGTCTCTGCCTGCGCGACGACGGGCCGCTGCGTCGCGACTATGCCGATTATGCCGAGGGCATCGCCGGGGCCGGGCGACATCTGCTCGCCCTGGTCGACGATCTGGTCGATCTCCAGGCGATCGAGAGCGCCGATTTTCATCCGCTGGTCGAGGCGATCGATCTGGCGGAGGCCGCGCGGCGCGCGGCGGGCCTGCTCACGGTGCGGGCTACCAACCGCGACCTCAGGATTCTCGCGCCCGAAGACCGCCAGTCGGTAATGGCGGCCGCGGATTATCGCCGCACCCTGCAGATCCTGATCAACCTGGTCGGCAATGCGGTCCGCCACGCGCCCGAAGGCGGCACCATCTGGGTCCGCTGCGAACAGGAGGGGGACCTCGCGGTCGTCATCGTCGCCGACACCGGCGAGGGGATCGCGGCGGTCGATCATGAGCGCATTTTCGACCGGTTCGAACGGCTCGGGCTGCGCGACGACAGCGGCACCGGGCTGGGGCTCTACATCGCCAGGCGGCTTGCCCGGGCGATGGGTGGCGATGTCGGGGTCGACAGTGCGCCGGGGCAGGGCGCGCGCTTCGTGCTCACGCTGCCCGCACAGGGATAAAAAAAGGGGGCGGAGCCTCGCGGCCCCGCCCCTCTTCGATGACGATGACGAGCGCCTTAGAGCATGTCCTGATCAGATTGATCAGGACATGCTCTAAATTGTCTTTGTTTTCCGCATTTTCCGAGCCGTCAGGTGATTCCACCTGACTTGAAAATGCTCTAGCGCTTGTCGACCGGCACATAATCGCGCTGGGTCGCGCCGGTGTAGAGCTGGCGCGGACGGCCGATCTTCTGCTGCGGATCGGAGATCATCTCGTTCCACTGCGCGACCCAGCCCACGGTGCGGGCGAGCGCGAACAGCGCGGTGAACATCGAGGTCGGGAAACCGATCGCCGACAGGATCACGCCCGAATAGAAATCGACGTTCGGGTAAAGCTTCTTGTCGATGAAATAGGGATCCTTGAGCGCGATCTGCTCGAGCTCACGGGCGGTGTCGAGCACCGGATCGCTGATGCCGAGCTTGTCGAGCACTTCGGTCGCCGCCTTCGACAGCACCTTCGCGCGCGGGTCGAAATTCTTGTAGACGCGGTGGCCGAAGCCCATCAGCCGGAACGGATCGTCCTTGTTCTTCGCGCGGGCGATATATTCGGGAATGCGCGACGGGGTGCCGATCTCGCGCAGCATGTTGAGCGCGGCCTCGTTGGCGCCGCCATGCGCCGGGCCCCACAGGCAGGCGATGCCGGCGGCGATGCAGGCGAACGGGTTCGCGCCCGACGATCCGGCGAGGCGGACGGTCGAGGTCGAGGCGTTCTGCTCATGATCGGCGTGGAGGATGAAGATCTTGTCCATCGCCGACTCGATCACCGGATCGACCTCATATTCCTCGGCGGGGACGCCGAAGGTCATCCGCAGGAAGTTGCCGGTGTAGCTCAGGTCGTTACGCGGATAGAGGAAGGGCTGGCCGACCGAATATTTATAGGCCATCGCCGCGATCGTCGGGATCTTGGCGATCAGGCGGTGGCTGGCGATCAGCCGCTGGTTCGGATCGTTGATGTCGGTCGAGTCGTGATAGAAGGCCGACAGCGCGCCGACGACGCCGCACATGATCGCCATCGGGTGCGCGTCGCGGCGGAAGCCGCGATAGAAGGTCGCGAGCTGTTCGTGCAGCATCGTGTGGCGGGTGATCGTGCCGGTGAACTTGCTCAGTTCGGTCGGGCTCGGCAGTTCGCCGTTGAGCAGCAGGTACGACACTTCCATGAAGTTCGACTGCTCGGCGAGCTGGTCGATCGGATAACCACGGTGGAGGAGGATGCCCTCATCGCCGTCGATATAGGTGATCGCGGATTCGCAGCTGGCCGTCGACGTGAAACCGGGGTCGAACGTGAACGCGCCGGTGTCGGCGTAGAGCTTGCGGATGTCGATGACGTCCGGGCCGATCGAGCCCGACTTGACGGGATAGTCGAACGCGTTTCCGCCGATCTCGACTTTGGCGTTATCCCCCATGCTTCATTCTCCTGGCAAGCCGGGCGGGGCAGGACACCCCGTCAGGACGATATCTGGTCACTCATCCGCCCCAGACTCTCCTCGCGGCCGAGGAGGGCCAGGACGTCGAATATTCCGGGAGAGGTCGTGCGGCCGGTCAGCGCAGCGCGTAACGGCTGCGCGACCTTGCCAAGGCCTATTCCCGCGTCTTCCGCCACCTGGCGAACCGCTGCCTCGAGCGCCGGGGCAGACCATTCGGAGGTGGCGGCAATGGCATCCCTAGCCTGGGCCAGAAGCGCCTTGCCGGGTCCGTCTAGCAGCCCTTCTGCCTTCTCGTCCATGGGGAGCGGGCGGGTGCGAAACAGAAAGCCCGCACTGTCCGTCAACTCCTTCAGATCCTTGGATCTTACCTTGATGAAGGGGATGCTGCGGAGCAGTCGGTCATGCTCGTCGGCGGTCAGCTCGCGGCCGGCTTCGGCCGCGACTCCGGGGGCGATCAGCGCGGCCAGCGCCGCGTCGTCGGACTCGCGGATATAATGGCCGTTGAGATTTTCGAGCTTCTTGAAATCGAAGCGCGACGCCGACCGGCCGACGCCGGCCAGATCGAACCATTCGACCGCCTGTTTGCGGCTGATGATCTCGGCATCGCCGTGCCCCCAGCCCAGCCGCAGCAGATAGTTGACCACCGCGTCGGGGAGCATGCCGAGCTCGTCGCGATAGGCATCGACGCCGAGCGCACCGTGACGCTTCGACAGCTTGGCGCCGTCGGCGCCGTGGATCAGCGGGATATGCGCATAGATCGGCTCGGGCCAGTTCATCGCCCGGACGATGCCGAGCTGACGGAAGGCGTTGTTGAGATGATCGTCGCCGCGGATGACATGGGTGACCCCCATGTCGTGATCGTCGACGACGACCGCGAGCATATAGGTGGGGGTCCCGTCCGACCGCAGCAGGATCATGTCGTCGAGTTCGGCATTCTGGACGGTGACCGGCCCCTGGACCTGGTCGTCGATCGTGGTGGCGCCGGTCTGTTCGGCGCGCAGGCGCACGACGAACGGCTTGCCTTCCTGCTCGGGGCCCGGCTGGCGATCGCGCCAGCGCCCGTCATAGCGCATCGGCAGCTTGGCGGCCTTCTGCTGCTCGCGCATCTCGGCGAGTTCCTCGGGGGTCGCGTAGCAGCGATAGGCATGGCCGCTGGCGAGCATCGCGTTGGCGACCTCGGCATGGCGTTCGGCGCGGGCGAACTGGTAGACTTCCTCGCCGTCCCAATCGAGCCCGAGCCAGCGCATACCGTCGAGGATCGCGTCGATCGCGGCGTCGGTCGAGCGCGCGCGGTCGGTGTCCTCGATCCGCAGCAGGAAGCGTCCGCCATGATGCCGGGCGAACAGCCAGTTGAACAGCGCGGTGCGCGCGCCGCCGATGTGCAGGAAGCCCGTCGGCGACGGTGCGAAACGGGTAACGACAGGACGGTCTTGCAGGCTTGCGTCCACGCGCGGATTCTCCAGTATCGGCGCGATGGCCAGCGAAATCGACGCCGCCCCTAGCATAGCCGTTCGGCGGCTTCAAACCGGTGCGCTCGCGCGTGCCGGCGCGACGCCGGCCCGGTTCGGGCGCGCGATCGAGACGTGGCTCGAGATCGAGCGCGATCAGATCGCCTTATGGCTGCCGGTCGGGCTGGGCGCGGGGATCGCGGCCTGGTTCGTGCTACCCGACCGGTTCGCCTGGAGCGGCGCGGCGGCGGTCTTCGCCGGTATCGCGCTGGGGGCGCTGTTGATCGGGCGCGGTACCCGCGCCCCGCGCGGAATCCTGGTGCTCGCGCTGGCGATGCTGGTCGGGCTCGCGATCATCTGGACCAAGGCGAACTGGGTGGCGGCGCCGCGGATCGACCGGCCGACGGTCGTCAGCTTCGCGGCGCGGATCGAGGCGGTCGATCCGCTGCCGGCGCGCGATCTCGTCCGCCTGCGGCTCGCGCCCGACCCCGGTTCGGGCCTGCCGCCGCGGGTGCGGGTCAATGTCGATGCCAAGGAACTGCCCGCCGAGGTGCCGGTCGGATCGCGGATCGACCTGCGCGCACGGTTGTTGCCGCCGGCGCCGCCGATGGTGCCCGGCGGCTATGACTTCGCGCGAGCAGCCTGGTTCCAGGGGCTCGGCGCGACCGGCAAGGCGATCGGGAAACCGGTGCTGCATCCGGCAGCGGAAGCGGGCTTCTGGTCGTGGCTGTGGAACCTGCGGGTGCGGATTTCGGCCCATATTCGCGATTCGATCGCCGGCGAGGGCGAAGCCGGCATCGCCACCTCGTTCGTGACCGGCGATCAGGGCGGAATTCCCGAAGCCGACAACGAGGCATTGCGCCGGGCCGGGCTGGCACATCTCCTGTCGGTGTCGGGACTGCACGTCTCGGCGGTGGTCGGCGGGATGATGTTCGTCGCCCTGCGGCTGCTCGCGCTGTCGCCGCGGCTGGCGCTCCACGCACCGCTGGTGCTGATCTCGGCGGCGATCGGCGCGCTCGCCGGCGTCGCTTATACTTTGCTGGCGGGCGCAGAGGTGCCGACGATCCGCTCGTGCGTGGCCGCGCTGCTGGTGCTCGGCGGGATCGCGCTCGGGCGCGAGGCGATGACGCTGCGCCTCGTTGCCGCCGGTGCGCTGATCGTGCTGCTGTGCTGGCCCGAGGCTCTGGCCGGGCCGAGCTTCCAGCTGAGCTTCGCGGCGATCGCTTCGCTGGTCGCCTTCCACGAACATCCCCGCGTCGTCGCCTTCGGCGCACGGCGCGAGGAGGCCTGGCTGTGGCGGATGGGGCGGGCGGTGCTGCTGCTGCTCGCGACCGGGCTCGTCACCGAACTCGCCCTGAGCCCGATCGCGCTGTTCCACTTCCACAAACAGGGGCTCTATGGGGCAGCGGCGAACATCGTCGCGATCCCGCTGACCACCTTCGTGGTGATGCCGCTCGAGGCGTTCGCGTTGCTGCTCGATGCGGTCGGGCTCGGGGCGCCGGTCTGGTGGCTGACCGGCAAGACACTGTCGTTCCTGCTGTGGATCGCCCATGCGGTCGCCAGCGCGCCGGGCTCGGTCGCATCGCTGCCGTCGATGCCGTGGGGTGCGTTCGCGCTGATGGTGGCGGGCGGGCTGTGGATCGTGCTGTGGCGGACCAGGGTGCGGCGCCTGGGCATGATCCCGCTCGCGGCCGGGGCGGTGTGGAGCTGGCTGACGCCGGCGCCCGACCTGCTCGTCACCGGCGACGGCCGTCATGTCGCGATCCGGACTGGCGACGGCGGGATCGTGTTGCTGCGCGAGCGCGCCGGCGACTATGTGCGCGACGCGCTCGGCGAGGCGTCGGGGGTCGAAGGCGAAGCCCCGCCGATCGACGCGCTGTCGGGCGCGCAGTGCAACCGCGACCTGTGCATGAGCGAGATCGGGATCGATGGCCGCCGCTGGCGCATCCTCGCGACCCGTAGCCCCTATATGATCGACATCGGAAAAATGAACCTCGCCTGCCGGCAGGCGGATATCGCGATCAGCGACCGCCGTTTGCCGCGCAGCTGCAACCCGCGCTGGCTGAAGGCCGATCTGCCGTTGTTGCGGACCACCGGCGGGCTGGCGATCCGGCTGCCGTCAGCCGCGATCGAAACCGTCGCCGAGCATGTCGGGGATCATCCCTGGACGACCTTCAGGCGCCCCGAGCGGGAGCGGCCACGACCGAAGGCGCGGCATCTGCCGCTCGCCAATGTTCCCCTGCGGCCGCAGCCGCACGGTAAGCCTCAGTAGCGGCGCAGCAGTCCGGCGAGCTTGCCCTGGACCTGGACCATTTCGGGGGCGTAGCGCTGCGGGTCATAGGCGCGGTTGGCCGGGTCGAGGCGGATCATCGATCCCTCGCGGCGGAAATATTTGAGGGTCGCTTCGCTGTCGGCGATCAGCGCGACGACGATGTCGCCGTCACGCGCGGTCTCGGTGCGGCGGATCAGCGCATAATCGCCGTCGAGGATGCCGGCTTCGACCATCGAATCGCCCGACACCTCGAGCGCATAATGTTCGCCCGAGCCGAGCAACGCGGCGGGGACCGACAATGTGCTGTGCCCCTCCATCGCTTCGATCGGCATGCCGGCGGCGATCCGGCCGTGCAGCGGGATTTCGAGAACATTCTCGTTCGCGGCCTGCAACACCGGCGGCGCCGATTTGCGGGTCGGCGCGGGCGGCGTAGCCTTGGTGGCGGGGGCGGCGATCTCGGGCATCCGCACCACTTCGAGCGCACGGGCGCGGTTGGGCAGCCGGCGGATGAAATTGCGTTCCTCGAGCGCGCTGATCAGGCGGTGGACGCCCGACTTCGATTTGAGGTCGAGAGCCTCCTTCATCTCCTCGAACGAGGGCGAAACCCCGGTCTCGACGAGCCGGTTATTGATGAAGCAGAGCAATTCATGCTGCTTGCGTGTGAGCATCGCAGGCACCCCGTGGAGGAACGAATATGGAACATCTAGGCAACTTCCACGAAGCTGTCAACCAAGCGTAACGATCTCGACTATGTCGCCGCTGCGCGCCGCGGCGGCGCGGGCGGGGCGGACGATCAGCGCGTCGGCCAAGGCGAGCGCGAACAGCGCCCCGCTGTCCTGGCTGTGGACCGGAGTGACGATGCCGCCATGATGGCGCGCGCGCAGATAATCGGCGCGTTCGCCGACCGGCGGCAGGTCGACCGCGAGCCGCGCAGGGGTGGTTACAGGCAATGGCGATGCCGCGCCGAGCATGTGCGCGACCAGCGGCCGGAGGAACAGGGTCGCGGTGACGAAACTCGATACCGGATTGCCGGGAAGCCCGAGCACGACCGCCTTGCCGAGGGTGCCGACCATCAGCGGCTTGCCCGGCCGCATCGCGATCCGCCAGAAGTCGATCGCGGCGCCGGCCCGTTCGAGCGCGGGCCGCACGAGGTCATGATCGCCGACCGAGGCGCCGCCGCTGGTGACGATGATGTCGGCGTCGGCCGCGAGCGCGGTGAAGGCGGCGGCGATCGCGTCGAGATCGTCGCGGACGATGCCATGGTCGCGGACCTCGACCGGAAGGCCCGACAGCATCGCCTGGAGCATCGGCCCGTTCGAGGCGGGCAGCATCGCACCGCTGGTCGGCGCGCCGGGCGGCACCAGTTCGCTGCCGGTCGAGAGGATCGCGACGCGCGGGCGTCGGCAGACGTCGAGCGTGCCATGGCCGCCGGCGACGGCGAGGCCGATCGTCGCCGGGCGTATCGCGGTCCCGGCGGAAACAAGCACATCGCCTGCGGCGAAATCGCTGCCCGCGGTCCGCACGAACGTCCCGGCGGCGGGCGGCGCATCGCCCGAGACGGCCAGCCGCTCGCCCTCGCGTGCGGCATCCTCCTGGATCAGGATCGTGTCGGCGCCGACGGGGAGCGGGGCGCCGGTGAAGATGCGGAAGGCCTCGCCGGTACCGATCGCCGCGCCGGGTGCGGACCCTGCGGCGCTTTCGCCGGCCATGGTCCAGGGGCCGGGCAGGTCGGCGAAGCGGATCGCATAGCCGTCCATCGCCGACAGGTCGGTGGCGGGCTGGGTGCGGCGGGCGCGGATATCGGCGGTGGCGTAGCGGCCGATCGCGTCGACGACGGCCACGGTCTCGACCGGCAGGGCCGATGCCAGCGCGAGCATCCGGGCCTGCGCGTCGGCGACCGGCAGCAGGCTCATCCGGCCTTCCAGTCGCCCGAGCGGCCGCCGGTCTTGGCAAGCAGACGGACGCCCTCGATCCGCATGCCGCGATCGAGCGCCTTGGCCATGTCGTAGATGGTGAGCAGCGCGACCGAGACCGCGGTCAGCGCCTCCATCTCGATCCCGGTCGTATAGGTGGTGGCGACGGTCGCGGTGGCGCGGATGCCGTCGGCCTCGATCGCCAGGTCCACGGTGACCCCGGCGATCGGCAGCGGGTGGCACAAGGGGATCAGGTCGGCGGTCTTCTTCGCCGCCATGATCCCGGCGATCCGCGCGACCGCGAGAACATCGCCCTTCTTGACCGATCCGGCGCGGATCGCGGCGAGCGCGGTCTCGGCGATCAGGATCCGGCCTTCGGCGACCGCCTCGCGCTTGGTCTCGGCCTTGGCCGAGACGTCGACCATGCGGGCGGCGCCCTCGTCGTCGATATGGGTGAGCTTACCGTCAGCCATGATGACTCAGACGCCGACGAGCAGCTTGCGGGTGGCGGCGGCGACATCGTCGGCGCGCATCAGCGTCTCGCCGACCAGGAAGCAGCGCACGCCATGCGCCGCCATCGCGTCGAGATCGGCCTTCGATCCGAGGCCGCTCTCGGCGACGAAGGTGCAGCCGGCGGGCGCCTTGCCGACGAGATCGTAGGTGCGCGCGAAGTCGACCGAGAAGTCGCGCAGATCGCGGTTGTTGACCCCGATCAGCCGCGACTTGAGCGCGAGCGCGCGGTCGAACTCGGCCTCGTCATGGACCTCGACCAGCGCGTCCATGCCATGTTCGATCGCCGCGGCCTCGATCTCGGCCATTTCGCCATCGTCGAGCGCCGCGACGATGATCAGGATCGCATCGGCACCGAGCGCGCGCGCCTCGGTCACCTGCCAGGGGTCGATCATGAAATCCTTGCGCAGGCACGGCAGCGTACAGGCGGCACGCGCGGCGACCAGATAATCGTCATGACCCTGGAAATAGGGCATGTCGGTCAACACCGACAGGCAGGCGGCGCCGGCCTCCTCATAGGCGCGGGCATGCGCGGGCGGATCGAAGTCGGCGCGGATCAGCCCTTTCGAAGGAGACGCCTTCTTGATCTCGGCGATCAGGCCGTAGCCCGAGGCCGCCTTGCGATCGAGCGCGGCGCGAAAGCCGCGCGGGGCCGACTGGGCGGCGGCCTGCGCGGTCAGATCGGCGAACGACACCGCGGTCTTGCGCTGCGCGACATGGATGCGCTTGGCATCGCAGATTTCTGTGAGCTTGTTGGCCATCGCGGCGGTCCATAGCCTGTCATATGGCGTCGTGGAAGATGATGCCCATCATGTGCCGCCGGCCCGACCGCAGCGTGCTGACGCCATGGCGCATCGCGACCCGATAGTCGCCGCGCCCGCCGCGACGTGGACGGATATTGACCGCGAAGATCACCGCGTCGCCGCGATCGAGCGGCACGACCTCGACCCGCGACTGCATCCGTGGCCGCTGTTCGGTGAGCACGAACTCGCCGCCGGTGAAATCCTCCCCCGGCCGCGACAGCAGGATCGCCGCCTGGAGCGGGAAGACATGCTCGCCATAGAGATCCTGATGGAGGCAATTATGGTCGCCGGGGCGGTAGCGCAGCAGCAGCGGGGTCGGGCGCCGCTGCCCCGCGGCGTGGCAGCGGTCGAGAAAGGCGGCGTGGTCGTCGGGAAAGCGAACCGGCAGCCCCATCCGGTCGTGCCAGCGATTGGCGATGGCCGCGAGCGGGGGATAAAGACGGTCGCGCAGTTCGGCGACCAGCGGCGGCAGCGGATAGGCGAAATAGCGATATTCGCCCTGGCCGAAGCCGTGCCGGGCCATGACCACCCGGCTGCGAAAGCCATATTCGTCGTCATACAGGCCGGCGATCGCGTCGGTTTCGGCCGGAGCCAGCAGGCCCGGCACGACCGTCCAGCCGCGATCGTCGAGCGCGTGGGCGGCATGCTGCCAGTCGATCGCGGCGAGGCGGGATGCGAGGATGTCGGTCATGGGGGGCGACTAGGCGGCGGGCCTGTCCTGCGCTTCCCGTCTCTTGCGCTGGAATCGACGAAGCGTGGCGCCGGTTCAGCCTCGCGACAGCAACCGCGCGTCAGTCAGGCCGGCATGCGCTTGCTCCTTGCCGCCCTGCTCCTGATCCTTCCCGCGACGGCGCAGGCCGAGGAGGATGCCGAGCACCGCGCCGATCGCCTGCGCACGATCGAACTCAACCGCCGCGCGGCGGCGGCCGTGGCGCGGCGCGATCGCGGCAATGCCGATGTCCGTTCGTCGAATGGCGAGGCGATGCGGCGCTACCAGCGCCAGCTCGAACAATGGCGCCGCCAGGTCGCGGCCTGCCGCGCCGGCGACTATTCGGCCTGCGATTGACCGCGCCGCTTGCCGATTCAGCTTGAGGTATAAGGGGTTTTCCTGAATCGTTTCGCCGGCACGATCCGTCCTGTTTGAACGATCCGCCGATCGGCACAAGATCGATCGGCGTGCGGGACAGGGGAGGAACAATGCGGATCGATCCCAGCTATCGGCTGCCGCAGGAGGTGACCGGGGTGCTGCGCAGCGCGCATGCGCAGAAGCGTGGTGCGTTGAGCGATCTGCTGCTCCATTTTCGGGGATTGAACGACACCCAGCGCAAGCGCAGCGTGATCATGCTCGACCGCAAGATTCCGGTGCCGGTCGAATTCGACCAGAGCCTGCCGCGCGAACGGATGAACCTGTTCGACGGCGAGGCCAATCTGCTGCTGCCCTATCTCGACGAGAAGCCCTGAATCGGGAAGGCTTCGATCAGAAGGCGATCCAGCGGGCGAGCAGCGCCTTGGCGGCGGCGCTGTCGATCGCCTCGCGGGCGATCGCCGCGGCTTCGCTCCAGTCGGTCGCCTTGCCCGCGACGATCAGCGCGGCGGCGGCGTTGAGCAGCACCGCGTCGCGATAGCCGCTGGCCTCGCCGTCGAGCAGCCTGGACAGCGCGGCCGCGTTATAGGCCGCATCGCCGCCGCGGATCGCGTCGAGCGGATGGCGCGAGAGGCCGGCCATGCCGGGTTCGAACCGTTCGGGGCCGAAGCCGCATTCGCCGAGCCGGAAGATGCTGCTCGCACCCGCGATCGACAGTTCGTCGAGCGGTTCGTCGCCGGCGACCATCATCGCCGAGGTAACACCGATCTTTTCGAGCGCGCCCGAATAGACGGGGATGAAATCGGGCCGGGCGACCCCGATGAGCTGGCGGGTGACGCCGGCCGGGTTGGCGATCGGGCCGAGCAGGTTGAAGATCGTCCGGCGGCCGATGCGCTTGCGGATGGCGCCGAGCGGCTTGAGCGCGGGATGATGCTTCTGCGCGAACAGGAAGCACAGCCCGATCGCGGCGAGCGACGCCTCGGCGCGATCGGAAGCGCGGTCGAGATCGAGCCCGAGCGCCTCGAGCGTATCGGCAGCGCCGGCCGACGACGAGGCTGCGCGGTTGCCATGCTTGGCGACCGGCACACCGGTGGCCGCGACCACGATCGCGACCGCGGTCGACACGTTGAGGCTGTGGGCGCCGTCGCCGCCGGTCCCGCACACGTCGATCGCGCCCTCGGGCGCGGCGATCGGGATCATCCGCGCGCGCATCGCCCGCGCCGCGCCGGCGATCTCGCTCGACGTTTCGTCGCGCTCGGCCATCGTGGTCAGGAAGCCGGCTACCGCCTCGTCGCCATGGCGGCCGTCGAGGATCTCGGCGAAGGTCTCTTCGGCCTGCTGCTGGCTCAGCGGGATGATCGGATCGGGAAGCGAAGCCAAGGTCAGGCGCGCTCCGTCACCCTGATCCCCGCGGCGCGCATGAAATTGGCGAGCATCGCATGGCCATGTTCGGTGGCGATGCTTTCGGGGTGGAACTGGACGCCGTGGATCGGCAGCGTACGGTGGCGGAAGCCCATCACCTGGCCGTCGGGGGTGCGCGCGTTGATCAGCAGATCGTCGGGCAACCCCTCCTCGGGCACGATCAGCGAATGATAGCGGGTCGCGGTGAACGGCGAGGGCAGTCCCTCGAACAGGCCGGTGCCGTCATGGTGGATCGGGCTGGTCTTGCCGTGCATCAGCTCGGGCGCACGGATAACCTGGCCGCCGAAATGCTGGCCGATCGACTGATGGCCGAGGCACACGCCGAGCAGCGGCCGCTTGTGCTCGGCGGCGGCGGCGACGAGTTCGAGCGAGATGCCGGCCTCGTTCGGGGTGCAGGGCCCGGGCGAGATCAGGAAGGCTTCGGCGCCGGACGACAGCGCCTGGCCGACCCCGATCGCATCGTTGCGCACGACTTCGACCTCGGCGCCCAGCTCCATCAGATAATGGACCAGGTTCCAGGTGAAGCTGTCATAATTGTCGATGACCAGGATCATGCGCGCCGCTGTAACCGCAGCCGGGGCGCAGGGAAAGGCGGCTTTTTAGGCCGGAAGCTCAGGCCGGCAAAGCGGCCGCCCGATCGGACCGCGCCGAATGGACGAGCAGGCACAGGCCGGCGACGAGCATCGGCACGCTCAACGTCTGGCCCATCGACAGGCCCCAGGGCAGGTGCTCGAGCCCGGCATCGGGCTGGCGGAACAGCTCGGACAGGCAGCGGGCCAGCGCATAGGTGACGAGGCCGGCGCCGAGCAGGCGGCCCGGCTTCCACCGCGCGTCGCTGCGCCAGAACAGCAGGCCGAGGACGATCATCATCACCACGCCCTCGAGCACCGCCTCGTAGAGCTGGCTCGGATGGCGGGGGATGCCGTCGCCGGCTTGTGGAAAGACCATCCCCCAGGGGACGGTGGTCGGCTTGCCCCACAATTCGCCATTGGCGAAATTGGCGAGCCGGACCAGCGCCAGCCCGAACGGGGTCGCGCAGCCGACATAGTCGCAGATCCGCACCATGCTGAGCCCGTTGCGTCGCGCGAAGACCAGCAAGGCGGTCAGCAGGCCGATCAGTCCGCCATGGAAGGACATGCCGCCCTGCCAGACCTTGAGGACGTCGACCGGATGGAGCCACATCGACGGCTGATAGAAGATCGAATAGCCGAGCCGCCCGCCGAGGATGATGCCGAACGCCGCATAGGAGACGAGATCGTCGACCTGATCGGCGGTCATCGGCGCACCCGGCTGGGCGACGAGCCGGCGAAGATAGGCCCAGCCGAGGCCGATCATCGCGATATAGCTGAGCGCGTACCAGCGGATCACCGCGAAGCCGAGATCGATCGCGATCGGGGACAGATGCAGATCCTGCCAGTTCAGCGGAGCGGAAGACATCGGCGGGACCTCGAAGGCAGATGTGGAGCAAGCCGGTTCATAAGCGATCCGGCGGTTTCAGTCCAAGCCCAGCGGGCGCATCGGCCCGCCGATCAGCCCGCTCACCATCGCCGCCTGGATCCAGGTCGCCGGCCATAGCTTCGAGAGCGGCCCGACGATCCGGTCGCGGACGAACGGCAATATCCGGCTGTCGGACTGGTAGACCGGGGTGAACAGCGCGGTCAGTCCTTGATAGACGCGAACATGGTGGCGCCGCAGCCGCACCGCATGGCCGATCGCGTCGGCGACCTCGCGGTGCGCGCGCAGCCCGAGGAGCAGCGCATAGGCGTCGAGCAAGGCCATGTTCGCGCCCTGGCCGAGCTGCGGGCTCGCCGAGTGCCAGGCATCGCCGAGATGGATCATGCCGGGTTCGGCGGGAGCGGCGAGGGTGCGATGCGCATAGCGCGCGAAGCTCATCTGCGCCGGGTCGACGATCTGGTCGAGCAGCGGCGCGGTCGCGGGCCATAAAGCAATGACCTCATCCTTCCACGCATCAAGCCCGTCCGTCTGCCAGGCACCGAGCCGATCGGCTCGCAGCGACCAGAAGAACGCCGCCTGTGGGCCGGCAGCGCCGGGCGGGGTGCCGATCGGGAGTACCCCGGCCATCCTGCTCGCTGCACGATAGCGCTGTTCGAGCGCGTGAGGATCGAAACCTGCCGGCCAGTCGAGGCTGCCCCAGAGCGCGCCATAAGCGAGGTCGCGACCGGTCGGGGGTGCCAGCACCGTCCGGGTGCCGAGCGTGTCGACGATCAGGTCGAACGGGCCGGCGTGCGAACCGTCGGCGAAGACGAGATGCCGGCGGTCGCCGGCGACCAGGTCGCTGCCGCCGACGGTGCGGCCGGTTTCGATGGCGATTCCGGCGGCGAGGACGGCGCCGTGGAGCAGCGCGAACAGGGTCGCGCGATGGACCGCAATCCCGAACGTGGCACGACGTCCGAGCGACGCGTAGCCGACGTCGAGCACGGTGTGGCCGCTGTCGCCGGTCTTGCCGATCAGCCGGTCGATCCGCGCGCCCTGCGTGATCAGTGCATCCTCGAGCCCGAGAATGCGCAATATCGCGCGTCCGGTCGGCTGGATCATCAGCCCCGATCCGATCGGCCGGGGGGTATCGAACCGCTCGAAGATGGTGACCCGGTGCCCGTCGCGTGCCAGCAGCAGCGCCGTGGCGAGCCCGCCCGGTCCGCAGCCCGCGACTGCGATGTCGAGCGGCGGCATCATCGGCCGGCTGCTACTCGGCGGCCTCGGGCATCGCCGAGGCGGTGGTCCAGCCGAGGCGTGGGATGTTGATCGAGCGCTTGCCCGACAGGTCGGTGCGCAGGACGAAGATGCCCTGCTCCTCCATATAGGACATCAGCCGCCGGACCCGGCCGAGCGAATGGGTGCCATAGACCCGTGCGAGCGCGGTGTCGGTCGGGGCTTCGCCGCCCTCGCGCGCGGCCTTGGCGACGAGCAGGAACGGCCCGAGCATGTCGTCGGGAAATTCGGCGCCGATCGCCAGCGCGTCGAGCCAACCCTCGTCGAGCTCGCCGAACAGGCCGGCGCGGGCCATCGCCAGGCGGCGGCGGAAGGCGGCAAGGTCGAGGCCGCTGTCGGTCAGCCGGTGCATACGGCAGCGGACCGCGAAATCCTGATAGACGACCGCGACCGCGCGATAGGTCGCGTCGGGATCGTCGACGATCTCGCGCAGCACGGTGTCGATCACCCCCTCGCGTTCGTCGTCGGGCATCGCCGGCGCCGACGGCGCCGAGGTGGGGGTCAGCGTCGGACCCGCGCGGCTGATCGTGCGCAGCAGATCGTCGGTGCTGGGCGGCGGCGACCTGGGCGGGGGTGGCGGGGGCGGGGTGTCGTCACCCGGGGCGAACAGCAGGCCCTGAAGCCCCTCGACCGGCGCCGTCGGCAGCGGCATCAGCTTGGGGCTGCCGCTGCGCGCCTGGGTCTCGACCGTACCGACCTTGACCGCGATCGGTCGGCGCGAGACCGCGGGGCCGAGCGCCAGGAACTGGCCGCGCGGCAGGTCGCGGATCGTTTCGGCCTGGCGGCGGTCCATGCCGAGCAGGTCGGCAGCGCGTGCCATGTCGATGTCGAGGAAGGTGCGCCCCATCATGAAGTTGGAGGCCTCGGCGGCAACGTTCTTGGCGAGCTTGGCGAGCCGCTGGGTCGCGATCACCCCCGCTAGACCGCGCTTGCGACCGCGGCACATCAGGTTGGTCATCGCCCCGAGCGAAGCACGGCGCGCCTCGTCGGAGACCTCGCCCGCCACCGCCGGCGCGAACAGTTGCGCCTCGTCGACGACGACCAGCACCGGATACCAATGATCGCGCGGCGCATCGAACAAGGCCGACAGGAAGGTCGCGGCACAGCGCATCTGCGCCTCGACCTCGAGTTCGTCGAGCGCGAGCACCACCGAGGCGCGATGCTCGCGGATGCGGGTGGCGATCCGGCCGATCTCGACCTCGCTATGCTCGCCGGCATTGACCACGACATGGCCGAAGCGATCGGCCAGGGTGACGAAATCGCCCTCGGGGTCGATCACCACCTGCTGGACCAAACCGGCCGATCCTTCGAGCAGCCGGCGCAGCAGATGCGACTTGCCCGACCCCGAATTGCCCTGGACGAGCAGGCGCGTCGCCAGCAGCTCCTCGATGTCGAAGGAGACCGTCTGGTGCGTATCGCTGGTGCCCATGTCGATTCGTGCCGTCACGCTGCACCTCTTGGCGGATCGACGCACGTCGGTACAAGCGCGCGCGCGCAGAAAACTGTGGATGGAACGGGTGCCGATCGGGATGACGCGGACATCATGCGGGGTTATATGACCCGCCATGACCGATCCTGCAGAGCTCACCGCCGTCCCCAGCCTGTCGCTGGCCGCTTCCGAAACCGATCCCGAGGGCTTCGCCCAGGCGATCGGCCAGTCTTTCGAGCGCTTCGGCTTCGCCGTGGTCGCCGATCATGGCATCCCCGCCGACCTGATCGCAGAGGCCGAGGCCAAGTCGAAGGCCTTCTTCGCGCTCCCCGAAGAGGTGAAGCGCAGCTATCGGATCGACGGTGGCGGCGGCGCGCGCGGCTATACCGCGTTCCGGGTCGAGACCGCGAAGGACCATAAGGAAGCCGATCTCAAGGAGTTCTGGCATGTCGGGCGCGAGCTGCCGGCGGGCCATCCCTATGAGAAGGACATGGCGCCGAACGTCTGGCCGAAGGAGGTCGAGGATTTCCGCGAGGTCTATCTGCGGCTGTTCGACGCCTTCGACGCGGCCGGCCTGCGTATCCTGTCGGCGATCGCGCGCTATCTGAAGCTCGACCCGCATTTCTTCGACGACACCGTCAAGGACGGCAACAGCGTGCTGCGGCTGCTCCATTATCCGCCGATCGGCCCCGATGCCCCCGGCATCCGCGCCGGCGCGCATGAGGATATCAACACCATCACCCTGCTGCTCGGCGCCGAGGAGGGCGGCCTCGAACTGCTCGACAAGAGCGGCGAATGGCTGGCGGTCGGCATCGCGCCGGGCGAGCTGGTGGTGAACATCGGCGACATGCTGCAGCGGCTGACCAACAAGCTGCTGCCGTCGACCAGCCACCGGGTGATGAACCCGCCGCCCGAGCGCCGCGGCTTCGCGCGCTTCTCGATGCCGTTCTTCCTGCATTTCCGCCCCGACTATCTGATCGAGACGCTGCCGGAGACGATCACCGCCGACCGGCCGAACCAGTTCCCCGAGCCGATCACCGCGCATGAATTTCTCCAGCAGCGGTTGCGCGAGATCAAATTGATCTGACTTTCCGGTTGGGGGTGGCGTCGACGTTCCGCCCCAAATCGCGCTAGCCTTTCCCCAATCAAAGGGGATCTCATGCGTTTCACCAACTGTCTGGCCGCCGCCGCGCTGGCCGTTTCCGCCATGTCCGCGCACGCCGCCGAGGACAAGAAGCCCGACGCGCCCGAGGCGCCGGTGCCGCCGCCGATCGTCTCGGTCACCCACCACAAGGGCGTGTTCGGCGGCCAGGCGGTCAGCTACACCGCGACTACCGGCGAGACCTATCTCAAGGACAAGGACGGCAAGCCGCTCGCGGCGATCTTCTCGACCGCCTATATCAAGGACGGTCTGGCGGATCCGACGAAGCGGCCGATCACCTTCCTGTTCAACGGCGGCCCGGGATCGGGATCGGTCTGGCTGCACATGGGCGCGTTCGGGCCGAAGCGGGTGGTGATCCCGTCGGATGCCAAGGATGACGGCGCGCCGCCCTATCCGCTGATCGACAATCCCGACAGCCTGCTCGACGCGACCGACATCGTCTTCATCGATCCGGTCGGCACCGGTTTCGCGCATGCGATCGGCAAGAAGGACCCGCAGGATTATTGGGGGGTGAGCGCCGACGCCAAGTCGGTCGCCGAGTTCATCCGGATGTGGCTCAACGACAATGGCCGCTGGAACAGCCCCAAATTCCTCGGCGGCGAAAGCTATGGCACCAGCCGCTCGGCGGCGGTCGCGAACGAGCTCGAGGGCGAATATAACGACGTGTCGCTGAACGGGATCATCCTGATCTCGACGATCCTCGATTTCTCGGCGGTGTCGGGGACCCAGGGCAACGAGATGCCCTATATCCTCAACCTGCCGTCGATGGCGACGACCGCCTGGTACCACCACAAGATCGCCAATCCGCCGGCCAGCGCGCCGGCGATCGCCGAGGAGGCGCGCGCCTTCGCGATCGGGCCCTATGCGGCGGCGCTGCTCAAGGGCAACAGGCTCGGCGCCGAGGAGCGGGCGAGCGTCCGCCAGCAGCTCGCGCGGCTGACCGGCCTGTCCGAGCAGTTCGTCGACAATGCCGACCTGCGGGTGTCGCCCAGCCGCTTCTACAAGGAATTGCTGCGGGACCGCGGGGTGACCGTCGGCCGGCTCGACACCCGCTATACCGGGGTCGACTATGACCGGGCGGGCGAGGATCCCGACAATGATCCGAGCTTCTATGCGATCGATGGCGCCTATACCGCGGCGATCAATTCCTATCTGCGCGACGACCTCAAGCTGAAGATGGATCGCTCCTATGTGACGATCGGCAGCGTCGGCCGCTGGAAATGGCAGCTCGAGGGCGGGCGCGGCCGCGACAGCGACGTCTATGTCAATGTCGCGCCCTATATCGGCAAGGCGCTGCGCGAGAATAGCGGGCTCAAGGTCTTCGTCGGCCAGGGCTGGTATGATTTCGCGACGCCGTTCTTCGGCGCCGAATATGCGCTGTCGCGGACCGGCTTCGACGCGAGCCGGATCGAGTTCCATTATTATGACGCGGGCCACATGATGTATGTGCGCGGGCCCGACCTGCAGAAATTGTCGGGGGATATAAGGACGTTCATCAACAGCCGGACGACGGGGCGGGCGAACTGATATTGTAAGGCCCCTCCCTGCAAGGGAGGGGCTTAGAAAAAATCACCCCCGCCCGCGATACCCGGCGACGCCCTGGTCGGGGACCCAAAGCCCCTCGGGCGGGGCGCCCGATTGCCAGAAGACGTCGATCGGGATGCCGCCGCGCGGGTACCAGTAGCCGCCGATGCGCAGCCAGCGCGGCTGCATCTCGTCGAACAGGCGCTGGCCGATGCCGACGGTGCAGTCCTCGTGGAAGGCCTGGTGGTTGCGGAACGCGCCGAGGAACAGTTTGAGCGACTTGGATTCGACGATCGTCTCGCCGGGGGCATAGTCGATCACCAGATGCGCGAAGTCGGGCTGGCTGGTCACCGGGCAGAGCGAGGTGAATTCGGGCGCGGCGAAGCGCACCAGATAGAGCGTGCCGGCACGCGGGTTGGGGACATAGTCGAGGACGGCGTCTTCGGGCGAGGCGGGGAGCGCGCTGCTCTGGCCGAGATGGAGCGGAGTCATGCGCGGCTCCTTAACCGAGCGCGGCCTGATCCGCTACCTCGGGGCTTGCGCGCGCGGCCGGCGGGCGCGAAAGCAGGCGCCATGGACATGCTGATCACCACCGAGTGGCTCGAGGCCGAGCTGGGCGCCCCCGATCTGGTGGTGCTCGACGCCACCTATCATGCGCTCGATCCGTCGCGCGATGCGCGCGTCGAATATGAGGCGGGCCATATCCCGACCGCACAGCATCTCGATCTGGCGAGCCTGAAGGATGCGACCTCGGACCTGCCCGGGATGATCCCGCCCGCCGATGTCTTCGAGGCGCGGATGCGCGCGCTCGGGATCGGCGACGACAGCCGGATCGTCCTCTACGACAACGCCGCGCACCGCACCTCGGCGCGAGCGTGGTGGATGTTGCGGATGTTCGGGGCACGGCAGGTCAGCATCCTCGACGGCGGGCTGTTCGCCTGGGTGAACGAGAAGCGGCCGATCGTCGGCGGCCCTGCCGATCCGGTCGAGCCCGGCGATTTCCACGCGGTGCGCGAGGCCGGGGCGGTGCGCGACCTCGACCAGATGAAGGCCAATGTCGCGAGCGCCGCCGAGCAGGTGCTCGACGCGCGCGGTACCAAGCGCTTCACCGGCGAAGAGGGCGACCCGCGCGGGCTGGCCGCCGGGCATATCCCGGGATCGCGCAGCCTGCCTTACGACCGGATGCTCGATGCCGACGGGCGCTTCAAGGACACCGCGGCGCTGAAGGCCGCATTCGACGCCGCGGAGATCGACTGGTCGCAGCCGCTGGTCACCACCTGCGGGTCGGGGGTGACCGCGTCGGTGCTGCTGTTCGGCGCGGCCCTGCTCGGCAAGACCGACCTCGCGCTCTACGACGGATCGTGGAGCGAATGGGGCGCGCGTCCCGAAACCGACAAGGCGACGGGCGCGGCATGAGCGAAGCCGATGAGGGCAAGGGTACCGGTACCCGGCTGGTCGCGGCCGGACGCCGCAAGGAATGGACCCGCGGGATCGTCAACGTGCCGGTGTGGCGCGCCTCGACGATCTTGTTCGACAGCGTCGCCGACCTGCGGGCGGCGGGCAAGCGCCCCAATGACGGGCTCTATTATGGCCGCCGCGGCACCCCGACCCAATGGGCGCTGGCCGAGGCGCTGACCGAACTCGAACCCGGCGCGGCGGGGACGATGCTCTATCCGTCGGGGGTCGCCGCGATCGCGACCGCCTTGCTGTCGGTGCTGTCGCCCGGCGACGAACTGCTGATGGTCGACAGCGCCTATGAGCCGAGCCGCGCCTTCTGCGAGAATATCCTGCGGCCGATGGGGATCACCACCCGCTATTATGATCCGCTGGTCGGGGCCGGCATTGCCGAGCTGATCGGCGATTCGACCCGCGCGGTGTTCCTGGAAAGCCCGGGGAGCCTCACCTTCGAGGTGCAGGACATCCCCGCGATCGTCGCGGCGTGCCGGGCGCGCGGCATCGTCACCCTGCTCGACAACACCTGGGCGACGCCCTTGCTGCTGCCGGCGATGGCGCTGGGCATCGACATCTCGATCCTCGCCTGCACCAAATATATCGTCGGCCATTCGGACGTGATGATGGGGTCGGCGACCGCCAACGCGGCGCGGTTCGAGCGGTTGCGGCGCACCACCCATTCGCTCGGCCACTGTGTCGGCGCCGACGATGCCTATCTGGCGCTGCGCGGTCTACGCACGCTCGACGTGCGGATGAAGCAGCACGAGGTGGGCGCAATCGAGATCGCGCGCTGGCTCGAAGGCCGTCCGGAAGTCGCGCAGATACTGCATCCGGCCTTTGAAAGCTGCCCGGGCCATGCGCTGTGGAAGCGCGATTTCGCCGGAGCGTCGGGTCTGTTCTCGATCGTGATGCAGGGCGGCGGCGATGCCGCGCGCAGCGCGTTCATCGACGGACTCGCGCATTTCGGGATCGGCTATAGTTGGGGGGGCTATGAAAGCCTCGCGCTGCCGATCGACCCGGCGCCGCTGCGCACCGCGACCGGCTGGACCGCGGCGGGGCCGGCGATCCGCTTCCATATCGGGCTCGAGGACCCGGCCGACCTGATCGCCGACCTCGAGGCCGGGCTCGCGCGCTACGCGGCGGCCTGATCCCGCCACAATCGACTCACTCGGGCAACAATAGCTCCATCCGCCGGACGGCGTCGGCGACCATGTCCGACAGCAGCTTCGCGGCGGCGATCGTGGCGGGGCCGGGATTCGCCTGCGCGGCGATCAGCGCGTGCATGCCCGCGGCGGCGGCACGCTCGGTCTCGACCGCGATCGCCTCGATCCGCCGCTGGGCGATCGAGCAGGTGCGGATGTAGCGGCGGGCGAAGCCATCCTCTTGTCGCGGCGCGGAATTTTCGACCGGCGCGGCAACCGCATGATCGACCGCGCGCAGCGCCGATATCGCAGTTGCAAAGGCCTGGAGCGGGTCGGCGGCGACCGGTTCGGGCGACGAAACGACCCTCAATTCCCGCGCTGCCATGCCCATAGTCGCTGCCGTCCCCCAGATGGAACGGCCATTTTGTTCAGTCGGTCTTAATATTGCGTCAATCGCGTTGACCGCTTTGTAAGCAAACAATTGCAGGTGCCCGGGAAAGGTTACAAAACTGTTGCTGCGTGGCAACACTGTTAACGAAGTTGCTACCATGTTTCCAATTTGCGTTGTGCGGCGCGGGAGGCTGCTGCACATAAGCGGGGCTTCGCTTGGCAGCCTAACCCGTCCCCAAAGGGGTTCACAGAGGTCCGGCCCAGGCGTGCAGGGGAACGGATTGCAGACCAATATAAGGGGTTATTCCTATGCGCGCTTCCTTCCTCGGCCTTTCGGCCCTCGCACTTGTGGCCGCCGCGTCGCCGGCACTGGCGCAGGATGCACCGGCCTCCGACTTCACCCTCACCGGCTCGGCCGCGCTGACCAGCGACTATCGCTTCCGCGGCATCTCGCAGAGCGGCAAGCGCCTCGCGCCGCAGGCGAGCGCCACGCTGACCCACAGCTCGGGCTTCTATGCCAGCTTCTGGTCGTCGGCGATCGACGATTATGTCGCAGCGGGCGCCGATGCCGAGCTCGACCTGATCGGTGGCTATTCGACCACTTATGAGGGCGTCACCCTCGACGGCGGCTTCCTCTATTATGTCTATCCGAGCGCGTCGAAGGGCACGAACACCGATTTCATCGAAATCTACGGTTCGGCCAAGACCGCGGTCGGCCCGGCGACGATCAAGGGCGGCTTCGCCTATGATCCCAAGCAGAAGGGCATCGCTTCGGGCACCAAGTCGAAGCAGGACAATCTCTACCTCTATGGCGAGGCGGCTTACACGATCCCCGAGACGCCGTTCGGCCTGTCGGCGCATGTCGGCTACAGCGCCGGCCGCAGCTTCCTGACCGCGAACCTGAAGAACTATGTCGATTGGAACATCGGCGCGACCTACACCTGGAAGGCAGCGACCTTCGGCATTTCCTATGTCGACACCGACGCCAAGAAGGGCGAGTTCCTGGGCAATGCGCCGGGCAACAAGAATGTCGCTTCGGCCGGTGCCGTCGCTTCGGTCACCTACGCTTTCTGATCCTTCGATCGGTTCGCCTGACAGAAGGGCCGCGACGAAAGTCGCGGCCCTTTTTCGTTCGGGGGATGATTACCGACTGGCGGCGACCAGCCGCCGGGTGACCGGATGTTCGGGGTGCGCGATCAGCCTTTCGGCGGGGCCTTGCTCGACGATCCGGCCGGCGTCGATCACCGCGATCCGGTGGCAGAGCCGCCGCGCGACCGCGAGGTCGTGGGTGATCATCAGGATCGCGAGGCCGCGCTCGCGCTGCAGCCGGCCGAGCAGGTCGAGGATCGATCCCGCCACCAGCATGTCGAGCGCCGAGGTCGCCTCGTCGAGCAGCAGCATCTGCGGTTCGGGCGCGAGCGCCCGGGCGATCGCGACCCGCTGCGCCTGGCCGCCCGACAGGCTGGCGGGCCGGCGGTCGGCAAAGCCGGCATCGAGGCCGACCTCGTCGAGCATGATGGCGACCCGCTGCCGGCGTGCCGCCCCGTCGAGCTCGGGGCGCAAATGGTGCAGCGGTTCGGCGACGATATCCCCGATCCGCCACTGGGCGTCGAGGCTGGCGAGCGGATCCTGGAACACCGGCTGCAGCCCGGCGCGATCCGACGGCCGCATCGCCTTGCGCGCGGGCAGCGGCGTGCCCTGCCACATCACCTCGCCGGCATCGATCGGGCCGAGCCGGGCGATCGCCCGGCCCAGCGTCGACTTGCCCGAGCCCGATCCGCCGACCAGCGCGACCGCCTCGCCCCGATCGACCGCGATCGATACCGAATCGACCGCGACCAGCTGCCCGCGCCGCCAGCCGGGGCGGGTGAAGGACACGCGGACGTCGCGGGCGTCGATCAGCCGGTCGCCGGTGGGACCAAGCGGTGGCGCCGGATCGCTCAATCGCGGGCTCGCGGCGATCAGTGCCCGCGCATAGGGGGTTTCGGGCGCGCGCAGCAGGATCGGCGCGGGGCCGCGCTCGATCACCGCGCCGTCCTGCATCACCAGCGCGACATCGGCATGGTCGGCGACCGCGGCGAGGTCGTGACTCACCAGCAGCACCGCGAGGCCTTCCTCGGCGCGCAGCCGATCGAGCAGCGCCATGATGTCGGCGCGCAACGCGGCGTCGAGCGCGGTGGTCGGTTCGTCGGCGACCAGAAGTTTCGGCCGGTGGGCGATCGCCATCGCGATCAGCGCACGCTGGCGCTGACCGCCCGACAGACGATGCGGATATTGGTCGAGCCGCTCGTCGGCACGATCGAGCCCGACCCGGTCGAGCGCGGCGACGAGTTCGGCGCGCGACGGGCGCGGGGCGCCGGCCTGGGTCCACGCCTCGCGCAACTGGGCGCCGATCGTCAGATGCGGGGTGAGCGCGGTCAGCGGCTGCTGGAAGACGAAGCCGACATGTGCGCCGCGCAGCCTGCGCAGCGCGGGCTCGGGCGCACCGACCAGTTCATCGCCGAGCAGCCGCGCCGATCCGGTGGCGATGCCCGGGGTGAGGCCGAACGGGGCGAGGCAGGTCTGGCTCTTGCCCGATCCCGATGCGCCGACCAGCGCGAGGCATTGGCCCGCGGCGATCTCGAACGCCATGTCGTGGACGATGGCACGGCCGTCGATCGCGATGCCGAGCCGTTCGGCGGCGAAGACGGTCATGCCGCCAGCCTGTCGCGCAGCTTCTCGCCGGCGACGGTCAGGCAGACGAGGATCGTCACCATCAGCACCCCCGGCAGCAGCAGTGCGTGCGGGGCGATGTCCATGTCGTCGGCGCCGTCCTTGAGCAAGATGCCGAGCGAGGTCATCGGCTCCTGCACGCCGAGGCCGAGGAACGATAGAAAGCTCTCGATCATCACCACCTGCGGTACTGTCAGCAGCAGATAGGCGAGCACCACCCCGGCGAGGTTGGGGAGCATATGGCGGACGACGATGGTGGCCGGGCGGGCGCCGGCGGCCTCGGCGGCGATCACGAAGGGACGTTCGCGCAAGGCCAGCATCTGGCCGCGCACCACCCGCGCCATCGTCAGCCATTCGACGAGGCCGATGCCGATGAACACGAGCAGGATCGACCGGCCGAACACCACCATCAGCAGGATGACGACGAACATGAAGGGCAGCGCGTAGAGCGCATCGACGATCCGCATCATCGCCTCGTCGATCCGCCCGCCGCACCAGCCGGCGACCGCGCCCCAGGCGGTGCCGACGAGGAGCGCGACGAGGGCGGCGGCGCCGGCGACTCCGAGCGTCACCCGGGTGCCGACCAGCGCGCGGGCGAGCAGGTCGCGGCCGACGCTGTCGGTGCCCATCACATGGCCCGCGGAGAAGGGCGGCGCGCGCACCGCATCCCAGTCGATCGTGTCATAGCTCCAGGGGATGACGAGGGGGCCGAGCAAAGCCGCCACGACGATCGTCGCCAGCAGGATCAGCGCGGTCCTCATCCGCGGACCCGCGGGTCGAGCCAGCCATAAGCGAGGTCGGCGAGCAGGTTGAACAGGATGATCAGCGCCGCGTAGAGGATGACCACGCCGAGGACGAGCGGATAGTCGCGGTTGAGCGCGCCCTGGACGAAATAGCGGCCCAGGCCGGGCAGAGCGAACACCGTCTCGATCACCACCGCGCCGGTGAGCAGCCCCGCCGCGGCCGGCCCGAGATAGCTCGCCACCGGGATCAGCGCCGGGCGCAGCGCATGGACGATCAGGATGCGCATCGGCCCGAGCCCGCGTGCGCGGGCCGAGCGGACATGGTCCTGGGCGAGCGCGGTCGCGAGGCCGGCCCGGCTGAGCTTGGCGATCGCACCGGCCGCGGGCAGTGCCAGCGCGATCACCGGCAGCACCAGATGCGCGGCGTCGCCATCGCCCCAGCCCGACACCGGCAGCCAGCCGGCGCGCAGGGCGAGCAGCAAGGCGAGAAGCGGCCCGGTGACGAAGCTCGGCAAGGCGGTGAGCAGGGTCGCGGCCAGCATCAGCACGCGGTCGGCGAATCGGCCGGCGCGACTCGCCGCGACGAGGCCGGCGCCGATGCCGAGAAGCAGCGCGACGATGAGCGCGAGCCCGCCGAGGGTCAGCGAGATCGGCAGCCCGCGTGCGACCAGTTCGGTGACGGTGAAGTCGCGATAGACCAGCGACGGCCCGAAATCGCCATGCGCCAGCCGCCAGATATAGAGGCCGACCTGTTCGGGGAGCGGGCGGTCGAGGCCATAGGCCGCCATCAGCGCGGCGCGGGTCTGCTCGTCGATCGCGCGCTCGCCGTCGAACGGGCCGCCGGGGGCGATCCGCATCAGCACGAAGGACAGGATCACCACCGCCGCCAGCGTCGGCAGCGCGGTCATCAGGCGGCGGCGGATGAGGCTCAGCATCGAGACCGCCGTCGGCCGAAGCTGCCGAAGATCAAGCGCTGTCCGTGACGGGGGCGGCCCCGGCCTCCGCCGGGGCGACGATCATTGATGGGGGTGTCGCTGCGCAGCACCCGTCCGCATCAGTTGCTGAGGGTCACTCGCGCGTCGGCATTGTCGGTGGCGGTGGCGGCGAGGATCTTGGTGGTCAGCGGACCCTTGTCGACCAGCACGGTCTGCTTGGCGGCGACCGCCGAGCGGATGCCGGGTTCGGGGACGGTGCCGGTCAGGCCGATGATGTCCTTCTCGGTCTGGCTGCGGCGCGGGGCCGATTCGGGGAACATCGCCGACAATGCCTGCTGGCTCGAATCGGCTTCCTGCGGGCGCGGGGCGCCGGGCTTGGGCGGAACCAGGGTGAAGTCGGGCGGGATGGTCAGCGGCGCGCGCTTCGAGACCATGAACTCGTCGAGGCTCGAACGGCCGGCCATGACGCCGCCCTTGTTGCTGGTACCGCATCCCGACAGGGCGACCAGCGCGACCAGCGCCGAACCGAGGATGAGCTTAGACCGCATCGACATTCTCCGAAGGAACCTTTGTCTCGCGCACGAACAGCGCGCGGACCACCAGAAGCAACACTCCGATGCTAATAGCTGCATCGGCGACATTGAACACCAAAAAGGGATGCCACCCGCCGATGTGCAGGTCGAGGAAATCGGCGACATAGCCGAGCCGCACCCGATCGGTGATGTTGCCGAGCGCCCCGCCGAGCACGCAGCCGAGTGCGACGACGTCGCCGCGCGCGGTTTCGCGCCACATCCAGATCGCGACCCCGATCGCGATGAGCGCGGTCATCGCCACCAGCATCCAGCGCTCGCGCTCGGATCCGGCGACCAGGAAGCCCAGCGACACGCCGTAATTCTCGACCCAGCGCAGGTCGAAAAAGGGGGTGATGGTGACCAGGAAGCGCTGGGGCAGCGCGAGCGGGTTGATGATGAGATATTTGCTGAGCTGGTCGAGCATCAACACGCAGGCGGCGGTGATGAGGCCGAGGATGCGGGCGTTCATCTTACCCTCTCCCCTTGTGGGAGAGAGGGCTGGTTTGCGCATGTTCACTCACCGACGACATCCTCGCAGCGAGCGCACAGCGCGCCGCTTTCGCTGACCTCGGGGAGGTGGCGCCAGCAGCGGCCGCATTTCTCATAGTCGGTCTTGGCGACTTCGAACGCGACGCGTTCGGTCGACGCGACCTCGGCGCCCAGCGCGGCGTCGCCGTCCTGGATATCGGTCTTCGCGACGATGCCGATCTCGGAAAAGTCGACCGAGCGCAGGATCGCGGTCTGGGCCGGGTCATAGCCGATCGCGGTGACGTCGACCTCGAGGCTCGATCCGACGATCTTCTCGCGGCGCAGCGGCTCGATCTGGCCGGTGAGTTTGGTGCGGAGCTGGCGCAGCACCTCCCACTTCATCCGCAGATCGTCATCGGCCCAGCCGGCATCGACCTTGGGCCATTCGAGCAGGTGGACCGAACCCGCATCGGGGAAGCGGGTGCCCCAGACTTCCTCGGCGGAAAAGCAGAGGATCGGCGCGGCATAGCGGACCAGCGCATGGAACAGGATGTCGAGCACGGTGCGATAGGCGCGGCGGGCGACCGAGGTCGGCGCGTCGCAATAGAGCACGTCCTTGCGGATATCGAAGAAGAAGGCCGACAGGTCGTTGTTCGCGAAATCGATCAGCGCGCGCGCATAGCGGTTGAGTTCGAACGCGGCGGTTGCGGCCTCGAGCTCGGTATCGAGGCTGGCGAGCAGATGGAGTACATAGCGCTCGAGCTCGGGCATGTCGGCCGGGGCGATCATCTCGGCATCGTCGAAGCCGTCGAGCGCGCCGAGCAGATAGCGGAAGGTGTTGCGCAGCTTGCGATAGGCGTCCGAGGTGGTGGCGAGCACCTCCTTGCCGATGCGGACATCCTCGAAATAGTCGGTCGAGGCGACCCACAGGCGAAGGATGTCGGCGCCGCTCTCGTTGATGATCTTGAGCGGGTCGACGACATTGCCGACCGACTTCGACATCTTGCGGCCCTGGCCATCGAGCGCGAAGCCATGGGTCAGCACCGCGTCATAGGGGGCACGGCCGCGGGTGCCGCAGCTTTCGAGCAGCGACGACTGGAACCAGCCGCGATGCTGGTCCGATCCCTCGAGATAGAGGTTGGCGCGAACGCCGGCGCCGTAGCGCGCCTCGACGGTGAAGACATGGGTCGACCCGCTGTCGAACCAGACGTCGAGGATGTCGTTGACCGGTTCATAATCGGCGGCGTCGTAATCGGGGCCGAGCAGGTCCTGATGGTCGGCGGTGAACCAGGCATCGGCGCCGCCGGCCTTGAACGCCTCGACGATCCGCGCATTGACCGCGAGGTCGCGCAGATAGTCGCCCGACTTGCTGTGGACATAGAGCGCGATCGGCACGCCCCAGGCGCGCTGGCGGCTGATCACCCAGTCGGGGCGGCCGGCGACCATCGCATGGATGCGGTTGCGCGATTTCTCGGGGACCCAGCGGGTGTGCTCGATCGCGTCGAGCGCGATCTCGCGCAGGGTGGCGCCGTTCGACGAGGGCGCTCCCGCGTTGGACGATGCGTCCTGCGCGGCGCCGGCACTGCGGTCCATGGGGATGAACCATTGCGGGGTGCAGCGAAAGATGACCTTGGCCTTCGAGCGCCAGCTGTGCGGATAGCTGTGCCTGAAGTCGGCGCTCGCCGCGAGCAGTGCGCCGGTCTCGCGCAGGTCGGTGCAGATCGGGCCTTCGGGGGCGTTGAACTTGGGATTGATCACCGATCCCTGGCCGCCCATCCACGCCCAGTCGGCGCGATATTTGCCGTCGCCCTCGACCGCGAACACCGGATCGATGCCGTTCGCCTTGCACAGGAAGAAATCGTCCTCGCCATGGTCGGGGGCCATATGGACGAGGCCGGTGCCGGCGTCGGTGGTGACGAAGTCGCCGGCGAGCAGGGGGCGCGGCTTGGCGAAGAAGCCGCCGAGCGCATGCATCGGGTGGCGGGCGATCGAGCCGGCGAGGTCGGAGCCCTTGAAAGTCGAAATCGTTTCCAACCAAGGCGCGGGTTTTTTTCCAGTGTCGGCCATTTCGACCACCGCTGATCCCATCAAGCGCCTTTCCCAAAGAGAGAGAAGCTCAGTCGCTATGATGAACTTGCGGCCTCGAAGCCTCTCAAGCGCGAGGTGGTCATGGCCGGCGAGCGTATCGTCGCCCAGTGTTGCACGGCCGCTTACGCCCATGGCCGAGAACTGAACCAGAGCATATTCGACCTCGGGCCCATAGGCCAAAGCCTGGTTGACCGGGATCGTCCAGGGCGTGGTCGTCCAGATTACCGCATAGGCACCGACCAGTTCGGGGACCCGGCTCTCGACGATCTCGAAGGCGACGTCGATCTGGGTGGAGACGATGTCCTCATATTCGACCTCGGCCTCGGCGAGCGCGGTCTTTTCGACCGGCGACCACATCACCGGCTTGGCGCCGCGGTAGAGCTGGCCGGTCTCGGCGAATTTGAGCAGTTCGCCGACGATCGCCGCCTCGGCGTCGTACTTCATCGTCAGATAGGGATCGTCCCAGTCGCCCATGACCCCCAGGCGCTTGAACTGCTCGCGCTGGATGCCGACCCATTTCTCGGCATAGGCACGGCATTCGGCGCGGAACAGGACGGGATCGACCTCGTCCTTGTTGAGCTTCTTGGCGCGATAGGCTTCCTCGACCTTCCACTCGATCGGCAGGCCGTGACAGTCCCAGCCGGGCACATAGGGCGCGTCCTTGCCGGCGAGCGACTGGCTGCGGACGATGATGTCCTTGAGGACCTTGTTCATCGCATGGCCCATATGGATGTCGCCATTGGCGTAGGGCGGGCCATCGTGGAGGATGAAGCGCTCGCGGCCGGCGCGCGCGGTGCGGAGCTGGCCGTAAAGATCGGCCTCGGCCCATTTCGCCAGAATCGCCGGCTCCTTCTGCGCCAGCCCGGCCTTCATCGGAAAGTCGGTCTTCGGCAGGAAGACGGTGTCGCGATAATCGCGCGTGCTGTTCTGGGGAGCGTCGGTCATGGGATCGTTCACATTCGGGCCCGAAAAGACGGGCGGTTGATCGCGAAGGCTCTAGGCGAGCACGGGTATCGCGGCAAGCACACGCTTGGCTTCGATACAGTCCGCGTCGATCTGCGCGGTGAGGGCTTCGAGCGTGTCGTACTTCGCCTCGGGCCGAATGAATTCGATCAACTCGACTTCGATCGCCTGACCGTAAAGATCCTCGGCGAAGTCGAACAGATGGACCTCGAGCAGTTCCTTGGGCGGGTCGAAGCTGGGGCGGATGCCGAGATTGGCGGCGCCGTCGATCAGCCGGCCGTCGGGCAGGCGGGTGCGCACGGCATAGATGCCGTAGCGCGGGCGCAGATAGTTGGCGAGCGGGAGGTTGGCGGTCGGAAAGCCGATCGTGCGGCCGAGCGCGTCGCCATGCTGGACCTCGCCGGCGATCCGGAACGGACGGGTCAGCAGGCGGGCGGCCTCGCGTGGATCGCCGGCCTGGAGCGCCTCGCGGATCCGGCTCGATGAGATCACCCCGCCGCTATCGCTGACCGGGCCGATCGCCTCGCTGGTCAGGCCGTGGCGCGCGCCGACCGTGGCGAGCACCCCGACATTGCCGGCCTTGCCGCGGCCGAAGGTGAAGTCCTCGCCGGTGACGATGTGGCGCGCACCGGCCATGCCGATCAGCCAGTCGGTGATGAAATCCTCGGCCGAGACCGCGGCGAGCCGGTCGTCGAAGGCGAACACCAGCATCGCATCGGCCCCGGCCTGCGCGAACAGTTCGGCGCGCTGGTCGAGCGTGGTCAGCCGGAAGGGCGCGGTGTCGGGCCGGAAATGGCGGACCGGATGCGGATCGAAGCTCGCCACCAGCACCGGGCAACCCTGCGCACGACCATAGGCGACCGCCGCGCCGACGACCGCCTGGTGGCCCCGATGGAAGCCGTCGAAATTCCCCAGCGCGACCACGCCACCGCGCAGATGCGCGGGCAAGGGGTGGTCGCAGATCAGCCGCTCCATGCGCGCGCTATAGAAAGCCGGGCGTTCGGGCGCAATCGGCTGCGGTTTCAGCGCCGGACAAGCGTGATCCAGCTATAGGCCGGGCGACCATCTTCGGCGGCGACGTCCTGGCGTGCGGCCTCGCGCCAGCGGGCGGGATCGAAAGGCGGGACGACCGCGTCGCCCTCGGGCGCGAGATGGACTTCGGTCAGTTCGATGCGGTCGGCGATCGGCTCGAACAGCGCATAGATTTCGGCGCCGCCGACCACCGACAGGCGGTCGCCCTCGGTCGCGAGCGCCTGTTCGAGGGTCGGCACCGGTTCGGCACCGTCGGCGCGCCAGCCGGCATCGCGGGTGAGGACGATATGGCGCCGGCCGGGCAGCAGGCCGGGCAGGCTTTCGAAGGTCTTGCGGCCCATCAGCATCGGGGTGCCCATGGTCAGTGCCTTGAAGCGCTTGAGATCGGCGGGCAGCCGCCACGGCATCGCATTGTCGCGGCCGATCACGCCGTTATCGGCGCGGGCGAGGATCATGGTGATCTGGGGCTTAGCCACAGCGCCTCTCCCCGTCGCCCCAGCGAAGGCTGGGGTCCATGGCTGGTGCGGCGAGAGGCGGCATCGCGTGTGGGCAGAGACATAGGCCCCAGCCTTCGCTGGGGCGACGGGAGCGGGTCACACCGCCACCGGCGCGGCGATGTGCGGGTGCGGCTCATAGCCCTCGATCACGAAATCCTCGAGCCGATAGTCGAACATGCTTTCGGGCGTCCGCGCGAAGCGTAGCGTCGGTTGCGCGCGCGGGCTCCGCGAAAGCTGTTCCTCGACCAGATGGGCGTGGTTCGAATAGACATGGACGTCGGCGCCCATCCACACCAGTTCGCCGGGTTCGAGCCCGGTCTGCTGGGCGAGCATGCGGATCAGCACCGCCGCCTCGAAGATGTTGAACGGGAAGCCGAGGCCGAGGTCACACGAGCGCTGGTAGAGGATACCCGACAGCCGGCCGTTCGCGACATGATATTGATAGGTCATGTGGCAGGGGGGCAGCGCCATCCCCGCCAGTTCGGCGACGTTCCAGCCGGTGAAGATCAGCCGGCGCGAGGCGGGGTTGGTGCGGATCGCGTGGACGAGGTCGGCGATCTGGTTGAAGCCCTGCGCCTCGCGGCGGAACAGTCCGTCGCCCGCCGGCGTGTAGCGCGGCCAGTCGACCCATTGCTTGCCGTAGACCGGGCCGAGATCGCCCCATGCCGCGGCGAAATCGTCGTCGCCGACGATCCGCTGCTCGAAGGTGTCGCGGTCGATATCCTCGCCGGTTGCCTGCACATATTTGGCGAGCGGCCAGTCGGTCCAGATATGGACGCCCTGGCGCACCAGCTCGCGGATGTTGGTGTCGCCCGACAGGAACCAGATCAGCTCGCGGATCGCGCTTTTCCAATAGACCCGCTTGGTGGTGATCAGCGGGATGGTGCCGTCGCTCAGGTCGTAGCGCATCGTCTCCCCGAACAGCGAGCGCGTGCCGACCCCGGTGCGGTCGTGGCGCTCGTCGCCCTCGTTCCAGGCGCGGCGCATGGCGTCGAGATATTGGTTTTCGGGGTGGGTCATGGGGGAGCCGTAGCGCTCAGGTAGGGTCGGTTTCAACCTTCTTTCACCCCTCCCTGTTCAGGGAGGGGAAGGGGTGGGTGGCGAGCGTAGCGAGCCTCCCGAACGTTCCGCAAAAGCTACGCGCGGGGCATCGAGCCCCGCGCTCCGCAACCCACCCCCTGCCCCTCCCTGAACAGGGAGGGGTGAATATAGGGCGACCACTTTCCTTAATCTTCGGCCATCGCTACATCGCAGCCGCATGTCCTCGCTCAAAATCGCCTCCTGGAACATCAACTCGGTCCGCGCGCGCATCGATATCGTGCGGCAGTTCCTCGAAGAGGAGCAGCCCGACATATTGTGTCTGCAGGAAACCAAGGTCCGCGACGACGTCTTCCCTTATGCGATGTTCCGCGAGCTGGGGTATGCGCATTTCGAATTGAACGGCCAGCCGATGCACCATGGCGTCGCGATCATCAGCAAGGTCCCGCTCCACGACAATGGCCGCCACGACTGGCAGGACAATGGCGAGGCGCGCCATGTCGGGGTGCGGCTCGATTGCGGGATCCGGCTCGAGAATGTCTATGTGCCGGCCGGCGGCGACGTCGCCGACCGCACCGTCAATCCGAAGTTCGGGCAGAAGCTCGACTTCCTCGAGCGGATGATCCGCTGGTCGGAGGAGCTGAAGGAGCCGACGCTGATCGTCGGCGATTTCAACATCGCCCCGCTCGAATCCGACGTCTGGAGCCACAAGCAGCTGCTCGACGTCGTCAGCCATACCCCGATCGAGGTCGAGACGCTCGCCCGGCTGCAGGCAAGCCATGACTGGGTCGATCTCGGCCGCCATTTCGTGCCGGCGCCGGCGCGGCTCTACACCTGGTGGAGCTACCGCGCGATCGACTGGGCGGCGTCGGATCGCGGCCGCCGGCTCGATCATATGTGGGCGAGCCCCGAACTCGCGCCCAAGGCGACCCGCCATTATGTATGCGAGCCGTGCCGGTCGTGGCTCAAGCCGTCCGACCATATCCCGCTGATCACCGAGTTCGACATTTGAGCACAGCCAGTAAGGGTGGGGGGCGCGAGGCCGCGCGCGCGATCGACGCGCTCAAGCGGGGATGGCCGGTCGCGGTGAGCGCGCCCGACGGGCGGATCTGCGTGCTGGCGATCGAGACCGCGAACGACACCAGCCTTGCCGAGTTCGATGGCAGCGTGCCGGCGGACGTGCTGTTGTCGGCGGCGCGGGCGGCGACGCTCCATCTCGCCAACCAGCGCGAGGCGGCGAGCCCCGAATGCCCGGCGCTGGTCGGGCGGGTGCCGTGGCTCGACCTGTCGGTGGCGATCGCGCTTGCCGATCCGGTGCGCGACCTGGCGACCCCGCTGAAAGGGCCGTTCCTGGCCAAGCATGTCGATGCGCCGCAGGCGGCCGCCGCGGCGCTGCGGCTCGCACGGCTGGCGGGGCTGCTGCCGGCGCTGTTCGTGCGGATCGATGGCGCGGTCGAGGCCGAGGTCACCCCCGAACAGCTCGACGCCTATGACGATCCGGCGAGCCTGATCGTCGCGGCGCGGGCGCGGCTGCCGGTCGCGGCGTCGGAGCAGGCCGAGATCGTCGCCTTCCGCCATGTCGCCGATTCGGCCGAGCATGTCGCGCTGATCGTCGGCACCCCCGACGGCCATCCGCCGCTGGTGCGGCTGCACAGCGAATGCCTGACCGGCGATGTGCTCGGGTCGCTCAAATGCGATTGCGGGCCGCAGCTTGCCGGCGCGTTGCACGCGATGACCGAGGCGAGCTGGGGCATATTGCTCTATCTGCGCCAGGAAGGGCGCGGGATCGGCCTGATCAACAAGCTGCGCGCCTATGCGCTGCAGGACCAGGGCTATGACACGGTTGACGCCAATCTGCGGCTCGGCTTCGGCATCGACCAGCGCGATTTCCGGGTCGCTGCCAAGATGCTGTGCCTGCTCGGCCAGCGTCATGTCCGGCTGATGACCAACAATCCCAAGAAGGTCGAGGGGCTCGAAGCGGCGGGCATCACCGTCGACGAACGGGTGCCGCACCGGATGGGCGCCAACCCGCACAACCTGGCCTATCTCGAAACCAAGCGCGACCGGACCGGCCACGTGTTGTGAGCCGGGTCCGGGTCGACACTAGCGCGCGGACGCTGACCGGCCCCGACGGGATCGCGATCGCCTGCACGATCGGCCGATCGGGGGCTTGTGCCGCCGCCGACAAGCGCGAAGGCGACGGCATGACCCCGCGTGGCGCCTGGCCGGTCCGGACGGTGCTGTTCCGACCGGGCCGCGCCGCGCCGCCGATGGGGATGACGTTGCCCTGGCGCTGGATCCGGCCGGGCGATGGCTGGTCGGACGGAGTCGGCGATCCCGCCTACAACCGTCCGATCCGGCATCCGCATGGCCATTCGGCCGAGTATCTCGAACGCGAGGACGGGCTCTACGACATCATCGTCGTGCTCGGGCACAACGACGCGCCGCCAGTCGCGGGGCTCGGCAGCGCGATCTTCCTCCATTGTTCGAACGGCGAAAAACCGACCGAGGGATGCGTCGGGATTGCCAGGGACAGGCTGTCGGCATTGATTGCGGGTCTCGCGCCCGGGGATGTCGTGCTGATCGGCTGAGGCCTTGCGCGACGTCGGATTTTCGCAGCCGCCGAACCTTTCGTTAACCGAAGAAATGCTAGGATAACCACGCTTTTTGAAGGAATTGCGTGTGCATGGCGATCGGTTGGGCGGCAGAGCGGAGACCGCTTCGGCATGGAACGCGATATGCCGATCGCAGGCGGTCATCGAATTTTCGGCCGACGGCACGATCCTCTGGGCCAATGACCGTTTCCTGGCGGTGACGGGCTACCGGCTCGACGAGATCGCCGGGCGGCATCATCGGATGTTCTGTACCCGCGAGCATGTCGCCGCGCCGGACTATGACGCCTTCTGGTCGAAACTGGGCCGCGGCGAATTCGACGCCGGCGAATATAAGCGGCTCGGCAAGGATGGTCGCGAGATATGGCTGCAGGCGACCTATAATCCGGTTTTCGATGCCGACGGCGTCGCACGGCGTATCCTGAAGATCGCATCCGACATCACCTCGACCAAGCTGCGCGCCGCCGAGGCGGCCGGCAAGATCGCGGCGATCGATCGATCGCTGGCGACGATCGAATTCGCGCTCGACGGCACAATCATCGACGCCAACGAGAATTTCCTCGCCTGTGTCGGCTATGCGCGCGAGGAAATCGTCGGCCGGCACCACAATATGTTCTGCGATCAGCGCACCGCGGCGTCCGCCGAATATCGCGATTTCTGGGCAAAACTGGGCGCGGGGGCGTTCGATGCCGGAGTCTATCGCCGAAAAGCCCGTGACGGGCGCGACGTCTGGCTGCAGGCCACCTACAACCCGATCCTCGATCCCGAGGGGCGGCCGCTGAAGATCGTCAAGTTCGCGACCGATATCACCGAGGACAAGCGGCGCGATGCCGTGTTCGAGGGCAAGGTCAACGCGATCGAGCGATCGCAGGCGGTCGTCGAGTTCGATCTCGAGGGCCATGTGCTCGAAGCCAACGCCAACTTCCTCGACGCCTTCGGTTACGACCGGGAGGCGGTGGTCGGCCGGCATCATCGGATGTTGTGCGATCCGCGATCGACCGGCTCGGTCGAGTATCGGAATTTCTGGGAAAGGCTCGGCCGTGGAGAATATGATGCCGGCCGCTATCGGCGTTACGGCGAAGGCGGCCGCGAGGTGTGGATCCAGGCGAGCTACAATCCGATTTTCGATGCCCAGGGCAAACCGCTGAGCATTCTCAAGATCGCCAGCGACGTCACCCGCCAGGTCGCGCTGGAAGGCGAGGTGCAAGCGCGATTGGAAGAGGGCGAGACAATTCAGGCCGAACTTGCCCGGGGTCGGCATGAGACCGACGAGATGCTCGAGCAACTCGCGGCGATCGTCGCCGCGATCAACGGCATCGCCAACCAGACCAATTTGCTGGCGCTGAACGCGACGATCGAAGCGGCGCGCGCCGGCGATGCAGGGCGCGGTTTTGCGATCGTGGCCAGCGAAGTCAAGAAACTTGCCGCCCATACGCGACAGGCGACGAACCAGGCGGCGGCGATGATGGAAAAGCGTGCCGGGGAGCGCCGCCTCGCCGCGTGACGACATGGCGCAGAGGCAGGCGCCGGCTCCGATCCGATGGGGATCGGAGCCGGTGCTCGATTATTTCTTCGGCTGCTTGACCGCGGTCACTTCGAGTTCGACGAGGAACATCGGCGCGACGAGGTTGGCGACCTGGAAGGTCGAGCGCGCGACGGTGTTGCCGTTGTTGAAATATTCCTTGAAGGCGTCGTTGAAGCCCGCGAAGTCGATCTTGCCGAGCTTGGGATCGGAGGCGAGGAACGCCTGCATCTTGATCACGTCGGTGATCGCATAGCCCTTGCTCTCAAGCAGTTCCTTGATCTTCTTGAGCACGCTCTGGGTCTGGGTCTTGGTGTCGCCGAAATCCTCCATCGTCGCCTTCTTGGCGGGATCGATCGGATCGGCGAGCTGGCCCGAGAGGTAGAAGGTCTCGTAGCCGGCGGGGACGATCACGCCCTTGAGGATCAGGCCGGGCTTGCCGTCGGGCATCGGGCTCTGGATGCGGTCGACGGGGGCGGCCTGGGCGGCCGAGGCGATCATGAGGCCGGCGAGGGCGCCGAACAGGATGCTCTTCATGGGCGTATCTCCTTGAGGGTCGTCAGTCTGGGGTCTGCGGTAGTGTCGTCGCGGGATCAATGGGCCTGGATCGGCTTCACCTCGCCGGCCTTCGGGGCGGTGCCGGTGCGGATCGCGGCAACCTCGGCGGCGGTGACCGGCCCGGCGGCATTGCCCCAAGAGGTGCGGACATGGGTGAGCGCGGCGGCGATCTGATCGTCGGTCAGGTCGGCCTTGAAGGTCGGCATGCCCGCGCGCCCATCGAGCACGACATGGATCGGTGCGGCGGCGTCGCCGAGCACGAACTTGTCGCCGGCAAGCGCTGGGAAGGCGCCCTCGATCCCCTTGCCGTCTTCCTGGTGGCAGGCGGCGCAATTGTCGCTGAAGGTCTTGGCCGGATCGAGCCCCGCCGCCGGCGCCGACGGCACCGGCGGGGCGTGGGTGGCCTGGGCGGACACCGTCTGCGACAGCGCGGCGACACCGAGCAGCGCCGCGGCGGGGAGGAAAGTCAGCACAATACGCATCGCCGTCAACCCTTCATCGCCCGCGCATGGAGCCGCTCGATCTGCTGCCAGGCGCTTTCGAAGGCGCCGGCCTGCCAACCGCCGATATAGCTCAGATGTTCGCCGGCGAGGTAGATGCGGCCGTCGGGCTCGCACAGCACCGGATAGGCGGTGGCGCGGGCCTCATCGCTCCACACGCCCCAGCCGCCGAGATTATATTTCACCCGGTGCCAGGCGACCGAGAAGCTGCTTTCGTAGCTTTCCTTATAGGCCGGGAACACTTTCTGGCCGAAATCGACCGCCATCGCGGCGCGATCGGCGATCGACTTGCCCGACACCTTCGCCGCGTCGGGACCGAAATTATAATAGCCGAGCAGCACGCCCTTCTGGCTCTGCCAGCCGGTCGACGGCAGCGAGATCGAATTGATGTCGGCATTGTCGGTGAAGACATGGCCGCCATAGATCGAATGGTCCTCCTCCCAGAAACGGCGCTTCATCTGCAGGCCGATCTTGCCGACCGGCGCATAGGCGCATTTGGCCATCGCGTCCTTGAACGGCTGCGACAGGCCGTTGTCGATGCCCTTGAGCACCGACAGCGGGATCGTGCAGATGCACCAGTCGGCGGTGATCGTCGCCGGCGCGCCGTCCTTGATCACATCGACGGTCACGCCCTTGGCATCCTGGCGGATGCGCTGCACCTCGGTCGAGAATTTGATCATGCCCTCGGGCAGGTGCCGGGCGATCGCCTTGGGGATCTGCTCCATGCCCTGGACCGGCTGGAACATCGTGCGCTGCTGGTCCCAGCCGGCGATGCCGGTGAGGGTGCGGTAGAGGCCCGAGTTGAGCAGGTCGTCGAGCTTGTAAGGGACGTTGGGCTTGCCGGGGCCGGGATCGGTGCCCGCGCCGGGCTCGATGATGAAGCCGCGGCCTTCGGCGCCGGTGTAGCTCAGATCCTTCTTCGACAGCGCGCCATAGTTGACGAGGAATTCGATGAATTTCTCCTTGTCCTCGGGCGAAAGCTGGCCGTCGAGCGCGCCCTGCTTGGCGTTCTTGGCGAGGATCTCGGACGAATAGCCGACCATGTCGGCCGCGATCTCGCCCTTGCGGATCGGCTTGCCGGCGAGCGGGCCCTTGCCCTTGTCCATGTACAGGTAGGAGGCGTCGTTGTCGTTGTTGAACAGCTCGAGCGGCACGTTGAACAGCTTGGTGTAGTGCAGCGTCGAATGATGGTGATAGGGGATCCGCCACGGGCCGATGTTGATATACTGGCCTTCGTCGAAGGTGCAGGTCTGCGGCTGGCCGCCGAGTTCGGTCAGCGAAAAACCCTTGCGCGCGGTCTGGGCGCGGCCGCCGGGGAAGGAGCGCGCCTCGATGACGGTGACCTCATAGCCGGCCTTGGTGAGCTCATAGGCCGAGGCGAGTCCGGCATTGCCGGCGCCGAGCACGATCACCTTCTTCTTCTTGGGGGTGCCGCTCAGCTTGGGCGGTGCCGCCATTGCCGATCCGATGCCGAACCCGAGCGCGTCCATGCCCGCGAGCAGCATCGCGGTGCCGCCCATCGTCGCCAGCCGCTCGAGAAAACGACGCCGGGTGAAGGCGCCGACGCCCACCCCATCAGCAAGCTCACCCATCATTCGTCCTTCATGTGCGCGACCCATCGGGTCGATCGTATCGATTGATTTCAGGCAAAGAAAGGCCGGGAGCGGCGATGCCACCCCCGGCCGGCAACCTATTAGAATTTAAACGTTGCACGTGCGTAATAATATCCGCCGTTGATGCCATAGGGCGAGAAGGTCGGATATTTGGTGATGTAGCCGGTGCCTGGCGAGCAGGTCGTCGGGCTGCCGGTGATGCAATATTGCGCGCCACGGTAGGTGGTCACGTCGTTCTTGTCGCCCGGATATTTGTTGGGATATTTGTTGAACAGATTGTTGGCGCCGAGCGCGAACTTGATTCCCGTCGTCAATTCATAAGCGACTTCGAGATCGGTGATGAACGCCGAGTTGACGTAATAGGTGTTATATTGGCTCGCGTTGGTCGGGAAGGTCTGATCCTGCGAAGTCCTGCTGTAGAATGATTCGCGCAAGTTGACGCTGAAACCGCCCAGTTCCCAGAACGCGCCTGCCGTGGCGCGGAATTTCGGCGTCGTATTGGTCAGCGTCGTCTGCGCCCCCCGATCGAGGATCGGCGTGGACTGGTTGACGTTGGCCGGCGGAGCATTGACCGACTTGATCTTGGTCTTGTTGTAGTTGGCGGCGAAGGACCAGGAAACCTTGCCGTAATCGTTGAAGTCGCTGCTGTAGGTCGCGAGGAAATCGATGCCCTGGGTCAGCGTCTTCACGCCGTTGACGAAGCTCTGCACCGACAGCGAACCGCTCTGGCCGCCGTTGATCGTGTTGATCACGCTCTGGATCGGTACGCCGTTGGCATACAGGGCGTTCAATACCTGGGGCGACACGACGCCGGTGCAAGTATTGCCCGTGTTGGCGGCAAATGCCCGGTACAGGGCGTCGACGTCCTGGGTTCCGGTATAGCCGGCCGGCAGATATTTGCAGTTGTTCGAATAGCCGGTGAAGCTGCCCGACTGGACGATGCGGTCGCGAATCCCGATCGAATAGGCATCGAGCGTCACGGTCAGCCTGGATACCGGCTTGAAGACGAAGCCGAAGCTATAGTTCGTCGATTTCTCCGGCTTCAGCCCTGAAATGCCGAGGAACTTCGCACCCGCGGAATTGGGCGCGAAAACGCCCGACAGCGACGCAACGCTGACGTTGATCCCCGAATAAAAGGCTTCTGGCAGCGTCGGCGCACGGAAGCCGGTCGAGACGGTGCCGCGAACCGCGATGGCGTCGTTGAAGTCGTACCGGCTGGTGACCTTGAAGATCGTCGTGTTGCCGAAGTCGCTATAATGTTCGTGGCGGGCGGCGGCGTCGATCAGCCAGGCGTCGACCGGCTTGGTGCTGATGTCGAGATATTGCGAGAAGTTCTTGCGATAGTTGTAGCTGGCGTTGGCGGGGCCGTAACCGAAGAAGGACTGGATGCCGCCACCGGGCGCGGACGGGTTCTTGGAGACATAATAGGATGCTTCCTCGCCCTGCTTGAGCTCGAAGCTCTCGCGGCGATATTCGAGGCCGCCGGCGATGTGGACGGGCTCGGCCAGCCCCGCGTCGAGATCCTTGCCCAGGTCGAGTGTGCCCGAATAGGTCTTGAACAGGAAGGCGCCGTTGAAGGTCTTGGTTGGCGAGAAGCCCTTGGTGGTCGTGCTCGACGAGTCGTAATAAAGCGCGGCGTTGGCCGAGCGGTCGACGAAGATGTCATGGCGATCATAGCCATAGTTGAAGCCGGCATCGAAGGTGACGGTCGCCAACTCGCCCTTGACGCCCGATGCATAGGAGTAATCGGTCTCCTCCGTCAGTTCCTGCGGCTGGAAGCCCGACGGATAAGGGACGTCCGCCGAGGTCGCGGCGCTGGTCGCAGCCGCGGTGCCGGTCTTGGGCATCTTGCCGAAGATGACGTTCGGCAGGCGGTAATTCTGGTTGGTTCGTCCGATCTTGCGGCCATAATTGCCGAATGCATAGAGCTCGATGCCGTCGAAGCCTTTATAGCCCGCATTCACGAAGCCGTTGGTCAGTTGCAGGCGGCCGTCACCGACGATGCGGTTCACATAGGGGTAATATGGCGCGCTGGTCGCGCCCGGAAACTGGGCGAGCAGCGCAGGGCCCGTGCGGGAGTCGGGTGCGACGCGCGGGTCGACGTCGCCGCGGAAGCTGTAATTCTTGAACTTGCGTTCGATCGTTACGTCGATGTAGCTGTCTTCGATCGGCGCGAAGCCGACCGTGCCCATCGCATCCCAGCTCTGGCCGCCCTGATCGAAATATTTGCCGCCGGTGAGGTTGATCTCGCCGCCATGGTCCTTGTCTTTCAGGATGATGTTGATGACGCCGGCGATCGCGTCGGTGCCATATTGCGCGGCGGCGCCATCCTGCAGCACCTCGATACGTTCGATGGAGTCCTGCGGAATGAAGGCGAGGTCGGCCGATGCGTTGCCGCCGAACGGACCGCCGGCGACCGCGACGCTGGCGGTGCCATGGCGGCGCTTGCTGTTGACGAGCACGAGCGCGTGATTCGGGTTGAGACCGCGCAGCTTGACCGAAGGGTGGAAGGCGGTCTGGTCGCTGCCGAAAGCCTGGACCTGGATCGACGGGATATTCTGCGCGAGCGCCTGCATCAGATCGGTCTGGCCGACCTTCTTGAGCGCGTCATTGCCGAGCACCTGGATCGGCGCGGGGCTGTCCGACGCCTTGAAGCCGGTGGTGCGGGTGCCGGTGACGATGATCGTGTCGTCGCCGGTTGCCTCGTCGGCGGCCGCGGCGGGCGCTGTCTGCGCATAGGCGCTGGACGATAGCGTGACGAGCGCGACCGCCGCCGTCGATAAGAGACTGATTCTTTTCATGTGACCCCCCAAAGAAAGATTCTCATCTTTCAGGTCCCACCCCCGTAGGTCGGTCAAATGTAGAATATGTTCGACTGGCTAAAGACAAATTGCGACCGGACGAACGAAAAACGCCAGGCGTCTCCCGTATTTATTATTATCCAGAAATTTATTTACTTCAGCTGTTGGTTCGAATCATGCTCCCAATGACCGTTATATCATGCAGCCTATTTGAATTTTGATCGGCTACAATATTTCAAATCCGTAAAAACCTGCGGTGGCCGCGAAAAGGGAGTTGCTGTTGTAATTCTGCAACTCGCTGTTCGGGCGCCCGCGTGCGGGCGCAAAGGCCTGCTCTCCCTGTCAGACGAGCGAGGTGCGCGTTTCCGCCATCATCGAATTGAAATATTTTACGATTGTGGAACGTGAGAGGTCGGGTGCCGACGTCCGGCCGCGCTTTTCGGCGCTTTCCCGCGGCTTTTCAGCCTGCCGTAGCGGTAGCGTGTGCCTGGGTGCCGCGATGCAGGACATCGTCCTGCGGCAGGATGGTGCCGGGTGCGATATCCTCGCCATCGGCGAGCTCCGCGTAGAGCGGGCCGAAATCGGCCTCGAGGGTCTGGCGGAGCAGATCGTCGAAGCTGTCGATCACGAAATAATTCTGCTGATAGTCGTCGATCCGATAGCGGGTGCGCATCACCCGCTTGAGGTCGAAGCCGATCCGGTTCGGCGACGGATCGTCGAGCGCGAAGATCGATTCGCCATAGGAGGAGACGATGCCCGCGCCGTAGAGCTTGAGCCCGGTGCCGTCGCGGATCAGCCCGAACTCGACGGTGTGCCAGTAGAGCCGCGCCAGCTTGTCGAGCGCGCCGAGTTCGAGCGAGCGCAGGCCGCCTTCGCCATAAGCCTGCATATAGTCGGCGAACACCGGGTTCGCGAGCAGCGGGACATGGCCGAACACGTCGTGGAAGACGTCGGGCTCCTCGAGATAGTCGATCTGGTCGGGCCTGCGGATGAAACGGCCGGCGACGAAGCGGCGATTGGCGAGATGGTCGAAGAACACCGCGTCGGGAACCAGCCCCGGCACCGCGACCACGCTCCAGCCGGTCGCCTTGCCGAGCCGGTCCGACAGTTCGGCGAAGTCGGGAATGCCGGGCTTCGACATGCGCAACATGTCGAGGCCTTCGAGGAAGGCGGGGGCGACCCGCCCCGGCAGCATCGCCGACTGGCGGGCGAACAGCCGGTCCCACATCGCATGCTCGTCGGCGGTATAGCGTGCCCAGTCCTGCGGGATCGTCCAGTCGGGCGCGGCGCCCGGCGGCGGCGTCGGATCGGGCTGGGTGCCGCCCTTCATGCCGCAGCCTCCTGCGGCGTATCGGCCAGCGCCGCGGTCTCGATTCGCCGCAGCATGGCGACGAAGGCGTCGAGCTCGGCCCGGTCGAACCGGCCGAAAATCTCCGCTTCGAGTTCGAGCGCCTTGGGGGCGACCTCGGCATAGAGCGCGCGTCCTGCCGGGGTCAGCTCGAGCAGATGCGACCGCCGGTCGCCTTCATGCGGCTTGCGGTCGATCAGCCCGCGGCCGGCGAGCGCGATCGCGGCGCGGCTGACGGTGACCTTGTCCATGCGGGTCTTCAGGCAGATCGTCTGCTGGGTGATGCCGTCATGCTCGGCGATCACCGCGACCAGCCGCCATTCGGGGATCTTGAGCCCGAACAGCGCCTCATAGGCCGTGGCGATCCGATCGCTGACGACATTGGTCGCCACCGACAGCCGGTAGGGCAGGAAGTCGTCGAGGATGAGTGCGGAACCGGTCATGCTGCAGATCGTATCGTTTGACACCATTTAGGCAATGCCGCATATTTGGTTTCAATTGATACGACTTGCAAGTGTTAACGGAGATGGACATGGATTCGGCCACCCAAAATCCGCTGGGTCTCGACGGTTTCGAGTTCGTCGAATTCACCAGCCCCGAGCCGCAGCTGCTGGCCGACCTATTCGAGGCGATGGGCTTCACCCATCTCGCCAACCACCGTTCGAAGAAGGTGCGCCGCTACCAGCAGGGCGACATGAACTTCCTGCTCAACATGGAGACCGAGGGCCAGGCCGCCGCCTTCCGCAATGCCCATGGCCCGTCGGCCAATGCGATGGCGTTCCGCGTCCACGACGCGAAGGCGGCGTTCGAGGAGGCGGTGAAGCGCGGCGCCACCCCGGTCCACGGCCCGGTCGGTCCGATGGAGCTCAACATCCCGGCGATCGAGGGGATCGGCGGATCGAACCTCTATCTGGTCGACCGCTATGGCGCGCAGGAGATTTACGACGTCGATTTCGTGCCCGTCGCGGACGCCGAGCGCGACAGCCGCTCGGTCGGGCTGCACACGCTCGATCACCTGACCCACAATGTCCATCGCGGGCGGATGAACCACTGGGCCGGATTCTACGAGAGCATCTTCAATTTCCGCGAGATCCGCTATTTCGACATCGAGGGGAAGGCGACCGCCTTGCTGTCGCGGGCGATGACCGCACCCGACGACAAGATCCGTATCCCGCTCAACGAAAGCCAGGACGAGCATTCGCAGATCGAGGAGTTCCTGCGCGAATATAAGGGTGAGGGGATCCAGCATCTCGCGCTGGCGACCGACGACATCTTCGCCACCGTCGACCGGCTGCGGGCCAACGGCATCCGCTTCCAGGATTCGCCCGAGACCTATTTCGACATGATCGACCAGCGCCTGCCCGGCCATGGCCACGACATCGAGGCGATGCGCCAGCGCCGCATCCTGATCGACGGCGCGCCCGAGACCGGCGGCGGCCTGCTGCTGCAGATCTTCACCGAGAATATGGTCGGGCCGATCTTCTTCGAGATCATCCAGCGCAAGGGCAATGACGGCTTCGGCGAAGGCAATTTCAAGGCGCTGTTCGAATCGATCGAGCTCGACCAGATCCGCCGCGGGGTGGTGAAGGTGGCGGAGTGAGGGGGCAAATGCCTCCCCCTCCCTTGAAGGGAGGGGCGTAAAGTGATGCTGACCGGTTTCGGCAACCATTTCGCCACCGAGGCGGTGCCCGGGGCGCTGCCGGTCGGGCGCAACTCGCCGCAGCAGGTCCCGTTCGGGCTCTATGCCGAGCAGCTGTCCGGCAGCGCCTTCACCGCACCCCGCGCCGAGAATCGGCGCAGCTGGCTCTACCGGATGCGGCCGGCGGCGAACCATCCGCCGTTTGTGCCTTATCCGCAGCCGACCCTGCTTCGCCCGGCGCCTTATGACGAGTTGCCGCCCAGTCCCAATCGGTTGCGCTGGGATCCGCTGCCGTTGCCCGAATCGCCGACCGACTTCGTCGACGGGCTGGTGAGCTTCGCCGGCAATGCCGGGATCGGCGTCCATCTCTATGCGATCAACCGGCCGATGACCGGTCGCGTCTTCACCAATGCCGATGGCGAGATGCTGATCGTGCCGCAGCAGGGGGGGCTGCACATCGTCACCGAGATGGGGGTGATCGCGGTCGCGCCGCTGCAGATCGTCTTGATGCCGCGCGGGGTGCGGTTCCGGATCGATCCGGTCGGGGGCACCGCGCGCGGCTATGTCTGCGAGAATCACGGCGCACCGTTCCGCCTGCCCGATCTCGGGCCGATCGGATCGAACGGCCTCGCCAATCCCCGCGATTTCGAGAGCCCGGTCGCGTGGTACGAGGATCGCGACGTGCCGACCGAACTGGTCCAGAAGTTCAGCGGGCGGCTGTGGGCGACGATGCTCGACCATTCGCCGTTCGACGTCGTCGCCTGGCACGGCAATATTGCGCCATGCCGCTACGACCTGACCCGCTTCAACACGATCAACACGGTCAGCTTCGATCATCCCGATCCGTCGATCTTCACCGTGCTGACCTCGCCCAGCGACACCCCCGGCACCGCCAACTGCGATTTCGTGATCTTCCCGCCGCGCTGGATGGTCGCCGAGGGCACCTTTCGACCGCCCTGGTTCCATCGCAACGTGATGAGCGAATATATGGGGCTGATCACCGGCGCCTATGACGCCAAGGCCGGCGGTTTCGCGCCCGGCGGCGGATCGCTGCACAACCGGATGGCGGGGCACGGCCCCGATCGGGCGAGCTACGAGGCGGCGGTCGCCGCGGATCTGAAGCCGCACAGGATCGAGAACACGATGGCGTTCATGTTCGAAAGCCGCGACATATTTGCGCCGACCCGCTTCGCGACCGAAACCCCGCTCGCCCAGCTCGATTATGACGATTGCTGGTCGGGCTTCGCCAAGGCAAGGCTGCCCGCATGACCCACGACATCGACGAGACCCATGATCCCGCGCGCACCAGCTGGGTCGAGAGCGCGAACGGCCATGCCGCCTTTCCGATCCAGAACCTGCCGTTCGGCGTCGTCCGTCCGGGCGGCGGAGCGCCCCGGATCGGCGTGGCGATCGGCGACGCGGTGCTCGATCTCAAGGGCCTGCTGCACGATAAGATCCTGCCGGCCGATTTCCACGAGGCGCTGAGCGAAACCACGCTGAACCGGCTGTTCGCGCTTGCCCCCGAGCGGCGGCTGGTGCTGCGCCACTGCCTGTCGGAACTGCTCGGCAATGCGCGGCATCGCGACCGGATCTCCTATCTCGTCTATGACGCCGCCGACTGCGCGATGCAGCTGCCGGCGGCGATCGGCGACTACACCGATTTCTACGTCGGCATTCATCACGCCAACAATATCGGCCGCCAATTCCGGCCCGACAGCCCGTTGCTGCCCAACTATAAATATGTGCCGATCGGTTATCATGGCCGGGCGTCGTCGGTGCGGCCGTCGGGCACCCCGGTCATCCGTCCGAACGGGCAGCGCAAGACGCCCGACGCGCCGGCGCCGAGCTTCGGCCCCGCGCGGCGGCTCGATTATGAGCTCGAACTCGGGATCTGGGTCGGGCAGGGCAATGAGCTGGGCACGCCGATTCCGATCGGCGAGGCGGGCGGGCATGTCGCGGGCTATTGCCTGCTCAACGACTGGTCGGCCCGCGATCTCCAAGCCTGGGAATATCAGCCGCTCGGGCCGTTCCTCGCCAAGAATTTCCTGACCACGGTCTCGCCCTGGGTGGTGACCGCCGAGGCGATGGCGCCGTTCGGGCTTCCCCAGCCGCCGCGACCCGAAGGCGATCCCCGGCCGCTCGATTATCTGTGGGACGATGCCGACCAGCGCGCCGGCGCGCTCGCCATCGACCTCGAAGTGTCCATCGCCACCGCGCGGATGCGCGAAGCGGGCCTAGCGCCGCACCGGCTGAGCCGCGGACCGGCCTCGAACATGTATTGGACCGTGGCGCAGATCCTCACCCACCATGCCTCGAACGGCTGCAACCTGCAGCCGGGCGACCTGATCGGTACCGGCACCATCTCGGCGCCCGACGAGACCGGCTATGGCAGTCTGATGGAGTTGTCGGTCGGCGGCAGCCGGCCGGTGGCGCTGCCGAACGGCGAGACGCGAACCTTCCTCGAGGATGGCGACGAGTTGACTCTGTCGGGGACCGCGCGCGCCGACGGCTATGCGCCGATCGGTTTCGGATCGTGCAGCGGGATCGTCATGCCGGCGCGTTGAGCGCCGCATTTTACGTCGCCGAGTCGATCCGGTCGGTGGCCTGGCGTTCGACGTCGATCAGTTCGGCGATCGTCAGTTCGAGCGCTTCCTTCTGGTGGCGAAGCTCGGCGACGCGCTCGCGCACGCGTTCGCGCAGATGCTTGACCTGGGTCAGATGGAGCGTGTCGACGTCGTAGAGGTCGAGGAACTCCTTGATGTCGCGCAGCGTGAAGCCCAGCCGCTTGCCGCGCAGGATCAGCTGCAGGCGGGCGACCTCGCGCTTGGTGTACACGCGCATCGACCCGGCGCGCTGCGGGTCGAGCAGGCCCTTGTCTTCATAGAAGCGGATCGTCCGGCTGGTGATCCCCAGTTCGGCCGCCACTTTCTGGATATTCTGGAGGCTTTCGCGCTCGCCCTGTGCGTCCCGTCTGGCCATAGTCGTCCCCTGTCGGCCCTCTCGGCGATCGGTCACCGTCTGGCAAGCCCCCGCGTCATGCCGCACCCGCGGATTTCCGGGCTTCTTCCTCGACCAGTTCCTTTTTCGACAGCTTGCCGATCAGTGTCTTGGGCAGGCTTTCGCGAATCTCGATCTGCTTGGGCATCTCGATCTTCGACAGCCGGGTCTTGAGGAATTCGCACAGCGCATCGACCGTCGCGCTCTGGTCGGGCCGCAGCACCACGAACGCCTTGGGCGCCTGGCCGCGATATTCGTCCTTCACCCCGATCACGACCGCCTCGAGCACCGCCGGATGATCGTAGAGCGCTTCCTCGATCACCCGCGGATAGACGTTGTAACCGCCCGCGATGATCACGTCCTTGATGCGATCGACCAGGAAGAGATAGCCGTCCTCGTCGAGATAGCCGACGTCGCCGGTGCGCAACGCGCCATCGACGAAGGTCTTCTCGGTGTCGGCGGGGCGGTTCCAATAGCCCTTCATCACCTGCGGGCCGCGCGCGCAGACCTCGCCGCGCTCGCCCTGCGGCATCAACACATGCGGGTCTTCGAGGCTGCGGATCTCGATCACCGTGCCCGGGAAGGCGGGGCCGGCGCTATTGTCCTTCACCGCGCCATAAACGGGGTTGCAGGTGATGATCGGTGAGCTTTCGGAGAGGCCATAGCCCTCGACGACGCGGCAGCCGGTGAGTTTCTCGAACTCGTTGCGGACGTCGAACGGCAGCGGCGCGCCGCCCGAGACGCAGAATTCGAGATCGTCGAAATGGAGTTCGCGCTGCTGCGCGGCCTTGATGATCGCGGTCAGCATCGTCGGCACCGCGAGCAGCTTGGTCGGCCGGGTGCGCTTCGCGGCTTTCAGGAACTGGTCGATCTCGAAGCGCGGCAGCAGCACCATCTCGGCGGCGGTGTCGATGCTGAAATTGAGCACCGTCGTCAGCGCGAACACGTGGAACATCGGCAGCACACCGAGGATTCGATCCTGCCGCAACGGCTCGCCGCCGATATGCAGCACCATCTGGCGGCAATTGGCGGTGAGATTGGCGTGGGTCAGCATCGCTCCCTTGGGGACGCCGGTGGTGCCGCCGGTATATTGGAGCACCGCGACATCGTCGGGCGAGATCGCCACCGGCTTCGCGCCGCCATGATTGGCGATGATCGTCCGGAACGAGACATGGCGCCCGTCATGCGGGACCAGGGCATGGTCGGCGCGCTTGAACAGCGCGAAGCCGATCGACTGGAGTCGCGGCAATATGTCGGTCATCGGGCAGACGATGATCGTCTTGAGGCCGGCTTCGTCGGCGACCGCGGCGACCTTCGAATGGATCATCTTCAGGTCGGGGACCGCCATGAAGGTCGTGCCCGAATCCTTGATCTGATGCCGGAGCTCATGCTCGACATAGAGCGGATTGAAATTGACGATCGTCGCCCCGCATTTGAGCGCGGCGAAATAGAGGATCACGAAATAGGGGGTGTTGGGTAGGCAAAGGCCGAAGCGGGTGTCGGGTCCGACGCCGAGATCCTGCAGCCCCTTGGCGGCGCGGGCGACGAGGTCGCCGAGCTGGGCATAGCTGGTGCGGCGGCCGAGAAAATCGATCGCGACCCGCTCGGGATGTTGCGCAACCGCCTTGTCGATCAGTTCGGGGAGCAGCCGCGGGGGGATGTCGACGGGAGCATGGCCGGCCGCTCCGCCTGGGGTGGTGGGAGTCGCTGTCACGGTATCGCCGGCCATTTTGCTTCGGTCTCCGGTAATCTGTCTTGTTCCCGCCGGGCGATTCCGCCCGGCGGGAAGAGAGGGCTCAGAACGAGGCGCGGGCGCCGAGGCTGAGCACGATCGCGCTGGCCTTGACCCGGCCGTCGACCAGGATCGGGGTCTGCACCGCCGTGCCCGCATAGGCCGCGGTGACCCGGTCGATGCTCGCCTTCTGGAAGCGGACATAGTTGGTCGCCGCATCGAGGGTGATCGCGTTCGAGATCTTGTACGAGGTGCCCAGCGCGAAGTTCACGCGGTTCGAATCGGGAACGCGGGCATCGCGTTCGCCGTCGCGGGTCGGGGTCTGGTCCCACTGCACGCCGCCGCGCAGCGTCCAGGCCGGGGTCATGTCATAATCCCAGCCGCCGCCGATCGCCCAGGTGCTGCGATAGTCCTCGGGGATCGCGGTGTTGAGCGGCGCGCCGAGCCGGATCGCGTCGAACTTGTTCCAGCCCGCGCGGGTGACCTGGCCGTTGAGGGTCAGATTCTCGACGACCTTCACGCGCGCGGATCCGGTGATCTGCCACGGGGTGCGGAAGGTTGCCTTGGCGGGAATATTGGCGTTCTGGCCGGCGAGCGGGCCGAGCAGGCCGGCGATGGTGACGTCGCCGTCGAGCTTGTGCTTGACCGACGATTTGTAGGCCAGGCCGAGGTCGATCTTGTCGGTCGGGTGGAGCTGGACACCGATCGAATAGCCGACGTCCCAGCCCTTGCCTTTGAGCGTCTGCGAACCATCGGGCAGCGACGCCAGGACGTTGGGCAGCGCGTTCGACAGGGTCGCGTCGCTATGCTCGACGTTCAGGCCGATGCCGATGCCGATCATCGGCGTCGGGGCGAAGGCGATCGTCGGCTGGATGTCGATCGTGGTCAGCTTGGTCTTGTCGGCGGTGTAGCGCGCCCAGCTGGTCGCGGGATAATCGGTCTTGAAGCTGAACGGCGAGGTCACCGCGACGCCGACTGCCCACTGGTCGTTGAGGCGGTAGGCGACGCCCATCGACGGCAGCACGCCCTTCTTGATCGGATCGTTCGACACCTGGTCGCCGCCGACCGCGACCGGGGTCGCGTTGGTCGGACGCTTGATCAGCGTGTTGTTGTTGCTGACCTTGGTATTGGGCAGGATCGCCGAGGCACCGATATAGGCGCTGCTCTTCGCGTTGCCGGCGATCGCGGCCGGGTTCCACCACAGCGACTCGGCGCCCTGGTCGGCGGCTTCGCCCGAGAAGGCGCGGCCCGCGGCCTTGGTCGACTGCTCCTGCAGGTAGAAGGCCGACGCGTTGGCCGCGCCGCTCCACGCCGTCAGCGCGGCGCCGCACACCGTGGCCCACAGCGCGGTGCGGCCGATCTTGCTCGTCATCATATAGGGGTTCCTCATCTCTTTTCTGGTTCTGTCAGCGCACGCGGCGCCAGATCTGGTTCTTGCAGAGCGGCACGAAGATGCAGCCGCGCAGCTTTAGCGTGTTGGCATCGACCATCGTGATGCGGGCATCATAGGTCTTGCCGTCGTCGGCGTTGTAGATGCTGCCGTCGTTCCAGACGCCGTCGGCATATTTGAAGCCGTTGAGCATCTGCAGCCCCTTGAGCTTGCGCCCGCGCAGCGATGCTTCCTTGTTGTTGGCGTCGGTCAAATTGGGATTGGCCGCGATGCCGTCCGACGTCAGCAGCGTGCCGCACAGCGAGGTGCCGCAGCGCGCGATCTCGACGATCCCGTTCTTGGTTTCGGTCTTCCAGCGTCCAACAGCTGCCTCCGGCGGCATTACCGCGGCGGCCATTGCGATGGCGATCAGGGTGACGGCCATTTTTTTCTCCATCCTCTCGCAGCTTTTCCGCGGCTCGGCGGTTGTTGCTGCACTCCGGCGCCGGTTGATCCGACCTCCTGCCGACCTTTCTGCATCAAAATTATCTTGACGTATAGGGCAATCTTTGCACCATTAGGGCAAATTTGTCGGTCGTTGCAAAAAGGCCGCATGTCGGAGAGCCGTTCCATGCAGAATGTCGTTATCGCGGGCTTCGCCCGTTCGCCCTTCCACCTCGCAGGCAAGGGCGCGTTGGCCCGTGTCCGCCCCGACGATCTCGCCGCCCAGGTGATTCGCGGGCTCATCGAAAAGACCAAGGTCAAGGCGGAGGATATCGAGGACATCGTTCTCGGTTGTGCCTTCCCTGAAGCCGAACAGGGCCTCAACGTCGCCAGGCTGATCGGGTTGCTTGCCGATCTGCCGATCAAGATCGGCGGCATGACCGTGAACCGCTTCTGCGGTTCGTCGATGAGCGCGATCCACATCGCTGCCGGCCAGATCGCGATCGGCGCCGGCGAGGTGTTCATCTGCGCCGGGCTCGAGAGCATGAGCCGGGTGCCGATGATGGGCTACAACCCGCTGCCGTCGCCCGAACTCGTCAAGAAGCGCCCTGGCGCCTATATGTCGATGGGCGAGACCGCCGAGAACGTCGCGAGCAAGTTCCAGATCACCCGCGCCGACCAGGAGGCGTTCGCCGCCGGCAGCCAGCACAAGGCCGCAGAGGCGCGCGCCGCGGGCAAGTTCGTCGACGAGATCGTCCCGATCCAGACCAAGAACGGCATCGTCGACCAGGACGGCATCATCCGCCCCGACACCACCGCGGAGATCCTCGCCGGCCTCAAGCCCGCCTTCGACGCCAACGGTACCGTGACCGCCGGCACGTCGTCGCCGCTGACCGACGGCGCCTCGGCGGTGCTGGTCACCAGCGAGGACTATGCCAAGGCGAACGGCCTCGAGATCCTCGCGCGCATCAAGAGCGTCGCGGTATCGGGCTGCGAGCCCGAGATCATGGGAATCGGTCCGGTCTCGGCGTCGCGCAAGGCGCTCGATCGCGCTGGTCTGTCGGCCGGCGACCTCAATGTCGTCGAGCTCAACGAGGCGTTCGCCAGCCAGTCGCTGGCCTGTGCCCGCGAACTCGGACTGAACGCCGAGACGATCAACATCGATGGCGGCGCGATCGCACTCGGCCATCCGCTGGGTGCGACCGGTGCGCGCATCGTCGGCAAGGCGGCCTCGCTGCTCAAGCGCGAGGGCGGCAAATATGCGCTCGCTACCCAGTGCATCGGCGGCGGCCAGGGCATCGCCACCATCCTCGAGGCGATCTGACATGAGCGGCCAGATCAGGAAGGTCTGCGTCATCGGCGCAGGCACGATGGGCGCGGGTATCGCCGCGCAGGTCGCCAACGCCGGGGTGCCGGTGCTGCTGCTCGACATCGTCCCCAAGGACGGCGCGAATCGTAACGCGGTCGCCGAGGGCGCGGTAGCGCGCATGCTCAAGACCGATCCCGCGCCGTTCATGTCGAAGGCCGCGGCGAAGCTGGTCGAGACCGGCAATATCGACGATCATCTCGCCAAGGTCGCCGAATGCGACTGGATCGTCGAGGCGATCGTCGAGCGGCTCGACATCAAGCAGTCGCTCTATGCCAAGCTCGAAGAGGTCCGCACGCCGGGCACCGCGGTGTCGTCGAACACCTCGACCATCCCGCTGGCCAGGCTGATCGAGGGGCGTTCGGACGCCTTCGCGCAGGACTTCCTGATCACCCATTTCTTCAATCCGCCGCGCTATATGCGGCTGATGGAACTGGTGGTCGGCGAGAAGACCGACGCCGCGACCGCGGCTAAGGTCGATGCCTTCTGCGACCGCGCGCTCGGCAAGAGCGTGATCCACGCCAAGGATTCGCCGGGCTTCATCGCCAACCGCATCGGCACCTACTGGCTGCAGGTCGCGGTCAACGCCGCGATCGACCTGGGCCTCACCGTCGAGGAAGCCGACGCGATCGCCGGCCGGCCGATGGGCGTGCCCAATACCGGCATTTTCGGGTTGATCGACTTGGTCGGCATCGACCTGATGCCGATGCTCCAGCACAGCATGGTCAACAGCCTGGCCGCTGGCGACGCCTTCCACGCCTCGGTACGGCCGTCGCCCTTGATCGACAAGATGATCGCCACCGGCTTCACCGGCCGCAAGGGCAAGGGCGGATTCTATCGCCTGGTCAAGGACGGCGCCCAGCGCCGCAAGGAGGCGATCGATCTGGCGACCGGCGACTATCGCCCCGCCATCAAGGCCGATGCGCCGAAGGTCGAACTCGCCAAGCTGATCGCGATCCCGGGCAAGACCGGCGATTTCGCCTGGGCGGTGCTCGGCCAGACGCTTTCCTACGCCGCCGGCCTGGTACCCCAGGCGACCGATGATATCGTCGCGATCGATGACGCGATGAAGCTCGGCTATAACTGGCAATATGGTCCGTTCGAACTGATCGACCGGATCGGTGCGGCGGCGTTCGCCAAGCGGCTCGCGGCCGAAGGGCGGCCGGTGCCGAAGCTGGTCGAGATTGCGGGCGACCGCAGCTTCTACCGGATCGAAAATGGCAAGCGCCAGGCGCTCGGCCTCGACGGCGACTATCATGACGTCGTCCGCGCCGACGGCATCGTCCTGCTCGAGGACATCAAGCGCACCGCCAAGCCGATCCTGAAAAATGGTTCGGCGGCGCTGTGGGACATTGGTGACGGGGTTGCCTGTTTCGAGTTCACCTCGAAGATGAACGCGCTCGACGGCGATACGCTCGGCCTCCTCGGCAAGGCGGTCGGCCATGTCGCCCAGTCGATGAAGGCGCTGGTGATCTACACCGATGCGGCCAATTTCTCGGCCGGCGCCAATCTCGGCCTCGCCCTGTTCGCGCTCAACATCGCCGCCTATGGCGAGATCGAGAAGCTCGTCGCCGGTGGCCAGCAGGCCTATAAGGCGATCAAATATGCGCCTTTCCCGGTGGTCGGCGCTCCCGCCGGGCTCGCGCTCGGCGGCGGCTGCGAGATCCTTCTCCATTGCGATGCGATCCAGGCGCATGCCGAGGCCTATATCGGGCTGGTCGAATGCGGCGTCGGCCTCGTCCCCGGCTGGGGCGGGTGCGGCGAGATGATCGACCGCTGGGCGAAGTCGGGCCTGCTCCCCAAGGGGCCGATGCCGGCGGTCGCCAAGGTGTTCGAGACGGTGAGCGTCGCCACCGTGTCCAAGTCCGCGGCGCAGGCGAAGGAGCATATGTTCCTGCGCGCCGGCGACGCGATCACGATGAACCGCGACCGCCTGCTCGCCGATGCCAAGGCCAAGGCGCTCAGCCTCGTCGACGGCTATGCCCCGCCCGAGCCGCCGACCTTCCGGCTGCCCGGCGCGAGCGGCCGCACCGGCATGAGCATCGCTGCGCAGGGCTTCCACCGGCTCGGCGTCGCCACCGACTATGATCTGGTGGTGTCCGACACGCTGGCGAAGGTGTTGTCGGGCGGCGATGCCGATCTGGTCGACACCGTTTCCGAGCAGGACATGCTCGCGCTCGAACGCGAAGCCTTCATGGCGCGCGTTCGCGATCCCCGTACCGTTGCCCGGGTCGAGTCGATGCTCGAAACCGGCAAGCCGCTGAGGAACTGATCCGATGCAGACCTATGATGCTCCGCTGCGCGACATGCGCTTCGTCCTCCACGAACTCCACAACGACGATGGATTCGGCGGTCTTGCCGCGCATGAGGAGTTCACGCCCGACCTGCTCGACGCGGTGCTCGAGGAAGCCGGCAAGCTCGCCCGCGACGTGTTGCTGCCGATCAACGCCAGCGGCGATCTCGAGGGCTGCCTGTGGGAAAATGGCGTGGTTCGAACCCCCGCCGGCTTCAAGGCGGCCTATGACCAGTTCGCGCAGGGCGGCTGGTGCTCGCTTGCCAGCGATCCCGAATGGGGCGGGCAGGGGTTGCCGGAGACGGTCAACAAGCTGGTCGAGGAGATGATCTGCGCGGCGAACGTGTCGTTCAGCCTCTATCCGGGCCTCACCCACGGCGCCACCGCGGCGCTCGAAAGCCATGGCAGCGCCGATCTCAAGGCGCGCTACATGCCGAAGATGGTGTCGGGCGAATGGTCGGGATCGATGTGCCTGACCGAGCCGCATTGCGGCACCGACCTGGGGCTGTTGCGCACCAAGGCCGAACCCCAGCCCGACGGCAGCTACAAGATCACCGGCAACAAGATCTTCATTTCGGCCGGCGACCATGACCTGACCGCCAATGTCGTCCACCTGGTGCTGGCGCGGATCGCCGGCGGCCCCTCCGGGGTCCGCGGGATCAGCCTGTTCCTGGTGCCAAAATATCTGCCGAAGGAAGACGGCTCGGTCGGGCCCTCGAACGGGGTCAGCTGCACCGGCATCGAGCACAAGATGGGGCTCAAGGGCTCGGCGACCTGCCAGATGAGCTTCGACGAAGCGACCGGCTGGATCGTCGGCGAGCCCAACAAGGGCCTCGCCGCGATGTTCACGATGATGAACACCGAGCGCGTCTCGGTCGGCGTGCAGGGCCTGGGCCTGGGCGTCGCCTCCTATCAGGGCGCGGTCGCCTACGCCAAGGACCGCATCCAGGGCCGTTCGCTGAGCGGGGTCAAGCGCCCCGATCTCGCCGCCGATCCGATCATCGTCCATCCCGACGTGCGTCGCATGCTGATGACGATGCGCGCCTACACCGAGGGCTGCCGTGCGCTCGGCCTGTGGGTGGCGCGTGCGCTCGATGCCGAGAAGCATTCGCCCGAGCCAGAGGTGCGCCAGCGCGCGTCGGACTTCATCGCGCTGATGACCCCGGTGGTGAAGGCGCTGTTCACCGATCTCGGCCATGACGCGGCCCAGCTCGGCATCCAGACCTATGGCGGCCATGGCTACATCCGCGAGCATGGCATGGAGCAATATGCCCGCGATGCCCGGATCGCGATGATCTACGAGGGCACCAACGGCATTCAGGGGCTCGACCTGGTCGGGCGCAAGCTCGGCGCGCATGCCGGCCGCTATCTGCGCAGCTTCTTCCATCCGGTCGCCAGCTTCGTCGAAGCTCACAAGGCGGTGCCGGGGATGGAGGATCTGGTCGGCGGGCTCGAAAAGGCGTTCGGCGCACTCCAGCTCGCTACTGCGACGATCGCCCAGAAGGGCCTGTCCGATCCCGAGGAAGCGGCGGCTGCCGGCACCGACTATCTCCGGATGCTCGGGCTGGTCGGGATCGCCTATGTCTTCGCCAAGTCGGCGAAGATCGCCGGGGTGAAGGTGGCGACAGGCGAAGACGGCGACGGCTTCTATGCCGCCAAGCTGACCACGGTCCGCTTCTTCTACGAGCGCATCCTGCCGCAGGTCGGCGGGCATCTGATGGCGATCAAGGCCGGCAAGAGCTCGATGATGGCGCTGGACGCAGACGCGTTCTGATCGATGACCTGGGACGAAGCCGATCGCCTCGTCCCAGGTCAATCACTTGAGCTGGGGAAACGCCGCCTGCTGCGACAGGCCGGCCATCGCCGGTGAGACTTCGACCAGACGGGTGATCGCGCCGGCGACCAGCAATTCGATCCCTTCGTCGCTCGCGAAGCCGCCATAGATCAGGCAGCGCGACTGGAGGACGCGGCAGAAGGCGTCCCAGATCTCGGGATCGGGCCTGGTCGGATTGGCCCAGAATTCGTCGAGCGGCCCGTCGAAGGTGATCGGCGGGACATTGTAGACGGCATGGCCGAGCGCGATCGTCGGGACCCCGAAAGTCAGCGCGAGCGTGCCGGTGGTGCTGTTGATCGTCACGACCCCCGCCGAGCCGTTGATGATGTCGTTGATGTCGCCGCCCTTGGCGAACAGCACCCGATCCTCGACCCCGAGCCGCGAGGCTTCGCGCCGGATCAGGCGTCCCCAGCTGAACAGGCCGTTGTCGAGCGGATGTTCCTTGATCAGCAGCAACGTGTCGGCAGGCGCCGACCGCGCGAAGCTTTCGATCACATAGCTGGCGCCGGCCTCCATCGACCCGAACGGCGAATGGACGCGGATCTGGTGATCCGAGGTGAGCTGGAGCGGAAAGGCGAAATAGCGCCGCCCTTCGAGCCGCGCGAGCGCGGCCTCGGCCTGGCCGCGGTGGATGCGGCGCAGCGCGAATTGCTTGACCCAGCCGAGCGCCTCCGCGACCGACGAGCGATCGCGATGCGAACGATAATGCGGGAAGCGGATGCGACCGAGATAGGTTCGCGCATAATAGACGGTCGCCTCGCGCGCGCGACGGCGGAAGGTTGCCGGCACCGGGGGCAACGACTGCAGCGGCGGCAGGTCGCGCGCGGCCTCGACATACCAGTGCGGATCGCGCGGCAGGGTCGAATGGCCGTTGACGCCGTCGAGTTCGAGCGTCGCCCAGTCGGGACGGATATAGCCCTCCTCGAACACATGGACGCGGATGCCGCGCAGCTTCGCCATGCCCTTGGCCGCGACGTGCGGGGCACGGCAATCGCCGAACAGGATCATGTCGGTGATGCCCTGATCGACGAGGAAGCTGTCGATATAGCTGGGCCAGCGTTCGGCGGTCCCGGCATAATCGATCGCCTCGCCCGGCCAGGATGCGCGGTCGCCGCCGTTCAGGTTGATCCGGTGGACGCGGTGTCCCAGCGCGCGCAGCGACTGACCCAGCGTGAAGAAGAAGGGGCCCGGCGGTCCCTGCAGGAACAGGAAGCGCTGTCGCGGGCCGATCCCGGGTTTCATGCGCGTGTTCCCTGTCCCGAAAGGGCACGACGCAGCCTGCCCTGGAGGCGGCGCAGACGGGTCAGCATGGTCGCGCGTGGCGCGGGTTCAGCCATCAGCCGTTCCACGAGCAGCTCGGGCGTACACGGCAACTTGGTGACCGGGTCGAGATATCGTGGATATTCTATCAATGTCGCAGCTACCAATTCGGTGATTGTTACGGTGCGACCCCTTCTGCGTTCAATGCTTGGGGCAAGGTCGCGCGTCAACCCCCATCCGGCGAAGAAGGGCTGGCCATGGGTGACAACCTCGCAGTTGCGCATAAGTGCCTCGAACCCGGTGAGCGACGTCAAAATATGTACCCGCGCAACGATATCGAGCAGCGACGCCATTGGCACGTCGCGCACGATCAGGTCGGCGTGCCGGAGCACCTCTCCGTCGTCAACCTTGCCCTTGCGGTGGCCGGCATCGACGTCGGGGTGCGGCTTGAAGATCAGAAAAGCGTCGGGTTCCTCGGCGCGTGCCCGCCGGATCAGGTCGAGATTGCTGCTGATGCCGGCCCCGCCCAACCGCACCGAAAGATCATCGACGACCTGGCCGGCGACCAGCACCAGCGGCCTGGTCGTCGTGGGCGCTGCGAACGGGGCGCGGCTGGTAGCATATTTGCTGATCCCGCCGTCGACGATCATGTGCCGCAGCCGTTCAGCGCGGGCGAGCAGGTGCGGATCGTCGATTCCGGCGGCGATCAGCTTCTCGAGATCGCTTGGCTGGCGCGGATCGAAATGGAGGCCGCTGCGATCGACGATGATCGAGTGCGGCGGATAGAGATCGCTGCCGAGCCCCGCCGAGCGCATGAAGCCGTCCTCGACCGGAATGACCTGAACCCCCTGTGCGGCGGCCAGCGCGTCGAGGCCGCGCGGGGCGCGGGTCGGCCAGACCGCGATCGCGCCGCCAAGGTCGGTCGCGGTCCGCACCGCACCCGCGGCGCTGCGCTCGAAACGGAAGCGATGATCGCCGGGCCACAGCATCGCCTCGACCTCGCGCTGCTTCCAGCGCTTGATCCCGGTGGCGACCGCCAGCCCCTGGTTGCGGTCGATCATCCGTCGCCACGCGCCGAGCTGCGCGATCGCGCCCTCGACCTGGAGCGATTTCCCCGAAAAAGGGTCGCGATAGTCGATGTCGTCGATCAGCAGGCCGGTGACCGCACGCTCGATCGCGTGCGGGGCGCCGTCCCGGGCATAGTCGGCGAACAGGCCGGCGCTGGTCCACGCGACATCGCCTCCGCGCAGCCAGGCGACGAAGCCGCATTCGTCATCGCCGCCGGCCTCGATCGGGGGGGCAGGGAGGCGCGGACGCCAGGGGTCGACGGCATGATCCCAGAACGCGCCACCGACTTTTTCCGCGACTAGCGCGGCGATCACGTCGCCGGCACGTACCAGTTCGGCGGGCGACAGCACGGTGCGATGGACGAGCCCGGCCCGGCGCGAACCGATCGCCGCGATCACGGGGTCGGTTCCCGGAAAAGGCGGTGAACGCAGAAAGGGAGCCGTCGAGCGGATCCCGATAGGCGAGGATCGGTCCTCGTCAGAGCTGCTGCGCGTCGCCATAAACAAGCCCGGGAACGATGGAGCCGAACTGTGGCTCCATCAAGGCGTCGCCGCCGATCAGTCGAACAGGCTCGAAACCGAGCTTTCGTCGGCGATGCGCTTGACCGCCTCGCCGAGCAGCGGCGCGATCGTCAGCACCCGGATCTTCTTGGCATCGGCGACCGCGGCCGGCGCGCCGATCGAATCGGTGATCACCAGTTCGGTCAGCGCCGAACGTTCGACCCGGGCGACCGCACCGCCCGACAGCACGCCATGGCTGATATAGGCGACGACCCCTTCGGCGCCGGCCTGGAACAGCGCTTCGGCGGCGTTGCACAACGTGCCCGCCGAATCGACGATATCGTCGACCAGGATGCAGAAGCGGCCGGCGACGTCGCCGATGATGTTCATCACCTCGGATTCACCGGGGCGCTCGCGGCGCTTGTCGACGATCGCCAGCGGCGCATTGTCGAGCCGCTTGGAAAGCGCGCGGGCGCGCACCACACCGCCGACGTCGGGCGACACCACCATCAGGTTGCGTCCCGAAAAGCGCGCCTGGATGTCGGCCGACATCACCGGGGCCGCATAGAGATTGTCGGTCGGGATGTCGAAGAAACCCTGGATCTGACCGGCATGGAGATCGACCGACAATACGCGGTTGGCACCGGCGGTCTCGAGCAGGTTGGCGACCAGCTTGGCCGAGATCGGCGTGCGCGGGCCGGGTTTGCGGTCCTGGCGGGCATAGCCGAAATAGGGGATCACCGCGGTGATCCGCTTGGCCGACGCGCGCTTGAGCGCATCGATGCAGATCAGCAATTCCATTAGATTGTCGTTGGCCGGATAGCCGGTCGACTGGATCACGAAGCAATCTTCGCCGCGCACATTCTCGTGAATCTCGACGAAGACCTCTTCGTCGGCGAAACGACGCACGCTCATGTCGGTGAGCGGCTGTTCGAGATAGGCGGCAATCGCCTGGGCGAGCGGCAGGTTGGAATTGCCGGTGAGGAGCTTCATGGACCTATTTTCCCTGTGCGCGGCGCTTGGGCTTCGGCGGCGCTCTTAGTCGCAAGGGCCGCCGGGGGGAAGGGGTGGCTTGCGCGGGCGGATACGCTTATGCGGGCGGAGATGATCGTCACCCGTTTTGCACCGTCTCCGACCGGCCGTCTCCATGTCGGCAATATCCGCGCCGCGCTTCACAACTGGATGTGGGCGCGCAAGCAGGGCGGGCGCTTTCTGCTCCGGCTCGACGACACCGATGTCGAGCGCTCCACCGCCGAATATGCCGACGCGATCCGCGCCGATCTCGGCTGGCTGGGGCTCGTGCCCGATGCCGAGACGCGCCAGTCGGACCGCTTCGCGCTCTACCAGGCGCGGTTCGACGAACTGCACGCGGCGGGCCGGGTCTATCCCTGCTACGAGACCGCGCAGGAACTCGAACTCAAGCGCAAGATCCTCGCCGGGCGCGGCCTGCCGCCGATCTACGATCGTGCCGCGCTGGCGTTGGGCGACGCCGATCGCGCCGCGTTCGAGGCCGAGGGGCGCAGCCCGCACTGGCGGTTCAAGCTCGACCATGCTGCGCCGATCGCCTGGGACGACCTGATCCGCGGTCCGCAGCACCTCGACCCGCGTCTATTGTCCGATCCGGTGATCCGTCGTGCCGATGGCAGCTGGCTCTACATGCTGCCGAGCGCGATCGACGATATCGACATGGGGGTGACCCATGTCGTGCGCGGCGAGGACCATGTCACCAACACCGGGCTGCAGTTGCAGATGTTCGCGGCATTCGGCGCCGAGCCGCCGGTCTTCGCGCATGAGGCACTGCTGACCGGCGCCGAGGGCAAGCTGTCGAAGCGGCTGGGATCGCTCGGCTGCGACGCCTTTCGCGAGGAAGGGATCGAACCGCTGGCGATCGCCGCGCTGCTGGCGCGGATCGGCACCAGCCTGCCGGTCGAGCCGGTCACCGACCCCGCGCCGCTGATCGCGAGTCTCGATTTCGCGCGCTTCGGTCGTGCGCCGGCGCGCTTCGATCCCGAGGAACTCAAGAGCCTCAACGCACGGATCATCCACCAGCTAGACTATGGCGCGGTGGCCGGCCGCCTGCCGGCGGCAATGGACGAGGCCGCCTGGAAGGCGATCCGCCCCAATCTGTCGACGGTGGCCGAAGCCGCCGTCTGGTGGGCGGTGGTCGAAGGTCCGATCGTGGCGAGCGTGGCGGCGGAGAACCGCGATTTCCTCGACCGGGCGGCGGAAATCGCCGACACGGTCGATTGGTCCGACGGCCCCTGGAAGGCGCTGACCGCCGCACTGGGCAGTGCGACCGGCCGCAAGGGCAAGGCACTGTTCCTGCCGTTGCGCCGCGCACTCACCGGGCTCGATCATGGGCCCGACATGAACGCGCTGCTGCCGTTGATCGGCAGGGCGCGGGCGCTGGAGCGGCTGCGGGCCTGAGCGGACGCTTCGCGGCATCCCGTTCGCTGCCCGTCGATCAGTAGCCGGCCTTGGGGGCGACCAGGCCGACGAGCAGATAGAGCAGGATCGTCGATCCGACCCCACACAGGGTCAGCAGCACCAGGCCGACCCGGATCAGCATCAGGTCGATGCCGCTATAGTCGGCGAGTCCGGCGCAGACGCCCATGAACTTGCCGTCGGTCTTGTTGAGGCGGAATGCGTTGGTCATGGCAATTTCCTTTGTGAAACAGGGTGGGTTCAGAGCATCGCCAGCCCGCAGGCCGAAACCGGCGCGGCATTGGCGGGGCTGAGCGCGGCGGAGAGGCAGGCGACGCTCAGCAGCATCGCGGCGCCGGCGGCGAGCAGAAACCTCTTGGTGTCGCTCATCGTGAAATCGGTCATCGTCTTGCTCCCTCGTCGATCTGGTCCGCTGTGCGGTTGATGCTCCCAACATTGCAGGAGCCGTGCCAATTCGACGAAAGGCTGATTTTTCTCGATATTACGCGTGTCGCGCGGCGATTATCGAAAAAAAATCGCGAAAATTTGGGATTTTTCGACCATGGAAATTGGGAAATTTCGCCAACTCCGCAAAACTACAGGTTAGTAATTTTCGCTCACGGTGTAATTTGCGATACATTGTATCATCGGTCCTGCGAGCGGCCTCAACGCCGCCGCGTCCGGAGAAGGAGACCGATATGGTGGCGCAAGGCGGCTTTTACGAACCCCGCAAGACCAACAAGACTGGTATCGCGCTCGTCATCGCGGGCCATGCCGCGGCGATCGTCGCGGTGCTGCTCGCCAAGGGGCCGCAGGTCGTGCCGTTCATCCCGATTGTGACGATCGCGGACAACATCAAGGATACGGTTCCTCCCGAGCCCGACAAATTACCACCGCCCAAGCCTGTGGCACGTCAGGACCAGGTAGACGTGGTCAAGTCCGTCGTCCCGCCAATCGCTGTCGACCCGGGGCCGATCTTCGTTCGGAACATCGAGCCGCCCACCATCAGCGATGGCGCCGGTTCCGAGCCCGTCAAGCCCGTGCCCGATCCGGTATTCGTCACGGCGACGATGGAGCCCGGTGCCGCGAACCGCTTCCAGCCCGATTATCCGCCGGCGCTGCTCCGTGCCGATATCGAAGGCTCGGCAACGGTGCGCATCCTGATCGGTACCGACGGCCGCGTGCATCAGGTCGAAAAGGTCTCGGCAACCGAGCCGGCCTTCTTCGACGCCACCGAGCGCCAGGCGCTGCGCTACTGGCGGTTCAAGCCGGCCACCCGCGACGGCGTGCGGGTCGAAAGCTGGCGGACGCTGACCGTCCGCTTCAAGGTCGAAAGCTAGAATCCGAGGCCAGGGAGGGAGGCCTGCGGCCCGGCGGACCCCATAGGGGACGCCGGGCCCTTGCCGCCTCGGCGCGAGTCCGCCTATCCTGTCGGCATGGCCCTTCCCCGTCCTTCGCGCCCCGGCGTCCTGCTCGCCGATCTCAAGGCCTTCTTTGCAGGGGGCGAGCGGCACAAATTCGTCGCCGGCGGCGTCGCCATCCTGATGCCGGTGATCATCATGGCCGGTTTCTACGTGGACTCGAAGAAGGAGCCGCCCAAGCCGCAGCTCATCTACGTCCAGGAGTTCGCCGCCGACCGCACCGACGACGATATCCGCAAGCAGAACATCGCCGACCAGAAGGATCTCGACGCGCGCCGCGAGGCGAAGCGCAAGGAATGGCAGCGGCTCGCCGACAAGATGGGCATTGAATAGCCCCGACCCGGCGGCCGACCGGCGCTGGATTCGCGCGGCGATCGCGCTGGGAATGCGCGGCCAGGGACGGACCGCGCCCAATCCCGCAGTCGGCTGCATCATCGTCAGCGACGGGCATGTCATCGGCCGCGGCTGGACCCAGCCCGGCGGCCGCCCGCATGCCGAGGCGATGGCGCTGGAGCAGGCGGCACATTCCTATCTCGCCGCCGCCACGCTCTATGCGACGCTCGAACCCTGCGCCCATGTGTCGTCCCGCGGGCCGGCCTGTGCCGATCTGATCGTCGCGGCGCGCCCGTCGCGGGTGGTGATCGCGGCCGGTGATCCCGATCCGCGCACCAACGGCCAGGGGATCGAGCGACTGCGCGCGGCCGGCATCGACACCATCTTCAATGTCGAGGCCGAGGCGGCGCGCAAGGCAATGGCCGGATTCTTCACCCGGCAGGCGCTCGGCCGTCCGCACGTCACCCTCAAGCTCGGCCTCTCGCTCGACGGCCGGATCGCGATGGCGGACGGGTCGAGCCGCTGGATCACCGGCGCGCCCGCGCGCGCGCACGCCCATCTCGAGCGTGCCCGCGCCGACGTCATCCTGGTCGGCCGCGGGACGCTGGAGGCCGACGCGCCACGGCTCGACGTGCGTCTGCCGGGGCTCGAGGACCGCGGCCCGCGCCGGGCGGTGCTCGGCCGGGGGCGGGCGCCCGACGGCTGGATCGCGCTGGACGGTCCCGATCGGATCGGGGCGCTCGACGCCTGCGACCATCTGTTCGTCGAAGGCGGGGCAGGGGTCGCGGCGGCTTTCCTGCGCGAAGACCTGGTCGACCGGCTGCTGATCTACCGCGCGCCGATCCTGATCGGGGCGGGCAAGGCCGCGATCGGCGATATCGGTCTGGCCGATCTCGGCGATGCCCATGGCCGCTGGCGGCAGGTCGAGTCGCGGATGCTGGGCGCGGATCGGCTCGACATCCATGATCGGGTGCGGTCATAAGGGGCCATGTTCACAGGAATCATCACCGATATCGGTACCATCACCCAGGTCGAGGAACGCGGCGACCTGCATGTCACGATCGCCTGCGGCTATGACACCGGCGGCATCGACATCGGCGCGTCGATCGCCTGTTCGGGCGCCTGCATGACCGTCGTCGAGAAGGGCCCCGACTGGTTCTCGGTCGACGTCAGCCATGAAAGCGTGTCCCGCACCGCCGGCGGGCGCTGGGCCGCGGGCACCAGGCTCAACCTCGAACGCTCGCTCAGGCTCGGCGACGAACTGGGCGGTCATATCGTCACCGGCCATGTCGATGGCGTCGGCACGGTCGCCGCGATCGCGGTCGAGGGCGATTCGCACCGGATCGACATCGTCGCGCCGAAGGAACTCGCGCCCTATCTGGCGCCGAAGGGATCGATCACGGTCGACGGCATCTCGCTGACCGTGAACAGCATCGCCGATCAGCCCGACGGATCGACCCTGTTCGGACTCAACATCATCCCGCACACCGCCGCGGTCACGACCCTGGGGGCGGCGCAACTGCACGACAGCGTCAATCTGGAGATCGACGTGCTGGCGCGCTATCTGGGGCGGATGGACCAGTTGCGGAAGCAGTTCGCGGCCTGACCGCCGGTCCGTCCGCTCATCTATTGCATAAGGAGATCGCCCGATGGCGAAGATATTGATCGTCGAGGCGCGCTTCTACGACCACCTCAACGACCTGCTGATCGACGGTGCGCGCGAGGCGATCGAAGAGGCCGGCCACAAGCATGAGACCGTCACCGTGCCCGGCGCGCTGGAGATCCCCGGCGCGATCGCGATGGCGGCCGAGAGCGGCCGCTATGACGGCTTCGTCGCGCTCGGCGTCGTGATCCGCGGCGAGACCTATCATTTCGAGGTGGTCTCGAACGAAAGTGCACGCGGGCTGATGGCGCTGTCGATGGACGGGATCGCGATCGGCAACGGCATCCTCACCGTCGAGGACGAAGCGCAGGCGCTCGCCCGCGCGCGCAAGACCGAGAAGGACAAGGGCGGCGAGGCCGCCAAGGCGGCGCTGGCGATGCTCGCGCTGCGCGAGAAGTTCGGGGGATAGGTCGCACCGCGCGTCCCAACGCTATTGCGCGCCGGAAACGGCGGTTTAAGGCGGGTTCATGGACAACACCGCCTCGCCCCTGAAGCCGCCGACCGCCGCGCGCGGATTCGCGGCGATGGTGGCGAGCAATGTCCTGCTCGCCTTCGGGCCGCTGTTCGTGCGGGTCGCCGATGTCGGGCCGGTCAGTTCGGCCTTCTGGCGGCTCGCGCTGGCGATCCCGATGCTGCTGATCCTGCTCAGGGTCGCGCGCCAGCCGATGCCGCGGCTCGGCGGCGGATTGCTGGCGGTCGTGCTCGCCGCCGGCCTGTTCTTCGCGGCCGACCTCGCCGCCTGGCATCTCGGCATTCTCAGGACCAAGCTCGCCAACGCCACCCTGTTCGGCAATATCGCGATCTTCAGCTTCGCGATCTACGGGCTGGTGATCGCCCGGCGGATGCCGAGCCGCAACCAGGCGATCGCGCTGTCGCTCGCCGCGGTCGGTGCGGCGCTGTTGCTCGGCAGGTCCTATGAGATGTCGGCTGCCAATCTCGCGGGCGATGCGCTCTGCATCTTCGCGGGGGTCTGCTACACCGTTTATCTGATCGCGATGGACCGTGCGCGCGGCCGGCTGCAACCGCTGCCGACGCTGCTGCTGTCGACCGCGGTCGGGGCCGGGCCGGTGCTGGCGGCGGCGCTGCTGATGGAGCCGACGATCTGGCCGACCCATTGGGGGCCGCTGATCATGCTCGCACTCGGCAGCCAGGTGATCGGGCAGGGGTTGCTGATCTATGCGATCGGCCATCTCCCGCCGCTCGTCATCGGGCTCGGCTTCCTGATCCAGCCGGTGATCTCCGGGGCGATCGGCTGGGAGTTTTATGACGAGCGGCTTGCGACCGCCGATCTCGTCGGCGCTGTCGCCATCTGTATCGCGCTTGTCCTCGTTCGGCAGGGGGATGCGCGGGGCGGTGAAACGGCTTAAGGCACGCTCATGGATACGACCATCGCCCCGATCGACATGACCCTCGACGAACTGCGCGAGGCGCTGGCGGTCGTGCTGCCCGCACAGGCGGTGTTCGACGGCTGGAGCGACGTCGCGCTTGCCGCCGCCGCGGCCGAACTCGGCGTCCCCGCCGACCGCGCGGCTTTATGTTTTCCGGGCGGCGCCACCGAGATGATCGATGCCTGGTTCGCGAGCATCGACCGGGCGATGGCGACGGCCTTTCCGCCCGAGCGGGTCAAGGCGATGAAGATTCGCGCTCGGATTCGCGCGCTCGTCTGGGAAAGGCTGGCGCTGGCCAGCGCCTTTCCCGATGCGCTGCGCCGTGCGCATCTCATCCTCGCCCGGCCCGGCAATGCCGCGCTGTCGGCGCGGCTGGTCTGGCGCGCCGCCGACGCGATGTGGCGGACCGCTGGCGACAGCAGCGTCGACTTCGCCTGGTACAGCAAGCGTACCACCCTGTCGGCGGTCTATGCCGCGACGATGCTCGCGTGGATCGACGACGACAGCGAAGGCTTTGCCGACACCGCCGCCTTCCTCGATCGTCGGATCGACAACGTCATGAGCTTCGAAAAGCTCAAGGCGCAATGGAAGCCCGATCCCGACCGGCATTTCAGCCCCGCCCGCTTCCTCGGCCGGCTGCGTTACCGCATCCAGGAATAGCCGGTTGGCGGCAGCGACGCGGCCACCGATAATGCTGGCCTTCGTGTCGCTCTATTGATAATCACTCGCAGCATGAACATGCATGCCGGCCCGCTCACGGTGCCTCTGGACAAGATGCCGCTCAGGGTCTGCGGCACGATCGCATCGATCGACTGGTCGATGCTGAACGAGAAGGACGCCCGCCGCCTGCGCGAACTGGGCGTCGATGAGGGTGTCGGCGTCGAAAAGCTCCACAAGGGGCCGTTCGGCGCCGATCCGATCGCCTGCCGGATCGGCCGGATGACGGTGGCGCTGCGCAGCGCCCAGGCGGCGGCGATCGCGGTGGAGCAACTGGTCAAGCCATGAACGCCACACCGCTGATCGCGCTCGTCGGCAACCCCAATGCCGGCAAGAGCGCCCTGTTCAACGCCCTGACCGGCGCCCGCCAGAAGGTCGGCAACTATCCCGGCGTCACCGTCGAGCGGAAGTCGGGCCGGATGGCGCTGGCCGATGGCCGCCCGGTCGAACTGATCGACCTGCCCGGCACATACAGCCTGATCCCGTCGAGCCCCGACGAGGCGGTGACCCGCGACGTGCTGTTCGGCAAGCAGGAGGGCGAGCGCCTGCCCTCGGCGCTGATCGTCGTCATGGACGCGACCAATCTCGACAATCATCTCCGCTTCGCATTGCAACTGATCGCGCTCGGCCTGCCGGTGGTGGTCGCGCTCAACATGGTCGACATGGCCGCGCGCGACGGGTTGGTGATCGACGTCGACAAGCTTTCGGCGGAACTCGGCGTGCCGGTGGTCCCGACCGTCGCGGTGCGCAAGAAGGGGCTCGATGAGCTCAAGGCGGCGATCGGCCTGATCGCCACCGGCGGCCCGCGCTTGTCCACGGGCGAGGCGGCGATCTTCCATGACGATGTCGTGGGGCTCCAGCGGCGTGCGCGCGCGATCGCGGTCGCCGCGACTACCGAGGAGAATTTCACGCGGCGTTGGACGCATCGGGCAGATGCGGTCGCTCTCCATCCGATCATTGGTCCGATCCTGCTGTTCCTGATCATGTTCGTGATGTTCCAAGCGGTATTTTCCTGGTCCAAGATACCCGCTGACTTGATGGGTGAGGGGATCGAGGCGCTGGGCGTGATGATCGGTGACGCCTTGCCCGAAGGCTTCTTCCATTCGCTGATCGTCGACGGACTTATCGCTGGTGTCGGCGCGGTGGTGGTGTTCCTGCCACCGATCCTGATCCTCTTCTTCTTCATCCTGGTCCTCGAGGCGAGCGGCTACATGGTCCGCGCTGCCTTCATCATGGACCATCTGATGGCGCGGGTCGGCTTGTCGGGCCGCGCTTTCATCCCGCTGCTCTCGTCCTTCGCCTGCGCGATTCCCGGCATCATGGCGACGCGGACGATCGACGATCCCAAAGATCGGCTGACGACGATCCTGATCGCGCCGCTGATGACCTGTTCGGCGCGGCTACCGGTCTATGCGGTGATCATCGGGGCGTTCATTCCCGATCGCGACGTTGCGCCCTGGATCGGCCTGCAAGGTTTGGTGCTATTCGGCCTTTTCCTCCTCGGAATCTTCGGAGCGATGGCCGCGGCCTTCATCCTGCGGCGCACCGTCACCAAGGGCGACCCGCCGGGCTTCATGATGGAGATGCCCAAATATCAGATGCCGGCATGGCGCGACGTCGCGCTGGGCCTGTGGCAGCGCGCGATCATCTTCCTCAAGCGCGCCGGCACGATTATCGCCTTCACCACGGTGATCCTGTGGTTGCTCGTCTCCTATCCCAAGCCGCCTGCGGGCTATGACCAGCCCGCGATCGACTATTCGATCGCCGGCCGCATCGCCAACGGGCTCGAGCCGGTCGTGCGTCCGATAGGCTTCAATCGCGACATCGCGCTCGCGCTGATCCCGGCGATGGCGGCGCGCGAGGTCGCGGTATCGGCGCTGGCCACGGTCTATGCGGTGAGCAGCGACGACGAGGCGCAGCAGGAACAGTCGCTGCAGGATCGGCTCGAGGGCCGCTGGCCGTTGCCGACCGCGCTCGCTTTCCTCGTCTGGTTCGTGTTCGCGCCCCAGTGCATTTCCACCATCGCGGTCGTCCGCCGCGAAACCAATGGCTGGAAATGGACGAGCTTCATGCTAGCCTATCTCTTTGCCTTGGCGTACGTCGCCGCCGGCGCGACATATTGGGTCGCGACGGCTTTGGGCCTTTAGGAGAGCATTGATGGCAGGCAGCGTGAACAAGGTGATCCTGGTCGGGAATCTGGGCCGCGATCCCGAATCGCGCAGCTTCCAGAACGGCGGCAAGGTGGTGAATCTGCGGATCGCCACCTCCGAATCGTGGAAGGATCGCAACACCGGCGATCGCAAGGAAAAGACCGAATGGCATTCGGTCGCGATCTTCAACGAAGCGCTGGCGGGTGTCGCCGAACGCTATCTGCGCAAGGGCAGCAAGGTCTATCTCGAGGGTGCGCTGCAGACCCGCAAATGGACCGATCAGAAGGGCGAGGAGCGCTATTCGACCGAGGTCGTGCTCCAGGGCTTCAACGCGGTGATGGTCATGCTCGACGGTCCCGGCGAGCGCGGCTCGGGCGGTGGATCCGGCGGCGGTGGCAGCAGCAGCAGCAGCAGCAGTGGCGGCGGCTGGGGCGATGACGACGGCGGCTATGCCGGTGGCACCGGCTTCGGTGGCGGTGGCGGCGGATCGTCGTTCGGCGGCGGTGGTTCGTCCTTTGGTGGCGGCAACCGCGGCGGCGGTGCCCAGCCGGCGCGCAAGCCCGATCCGTTCGACAGCGATCTCGACGACGACGTTCCGTTCTGAGATCTTTTTGGCGGCGCTTCGGCGCCGCCTTTTCATTTCGACCTTGCACTTGATCCCCGGGACAGGGATGGGCGCCGCATGACCGACGACGATATCCGCCTCGCCGAACGCCTCGCCGACGCTGCCGGGGCGGCGATCCGGCCGCTGTTCCGCGCCGCTTTCGCCAGCGAGATCAAGCCCGATGCGTCGCCGGTGACCGAAGCCGACCGCGCCGCCGAGGCGGCGATGCGCGCGATCATCGCCGCCGAGCGCCCGGGCGACGGCATCATCGGTGAGGAATATGGCGTCGAGCGCGAGGATGCGCGCCGGATCTGGGTGCTCGACCCGATCGACGGCACCCGCAGCTTCACCGCAGGTCGGCCGATCTTCGGCACGCTGATCGCGCTGATCGAGAACGACCGGCCGATACTGGGCGTGATCGACCAGCCGATCGCGGGCGAGCGCTGGCTTGGAACGGGCGGGCGCACCACCCTCAACGGCCGTCCCTGCACCACCCGCAAGGCCGAGCAACTCGCCGGCAGCCTGTTGGCGACGACCAGCCCGCATCTGTTCGCCGACGACGAGATCGAGCGCTTCCTCTCGCTCGGCCGCGCCTGTGCGCCGTCGGGCAATCTGCGCCAGGGACCGGTCTATGGCGGCGACTGCTATAATTATGGCCTGGTCGCCAGCGGCCATCTCGACATCGTCGTCGAGTCGGGCCTGAAGCTCTATGATTTCGCGGCGCTGGTGCCGGTGGTCGAAGGCGCGGGCGGCCGGATGACCGATTGGCGCGGCCGGCCGCTAGGCCGGTCGAGCGACGGCGATGTCATCGCCGCGGGCAACCCGGCGCTGATCGATCCGATCATGGATATCCTCGCATGAGCGTGACGATCCGCGCGGCGCGTATCGACGATGCTGTGGCACTGGCCGCCCTCAAGCTCGAGACCTTCCGCCAGACCTTTCTCGTAGGCGGTTTCGCGATCCCCTATCCGCCCGCCGACCTCACGGCGTTCGAGGCCGAATCCTATGCGCCCGATGTCATCGCGCGTGAGATCGCGGATCCTTCGCGCGCGACCTGGGTCGCGGAGGGCGAGGGCGGGTTGCTGGCCTATGCCCAGGTGGGGGGCTGCAAGCTGCCGCACCCCGAGGTGACCGAGGACGCCGGCGAACTCTACCAGCTCTACGCGCTCAAATCGGCGCAGGGACTGGGTCTTGGCGGCAAGCTGCTCGACCTGTCGCTCGATCATCTCGCGCGGACCCGGCCCGGGCCGATCTGGCTCGGCGTCTGGTCGGGCAATGCCCGCGCTCAGGCGGTCTATGCGAAGCGCGGTTTCGCCAAGGTCGGTGATTACCGCTTCAAGGTCGGAAGCTGGTACGACGAGGAATATATTTTCCGTCGCGACTGAGCGATCGCCTTATTTGATGATCGTCTTCGGCTGCTTGCGATCCCCGGCCTGCTGGCGATTCTCGCTGACCTTGCCGGTGTCCTTGCGCGGATCGCCCTTGGTGGTGCGCTGCGCGGCGGCGTTGGCGCCGGCCAGGATCGGGCCGCATGCCGCCGATTTGGCGTCGCCCGGATCGACGAACGCCAGCACCGCGGCGAGCGGGCTTGCGACCACACCCAGGCCGACGCCGACCGCACCGCGGGTGAGCAGCTGCGGACTGACGATATTGATGCCGGGCGCGGCGAAATAGCCCTTGATGCCGACCGGCGACTGGCCGGAGAACAGGCTGAACTTCTTGCCGTCGGCGCGGAACGCCATGTCGAGGCTCTCGTCCTTGAAGCTGAAGCCGCCCTTCGCGGTCATCACATTCTTGTCGGTGTCGATCAGGATCGGATCGGCGGCGGCGACGCCGTTGCGGACGGTGAAGCCGATAAGGCCGCAATTGATCTGGACCGGCTTCTTGAGCTTGTCCTGGAACAGCCGCTGGACGAACACGCCGAGGTCGAACTCGCTGAGCTGGATATATTTGGTCCAGAAAGTGCCGCGCGGCAGGATGATAGCGATCCGTCCATTCGAGCTGCCCAGCGAATCGCGCAGCGTATCGCCGGTGCCCTTCATCTGGATCCGCGCCTTGATCGTGCCGGTGGTGCCTGCCTGCTCGACGCCGAAGCCGGCGAGCAGCTTGCCCATCGGGGTCGGCGACAGGCGGATGTCATATTCGGTGATCACCGACGGCACCCGCGCGTCGATCGAGATGTCGGAGGCGAGACGGCCGCCAGCCACAGTCATCGTCAGCGGCGACAGCTTCATCAGGCTGTGGTCGAGATCGAAGGTCAGATCGACGTCGGAGATCGGGAATTTGGGATTCCTGAAATCCTTCACCTTGTAGAGGATATGCGCGTCGTAGCTCTTGATCGATTCGATCCGGAGCGGCGCGTCGGGCAGGATGCGCGGGGTGCCGCCGGTCTGGGCGACCGCGGCCTGCGGGCCCTGTGCCGCCAGCGCATTGGGCGCATAGCCGATGAACGGCCCGACATCGATGATGTCGACCAGGTTCGAATCGAGCACCGCATCGAGAAACAGCCGATCTTTCGGAAAGCTGATCGTCATCTTGCCGTGGAGGTCGCTGGCACCATAGCGGCCGTTTATCCGGGTGAAGCGCCATTCGTCGCCGGCCTTGGTCAGCTTCGAGGTGAAGGTGTAGGCGCGGGTGTCGGGGGCGGCGACGCCGAGGAAGTCGAACAGCAGCCGGATATTGGATCCGCGCACCTTCAGATTGAGGTCCGATCCCTCGATCTGGGTGGCGGCGGGCAGGGTGCCGTTCAGATCGAGATAGGTCGGCCCCGACTTGGCATGCATCTCGAATTGGGTCCGCCCGAAGGTAACCGTCGAATTGGGCGACAGGATCGCGCCGTCCATCGTGAAGGGCTTGCCGCGCAGCGTACCGTCGCCGGTGAAGGGCACCTTGCCCTGGATCTCGGTGCCGCCCGCGCGGACCGTGCCGACCTTGATCTCGGTCTTCAGGAACAGCTGCGGGTCGATATAGCGGACCTGGGTGTCGGTGACCGCGGCGCGGCCGATCACCGGCCATAGGAACGGCTCGCCCTTCTTGTTCGGATCGCCGAAGGTCCAGGTGTTCTGGCGCTTGGCGTTCCACTCGGCATCGACCCGGCCGCCGTCGAGCACCAGCCAGTCGGCGCGGCGCTCGCCGAAGATCAGCGGGATCGTCTTGATCCGGCTCTCGATGTGGCGCGCCTCGAAGAAATTGGGTTTGGTCGGCCAGCTCTGGCCCTTCGGATTGGAGATCGTCATCCCGTCGGCGAGGAAATGCGCGTCGATGATGTCGAAATAGAACTGGAAGTCGCCCGCGACCCTGATGTCGCGTTCGGCCATGCGGCTGGCGAAGGATTCGAAGGTCGATTTGAGGAATCGGCCCTTGGTGACGTAGAGGATCGTCCAGGCAAGCACGATCAGCCCGAGGATCGTCGCGAGGATCGCGAATCCGACCGCGATCGCGGTATCCGCGCGGCGGCGCGGGCGCCCGGCCCGGGGAGAATCGGGCGCAGCGACCGTCTCGGGAACGCTGATCGGAGGGTGGGGCTCTACTACCATGACCCGCTGAAACCCTTGGGATGCGGGGGTTGTTCCTTCGAGGTTGCAATCGGCGGCCGAGCCCCTTATAGGCCCGCGCTTCCGCGATTTGATGGATGGTCCGGCCGGTATGGGCTGCCGTGGCCATCTGCAAACGTCGCTAGACAGGAGACGAAAATGCCCAAACTCAAGACCAAGAGCGGCGTCAAAAAGCGCTTCAAGCTCACGGCAACGGGTAAGATCAAGCACGGTGTCGCCGGCAAGCGCCACCGCCTGATCAGCCACAACGCCAAGTATATCCGCCAGAATCGTGGCACCAGTGTTCTCGCCGACGCCGATACGGCTCGCGTGAAGCTCTGGGCGCCGTACGGCCTGAACTGAGGGAGGGCCGTTAGATGGCACGCGTCAAACGGGGTGTAACCACCCACGCCAAGCACAAGCGGGTTCTTGATCAGGCGAAGGGCTATTATGGCCGCCGCAAGAACACGATCCGTATCGCCAAGCAGGCCGTCGAGAAGGCCGGCCAGTACGCCTATCGCGACCGCAAGGTTAAGAAGCGTTCGTTCCGCGCGCTCTGGATCCAGCGTATCAACGCCGCGGTCCGCGCCGAGGGCCTGACCTATGGCGTGTTCATGCACGGCCTGAAGCTGGCCGGCGTCGAACTCGACCGGAAGGTCCTGGCCGATCTCGCCATGCACGAGGGTGGAGCTTTCTCCGCTATCATCGCGCAGGCGAAGGCCGCTCTCCCCGAGGACGCCCGCGTCGCGGCGTAAGTCTTCGTAGGACTGCAAGATAGAAGGGCGCGGTGGCGATGGTCACCGCGCCCTTTTTCTTTTTCCCTCTCCCTGCAGGGGAGAGGGAAGGGGCCCGCGCCGAAGGCGTGGGAAGGGTGAGGGCACGCTTCCCCACGCGTTACGTAAATGGAAAAGCTTGCCCTCACCCTTCCGCCGCTACGCGGCTCCCTCCCTCTCCCAAGTGGGAGAGGGATATCAGCGCCCGACCATCGCCTCCGGCCGCACCACCCGGTCGAAGGTCGCCTCGTCGATCAGCCCGAGCGCCAGCCCGGCCTCCTTCAGCGTCAGCCCTTCATGATGGGCGTGCTTGGCGATCTTGGCGGCATTGTCGTAGCCGATCTCGGGGGCGAGCGCGGTGACCAGCATCAGCGAGCGGCCGACCAGATCGGCGATGCGCTTGCGGTCGGGCTCCATCCCCGCCAGCGCGCGTTCGGTGAAGCTTTCCATGCCGGTGGCGAGCAGGTCGATCGAGCGCAGGACATTGGCGCCGATCAGCGGCTTGAACACGTTGAGCTCCATATGGCCCTGGAGGCCGCCGACCGTCACTGCCTGGTGGTTGCCGATCACCTGTGCCGCGACCATCGTCAGCATCTCGCACTGGGTCGGGTTGACCTTGCCCGGCATGATCGAGCTGCCGGGCTCGTTCTCGGGAAGAACCAGTTCGCCGAGGCCCGAGCGCGGGCCCGACCCGAGCAGGCGGATGTCGTTGGCGATCTTGGTCAGCGCGACCGCGAGCGTCGACAGCGTCCCCGACAGATGGACCAGCGCATCGTTCGCGGCGAGCGCCTCGAACTTGTTCGGCGCGGTCTCGAACGGCAGGCCGGTCAGATCGGCGATCACCGCGGCGATCGCCTCGCCGAAGCCGGGTGGGGTGTTGAGTCCGGTGCCGACCGCGGTGCCGCCCTGGGCGAGCTTCATGATCCCGCCATTGGTCGCGCCCTCGAGCCGCTTGCGGCAGGCGATCAGCTGCGCGGCATAGCCCGAAAATTCCTGGCCCAGGGTCAGCGGCGTCGCGTCCTGCAGATGGGTACGGCCGATCTTGACGATATCGTCCCACGCCTCGACCTTGCGCAGCAGTTCGGCGAGCATGAGGTCGAGCGCCGGATAGAGCCGGTCATGGACCGCGCGGGCCGCGGCGATGTGGAGCGCGGTCGGAAAGCTGTCGTTCGACGACTGGCTCATGTTGACATGATCGTTGGGGTGGACCGGTTTCTTGCCGCCGCGGGTGCCGGTCAGCGCCTCGTTGGCGCGGCCGGCAATCACCTCGTTGACGTTCATGTTGCTCTGGGTGCCCGATCCGGTCTGCCAGATCACCAGCGGGAAATGCTCGTCGAGCGCGCCGTCAATCACCTCGGTGGCGGCCGCTTCGATCGCGTCGGCCAGCGCCGCGTCGAGGCCATGGCGCCGGTTCACGATCGCGGCGGCGCGTTTTACGATCGCCAGCGCATGGACGATGCCGAGCGGCATCTGCTCGCGCGCGCCGAACGGGAAATTCTCGATCGATCGCTGGGTCTGCGCGCCCCAATAGGCCGATGCCGGCACCTCGATCGGCCCGAAGCTGTCGGTTTCGGTGCGGGTGTCGGCCATGGTCATGCTCCTGATCGAGGGGGACCAGAGAGATAGCGCGGCCGCGCGCTTATTCCAGCTTTGCCGCGGTTTCCTGCGCACCATTCCAGCGCGCGAGCGCGGTGGTCGCGGCGACGTCCATCGTCACATTGCCGACTGTGCGCACCAGATCGGGGATCATCTCGACCGCGATCAGCAGCGCGAGCGGCTCGAGCGGGACGCCCATCGCGACCGCGATCGGAGTGATCGAGGTCAGGAAGCTGACCTGTCCCGGCAGGCTGATCGTGCCGAGCGTGGTCGTCCCCGCGACCACCGCGCCGGCGGCGATCGCCCCCCAGCTCAGCGAAATGCCGAACCAGTGCGCGACATAGATGGCGACCGCAAGGTTCATCGCCGGGCTGGTGATCCGGAAGATCGCGACCGCGATCGGCAGCGATATGCCCGCCGCCTCGACCGGGGCGCCGAGTTGGGCGCTGCTCTTGAGCATCGCCGGCAGCGAGGCGAGCGAGCTCTGGGTGCTGATCGCGACTGCCTGGGCGGGGGCCACCGCCTTGACGAAGCGGATCAGCCCGACCCGCCCGCCGAACAGCGCCATCGGATAGGCGAGCGCCCAGGCGGCAAGGCCCGCGCTCGAGACGATGACGATATAATGGGCGAGCGCGCCGATCGCCGCGGTGCCGGCCTTGGTCCCGACCACGAAGGCGAGCGCGAAGATGCCGATCGGGGCGATCCACAGCACCCAGCCGACGATGACCAGCATCGCCGCCTCGATCGCCGCGAACAGGCCGGTGATCCGGTCGCGCAGGTCGGCCTCGATCTGGGTGGTGGCGATCGCGAACAGCATCACGAACAGGATCAGCGGCAGCATCGCATCGTCGACCGCGGCGGCGAGCGGGTTGGACGGTACGATCGTCTTGAGGAAATCGGCGAGGCCGGGGGCCGCGGCGACGGTCGGATGGGCCTGGCCAAGCGCCTCGTTGAGCGCGGCGGCGGCCTGCGCCGGCATCGGCCAGAGCTCGAGCAGGGCAGGCACTAGGAAGGCCGCGATCAGCGTCGAGGTCCACAGCAGCAGCACGAACAGCGCGACCGATCGGAAGGCGAGCCGCCCGCCGCGTGCGCTGTCGGCGGTGCGGGCGATGCCGGTCACCAGCAGCGCGACCACCAGCGGCACCACCGTCATCCGCAGGGCGTCGAGCCATAGCGAGCCGATCGGCTCGGCGACCGCGACCGCATCCTGCCAGCCGAGCCGGATGCCGATCGTGCCGAGCGCGAGGCCGGCGAGAAGGGCGATCAGGATCCGGGCGGTCTGGGACATTCGCCGGCGAGACTAGCGGTCCCCCGGCCCGCGTCAAACGGCGATTATCGGGGCTTGCGGAACTTGAACAGGAAACGGTCGGTATGGCCGCGCACCGCGGGATCGAACACCAGCTTGCTGTGATCGTCGGCCGGGTTGGCGAGGATCGGGCTCTCGCCATCGAACAGGAATCCGGCGGCCTTGAAATCGGCCTTCACCGTCGCCGGATCGATGCGGTGCAGCTTGTCGACGATCGCGCGGGTGTCGCCCGCCGGCCCGACATGGTCGACGATCCCGACGATTCCGCCGGGCTTCATCGCGGCATAGAGCGTCCTGAGGAAGGCGGCCGGGTCGGTATGCGGGATCCTGTACTGGGCCGATTCCCAGTAGAGATCGTGATAGTTGAGGCTCATCATCGCGAAGTCGAAACTGGCGGGCGCGGCGGCGAAGCCCTCGAACGGATAGCGGACCAGCACGATGCCGGGGCGGCGGGCCTGCAAGGCCGCCAGCACCTTCTGCTCGTCGGGGGTGGTGTAGAATTGGGTCGGCTCGAAGGCGGTGACCTTGCCCTTCGATCCCACCGCGCCCGCCATGATCTCGGCCCAATAGCCCGATCCGGTGATCAGGTCGGCCGCCTTCATCCCCGGTTTCAAACCCAGAAAGGCGAGGGTCTCGACGGGCTTGCGCCCGGTGTCGAGCGCTATCGCATCGGCCGGTCGATCGGCGCGCGCCACCGCGGCGGCCAGGTCGGGTGCCGCCGCGATGGCTGGAGTGCAGAGACCGAGCGCGAGGCTGGCGATCAGGACGGGCAAGCGCATGGACATTTCCTTCGACGGACCGCGCATGATGTTGGGCGCGACGTCACCGCGCAATCCCGGCATCGCGCGGTTGGTCGATGCGGATCGCCCGTTGGTCGAACCGTGTCATGCCGCGCTTCGCGCACGCAGGCCGCGCCGCTGCCGGACGGCGAGCGCGAGCCGGTCGAGCAGGTCGACCGAGCTGTCCCAGTCGACGCAGGCGTCGGTGATCGATTGGCCATAGGTCAGCGGTCGGCCGGCGATCTGGTCCTGGCGTCCGGCGACCAGATGGCTCTCGATCATCACGCCGGCGATCCGGTCTTCGCCGATAGCGATCTGATCGCACAGACTGTCGACGACGCCGGGCTGATTCTCGTGACGCTTGCCGCTGTTGCCATGGCTGGCGTCGACGACCAGCCGCTCGGCCAGGCCCGCCCGCGCGAGTTCGGTGCAGGCGGCCGCGATCGATTCGGCATCGTAGTTCGGCGCGCGGCCGCCGCGCAGGACCACATGGGCATCCTCATTGCCGCTGGTCGTCGCGATCGCGGCGCGGCCGTCGCGGTCGACCGCCAGGAAATGATGCGGATGGCGGGCGGCCAGCACGGCATCGACCGCCACCTTCACATCGCCGTTGGTGCCGTTCTTGAATCCGACCGGGCAGGACAGGCCCGACGCCATTTCGCGATGGATCTGGCTCTCGGTGGTACGCGCTCCAATCGCGCCCCAGGCGACCAGATCGGCGACATATTGCGGTGTGGTCACATCGAGAAATTCGCAGGCGGCCGGAAGATCGAGCGCGGCGATGTCGAGGAGCAGTCCGCGCGCGATACGCAGCCCCTTGTCGATCCTGAAGCTCCCGTCGAGATCGGGATCATTGATCAGCCCCTTCCAGCCGACCGTGCTGCGCGGCTTTTCGAAATAGACCCGCATCAGGATCTCGAGTTCGCCCGCATGGCGCTTCCGCTCGGCCGCAAGGCGACGGGCATAGTCGATGGCCGCGTGCGGATCGTGGATCGAGCAAGGACCGATGATCACCGTCAGCCGATCGTCGGTCCCCGCCAATATGTCGTGGATGGCGGTTCGGGTGCCGCCGACGAGATCGCGGACGGCCGGGCTGGCGGGGGCTGCGTCGATCAGCGCCGCCGGCGGCGGGAGCGGGTCGAGGCGAAGGATGCGAAGATCGTGGGTGGTGTCGTGCATGTCGGGCTCCTTGGGATCGGGAGCTGGCGGACATGAAAAAGCCGCCAGGTCCCTGGCGGCTGGCGGGAGGTTCGGCTTGGTTGAACTTAGGCCGAGCGATCCTCTGCCGGCGCCAGGGGCGTCGGAGTGCCGAAATACCAAAAATAAAACTGGCTGGCGGCGAGGATCATGGCGCCATGCTATGTCCGAATCGCGCCGATGTCCATCCGCGCGGCGGCGACAGATCTCGACCGCGCGGGAGCGCCCCGTCAGGCGCGGGCGAAGGCCAGTGCCGCGAGGTCGGTCTCGGTCACCACCAGTTCGGTCTCGTCGACGATCGAACGCAGCACCGCCGCCTCGAACGCCAGCACCGCGGGCAATTCGGCGATATCGAGGTCGCGCTCGGCGAGCCAGGCGGCAAAGGCGATGGCTTCGTCGCTGGCGTAGAGCGACGGCGGCACGCAGGCGGCATAGTCGGCGAACAGGCGGTCGAGCGCTTCGCCGTCGAGGGCGGCGACGAGCAGGCGCATCGCATGGCTGAGCAGGCTGGTCATCACCCCGCGGCGGAAACGGTCGACCAGCGCGCGGTAGAGGTCGAAGCCGGGGTCGGCGGCGAAACCGGCGGCCTCGTCGGTGGCATGCGGCGCTGCAGTTCCGGCGGCGGCGGGCAGCATGGCCTGCGCGATCACGCCTTCCCATTCGCGCACGCTGATTCCGGGGGTGCTACGCAGCCAGACCGGCGCGGGGTGGCGGTCGACGGGGCGCGGTTCGGGCGGGCGCCGTTCCCATAGCCGGTGCAGCGTCTCGATCTGCTCGAGCAACGCGACCTCGCCGAAGCGCTCGGCGCGATCGGGCGCGATCTCGAACAGGATCGCCCCGACATTGGGCAGATGCGGCATGATCTCGGCGGCGATCGCCACGAGGTCGGGATCGATCGCGCCGCCATGCGCATCGAGCCACCAGCGGCCATGCGCTTCGCCGCCCGCGAGATGGACCTCCCACACCCGGTCGAGCGGCAGCGCATCGATCACCGAGGCGATGCTGCCGCGGCCGTTGCGCTCGTTCGCCCAGAGATTGTGGAGATCGAGCAATATGCCGCAATCGGCCTGCTCGGCGATGCTGGCGAGAAAGGCGCCGTCGGGCATCTCGCTCTTGCGCGGCGCGAAATAGCTGACCCCGGTCTCGAAGGCGATCGGCCCGCCGATCGCATCGCGCCGGCGCCGTATATTGGCGGCGGCCAGCGCCGCGCCCTCCTCGCTCTGGCAGGGCGGCATCAGGAAACCGAGCGGCAGGCCCTCGCCGCGGACATTGACGTCGAGCAGGCTGAGATGCTCGCTGGTCCAGGGCGTGGAAAGCCGATCCATCCAGTGGAGAAATTCGGGAATATGGCGATGCTGGTCGCACCAGCGGCCGGCGAGCGGGGCGCCGACGCCATGCAGCAGCTTCGCCTGGGGCAGGCTGGCGAGTCGGGCGATCGTGGTCGCGCTGCCACGGGGAAAGGCTCCCGGCGCGGTCGACCGGATCCACATCGTCTGCGGCTCGACCTCGGCGACCCGAATCAGGTCAGGGTGCCGGCGGAAGATCTCGTCGAGCGCCGGCAGATAGACCGCGCCCGGCCCAAGCGAAGGCACGGGCGCGGCCATATCAGCGAGCGACCGCGAGCGCGCCGACTTCGAACGTGCGCGGATTGACCGCGAGTTCGAACTCATGCGTGAAGCGGATGTCGAACCCCGACAGACAGGCGGCGCATCCGAGATGCCCCAGGACATTGTCGATCACCTTGTGCACCTGATCGACGCCCTTGAGCGGGGCGGCCAGCCGGACGGTCACTGCCCGGTCTTGCAGAGTAGCCATGCAACTTCTCCTACTGTTACCCGTCGCCCCCAACTCCGGGCGACAAGCGCACAATAGGATCATCGATTCGGCGAAACCGTGAGCCCGGTCACGCCAACATCATGCAGCCAATCGATTTTCTTTCGAGGCTCTTGTGCCATGCGCTGCCCATTTCCCTCGTCACCCTGAACTTGTTTCAGGGTCCACCGTGCGACAGGGGCGCGATCCCGAGGGGAAGAGTGGATGCTGAAACAAGTTCAGCATGACGGCTATGGAAGCGTCGGTAGCGCGACCTACTTCTTGCGGGTGAAGTCGATCGAAACGACGTTCGATCCATCCTCGACCGGCTGGACGGGGACATCGTTGCTACCGCTGCTGTGGCCGACTTCCTCGCCATCGTCGTCGGCTTGCGACTGGAACTGCAGCGCGAAATTGACCGCCGGATCGACGAAGCCGGTTACCGCCGCGAACGGGATGATCAGCTTGGCGGGAACCTGGTTGAACGACAGGCCGACCTCGAAGCCCTCGGGCTTGACCTTGAGATCCCAGAAGCGGTTCTGGATGACGATCGTCATCTCGTCGGGGAAACGCTCCTGGAGATGCCGGGGGATATCGACTCCGACGCCCTGGGTCTTGAAAGTGATGTAGAAATGATGCTCGCCGGGCAGGCCGCCATTTCTCTCGACTTCGCCGAGCACGCGGCCGACCACCGCACGCAGGGCCTCCTGTACGATCTCGTCGTAGGGAATCAGACTGTCGGGCGCTTGGTCGCTCATAATGCCGTAGGTGAACGTTGGGGATGGCGGGGTCAAGTCGTGCGTTGCAGCATGAGCCCGAGCCGCTATAGCGGCGCCGTTCCGGTGTGACCCCGGGGCAACATATGGGCGGGCAATATATAGGGCAGGCCATGCGGACGGCGACGATCACACGCAAGACCCATGAAACCGATATCGCGGTCGAACTCGATCTCGACGGCACCGGCGTCTACGACGTCGCCACCGGCATCGGCTTTCTCGACCATATGCTCGAACAGCTTTCGCGCCATTCGCTGATCGACCTCAAGGTCCGGATCGCGGGCGATCTTCATGTCGACCAGCACCACACCACCGAGGATAGCGGCATCGCGATCGGCGAGGCGCTGGCCAAGGCGCTCGGCGACAAGCGTGGCATCACCCGCTACGGTCAGGCCTATTCGCCGATGGACGAGACGCTGACCCGGGTCGCGCTCGACATCTCGGCCCGGCCCTGGCTCGTCTGGAAGGTCGGCTTCACCAGCCAGCGGCTCGGCGAATGGGACACCGAACTGATCGAGCACTGGTTCCAGAGCTTCGCGCAGGCGTCGGGCATCACCCTGCATGTCGAGAATCTCTACGGCAGCAACAACCATCATATCGTCGAGAGCTGCTTCAAAGGGCTGGCGCGGGCGCTGCGGATGGCGGTCGAGATCGACCCACGCAAGGCCGATGCGATCCCGTCGACCAAGGGTATGCTTGGGGGCGCGGGTGTCTGAGACGATCGCGCTCATCGACTATGGCGCGGGCAATCTGCGGTCGGTCGAAAATGCGCTGAAGGCGGCCGGGGGCCATCCGACCGTCACCGCCGATCCCGAACTGGTCCGCACCGCCGATCGCGTGGTGTTGCCCGGGGTCGGGGCCTTCGCCGCCTGCATGGGCGGGCTCGTGGCGATTCCCGGGATGGTCGAGGCGATGGGCGAGGCCGTGCTCGGCAAGGGGCGACCTTTCCTCGGCGTCTGCGTCGGCATGCAGCTGCTCGCCGATGCCGGGCATGAATTCGGCAGCACCCCAGGGCTGGGGTGGATCGCCGGCGACGTGCGGATGATGGTGCCCGCCGATCCGGCGCTCAAGATTCCGCATATGGGCTGGAACGATGTCCGGCCCGCGACCCCGCACCCGCTGATCGTGCCCGGCGAGGCCTATTATCTGCACAGCTTCGCTTTCGAGGTCGCCGATCCGCTGCACATGATCGCGACCACCGATCATGGCGGCCCGATCGTCGCCGCCGTGGGGCGCGACACGATCGTCGGCGCGCAGTTCCATCCCGAGAAGAGCCAAGCTTATGGCCTCGCCTTTCTCGACCGATTCCTGAAGTGGAAGCCATGAGTTTCACGATTTTCCCGGCGATCGATCTCAAGGGCGGACAGGTCGTGCGCCTGCTCGAAGGCGATATGGACCGCGCGACCATCTATGGCGACGATCCGGCGGGCCAGGCGAAGCGCTTCGCCGACCAGGGATCGGACTGGCTCCATGTCGTCGATCTCGACGGCGCCTTCGCCGGCAAGGCGGTCAATGCCGCGGCGGTCGAGGGCATCCTCAAGGCCTTTCCGGGCAAGGTCCAGCTCGGCGGGGGCATCCGCGACCGCGCCGGCATCGACCGTTGGCTCGGGCTCGGCGTCTCGCGGGTGATCATCGGCACCGCCGCGCTCGAAAATCCCGACCTGGTGAAGGGCGCCGCGAAGGATCTGCCCGGCCGCATCGTCGTCGGCGTCGATGCGCGCGACGGCTTCGTCGCGACCCACGGCTGGGCCGATGTCTCGACGGTCAGCATCTACGATCTCGCCGATCGTTTTGCCGATGCCGGGGTCGCGGCATTGCTGTTCACCGACGTCGGCCGCGACGGGCTGCTCAAGGGCTGCAATGTCGAGGCGACCGTCGCGCTCGCCCGGCATGCCTCGATCCCGGTGATCGCCAGCGGCGGGGTCGCCTCGATCGACGATGTCCACGCGCTGCTGCCGCATGCCGGCGACGGCATCGAAGGCGTGATCACCGGCCGTGCGCTCTATGACGGCCGTCTCGATCTCGCCGAGGCGATCCGGGTCGCCCGGACCGGACGGCCTGCATGACCGTCCGCGTCCGCATCATCCCCTGCCTCGACGTCGACAATGGCCGGGTGGTCAAGGGCGTGAACTTCGTCGACATCGCCGATGCCGGCGATCCGGTCGAGCAGGCGCGGGTCTATGATGCGGCCGAGGCCGACGAGCTGTGCTTCCTCGACATCACCGCCAGCCATCAGGGGCGCGGCACGATCATCGATGTGGTCGCGCGCACCGCCGCGGTCTGCTTCATGCCGCTGACCGTCGGCGGCGGGGTGCGTACCGTCGAGGATGCCCGCGCGCTGCTGCTCGCCGGGGCCGACAAGGTCGCGGTCAATTCGGCGGTGGTCGCCCGGCCCGAACTGTGCGCCGACATGGCCAACCGGTTCGGCGCGCAATGCGTGGTCGGCGCGATCGACGCGCGCGCGACCGGCCCGGGCAAATGGGAAATCTACACCCATGGCGGGCGCAAGCCGACCGGGATCGACGCGGTCGATCATGCCCGCCGCCTCGCCGAACTCGGCGCCGGCGAGATATTGCTGACCTCGATGGATCGCGACGGCACCCGCGACGGCTATGATCTCGCGCTGACGCGCGCGGTCGCCGATGCGGTGTCGGTGCCGGTGATCGCCAGCGGTGGTGTCGGGAATCTTGACCATCTCGTCGACGGAGTGGTGCGCGGCGGCGCGAGCGCGGTGCTGGCGGCCTCGATCTTCCATTTCGGGCAGTATAGCGTTGCCGAGGCGCGCGCGGCGCTGCGCCGTGCGGGACTGCCCGTCCGCAGCTGACCGGGGTTTTGCCGCGAAACTGTCGGCAGTCTTTACACCCGCCACCGATTGCAGGCGATTGTAAATTGTTAAAGGCCGGTAAACCGTGCCTCTTCACCGGCTGGCACGATTCCTGCGGTAAACGTCCCGGGAACCATCCGGGTGCGTCGCGCCCTCTGGGGGAGGCAGCTCGATGACGAGGATGGCGTTCAGGTTGATGGCATTGGTGACCATGATCGGCGTGACGTCGCCGGCCTGGGCTGGCTGGCTCGATGTCGACCAATGGCTGCCTGAACTCCCGCAACCAAGCGCGCTCGGTATCATGGGCCTCGGGGTCCTTGGTCTGGTCGTCGGCCGCTATGCGAGCCGGAAACGCGGCAATCCTTCGGATCAGCCGCCGCGATAAGCGTTTGCTCTGGTTAGTCGACACCCGTCCGCTCGGGGGGGCGGGCGGGTGTCGCAAATTGCGCCGGATTTTCGTCCGGTACGCGTGCGCCATATAGGATTTGACCTTTGTCGCGCGTCTCCCGATGTACCGCGGCATGTCCGATACCCTCTCCAGGCTCGAATCGACCGTCATCGCGCGCAAGGCCGCCGATCCCGGGTCATCCTATGTCGCCTCGCTTTTCGCGAAGGGTACTCCGAAGATCGCGCAGAAGCTCGGCGAGGAAGCGGTCGAGGCGGTGATCGCGGCGATGGCCGGCGATCGCGCGGGTCTCGTCGGTGAAGCCGCCGACCTCCTCTTCCATCTGACCGTGTTGCTGGCGGACCAGGGGGTACCGGTCGCCGAGGTGATGGCCGAGCTCGATCGTCGCGAGGGGATGTCCGGGCTTGCCGAAAAGGCCGCGCGCCCGAAAGGCTGATCATCCAACCCAGATCAATGGAGTTTCCATGCCGATCGATGCCACCCTTCCCTATGACGACGGCAATATCTTCGCGCGGATCCTGCGCGGCGAGATTCCGAGCCGGAAGGTCTATGAGGACGAGCATGCGCTCGCCTTCCACGACATCAACCCGCAGGCGCCGGTCCACATATTGGTGATCCCCAAGGGCCCTTATGTGTCGTGGGACGATTTCAGCGCCAACGCGTCGGATCGCGAGATTTCGGGCTTCGTCCGCGCGGTCGGTCATGTCGCGCGCGAGAATGAACTGGTCGAGCCCGGTTACCGGCTGCTCGCCAATATCGGCAAACATGGCCATCAGGAGGTTCCGCACCTCCATGTCCATCTGTTCGGCGGGCGCCAGTTCCGTGCGATGATCCCGCGCGAAGACGGGTGATTTGCCCGGTTCCGCACCGTTCGGCTTTGCCGAACCGCAAGGGTGCTTGCGCCGCGCGCAGGAACGGTTAGGCTCCCCTTCCCATGACCGCCGGTGCTTAGGGACACCGGCGTAAAGGGAACCCCGCATGATATTTGGGCGCGTAAAGTCTCTCGACGCCATTTTGGCGACAGCCGCCAAGAAATCTCTCCACCGTTCGCTCGGTGCCTTCCAGCTGACCATGCTCGGTATCGGCGGCATCATCGGAACCGGCATCTTCGTTCTGACCGCAGAAGCGGCGCAGAAGGCCGGTCCGGGCATGATCCTGGCCTTCATCATCGCCGGTTTCGTCTGCGCGGTCGCAGCCCTCTGCTACGCCGAAATGGCGGCGATGGTCCCGGTTTCGGGGTCGGCCTACACCTATAGCTATGCGGTGATGGGCGAACTGGTCGCCTGGATGGTCGGCTGGGCGCTCGTCCTCGAATATGCGGTCGCCGCTGGTGCGGTGTCGGTCGGCTGGTCGGGCTATGTGGTCGGCCTGTTCCAGGCGCTGACCGGCATCCATGTGCCCAGGGACCTGGTGCTCGGGCCGATCGACGGCGGCATCGTCAACATCCCCGCCGCGATCATCGCGCTGCTCGTGACCTGGCTGCTGGTGCTCGGCACCAAGGAAAGCGCGACGATCAACGCTGTCCTCGTCGGCATCAAGATCGCGGCGCTGGCGCTGTTCGTCATCCTCGCGCTGCCGGTGATCCATCTCGAGCATTTCGAGCCGTTCGCACCGACCGGTTTCGGCGGCATCTCGGCCGCTGCGGCCTCGATCTTCTTCGCCTATGTCGGCTTCGACGCGGTCTCGACCGCGGCCGAGGAAACCAAGAACCCGCAACGCAACATGCCGATCGGCCTGATCGGGTCGCTCGGCATCTGCACGATCTTCTACATGCTCGTCGCCGCCGGCGTGATCGGCACGGTCGGCGCACAGCCGATGATGAGCAATGGCGTGGCGCTTCCGACCGGTTCGGCGCAGCTGTCGCAGGCCTGCTCGGCGATCGGCGACAACGCCGTGGTCTGCTCGAAGGAGGCGCTGGCCTGGACGCTGCGCCAGATCGGCTGGCCGCAGATCGGCAACCTGCTCGGCCTCGCCGCCGGTCTCGCGCTGCCCTCGGTCATCCTGATGATGATGTTCGGCCAGACCCGCATCTTCTTCGTGATGAGCCGCGACGGCCTGCTGCCGGTGGTGCTGTCGAAGGTCCATCCGCGCTACAAGACTCCGCACGTCATCACGATGATCACCGGCGTGTTCGTCGCCCTGTTCGCGGCGCTGTTCCCGGTGGGAGCGCTTGCCGACATCTCCAACTCGGGAACGCTGTTCGCCTTCCTGATGGTGTCGATCGCGGTGCTGGTGCTGCGCAAGACCGATCCGGATCGTCGCCGTCCGTTCCGGACCCCGGCGATCGCGGTCGTCGCGCCGCTGTCGGCGGTGGGTTGCGTCTATCTGTTCTTCAGCCTGTCGGCTTACACGATCACGCTGTTCTTCAGCTGGGCGGCGATCGGCCTGGTGGTCTATTTCCTCTATGGCTATCGCCGGAGCCATGTCGGCCTCGGCCTCGACGAGGTGCACGAGACCGATCCAGACGTGCCGTCGCCGCCGGTTTTGTAATCGCCACTAGCTATTGGAAATCATGGGGTCGCCCGTCTCCGGACCGGCGGCCCCTAATTTTGTAGTCGCCGCTCGATTAATGCCGCGACGTCTTCCTGCGCGCGGAAACGCGGGCCGATGCGGGTGATGATCTCGCCCGCCGCGACCGACGCCATCCGTAGCGTGCGGGCGATGTCGTGGCCGCCGAGCAGCCCCGCGAACACGCCGGCCGCGAACACGTCGCCGGCGCCGGTGGTGTCGACGATAGCCCCGGCCGGTTCGGCGGGGGTATCGTGCCGTACGCCGGCCTCGACCGCGACCGCGCCATCGGGACCGCAGGTGACGATCGCCAGCGGCACCTGCGCGCCGATCGCGACCAGCGCCGCATCGAAATCGGCGATGCCGGTCAGCGCTTTCAACTCGCCGTCATTGGCGAAGAGGATGTCGATCTTGCCGTCGGCGATCAGCGCGCGGAAATCGTCGCCATGCTGCTCGATGCAGAATTCGGACGACAGGGTGAAGGCGATCTTGCGGCCGGCGGCCCTTGCCGCGGCGATCGCCTCGGCGGCGCGTGCGCGCGGCTGGTCGGTGCGCCACATATAGCCCTCGACATAGAGGATCGCGCTGTCGGCGATCAGCGCCATGTCGAGCGAGCCCTCGGGCAGATATTCCGACGCGCCGATCGCGGTGTTCATCGTCCGGTGGCCGTCGGGATGGACGATGATCAGGCAGCGCCCGGTCGGGGTGCCGTCGGCGAGCGGCTTCACCGGAAAGGCGATATGCTCGCGCGCCATGTCGTCGGCGAACAGGGTGCCGAGCCGGTCGTCGCCGACCTGGCCGACAAAGGCGCAGCGCGCGCCGGTCGCGGCGAGTGCCGCGAGCGTGTTCGCGGCCGAACCGCCGCTGACCTCCTCGCACACCCCCATTTCCTTGTGGAGGACGACCGCATGATGCGGCGCGATCGGGCTCATCAGCCCTTTCTGGAGACCGCGCGCGACGACGAATTCGTCTTCCTGGTGGCAGAGCACGTCGACCAGCGCATTGCCGATGGCGACGATATCGAAACGAGGCTCGGACAGGGACGGTCTCCGAAAACGCGGTTGTGCGGGGGATATGGTCGCGGACTAGCCGATTTCCACCGTCCTAGCCAAGCGGCGCTTCGTCACGTGGCGCTTGCAAGTGTGGTATGAAGATGCTGTGCCGGCGGCCATGAAGATCCTTGCCCCGTTCCTGTTGTCCGCGAGCCTGCTGCTGTCGGCCTGCGGCCCGACCACCGCGCCCGTCACCGTGTCCGCGGCCCCGCCGCCGGTGCGGGTCGAGGCCGGGCTCGATCGGGTGATCGGCCAGGATGCGCGCGCGCTGGTGATCCTGTTCGGCACCCCCAATCAGGATGTGCGCGAGGATCCGGCGCGCAAGCTCCAATATGCCAGCAATGTCTGCGTGCTCGACGCCTATCTCTACCCCAAGGCGCCGGGCCGCGAGCCGGTCGTGACCCATATCGACACCCGTCTGCCGACCGGCGAGGATGTCGACCGCGCGTCGTGCATCGCCGCGCTCAGCCGCCGCAAGGAAGCGCGCTAGATTTCCTTTGTTTTCCGCATTCTCCGAGTCGTCAGGTGATTCCACCTGACTAGAGAATGCTCTAAGCGTCGAGCGCCGCCGCCAGTTCGTCGAGCCAGACCTTCGCCGTCCCGTCCGACGGCGCGCGCCAGTCGCCACGGGGCGACAGCGCCGCCGCGCCCGAGACCTTCGGGCCGTTGGGGATCGCCGAGCGCTTGAACTGGCTGATCTCGAAGAAGCGGAACAGGAAGCTTTCGAGCCATTTGCGGATCGTCGCCATGTCATAGGCATTGCGCGCGTCGGCGGGAAACTCGATCGGCCACAGCCCTTGGTCGGCATCGTGCCAGGCATGCCAGGCGAGGAAGGCGATCTTCGACGGCGGCAATCCGAGCCGAGCGACATGGTGCAGGAAGAAATCGTGCAGCTCGTACGGCCCGATCTTCGATTGGGTGCTCTGGATCGCGCCGCTGGCATCGGCCGGAACCAGCTCGGGCGAGATTTCGGTGCCGAGGATCGCGGTCAGGATGTGGTCGGTTTCGGGATCGAACTGGCCGGTGCGCACGCACCAGCGGATCAGGAACTGGATCAGCGTCTTGGGCACGCCGCCATTGACCGCATAATGGCTCATCTGGTCGCCGACGCCGTAGGTGCACCAGCCGAGCGCGAGTTCGGACAGGTCGCCGGTGCCGATCACGAAGCCCTTGTGGTGATTGGCGAGGCGGAACAGATAATCGGTGCGCAAGCCCGCCTGCACATTTTCGAAGGTCACGTCATAGAGTGCCTCGCCGTCGGCGAAGGGGTGATGCATGTCGGCGAGCATCTGCCGCGCCGCCGGGCGGATATCGATCTCCTCGGCGCTGATCCCGAGTGCGCGCATCAGCGCCCAGGCATTGGCCTTGGTGTCCTCGCCGGTCGCGAAACCCGGCATGGTGTAGCCGAGGATGCGGGTGCGCGGGATACCGAGCCGGTCGCAGACCTTGGCGGCGACGATCAGCGCATGGGTCGAATCGAGTCCGCCCGACACCCCGATCACCATCGTTTCGCTCTTCGTCGAGGCGAAGCGCTTGGCGAGGCCGGCGACCTGGATGTTGAACGCCTCGTAGCAGTCGAGATCGAGCTTCCCGGGATCGGCGGGCACAAACGGGAAACGCGCGATCGGACGCCGCAGGCCGATATCGGCGAAATCGGGCGCATGCGCGAAGCCGATCCGGCGGAAGCGGGTTTCGGGATGGCCATGGGCTGCGGCGCAGTCGTTGAATGTCCCCATCCGCATCCGCTCGAGCCGCAGCCGGGCGACGTCGACATCGGCGCCGATCAGCTCGGCGGCGTCGCCGAACCGGCTCGATTCGGCGAGCATCTCGCCGAGTTCGTGGATCATCGCCTGGCCGTCCCAGGCGAGGTCGGTGGTGCTCTCGCCGGGGCCGCTCGCCGAATAGACATAGGCCGCGCAGGCCCGCACCGACTGCGATTCGGCGAGCAGCGCGCGCTCGCGCGCCTTGCCGATGATGATGTTCGACGCCGACAGGTTGCACAGGATCAGCGCCCCGGCCATCGCCCCCATCGTCGACGGCGGCAGCGGCGCCCAATAATCCTCGCAGATCTCGACATGGAAGACGAAGTCCGGGAGATCGTCGGCGGCGAAGATCAGGTCGGGGCCGAACGGCACGGTCTGGCCGCATAGCGCCATCTCGATGCCGCTCAGGCCATGGCCGAGCGCGAACCAGCGCTTCTCATAATATTCGCGATAATTGGGCAGGAAGCTTTTGGGGACGACGCCGAGGATGCGCCCGCGGGCGATCACCACCGCCGTATTATAGAGCCGCCCGCTGCGCCGGATCGGCGCGCCGACCAGCAGCACCGTCTTCAGGTCGGCGGTCGCCGCGACGAGCCGGCCGAGTTCGGCCTCGACCCGCGCGAGCATCGCGTCCTGAAGGTGGAGATCGTCGATCGCGTAGGAGGACAGCGCCAGTTCGGGCAGCACCAGCAGGTCGGCGCCTTCGGCATCGGCCTGCCGTGCCAGATCGAGGATCGCGGCGGCGTTGGCGGCGACATCGCCGACGCTGGCGACCGGGGTGCCGGCGGCGACGCGGATGAAACCATGGCGATGGATCGACGAGAAGGGGGCGGATGCGGTCATGCGCCCGCCTTACAGGACGGGGCAGGGCGATGCCAAATCGTTAGCGGGTAGACGCCGCGCCCAGCGAATGAGCGAACACCCTCACACCGCCGGGCGGTCGCCCGGTTCGGCGATCAGCACCCGGTTCCGCCCCGCTTCCTTGGCACGGTAGAGCGCCGCATCGGCGCGACGCAGGATAGAGACCGGCGAATCCTGGGCTTCGAGCGCGGCGATGCCACCCGAGAAGCTGAGCTTGCCGAGCGACTGGCCGGTGTTGGTGACCTTGAGTTCGCGCGACGCGATCGCGGCGCGAACGCGATCGAGCACGAGGCTGGCGTCCTGCGGGCTGCAGCGTTCGAAGATGACGACGAATTCCTCGCCGCCATAGCGGGCGACGAAATTCTCGGTGCCCGCGCGCGCCAGCGACGCGCCGACGAACTTGATCACCTCGTCGCCGATCTGGTGGCCATGGGTGTCGTTGAACAGCTTGAAATGGTCGATGTCGCAGATCGCGATCGAAACCGGCGTGGCCGAACGCTTCGCATTCTCGACCGCCTGGCGAAGGTGATGGTCGAGCGCGCGGCGATTCGGCAGGCCGGTCAGCGGATCGCTGTTCGCGGTGCGGTGCGCGGTCGCGAGGTCGTCGTGGAGCGACTTGATATGGGTTTCGGTTCGGCGAAGCTCGTCCTCGGCGGCCTGTGCCTTGTCGATCATCGTGCGGGTGAGTTCGACCAGCGTCTCCATTGCCTTGGTCGGCCCGGCGACGGCGAGATCGGTGCTCTGCAGCGCCGCGCCATAATCGCGGGCATCGTCCCCCGACTTGGCGACGATCGCGGTCACCTGTTCGACCAGCCCGCGTGCATCGCCGGCCATCCGGTTCAGATCCTCGCCCGACAGGCCGCCGCACTGCGCGGTGATCGCCGATATCGCACCCTGGGTCAGGCGACCTTCGCGGCGAATCGCCTTGTCGACCAGTCCGATCAGCTCGCGGTCGGCACCGATCAGATAGCGGTGGCAGATATCGAAATTCTCTGGCGACGGCTGCAAGGCGTTGTCGAACAGCAGCTGGCCGATCTTGTCGTACAGCCGCCGCCATTCGTCTCGTTGTGCGGACGCTTCAATGATCCGTTCTTCGCGCAACCGACCTACCCCGTCTTTGACCGGCTTTTGCTACCCCCTGCTTTGATTACATCCGGTTAACGCGACGGGCGCGCAACGATCAGAATCTGCGCCATTGCCCGGTTTCCATCCACGACAGCAGCGGCTTCAGCGGCAGGATCCAGACGATGCCCGCGATCAGATAGACCACTGCCTGCGCCAGCGCGGGGAGCCGTTCGATCAAAGGTGATGCGAACAGCACGATCAGCGCCCAGACCATGATGATCGTCAGCATCAGCAGGACGCCGGCCGGCTTGCGCCAGCTTGGTTCGCTCATTCGGTCACGCCTGTTTGCGCATCGGCCATCATCATGCCCTTCTCGGTGCAGACCGCGTCGAGCGGCACATCCCATGGATCGCGGGGAATAGAGCCGACCTGCTGCACGGACCAGCCGATTCCGATACGCATTGCCTGGCGGTTGGCGGCAAAGGCCCGGTCATAATGGCCGGCGCCCTGGCCAATCCGCCCCAGCCGGGCATCGAAGCCGAGCAGCGGCGCGAGGATCAGGTCGGGGCGCACCTCGTCGGCATAAGCACGTGGCTGGATCAGCCCCGCCCAACCCGATTCGACCGGGTCGCCCGGCGCCCAGCGCAGGAAGCGCATCTCGCCCGCGCGGTCGACGACATGGGGAAGGGCGGTGACAAGGCCGTGCGCGGCGGCGGCTTCGAGCATCGGCGTTGCGGACATCTCGGCCCCCAGCGACCAATAGCCGGCGACGCAGAACCGGCCTTCGAGGAACGGGGCGAGATGGCCGGCAGCCTTCGCCTCACAGGCGCGGCGCGCATCGTCGCCCATCGTCAGGACGCACCCGTCGCGCGCTGCGCGGAGCTGCGCACGCAAGGCGGCCTTGGTGTTCGGTTCAGCCATGGGAAATGATATTCCCCCGGGAAAAGGCGGGTGGCGGGACCGCCATGGTCGTTTCTGGAATATCCTCTGACGCCAAGTACGTCAGGTGGGGACCATATGCATCAGACCAGGATCTGAACAGGGACAGCCCCCATGGAAGATGAATCGCCTCAGGGATGTTCGCTGCAGTTCGTGCCGGGCAGTACCCGCCGCATCGATATGTAATCGCGATGCGGCCGACTCTCAAGGGGGGCGCTACGCGGGCCCCTCCAGCCGCGCCGCCAGCCGCTCGACCCGTTCCGCCATCCGTTCGATGGCGACCGCGATCGCGGGGTCGGCCTCGGCCGCTTCTTCCTTGCGGGCGACCGCGGCGGCGCCGCGCATATCGTTGAGTTCGTCGGCGATCAGCAGCGCCGACAGCAGCAGCGTGCGGGCCTCGGTCATCTCGCCGATCGCGCTGGTGATGTCGCCCGCCTTCATATCGACCATCCGCGCGAGGGCGCGTAGCTGATCCTCCTCGCCGTCGCGGCAGGTGAGCTTGTAGCGGCGGCCCGCGACCGAGACTTCGACCTCCGCCATCAATGATCGCCCAGCAGGCGGTCGAGCCGCTCGATCGCCGATTCGGTGCTCTCGCGCAGGGTGCGATGGCGCTCGGCCAGTCGGAACAGCGCCTCGCTTTCGTCGTGCGACAAGGGCGGCGGGCTGGCGTCGACCCCGGCTTCGACCCGAGCGAGCGCGCGCTCCAGTCTGCCCAGTGCAAGGATCAGCCTTTGATCGGTCATCATCGGCAGGAATAGCAGGCTGCGCGATGCCCGCAAGCGGCAGAAACATCGTCGTGGCGCGGCCCGGCAGGGTCCAGCGCGGTTGACCTTGCGGGCTACAGGCGACAAAGGGTCCGCGCGGGGGCTCGGAATCAACCTTGCCCTGCACCTCCGGTTCTTTGACGACAGAAGGCGCCTTAATGACGATTACATCGAAGCAGCTCGCAAACGCCATTCGCGCGCTATCGATGGATGCGGTCCAGGCCGCCAATTCGGGCCATCCCGGCATGCCGATGGGCATGGCCGACGTCGCCACGGAGTTGTTCACCGGCCACCTCAAATATGATCCCGCGCAGCCCAAATGGGCCGATCGCGACCGCTTCGTGCTGTCGGCGGGCCACGGATCGATGCTGATCTATTCGCTGCTCCATCTGACCGGCTATGCCCGCCCGACGATCGAGGACATCGCCAATTTCCGCCAGCTCCACAGCCCGTGCGCCGGGCATCCCGAGAATTTCGAGCTCGCCGGGATCGAGGCCACCACCGGCCCGCTCGGATCGGGGCTCGCGACCGCGGTCGGCATGGCGATCGCCGAACGCCATCTGAACGCGGTCTATGGCGACGATCTGGTCGATCACCGCACCTGGGTGATCGCCGGCGACGGCTGCCTGATGGAAGGCATCAACCATGAGGCGATCGGTCTGGCCGGGCATCTCAAGCTCGGCAAGATGATCGTGCTGTGGGACGACAACCGCATTACCATCGACGGCGCGGTATCGCTGTCGTCATCCGAGGACGTTCTCGCCCGCTACGCCGCGACCGGCTGGCATACGGTGAAGTGCGACGGGCATGATCCCGTGAGCATCAATGCCGCGATCGAGGCCGCCAAGGCCGATCCGCGGCCGTCGATCGTCGACTGCACGACGATCATCGGCTATGGCGCCCCCAACAAGCAGGGCACCTCGGCGACCCATGGCGCCGCGCTCGGCAACGACGAGGTCGCGGCCGCCCGCGTCGCGCTCGACTGGCCGTCGGCGCCGTTCGTCATCCCCGACGACATCAAGGCGGCCTGGGCCGCAGCCGGCCAGCGCGGCACCCCGGTCCGCTCGGCCTGGGAAGCGCGCCTCGTCGCCAGCGCCGATCGCGCCGAGTTCGAACGGCGCATGGCCGGCATCCTGCCCGCCGGTTTCTCGCTCGACGCCTATCTCCAGGATCTGATCGCCAACCCGCAGAAGGTCGCGACCCGCAAGGCGTCGGAGATGGTGCTGGGCACGATCAACGTGCAGATCCCCGAGACGATCGGCGGTTCGGCCGATCTGACCGGATCGAACAACACCAAGACCAAGGGCCAGGCGCCGTTCACCGCCGACGATTATGCCGGCCGCTATATCTATTACGGCATCCGCGAATTCGGCATGGCCTGCGCGATGAACGGCCTGGCGCTCCACGGCGGGGTGATCCCCTATGGCGGCACCTTCCTGGTCTTCTCCGATTATGCGCGCGGTGCGATCCGCCTCGCCGCGCTACAGCAGATCCGGTCGATCTTCGTGATGACCCATGATTCAATCGGCCTGGGCGAGGATGGTCCGACCCACCAGCCGATCGAGCATCTGATGAGCCTGCGGGTGATGCCGAACCTCGACGTCTATCGTCCGTGCGACGTGATCGAGACCGCCGAATGCTGGCAGCTCTCGCTCGAAAAGGCGACCGGCCCGTCGCTGCTGGCGCTGTCGCGCGAAGGCCTGCCGCAGCTGCGCACCGATATCAGCCGCAATTTCTCGGCGCTCGGCGCCTACCGCCTCAAGGCGGCGTCGGCGCCGCGCAAGGCGGTGCTGATCGCGAGCGGTTCGGAGGTCGAGATCGCGGTCGCGACCGCCGCGAAGCTCGAGGAGGCCGGAATCGGCGCCGACGTCGTCTCGATGCCGAGCTGGGAACGGTTCGACGCGCAGGACGAGGCCTATCGCGACGATATCCTGCCGTCCGACGCGCTGCTCGTCTCGATCGAGGCCGGCACGACGATCGGCTGGGAGCGCTATGTCGGCCGCAAGGGACTGCGCTTCGGCATCGACAGCTTCGGCGCCTCGGCACCGGTCAAGGCATTGTACGACCATTTCGGCCTGACGGCCGACAAGATCGCCCCGCGGGTCATCGGGGCACTCACGAACAACTGAGGAGTATTGGGCATGGCAGTTAAGGTTGCGATCAACGGTTTCGGGCGCATCGGTCGCCTGGTGGCGCGTGCGGTCCTGGCGAATCCCGGCAGCGGACTCGAACTGGTCGCAATCAATGACCTCGCCGATGCCAAGTCCAACGCGCTGCTGTTCAAGCGCGATTCGGTCCATGGCCCCTATCCGGGCACCGTCGAAGTCGACGGCAACGACCTGATCATCGACGGCAAGCGCATCAAGGTTTCGGCCGAGCGCGATCCGGCGAACCTGCCGCACGCCGCCAACGGCGTCGACATCGCGCTCGAATGCACCGGCTTCTTCACCGATCGCGAATCGGCGCAGAAGCATCTCGATGCGGGCGCCAAGCGCGTGCTGATCTCGGCCCCGGCCAAGGGCGTCGACCTGACCGTCGTGTTCGGCGTCAACAACGACAAGCTGACCGGCGAGCATGTCATCGTGTCGAACGCGTCGTGCACCACCAACTGCCTGGCGCCGGTCGCCAAGGTCCTCAACGACGCGATCGGCATCGAACGCGGCCTGATGACCACGATCCACAGCTACACCAACGACCAGAAGATCCTCGACCAGATCCACAGCGACATGCGCCGCGCGCGCGCCGCCGCGATGTCGATGATCCCGACCACCACCGGCGCCGCCCGTGCGGTCGGCGAAGTGCTGCCTGAGCTCAAGGGCAAGCTCGACGGTTCGGCGATCCGGGTTCCGACCCCGAACGTCTCGCTGATCGACCTGACCTTCACCCCGAAGCGCGACACCACCAAGGAAGAGGTCAACGCGTTGCTCAAGGCGGCGTCGGAGAGCGGCCCGCTCAAGGGCATCCTCGGCTATACCGACGAGCCGCTGGTCTCGATCGACTTCAACCATGATGCGCATTCGTCGACCGTCGACAGCCTCGAGACCGCGGTGCTCGAGGGCAAGCTGGTCCGGGTGATGAGCTGGTACGACAATGAATGGGGCTTCTCGAACCGCATGGTCGACACTGCCAGCGCGATCGCCAAGTTCCTCTGATCGAATGACCGCGCCCGCCGCTACCATCGCTGTTCCGGCGTTCGCCGGGCCGGCATGCGTGGCGCGGAGCGGACAAGGCGCGGCCGCCCGAGCGATCGGGCGGCCGTTCTTGCATGTGCCGATCATGGCGCACCCGATCATCGACATTCAGCCTGAACAGACTGGGGAAACAGGATGAGCTTCAAGAGCCTCGACGATATTGGTGATGTGAAGGGCAAGCGCGTGCTGGTCCGCGAGGATCTCAACGTGCCGATGGATGGGGGCCAGGTTACCGACGATACCCGCCTGCGCGCGGCGGCCCCGACGATCGCCGAGCTGGCGGACAAGGGCGCGATCGTGCTGATCCTCGCCCATTTCGGCCGCCCCAAGGGCGAGCGTAACCCCGAGATGAGCCTGGCGATGGTCACCAAGCCGCTCGAATCGGTGCTGGGCCGCGAGGTCCGCTTCATCGGCGACTGCGCCGGCGAACAGGCCGAGGCCGCGGTCGCCACGCTGGAGCCGGGCACGATCGCGATCCTCGAAAATACCCGCTTCCACAAGGGCGAGGAAAAGAACGATCCCGAACTCGCCAGGGCGATGGCGAAGCTCGGCGATCTCTATGTCAACGACGCCTTTTCGGCGGCGCACCGCGCGCATGTCTCGACCGAAGGTCTCGCCCATCTGCTGCCGGCCTTCGCCGGCCGGTCGATGCAGGCCGAACTCGAGGCGCTCGAAAAGGCGCTCGGCAAGCCCGAACATCCGGTCGCCGCGGTCGTCGGCGGCGCCAAGGTGTCGACCAAGCTCGATGTGCTCAAGCATCTGGTCGCCCGGGTCGACCATCTGATCATCGGCGGCGGCATGGCCAACACCTTCCTCGCCGCGCGCGGGGTCGATGTCGGCAAGTCGCTGTGCGAGCACGACCTGAAGGATACCGTGCTCGAGATCCTCGAAGCCGCCGACAAGGCCGATTGCACCGTCCATCTGCCGTATGACGTGGTGGTGGCGAAGGAATTCCGCGCCAACCCGCCGGTCCGCACCGTCAACGTCCACGAAGTCGCCGCCGACGAGATGATCCTCGACGTCGGCCCGTCGGCGGTCGAGGCGCTGGGCGATGCGCTCAAGAATTGCCGCACGCTGGTGTGGAATGGGCCGATGGGCGCGTTCGAGATCGCGCCGTTCGACACCGCGACCGTCGCGCTCGCCAAGACCGCGGCGGCGCTGACCAAGAGCGGTTCGCTGGTGTCGGTCGCGGGCGGCGGCGACACCGTCGCGGCGCTCAACCATGCCGGCGTCGCGAAGGATTTCACCTTCGTCTCGACCGCGGGCGGCGCTTTCCTCGAATGGATGGAAGGTCGCGAACTGCCGGGCGTCAAGGCGCTCGAAGACTGATTTCGGGCCGTTGCGCTGGGGTGCGTCAACGGCTGTATGGGGCAATATAAACTGTGGAGTATCCGATGAGCATCACGCCGATCGTCAAGAAGATCCTTTCGGGTTATGAAAGCGACAATCCCGGGGTGAAGGCGAATCTCGCCCGCATCCTGAACCAGGGCCGCCTGGGCGGCACCGGCAAGCTCGTCATCCTGCCGGTCGATCAGGGGTTCGAACATGGTCCGGCCCGCAGCTTTGCGATCAACCCGCCGGCCTATGACCCGCATTACCATTATCAGCTCGCGATCGACGCGGGGCTCAGCGCCTATGCCGCGCCGCTCGGCATGCTCGAGGCGGGGGCCGACACCTTCGCCGGCCAGATCCCGACGATCCTCAAGGTCAACAGCTCGAACAGCTGGGCGACCTCGATCGATCAGGCGGTGACCGGCACCGTCGACGACGCGCTGCGTCTCGGCTGCTCGGCGATCGGCTTCACCATCTATCCGGGTTCGGATCATGTCCTCGAACAGATGGAAGAGATTCGCGAGCTGTCGGCGCAGGCCAAGGCGGTCGGCATCGCGACCGTGATCTGGTCCTATCCGCGCGGCGGCGACATCTCGAAGGCGGGCGAGCTCGGGCTCGACGTCGGCGCCTATGCCGCGCACATGGCGGCGCTGCTCGGCGCGCACATCATCAAGGTCAAGCTGCCGAGTGACCATATCGAGCAGGCCGACGCCAAGAAGGCCTATGAGGGCTTCGATTCGTCGACCCAGGCGAAGCGCGTCGCGCACGTCGTGCAGAGCTGCTTCGCCGGCCGTCGCATCGTCGTCTTCTCGGGCGGTGCGGCCAAGGGCGCCGACGCGGTCTATCAGGACGCGCGCGACATTCGCGACGGCGGCGGCAACGGCTCGATCATCGGCCGCAACACCTTCCAGCGCCCGCGCGACGAAGCGCTGGCGATGCTCGACAAGATCGTTTCGATCTACAAGGGCGAGGAATAAGTCCGGTGGCGCGGGGGCGGGGCGGGCGGTCGAACGCCTGTTTCGCTCCCGCGTCGCTTTCTGCCGCGTGCGGCCTCGTGCCGTGACGGGGCAGCCTGTTCTCCCGGCCAACCCGCTGGCCTTCGCCTATCATCGCGCGGTTGCGCCGATGCTCTGGGTACTGGTCGCCCTGGCCGGCTGCGAATTGCTGGTCGCGCATGTACTGGTCGCGATCTGGAGCCACCGGGCGGCCGTCATCCTGTCGCTGCTGAGCCTGTCCGGCATCGTCTGGCTGGTGTGGGCGATATGGTCGTTCAAGACGATGCCCGTCCTCGTGTCGACCGACCGGCTGACGCTGCGGGTCGGCCGGATCAAGCGGATCGAGGTTCCGATCGGCGTCGTGGCCGGACTCCGCGAAAGCTGGGACGGCGCCGCCATCAAGAACCGATCGGTGCTCAACCTCGCGCTGGTCGCCTATCCCAATATCGTGATCGATCTGCGCGAGCCGGTGATGACGGGCGGCCCGTTGTCGCGGCCGGTCGCTGCGGTCGCGCACCGGCTCGACGATCCGCAGGCCTTTGCCGCTACGCTCGCGACGATCCTGCGGGCTCGCGCGCAAGAGGCGGCTTTCGCCTGAATGCCGACACGGCTAGGGAGGCGGTATGAACGATCCCGATCTCGATTTCGACGATGACGACCTGGCGCTCGATCCCGGCTTTGCCGACCGGTTCGAACGCGACCCCAAGCGTCCGCCCTGCCAGCTCTACCTGATCTCGCCCCCGGCGATCGACGCTGGATTCGCCGCGACGCTGGCCGCCGCGCTCGAGGCCGGCCCGGTGGCGGCGTTTCAGCTCCGGCTGAAGGGCATCGACGATCATGCGGTCGCCGAACTCGCGCCGCCGCTGCAGAAGATCTGCGCCGATCATGAGGTCGCGTTCATCGTCAACGACAGCATCGGCCTCGCCAAGCGGCTCGGCGCCGATGGCGTCCATCTCGGTCAGGACGATGGCGACCCGCGCGATGCGCGCGATGCGTTGGGCGCCGATGCCCAGATCGGCGTCACCTGCCACGACAGCCGCCATCTCGCGATGGAAGCGGGCGAGGCGGGCGCCGACTATGTCGCCTTCGGCGCCTTCTATCCGACGACGACCAAGGACACCGAGCATCGCGCCGATCCCGCAATCCTAGGCTGGTGGTCGACCGTGTTCGAAATCCCCTGCGTCGCGATCGGCGGCATCACCCCCGACAATGCCCGCCCGCTGGTCGAGGCCGGTGCCGATTTCCTCGCGGTGTCGGGTGCGGTGTGGAATGACCCCGACGGTCCGGCGGCGGCGGTGAAGAAGTTCGCGGCGGTGATCGCGGCGCGATAGCATCGGTCATCTCGGCGCAGCGAGTTGCGTCGGACAGCTTGGCTTTCCGCCATTCCCCCGCCATGCTGCCGGTTCGACTTTTCCGGAGAATCCGTACCCCATGGCCACCGCAGCCCCGACGCCCCTTCGCGAACTCACTCTGCGGGGGCTGCTGCTCGGCATAGCGATCACCACGCTGTTCACCGCGGCCAATGTCTATCTTGGCCTCAAGGTCGGGCTGACCTTCGCGACATCGATCCCCGCGGCGGTGATCTCGATGGCGGTGCTGCGGCTGGTCAGCAATTCGAACATCCTGGAGAACAACATCGTTCAGACCGTCGCGTCGGCGGCGGGCTGCATCGCCTCGATCATCTTCGTGCTGCCCGGGCTGATCATGATCGGCTGGTGGCAGGGTTTCCCCTTCTGGCAGACCTTCCTGCTGTGCGCGTCGGGCGGATTGATGGGGGTCGTGCTGTCGGTGCCGCTGCGCCGCGCGCTCGTCACCGGATCGGACCTGCCTTATCCCGAGGGCGTGGCCGCGGCCGAGGTGCTCAAGGTCGGCACCCAGACGGTCGAGGGCGCTGCCGAAAGCCAAGCGGGCCTGCGCATCATCATCGTCGGCAGCATCGCCTCGATGGGTTTCGCGCTGCTCGCCGCGACCCGGCTGGTGGCATCGGAAGCTTCGACCTGGTTCCGACTCGGCACCACCCCGGCGGCGACCGGCATCTGGGGATCGCTGTCCTTCGCACTGCTCGGCGCCGGCCATCTCGTCGGCCTATCGGTCGGCATGGCGATGCTGCTCGGTCAGTTGATCGGCTTCTGGGTCGCGACCCCGATCCTCAGCTACATGGCCAACGAACCGGGTTCGGCCGCCGACGCCGCACTCGGGGTGTGGAGTGGGCAAGTACGCTTCCTCGGCGCCGGGGTGATCGGGGCGGCGGCGATCTGGACGCTCGGCGGTCTCGCGGCGCCGATCTGGAAGGGCCTCGCCAGCGCCTTCGCGGCGTCGAAGGCGCGCAAGATCTCGTCGGAAGCACTACCGATCGAGGAACAGGATCTGCCGGTCGGCTGGATGGGGATATTGAGTGCGATCGCCGCGCTGCCGATCCTCGGGCTGTTGTGGCACTTCGCCGCGGTCGGCCCGCTGGCAGGCTTCGCGATCCCGCTCGCCTTCAGCTTCTACATCTATGTGATGGTTGCCGGCGCGTTCGTCGCGGCGGTGTGCGGCTATATGGCGGGGCTGATCGGTTCGTCGAACAGCCCGGTCTCGGGCCTGGCGATCCTCGCGGTGCTCGGTTCGTCGCTGCTGCTCGCGATCGGCGTGCAGCCGCTGCTGGGCGGCGAAGCGACTCCGCAGCTCGTGGCCTTCGCATTGTTCGTGACCGGCCTCGTCCTCGCCTGCGCGGTGATCGCCAACGACAATCTCCAGGATCTCAAGACCGGCCAACTCGTCGGTGCGACACCCTGGAAGCAGCAGGTCGCCTTGATCGTCGGCGTGCTTGCCGGCTCGGCGGTGATCCCGCCGATTCTCGACCTGCTCAACGCCGCATATGGCTTCACGCCGCTGCCGGGGGTCAACCTGCCGACCCCCGCTGCACCGCTGCCGGCGCCACAGGCGACGCTGATCGCGACGCTGGCGCGCGGCGTGCTCGGCGAAGGGCTCGACTGGAAGATGATCGGCATCGGTGCCGTCGTCGGGCTCGTGCTGGTCGCGCTCGACGCGCTGATGGGGCGCAAGGGCTGGCTCCGCCTGTCGCCGCTTGCGGTCGGCATCGGCATCTATCTGCCGATGAGCGCCACGCTGCCGGTGGTGATCGGCGCGCTGATCGGCTGGTATTATGACCGCAAGCATCGCGATCCCGCCGCGCAGCGCATGGGCGTGCTGCTGGCATCGGGCTTCATCGTCGGCGAAAGCCTGTTCGGGGTGTTGCTCGCCGGCGTGATCGTCGCGACCGCCAATGGTGCGCCGTTCGCGCTGATCGGCGAAGGCCATGAAGGCCTGGCGATGGCGGCAGGGACCCTGCTGGTGGTTGCGCTGCTGTTCGGGCTCTATCGCTGGACGGCGAAGACCGCGCAGCGCCTTTAGGGCCGGAACTTGTTCTTTGGGCCGTCTGCGGCTATGGCGCGCGCCGGCTCTTTCAAATCCTCACACTTCCAGGTGAACCCATGAAGATCAGCGGCGTGGACATTCGTCCCGGCAATATCATCGAATATGAAGGCGGCATCTGGCGCGCCGTCAAGATCCAGCACACCCAGCCGGGCAAGGGTGGCGCCTATATGCAGGTCGAGATGAAGAACCTCATCGACGGCCGCAAGAACAATGTCCGCTTCCGTTCGGCCGAGACGGTCGAGAAGGTTCGCCTGGACACGACCGACTTCCAGTTCCTGTTCGCCGAGGGTGAGGATCTGACCTTCATGGACAAGGCGACCTACGACCAGATCACGCTGCCGCGCGACCTGCTCGGCGACGCCGCCGCCTTCCTGCAGGACGGCATGGACGTGGTGATGGAGCTTTACGACGAGCGCCCGATCTCGGTGCAGTTGCCCGACACGGTCGAGGCGGTGATCGTCGAAGCCGATGCCGTGGTGAAGGGGCAGACCGCCTCGTCGAGCTACAAGCCGGCGATCCTCGACAATGGCGTGCGCGTGATGGTGCCGCCGTTCATCTCGTCGGGCACCAAGATCGTCGTCGACGTCTACACCCAGGAATATGTCCGCCGCGCGGAGTAGAACCTGACTTAGCCCCTCCCTGCAAGGGAGGGGGTGGGTGGCGAGCCCTGGCTTCGGCGTTGCGTGCCCTCACCCTCCCACGCGCTAAAGCGCGTGGGCCCCTCCCTCTCCCCTAAGGGAGAGGGTTTTGGAGTTTGTTTTATGGTTGCCCATTCAGGCCTCATCACCGTCATGGACCGCGCCGCGCGCAAGGCCGCGCCGCGGTTGCGCCGCGACTTCAACGAGGTTCAGCAGCTCCAGGTGAGTCGCAAGGGTCCGGCCGACTTCGTGTCGATGGCCGACCAGCGCGCCGAACAGACCCTGTTCGAGGAACTGCGCAAGGCGCGGCCCGACTGGGGCTTCCTGATGGAGGAGCGCGGCGAGGTCGAGGGCGATCCGTCGAAGCCGCGCTGGGTGGTCGATCCGCTCGACGGCACCAGCAACTTCCTTCACGGCATCCCCCATTTCGCGATCTCGATCGCGGTCGAGGAGCCGCGCGCCGGCGGCGGGCGTGGCGAGATCACCCAGGGGCTGGTCTATCAGCCGCTGACCGACGAGAGCTTCTGGGCCGAAAAGGGCCGTGGCGCCTGGCAGCAGGATCGCCGGCTGCGCGTCTCGGCGCGCCGCGACCTGTCCGAGGCGCTGATCGCCACCGGCATCCCTTTCCTCGGCCATGGCAATTTCAAGCAGTGGACCGCGATCTTCGAACAGGTCGCGCCCGAAGTCGCCGGTATCCGCCGCTTCGGCGCGGCCGCGCTCGATCTCGCCTGGGTCGCGGCGGGCCGCTTCGACGCCTTCTGGGAATCGGACCTGAAGCCTTGGGACGTCGCCGCCGGCATGCTGCTGGTGCGCGAAGCCGGCGGCTATGTCAGCGACTTCCGCGGCGGCGACAAGCCGATCGAACGCAACGAGTATCTCGCGTCGAACGACGGCCTTCACACCAAGCTGCACAAGCTGATCGCGCAGGGCGTCAAGGGCCTCTGATTTTCCGCGGAAATCTCAGCAAAACGGTGGTCTGAACCGCCTGTTTTATTGCGATTCATTCTCACTGGTCCGACCGCTTGCTTCGCAGGTGCAGCGGGCCTAAACACCGCCGCAATGGCCGGTTTACGGCCGTCCTTGTCGGAGCAATCGCATGGCGTCAGTCGCCGCTGGATATCTGCCGATCCTTCTGTTTCTGGGGGTCGCACTCGCTCTCTCCAGCGCGTTCGTCTTCCTGCCGATGGCAGTGGGGCGCCTGACCGGCACCCATCAGCCGTCGCCGGCCAAGCTGACCGAATATGAATGCGGTTTCCCCGCGTTCGAGGACAGCCGGGCTCAATTCGACGTTCGCTTCTATCTGATCGCGATCCTGTTCATCATCTTCGATCTCGAAGCCGCCTTCCTTTACCCCTGGGCGGTGTCGCTCGGCGGGATCGGGTTCGCCGGCTGGCTGTCGATGATGCTTTTCCTTGCCGAGCTCACCATCGGCTATGTCTATGCGTGGAAGAAGGGAGCGCTGGAATGGGAGTGATTCTCGACCCGGCCCAGAATGCTGCGATCCCCGGCGCGCTGGCGGCCGGCAACGTGGCGCCCGACGCCGACTATTTCAATGCGCTCCAGGCCGAAGTGAACGACAAGGGTTTCCTGGTCACCTCGGCCGAGGACCTGTTCACCTGGGCGCGCACCGGCTCGCTGTGGTGGATGACCTTCGGGCTCGCCTGCTGCGCGGTCGAGATGATCCACGTCAACATGCCGCGCTACGACATGGAGCGATTCGGCGCCGCGCCGCGCGCGTCGCCGCGCCAGTCGGACGTGATGATCGTCGCGGGCACGCTGTGCAACAAGATGGCCCCGGCCCTGCGCCGGGTCTACGACCAGATGTCCGAGCCGAAATATGTGATCTCGATGGGATCCTGCGCCAATGGCGGCGGCTATTATCATTATAGCTACAGCGTCGTGCGCGGCTGCGACCGGATCGTGCCGGTCGACATCTATGTCCCGGGCTGCCCGCCGACCGCGGAAGCCCTGCTCTACGGGATCATGCAGTTGCAGCGTAAGATCCGGCGGATCGGGAGCTTCGAGCGTTGAGCGTGTCGCTGACCTTCCCCAGATTCGCGTCGAACGACGGCGTGATCGACGCCGCGACCGCGGCGCTCGGCGATCGCCTGCTTCATGCCCATGAGCATGTCGGCGAGATCGCGCTCCATGTCCGCCGCGACGCGATCGTCGAAGCGCTGACGATCCTGCGCGACGAGCTCGCCTATCAGCAGCTGATGGAGATCGCCGGAGTAGATTATCCCGATCGCCCCGAGCGGTTCGAGGTCGTCTACTGCCTGCTCAGCCTGACGAAGAATCACCGCATCCGCGTCCATGTCGCGACCGACGAGGTCGCGCCGGTGCCGTCGGTGACCGGGATCTGGCCGGTCGCCGGCTGGCTCGAGCGCGAGGTGTTCGACATGTACGGGGTGCTGTTCGCCGGCAATCCCGACCTGCGCCGCATCCTGACCGATTATGGATTCAAGGGGCATCCGCAGCGCAAGGACTTCCCGCTGACCGGCTATGTCGAGCTGCGTTATTCGGAGCGCGAGAAGCGGGTGGTTTACGAACCGGTCCGCCTCGCCCAGGATTTCCGCAGTTTCGACTTCATGTCGCCGTGGGAAGGCGCCGATTATATCCTGCCGGGCGACGAGAAGGTCTCGGCGACCCAGCCCGGCGCGCCGACGCCTGCGCCTGCGCAGAAGGCGCCCGAGCCGGTGAAGGCCGAGGCGCCGCCAGCGACGCCCAAGACCACCGACAGCACCGCGCAGACCGGCGCCGGCAAGCCCGGTCCCGATGCCGGCCCTGCCGCTGACGGGGAGAAGAAGTGATGGCCAGCACCTATGACACGCTGACCCCCGAGGCGCAGAAGACCGGCGACACCGAGATCGCCAACTACACGATCAATTTCGGCCCGCAGCATCCGGCGGCGCATGGCGTGCTGCGCATGGTGATGGAGCTCGACGGCGAAATCGTCGAGCGGGTCGATCCGCATGTCGGGCTGCTCCACCGCGGCACCGAGAAGCTGATCGAGTATAAGACCTATCTCCAGGCGCTGCCCTATTTCGACCGGCTCGATTATTGTTCGCCGCTCGGCATGGAGCACAGCTATGTGCTGGCGGTCGAGAAGCTGCTCCAGCTCGAAGTGCCGATCCGAGCGCAATATCTGCGGGTGTTCTTCGCCGAGCTGACCCGCATCTGCAATCACATGCTCAACATCGGCAGCCACGTCATGGACGTCGGTGCGATGACGCCGAACCTGTGGCTGTTCGAGATTCGCGAGGATTGCCTCAACTTCTTCGAACGCGCGTCGGGCGCGCGCATGCACTCGGCCTATTTCCGGCCGGGCGGCGTGCACCAGGACGTGCCGCTCAAGCTGCTGACCGATATCGGCGACTGGCTCGATACCCGGCTGCCGCGGCTGTTCGACGACGCGGTGTCGCTGTTCGCTGACAACCGCATCTTCAAGCAGCGCAACGTCGATATCGGCGTGGTCAGCAAGGAAGACGCGATCGCCTGGGGCTTCTCCGGGCCGATGATCCGCGGTGCGGGCATCCCCTGGGACATCCGCAAGTCGCAGCCCTATGACGCCTACGCCAAGATGGATTTCGAAATCCCGGTCGGCACCAAGGGCGATTGCTACGACCGTGTGATGGTCCGGATCGAGGAGGTCCGGCAGTCGGCGCGGATCATGAAGCAGTGCCTGAACGAGATGCCCGACGGGCCGATCGCCAGCCTCGACCGCAAGGTGGTGCCACCCAAGCGCGGCGAGATGAAGCGCTCGATGGAGGCGCTGATCCACCACTTCAAGCTCTACACCGAGGGCTTCCACGTTCCCGCCGGCGACGTCTATGTCGCGACGGAGAGCCCGAAGGGCGAATTCGGCGTCTATCTGGTCTCCGACGGATCGAACAAGCCGTATCGCTGCAAGATCCGGCCGACCGGTTTCTCGCATCTCCAGGCGATGGACTTCATGATGAAGGGCCATATGCTCGCCGACACCACCGCGATCCTCTCGGCGATCGACATCGTGTTCGGGGAGGTCGATCGCTGATGCGCGCGGCTTATCCATTCTGGCTGTTCGCCCTGGTCGCGCTGCTGATCGCGGGCACCGCCTTCGGTATCGCTCAGTTCGCGCCCGGGATGGGCGTGCCCTTTGTCGCCCTCGCTTCGACGCTCTGGGTCGCCTTCGTCGCGACCCGTCAGCGCAACTGGCAGAAGAAGAATGTCTGACGCACCGCAGATTCCCGACGAGGCCGAAACCCGCGCGCGCTGGGGCGATTTCGCCTGGACCGCGGAAAATGCCGAGAAGGTCAAGACGATCATCGGCCGCTACCCGCCGGGCCGTCAGCAGTCGGCGGTGATGCCGCTGCTCGACCTCGCCCAGCGCCAGGTCGGTGTCGACACCCAGACCCAGGGCTGGCTGCCGGTTCCGGTGATGGAGTATATCGGCAACCAGCTCGGTATGGCCTATATCCGCGTGTACGAGGTCGCGTCCTTCTACACGATGTACAATCTGGCGCCGGTCGGCCGCTATCATGTCCAGGTGTGCGGCACGACGCCGTGCATGCTGCGCGGATCGGACGATGTGCTCGACGCCTGCTACAAGAAGGGCATGAAGAAGGGGGCGACCACCGCCGACGGCCTCTTCACCCTGACCGAGGTCGAATGCCTGGGCGCGTGCGCCAATGCGCCGATGGTCCAGATCAACGACGACAATTACGAAGATCTGACCTTCGAGACGACGACCGCGATCCTCGAGGCGCTGGCGAAGGGCGAGCAGCCGAAGATCGGCCCGCAGATCGACCGCCAGACGAGCTGCCCCGAGGGCGGCCCGACCTCGCTCGCGGAAATGGTCGGCGAAAATCACGATTATCGGGGTCGGTGGAATGCGCCGGCATGAGCGGTCTGATCGGCATCATCGTTGCGATCGTCGTGGCGATCGTGCTGATCAAGCTGACCTTCAAGCTGCTCGGCATCGCGATCGCGATCGCGCTGGGCGTGGCGGTTTATTTCATCGCCGAGAAATTGGTGGGGAGCCGGTGATGGCCCGTAACATTTTTGGGGCCCATAACTTTTTTGGGGCCCATAGTTTTTTTGGGGATCGTCATGCTTGACGACAAGGATCGCATCTTCACCAACGTCTATGGCTTCCAGCCGTGGAATCTCGACGCGGCGCGCAAGCGCGGCGACTGGGATGACACCAAGGCGCTGATGGCGCGCGGCCAGGACGCGATCATCGACGAGATCAAGGCGTCGGGGCTGCGCGGCCGCGGCGGCGCGGGCTTCGCGACGGGGCTCAAATGGAGCTTCATGCCCAAGGAGCCCAAGCCGGGCAAACCGCAGTTCCTGCTGATCAACGCCGACGAATCCGAACCCGGTTCGTGCAAGGACCGCGAGATCATCCGCCACGATCCGCACAAGCTGATCGAAGGCGCGCTGATCGCCGGTTTCGCGATGCGTGCGCGTGCCGCCTACATCTATATCCGCGGCGAATTCATCTACGAAGCCAAGGTGCTGTTCGCCGCGGTCGAGGAGGCTTATGCCGCCGGCCTGCTGGGCAAGAACGCCGCCGGCTCGGGCTATGATTTCGACGTCTTCGTCCATCGCGGCGCCGGCGCCTATATCTGCGGCGAGGAAACCGCGCAGATCGAGAGCCTCGAAGGCAAGAAGGGCCAGCCGCGGCTCAAGCCGCCGTTTCCGGCGGGCGCGGGCCTGTGGGGCTGCCCGACCACGGTCAACAATGTCGAGAGCATCGCGGTCGCCCCGACGATCCTGCGGCGTGGCGCGGCCTGGTTCTCGTCCTTCGGGCGCGAGAACAACAAGGGCACCAAGCTGTTCCAGATCAGCGGCCATGTGAACAAGCCTTGCGTGGTCGAGGAGGAGATGGGCGTCTCGTTCCGCGAGCTGATCGACAAGCATGCCGGCGGTATCCGCGGCGGCTGGGACAATCTGCTCGCGGTGATCCCTGGCGGATCGTCGGTGCCGCTGGTGCCGGCCGCCGAGATCATGGACGCGCCGATGGACTTCGACGGTCTGCGCGCGCTCGGCTCCGGCCTCGGTACCGCCGCGGTGATCGTCATGGACAAGTCGACCGACATCGTCCGCGCGATCAGCCGCTTGTCCTATTTCTACAAGCATGAGAGCTGCGGCCAGTGCACGCCGTGCCGCGAAGGCACCGGCTGGATGTGGCGGGTGATGGAACGGCTGCGCACGGGCGAAGCCGAGATGGCCGAGATCGACATGCTCCACGACGTCACCAAGCAGGTCGAGGGTCACACGATCTGCGCGCTCGGCGATGCCGCGGCCTGGCCGATCCAGGGCCTGATCCGCCATTTCCGCCCTGAGATCGAGCGCCGCATCAGCGACCGCAATGGCGGCGCGCCGGTGATGGAAGCCGCCGAGTGATCCGTTCGGCCACCCTTGCTTGTGCCGCGCTGGCCTTGCTGGCCGGTGGCCCCGTCCGTGCCGCGGACGAGAAGCAGGACGAGTCCTCGGTCTATGGCGTCCCTTCGGAGGCGCTCGCGGTCGAGGCGATGCACAATTTCGGGAAATGCGTCGTCGATCAGAACTCCAAGTCGGCGCGCGCCATCCTGGCGATGGATTACCGCACCGCGCCCTATCGCGAGAAGATCACCAGGCTCGGCAAGGGCAGCGGCTATTGCACCCCGGGCAACCGGATCAAGGCCAATCAGGTGCTGTTCGCGGCGGGTATGGCCGAAGCCCTGCTCGTGCGCGACAAACGGCTTCCCGATCTGGGGCGTTATGTGAAGCTGGATTCCTCGTTGCGACCGATCACGGCGCGCAGCGCGTCGGAAATGGTCGCCTTCTGCGTTGTCCGCGCAGCGCCTGGCGATGTCGCGAAGATCTTCGCGACGACTCCGGCAAGCCCCGACGAGAACAAGGCGATGCAGGCAATCGGCCAGGAAATCGTCAACTGCGTCCCCCAGGGGCAGTCCTTCCGCCTGAACCGGGCCGGGCTTCGCGCCTTGCTCGCGCTCGGCGCATATCGACTCGCGGCGTGGAATGCAGGGGAGATCCGAAGCTGATGCGCGGAACTCGCCTTGTCCTCGCCGCGATATCGGCTGCCATGCTGCTGTCCGCTGGCCAGTGGGCCGCGGCTCAGGCGCCGAAGGCGCCGGTCGATCCGGCCGCGCGTGAAACGCTGCGGCGGGTCGCCGATTGTCTCGCCTCGTCGGACACCGGCCGGCTGCGCGGCGTCCTTGCGGCGGTGCCGGGATCGGCACGCGAGCATGACGTGATCGAGGCGATGAACCGGCGCAGCGGGCGCTGCCTGTCCGGCGCGATCGGCGAAATGAATCTCGACACGATCTCGCTGCGCGGCGCGATGGCGGAAGCGCTGTATCGTCATGATTTCCCGAACGGGCTTCCCTCGCCCCGCCAGGCTCCGCTGGTCGACATCGACAATATGTGGTCCGATGCGTCCGACAGCCAGGGCGATCCGCAGCGGCTGACGATGCGGCGGTTCGCGCGCTGCGTGGTCGCGACCTCGCCCGACGCGGTCGCCGGGCTGGTTGCGGCGGCGCCGGGTTCGAGCCAGGAGCGCGACGGGTTCGCCGCGCTGCAGACCGCGATGAGCGCCTGCGTCGATCGCGGCGGCGGCATCAAGGCCGACCGTCTGATCGTCCGCGGAATTTTTGCCGAGGCATTGGGGGAATATGCCGTTGCCCGCCGCAACGGTTTCAATGTCGCCAGTCCCATAGAGCCGAAGAAGAGCTGATATGCCGAAACTGAAAGTCGATGGGATCGAAGTCGAAGTCCCCGCCGGCGCCACCGTGCTCCAGGCGTGCGAGGCGGCCGGCCGCGAGATTCCGCGCTTCTGCTATCATGAACGCCTGTCGATCGCGGGCAACTGCCGGATGTGCCTCGTCGAGGTGAAGCCCGGACCGCCCAAGCCGCAGGCGTCGTGCGCGCTGCCGGCGGGCGAGAACCAGGAAGTCTTCACCCAGTCGCCGATGGTCAAGAAGGCCCGCGAAGGCGTGATGGAATTCCTGCTGATCAACCATCCGCTCGACTGCCCGATCTGCGATCAGGGCGGCGAATGCGACCTGCAGGACCAATCGGTCGCTTATGGCCGCGGCCAGTCGCGCTTCCATGAGAACAAGCGTGCGGTCACCGACAAATATATGGGCCCGATCGTCAAGACGACGATGACCCGTTGCATCCAGTGCACCCGCTGCGTGCGCTTCGCCGAGGAAGTGTCGGGGGTCGAGGAAATCGGCGCGATCGGCCGCGGCGAGAATATGCAGATCACGTCGTATCTCGAACATGCCGTCACCAGCGAGCTTTCGGGCAATGTCGTCGATCTCTGCCCGGTCGGCGCGCTGACCTCGAAGCCCTATGCGTTCGAAGCGCGGCCCTGGGAGCTCAAGAAGACCCCGGCGATCGACGTGATGGATGCGGTCGGCACCAATATCCGCCTCGACAGCCGCGGCCGGCAGGTGTTGCGCGCGCTGCCGCGGATCAACGAGGACGTCAACGAGGAATGGGCGTCGGACAAGACGCGCCACGCGGTCGATGGCCTGGTCCGCCGCCGGCTCGACAAGCCTTATCTGCGCAAGGACGGCAAGCTCGTCGCGGTGACCTGGGGCGAGGCCTTCGCGGCGATCGCCGCGGTCGGCGCGGGGTCCTCGGTGGCGGCGGTCGCGGGCGACCAGCTCGACTGCGAGACGATGTATGCCGCCAAGGCGCTGCTCGCCAAGCTCGGTTCGACCCTGCTCGAAGGCCGCCAGACCGGCCTCGACTATGACGTGAGCAACCTCGCGGCGGTCAATTTCAACTCGACGATCGGCGGCATCGAGACCGCCGACGCGATCCTGCTGGTCGGCACCAACCTGCGCTGGGAAGCCCCGCTGATCAACACCCGCATCCGCAAGGCGGTGAAGCGCGGGGCGAAGGTCTTCGCGATCGGCGAAGAGCTCGACCTGACCTACAAGGCGAGCTGGATCGGCAACGATCTGGGCGTGCTCGCCAACCTCCCCAAGGAGGTCGCCGATGCCTTCGCCAAGGCCGAACGGCCGGCGGTGATCGTCGGCGGCGGCGCGCTCAAGGCGGGCGCGCAGGGCGCGACGCTCGGCCTAGTCGGCTCGCTCGGCCTCGTGAAGGATGGCTGGAACGGCTATAATGTCGTGCACATGGCTGCCGCGCGCATGGGCGGGCTGATGCTCGGCTTCGGCCAGAAGGGCGGCATCGCCGACCTCGCCGCCGCCGCGCCGAAGCTGCTCTTCCTGCTCGGCGCCGACGATGTCGACACGACGAAGTTCGCAGGCTCGTTCAAGGTCTATCTCGGCCATCATGGCGATGCCGGCGCGGCTGCGGCCGACGTCGTGCTGCCGGGTGCCGCCTACACCGAGAAGCCCGGCATCTATGTGAACACCGAGGGACGCGTCCAGCGCGGCGAGCGGGCGGTCTTCCCGCCGGGCGACGCCCGCGAGGACTGGGCGATCCTGCGCGCGCTGTCCGATGCGCTCGGCGCGACGCTGCCGTTCGACAGCTTCGACGCGCTGCGCGCGGCGATGTTCGCCGAAGTGCCCGCACTGGGTGTCGAAGGGCTTGCCGCTTATTCCTGGGCGCCGCCCAGTCTCGACGCCGCGGCGTCGGGCGCGGTTGGCTATCCGATCAAGGATTTCTATCTGACCAACCCGATCGCCCGCGCGAGCGAGACGATGCAGCGCTGCTCGGCGGAACTGCTCCATGGACAGAGCTTCGCGGAGGCCGCGGAATGACCGCCTTCTTCGAATCGCTCGGCGCGCCGTTCGGCCTCGCTTATTTCCTGTCGATGATCATCGGCATCCTGGTGATCGCGCTGCCGCTGATGCTGACAGTGGCGATGATCATCTATGCCGACCGCAAGATCTGGGCGGCGATGGCGCTGCGCCGTGGTCCCAACGTGGTCGGCCCGTTCGGCCTGCTGCAGAGCTTCGCCGACGGCGCCAAGGTGTTCCTCCAGGAAACCATCATCCCGTCGGCGGCGAACAAGGGACTGTTCCTGATCGCGCCGATCCTGACCTTCACGGTCGCGCTGATCGTGTGGGCGGTGATCCCGTTCGATCGGGGCGTGGTGCTCGCCGACATCAATGTCGGCCTGCTCTACATTCTCGCGGCGTCGTCGCTGGGCGTCTATGGCGTGATCATCGCCGGCTGGGCGTCGAACTCCAAATACCCCTTCTATTCGGCGCTCCGCGCGGCCGCGCAGATGGTCAGCTACGAAGTCTCGATCGGTTTCGTGCTGATCTCGATCGTGCTGTGGGCCGGCAGCTTCAACATGTCGCACATCGTCGAGGCGCAGCGCGCACATGTCTTCGGCTTCATCAACGGCTTCGGTTTCAACCCGCTGCTGTTCCCGATGGCGGTGATCTTCCTGATCTCGGCGATGGCCGAGACCGCCCGCGCGCCGTTCGACCTGACCGAGGCCGAGTCCGAGCTCGTCGCCGGTTACCAGACCGAATATTCGTCGATGGCGTTCGCGCTCTACTGGCTCGGCGAATATGCCAACGTCATCCTGATGTGCGGATTGAACGCGATCCTGTTCTGGGGCGGCTGGCTGCCCCCGATCGACTGGGCGCCGCTTTATCTGGTACCGGGGATCGTCTGGTTCTTCGCCAAGCTGTTCTTCTTCTTCTTCGTCTTCTCCTGGGTGAAGGCGACGGTACCGCGCTATCGCTACGACCAGCTGATGCGGTTGGGTTGGAAGATCTTCCTGCCTGTCTCGCTGTTCTGGGTGTTCCTCGTCTCAGGGTATCTTGAGATTACCCGCTACGGAGTCTTCGGATGAGCCTCGGCTACATCATCAAGTCGTTCACGCTCTGGGAGTTCGTGAAGGCGCACTGGCTGACCCTGAAGTATTTCTTCAAGGCCAAGGCGACGATCAACTATCCGTTCGAGAAGAACCCGCTGTCGCCCCGCTTCCGCGGCGAGCATGCGCTGCGCCGTTATCCCAATGGCGAGGAGCGCTGCATCGCGTGCAAGCTGTGCGAGGCGGTGTGCCCGGCACAGGCGATCACGATCGAGGCCGAGCCGCGTGACGACGGATCGCGCCGTACCACGCGCTACGACATCGACATGACCAAGTGCATCTTCTGCGGCTTCTGCCAGGAAGCCTGCCCGGTCGATGCGATCGTTGAGGGGCCGAACTTCGAATATGCGACCGAAACGCGCGAGGAGCTGATCTACGACAAGGCCAAGCTGCTCGACAACGGCGACCGCTGGGAGCCGGCGATCGCCGCGAACCTTGCCGCCGATGCACCCTATCGTTAAGCCGCCAGCCGTGTCCAAAGGGGGCTCTAGCAAGCCGTGATCCAGACCATCGCCTTTTATCTGTTCGCCGCCCTGGTGATCGCGTCCGGGACGCTGACCATCATGTCGCGCAACCCCGTGCACTCGGTGCTCTGGCTGATCCTCGCCTTCTTCAACGCGGCGGGGCTGATGGTGCTCGTCGGCGCCGAATTCATCGCGATGCTGCTGGTGATCGTCTATGTCGGCGCGGTCGCGGTGCTGTTCCTGTTCGTCGTGATGATGCTCGACATCGACTTCGCCGAGCTGCGGGCGGGCTTCGCCCAATATCTGCCGTTCGGCGTGCTGCTGATGATCGTGCTCGGCGCGGAGATCATCTTCGCGGTCGGCGCCTGGAACGCCGGCGGGATCGAGGTCGCGAACAAGGTCGCACCGACCCCGGCCGAGGTGCCCAATATCGAGGCGCTCGGCACCCTCATCTACACGCGTTACCTCTACATCTTCGAAGGCGCCGGCCTTGTGCTGCTCGTCGCGCTGATCGGCGCGATCGTGCTGACCCACCGCGTGCGCGGCGGCGTCAAGGCGCAGAAGGTGTCCGCGCAGAACATGCGCCGGCCCGAGGACGCGACCCGCAACGTCAAGCCGGCCATTGGCCAGGGGGTGGACCTGTGATCGGGCTCCAGCATTATCTGGTCGTCTCGGCCATCCTGTTCGTGATGGGGGTGTTCGGCATCTTCCTGAACCGGAAGAACATCATCATCATCCTGATGGCGATCGAGCTGATCCTGCTCAGCGTGAACCTCAACCTCGTCGCCTTCTCCGCCTTTCTCGGCGATCTGGTCGGCCAGGTCTTCGCGATGTTCGTGCTGACGGTGGCGGCCGGCGAGGCCGCGATCGGGCTCGCCATCCTCGTCATCTATTTCCGTGGCCGGGGCACGATCTCGGTCGACGATGTCAACCGGATGAAGGGGTGATCGTTCGGTGATCAAACTCATAGTCTTCCTGCCCCTGCTGGCCGCGATCGTCGCCGGCCTGGGCAACCGCATGCTCGGCAATGTCGTCACCAAGACGATCACGACCGGCGCGCTGTTCGCATCCTGCCTGATGAGCTGGCCGATCTTCATCGGCTTCCTCAACGGGTCGATGGTCGCGCATGTCGAACCGGTGCTGGCCTTCATCCGTTCGGGCGCGCTCGACGTCGACTGGGCGCTGCGCGTCGATACGCTGACCGCGGTGATGCTGGTGGTGGTGACCTCGGTCTCCAGCCTCGTCCATCTGTATAGCTGGGGCTATATGGCCGAGGACGACAGCCAGCCGCGCTTCTTCGCCTATCTGTCGCTGTTCACCTTCGCGATGCTGATGCTGGTGACCTCGGACAGCCTGGTCCAGATGTTCTTCGGCTGGGAAGGGGTCGGTCTCGCCTCCTATCTGCTGATCGGCTTCTGGTATCAGAAGCCGTCGGCCAATGCCGCGGCGATCAAGGCGTTCGTCGTCAACCGCGTCGGCGACTTCGGCTTCTCGCTCGGTATCTTCGGCACCTTCTTGGTATTCGGCACCGTCTCGATCCCCGAGATCCTCGCTGCCGCACCGGGCTATGCCAATGCCTCGATCGGCTTTCTCGGCCACCGCGTCGACCTGATGACGCTGCTCTGCCTGCTGCTGTTCGTCGGCGCGATGGGCAAGTCGGCGCAGCTCGGCCTGCACACCTGGCTCCCCGACGCGATGGAAGGCCCGACCCCGGTGTCGGCGCTGATCCATGCCGCGACGATGGTCACCGCGGGCGTGTTCATGGTCTGCCGCCTGTCGCCGATGTTCGAGGTGTCGCCCACCGCGATGCATGTCGTCACCTATGTCGGTGCCGCCACCGCCTTCTTCGCGGCGACCGTCGGTACCACCCAGACCGATATCAAGCGCGTCATCGCCTATTCGACCTGTTCGCAGCTCGGTTACATGTTCATGGCCGCCGGCGTCGGCGCCTATGGCGCGGCGATGTTCCACCTGTTCACCCACGCCTTCTTCAAGGCGCTGCTGTTCCTCGGCGCGGGTTCGGTGATCCACGCGATGCACCATGAGCAGGACATGCGCTATTATGGCGGCCTGTGGAGAAAGATCCCGTGGACCTTCGCGGCGATGACCGCGGGCACGCTGGCGATCACCGGGGTCGGCATCGCCGGCATCTTCGGCTTCGCGGGCTTCTATTCGAAGGACGCGATCATCGAGGCGGCGTTCGCCAGCGGCACCAGCTCGGGCGGGATCGCCTTCGCGGTCGCGGTGTTCGCGGCGCTGCTCACCAGTTTCTATTCGTGGCGGCTGGTGTTCCTGACCTTCTTTGGCAAGCCGCGCTGGGCGGGCTCCGAGCATATCCAGCATGCGGTCCACGATGCGCACGGCCACGGCCATGAGCATCATGACGCGCCGGCCGACGAGGATGCCGGCCATGATGCCCATGCGCACGACGCGCACGGTCATGATGCCCATGGCCACGACCATGGTCATGCGCTCGAGGGCGATGCCGGCTATCATCCGCATGAGAGCCCGGCGCCGATGATGATCCCGCTGTTCGTGCTGTCGATGGGCGCGATCTTCGCGGGCTGGTTCTTCGCACCCTGGTTCCTCGACCCCGAACGGGGCGCGCAATTCTGGAACGGCTCGATCGCCTTCAACGAGCATCTGATGCATGCCATGCACGGCATTCCCGAACTGGCGAAGCTGTCGGCGACGATCGTCATGATCATCGGCCTGCTGATCGCGCTCTGGGCCTATGTCTGGGACAGGAGCATTCCGGGGCGCTTCACCGCGCAATTCTCGGTGCTCTACGACTTCCTGCTGCACAAATGGTATTTCGACGAGCTCTACCATGTGCTGTTCGTGGTGCCTTCCTTCTGGCTCGGCCGCTTCTTCTGGAAGAAGGGCGACGAGGGCACGATCGATCGCTTCGGCCCCAACGGGGTCGCGGCGGTGGTCGCCGGATCGGGCGCGATCGCGCGGCGTGCGCAGTCGGGTTATCTTTATACTTATGCGCTGGTGATGTTGCTCGGCCTGGCCGCGGCGGCAACCTGGGCGATGGTGGGCTGAACGTATGGGATTTCCGATCCTCTCCCTGATGATCGCGATCCCGGCGGTTGCCGCGGTCGCCTGTCTCTTCACGGGCGCCAAGGCGGCGCGCTGGATCGCGTTGATCGCGACCCTGATCGACTTTGCCTTGGGCATCCAGCTGTGGCTGACCTACGAGATCGGCGGGCCGCAATGGCAGTTCGTCGAACATGCCGATCTGTTCGGGCGCTTCGCCTGGGCCCTGGGCATCGATGGTATCGCGCTGCTGCTGATCGTGCTGTCGGTCTTCCTGATGCCGATCTGCATCGGCGCCAGCTGGGTCGCGATCGAGAAGCGCGTGCCCGAATATATGGCGGCGTTCCTGCTGATGGAAACGCTGATGATCGGCGTGTTCACCGCGCAGGACATGTTCCTGTTCTACATCTTCTTCGAAGCCGGCCTGATCCCGATGTACCTGATCATCGGTATCTGGGGCGGCGCCAACCGCATCTACGCCTCGTATAAATTCTTCCTCTACACCCTGCTCGGATCGGTGCTGATGCTGATCGCGATGCTGTGGATGGTGAACCAGGCGGGTACGACCTTCATCCCGGCGCTGATGGCCTACGACTTCCCGGTCCAGGCGCAGACCTGGCTGTTCCTCGCCTTCTTCGCCTCGTTCGCGGTCAAGATGCCGATGTGGCCGGTCCACACCTGGCTGCCCGATGCGCACGTCCAGGCGCCGACCGCGGGCTCGGTGATCCTGGCCGGCGTGCTGCTCAAGATGGGCGGCTACGGCTTCATCCGCTTCTCGCTGCCGATGTTCCCGGTCGCGAGCGCCGAGCTGTTCTGGCTGGTGATGGGCCTGTCGATGGTCGCGGTGGTGGTCACCTCGCTGATCGCGCTGGTCCAGGACGACATGAAGAAGCTCATCGCCTATTCGTCGGTCGCGCATATGGCGTTCGTCACGATCGGCCTGTTCGCCTTCAACCGACAGGGGATCGAGGGCGCGCTGATGGTCATGCTCGGCCATGGCCTGGTCTCGGGTGCGCTGTTCCTGTGCGTCGGCGTGATCTACGACCGGCTCCATACCCGCGAGATCTCGCGCTATGGCGGTCTGGCGACCAACATGCCCAAATATGCGCTGCTGTTCCTGCTGTTCACCATGGCCTCGGTCGGCCTGCCGGGCACCAGCAACTTCGTCGGTGAGTTTCTGAGCCTGGTCGGCGCCTATGAGGCGAACAGCTGGGTCGCGTTCGTCGCGACCACCGGCATCATCCTCGGCGCCGCCTATATGCTCTATCTCTATCGCCGCGTCGTCTATGGCCCGCTGGTCAAGGACGATGTCGCGGCGATGCCCGACCTGTCGGCGCGCGAACTCGCACTGCTGGTGCCGCTCGGCCTCGCGGTGCTGTGGATGGGCGTCTATCCCGAATCCTTCCTGGCGCCGATGCGCGCGGATGTGGGAGCGGTGCTTGCCCGCATCGCCCCGACCGCGCCGAAGAGCGACGCGCAGCCGGTCGTCGGCAAGCCCGCCGCCGCGCCCCACCATGCCAATGCGCTGGAGGCGCACCACTGATGTCGATCACCGCCTCTCTCGCGCTCACTCTGCCCGAGCTGATCCTGTCGCTCGGCGCGCTCGCGCTGCTGATGGTCGCGGCGTTCGGCGGCGACGGCATGACCCGCGCGATCGGCTGGGGCGCGGTCGCGCTGTTCGCCGCCGCGGGTTTCTCGCTCACCGGTTCGGCCGGCAATGGCGGCCCGGGCTTCGACGGCCTCTATGTCGCCGACAGCTTCGGCAGCTTCGCCAAGATTCTGATCTACATCGCCGCGGCGGTGTCGGTGATCATCGCCCCGGGTTTCTTCTCGCGCGCCGGTGCGCTGCGGGCCGAATATCCGATCCTGATCCTGCTGTCGGCGGTCGGCATGGGGATGATGGTCTCGGCGAGCGACCTGCTGACGCTCTATGTCGGGCTCGAGCTCCAGTCGCTGTCGGCCTATGTGCTTGCCAGTTTCATGCGCCGCGATGCGCGTTCGGCCGAAGCCGGCCTCAAATATTTTGTGCTCGGCGCGCTTGCCAGCGGCATCCTGCTCTACGGTATCTCGCTTCTCTACGGCTTCACCGGCACCACCCTGTTCGCCGGCATCGCCGACTCGCTGGGTAAGGGCATCTCGACCGGGCAGATGTTCGGTATCGTCTTCATTCTCGCCGGTCTCGCCTTCAAGATCTCGGCGGTGCCGTTCCACATGTGGACCCCCGACGTCTATGAAGGTGCGCCGACCCCGGTTACCGCCTTCTTCGCCTCGGCGCCCAAGGTCGCCGGCATGGCGCTGCTGATGCGGGTCTCGATCGAGGCGATGGGTGCGGGCACCGATGCCTGGCGGCAGATCGTCGTCTTCTCGGCGCTCGCCTCGACGATCCTCGGCGGTGTCGCGGCGATCGGCCAGTCCAACATCAAGCGGCTGCTGGCCTATTCGTCGATCAACAATGTCGGCTTCGCGCTGTTCGGCCTCGCCGCGGGTACCCCGGAGGGTGTTGCCGCGACGATGACCTATATGGCGGTCTATGTCGCGATGACGCTCGGCAGCTTCCTGTGCGTGCTGCAGATGCGGACTGCCGAAGGCGAGCCGATCGAGACGATCGCCAGCCTGTCGGGCCTGTCGCGGACCCGTCCGGCGCTCGCCGCGGCGCTGGCGATGTTCATGTTCTCGCTGGCCGGCATCCCGCCGCTGTTCGGCTTCTGGCCCAAATTCCTGGTGTTCGACGCGCTGGTGAAGATCGGGCTGTGGCCGCTGGCGATGATCGGTATCGCAACCTCGGTGATCGGTGCCTTCTATTATCTGAAGATCGTCAAGACGATGTACTTCGACGAGCCCGCCGCCGCCTATGCGCCGTCGGACAGCAAGCTCGAAGGCGGGCTGATCGCGCTGTCGGCGCTGTTCGTCTCGCCGCTCGGCTATCTCGCGATCCCGTTCCTCGGCCTGGCGAGCATGACCGCGGCGCGCTCGCTGTTCTAGCTCCGGGCCGTCCGCCACGTCGCTGATCCATCACGTCGCCGTCACCGCATCGACCAACGATGACATGGCGGCGCTCGCTCGTGCGGGCGCGCCCGAGGGCAGCTGGCTGCGCGCCGACGTGCAGCAGGGCGGTCGCGGCCGACACGGGCGACCCTGGGTGTCGCCCGCCGGCAATCTCTATGCGAGCAGCCTCGTAAGGCCCTGGCCGGGCGATCCCCCGCCGCACACACTGGCGATGGTTGCCGCGGTTGCGCTGGACACTCTGCTCCAGGCGTTCGTCGATCCGGCACGGCTGCGGATCAAATGGCCGAACGACCTGCTCGTCGACGGTGCCAAGATCTCGGGCATATTGCTCGAGGCGGTCGACGATGCGGTGGTGGTCGGCATCGGCGTCAATCTGGCGCATCACCCCGACAATATCGATCGCGCTGCCACCAGCCTGGCCGGGCTCGGGGCCGCGGTGCCGGCACCCGCCGATTTCGTCGCCGATCTTGCGGCGTCGTTCGCGGCCTGGCTCGCGCGCTGGCGGGGCGAGGGGCTCGGTATCGTCATCCGTCGCTGGCTCGAACGCGCGCACCCGATCGGTACCGCGCTGACGGTTCGGCTCCCCGACGGCGAATCGCTCGATGGCCTGTTCGACGGACTCGCCGCCGACGGCGCGCTTCGTCTGCGGCTTGGCGACGGCCAAATCCATGTGATGCACGCCGGCGACGTTTTCCTGCTATAGCGCCGACAAAGAGAGGATTCGACGACGCGATGCTGCTTGCGATCGATGCCGGCAATACCAATATCGTTTTTGCGCTGATCGAAGGCGGCCGTATCCGCTCGCGTTGGCGGATCGCGACCGATCCGCGGCGCACCGCCGACGAATATGCGGTCTGGCTCCACCAGCTTCTCGCACTCGACGGGCATGATCGCTCGGTGATCGAGGCGGTGATCATCGCGACGGTGGTGCCGCGCGCGCTCCACAATCTGGAGATGCTGTCGGGCAAATATTTCAACACCCGGCCGTTGGTGGCCGGGCGGGCGCCGGTCGAATGGGGAATCACCCTCGACGTGCCCGAGCCGCACACCGTCGGCGCCGATCGGGCGGTCAACGCGATCGCGGCGCATGCGCTGCATGAGGGCGACCTGATCATCGTCGACTTCGGTACTGCGACGACGTTCGATCTGGTCGATTATACCGGCGCCTATAAGGGCGGGATCATCGCCCCGGGCATCAACCTGTCGCTCGACGCGCTCGTCGCCGCCGCCGCCAAGCTGCCGCGAATCGCGATCGAGGCGCCCAAGGGCAACCGCAGCGTGATCGGCCGCACCACCGAGGACCAGATGCAGATCGGCATCTACTGGGGCTATGTGGCGATGATCGAAGGCTTGCTCGCGCGGATGAAGGCCGAGATCGGCCGCCCGGTGAAGGTGATTGCGACTGGTGGCCTCGCCACCCTGTTCGAGCGCAACAGCGATGCGTTCGATGTGATTGAACCCGACCTCACCCTGCAAGGGCTGGGTCGGATGTACGACAGGTACAAGGCCGGCCGCAGCCCGAGCGGCGCATGAACGAAGCGATCTCGATGCCTTGGCATCTTCGAGATCGCATATGAACGGCGCGCGTATCGCGCGCCCGAGATTTTGGAAATGGAACAAAAACTTAAGTGACCAAACCTGGTAACGAACTTCTCTTCCTGGCCCTTGGCGGCTCGGGGGAGATTGGAATGAACGTCAATCTCTACGGCACCCAGGGCAAATGGGTGATGGTCGATCTCGGCCTGACCTTTTCCGATCCCGGCTATCCCGGGGTCGAACTGATCCTGCCCGACCTCAGCTTCATCGAGGAGCGCGCTGACGATCTGCTCGGTATCGTCCTGACCCACGGCCATGAGGATCATATCGGCGCGATCCCCTATCTCGCTGCCGATCTCGGGGTACCGCTCTACGCGACCAAGTTCACCGCGGGTCTGATTCGCGGCAAGCTCGAGGAAGAGGGGATCGCCGACAAGGTGAAACTCCACGTCATCGAGGGCGAGGGAAGCTTCCAGCTCGGGCCGTTCGGCTTCACCTATGTCCCGCTCGCCCATTCGATTCCCGAGGGCAACGCGCTGCTGATCGACACGCCTTATGGCCGGATCTTTCACACCGGCGACTGGAAGGTCGACGAGAATCCGCTGCTCGGCGTTCCGGCGACCGCCGCGGAATTGACCGCGATCGGCGACAAGGGCGTGCTGGCGCTCGTCTGCGATTCGACCAACGTCTTCAACGACAAGGCATCGGGATCCGAAAAGGATGTCCGCGAGGGGCTCGACGAGGTGGTCGCCGCCTGCACCGGCCGCGTGCTCGTTACCACCTTCGCCTCGAACGCGGCCCGCGTGCAGACGCTCGGCGAGGTCGCGCGCGATACCGGTCGGCAGCTCTGCGTCGCCGGGCGCTCGCTCGACCGGATCATCCGGGTGGCGAAGGCGAGCGGCTATCTCGCCGATTTCCCGCCGACGATCGATGTCGACACCGCGATGCGGCTGCCGCCGCGCGAGGTGATGATCATCGCCACCGGCGGCCAGGGCGAGGCACGCGCCGCGCTCAGCCGGATCGCGTTCGACAATCATCCGGTCAAGCTGTCGGCGGGCGACACGGTGGTCTTCTCGTCGAAGCAGATTCCCGGCAACGAGCTGGCGATCGGTCGAATCCAGAATGCGATCGCCGCCAAGCATATCGACATGGTCACCGAGAAGCAGGCCTTCGTCCATGTCTCGGGCCATCCCGGCCGTCCCGAGCTTGCGGCGATGTACAAGTGGATCCGGCCCGAGATCATCCTGCCGGTCCATGGCGAATTGCGCCACATGGCCGAGCAGGAACGCTTCGCCCGGTCCGAAGGCGTGCCCAAGGGCATCGTCCAGACCAATGGCACGCTGCTCCGTCTCGCCCCGAACGGTCCGAAGAAGATCGGGAACGAACGGGTCGGACGGCTCGTGCTCGACGGCGACGTGATCCTGCCGGCGGACGGATCGACGATGAACGAACGGCGTCGCATCGCCGCTTACGGGTCGATCGCGGTTACCGTCGCGATCGATTCGCGGCGGCGGCTGCAGGGTGAGCCCTCGATCCAGATCCAGGGCATTCCGGTCGAGGAAGATCGCGACGATTTCCTCGACGATGCCCGCGAGGCCGCGGCCGAAGCGGTCAAGGACGGCCCGAAGGACGAGGTAAAGCTGCGCGAATCGATCCGCCTCGCGGTCCGCCGCCGCGCGAGCGCCTGGACCGGCAAGAAGCCGGTCGTCGACGTGTCGATCATCCGAGTCTGAGGCCGCTCCGATGAAGATCAGTTCGATGACGGCGATCTATCTGCTGTTCTGGTGGGGGTGCCTGTTCCTGGTGCTCCCGTTCCGGCTGCGGTCGAGCACCGAACCCGAGCAGTTCGTACCGGGCCAGGTCGAGAGCGCGACCCCGCGCTTCTCGGTCTGGCGGACGGTGCTGTGGACGACGATCGTCTCGGCGGTCTGCTTCGGGGCGTTCCTGATCAACTACAGCCAGGGCTGGATCACCGCCGACATGTTCGACCTGATGCACTATGGCGGATGAGCATCGTCGGCGGAGCGCAGCTTCGCATGTCGATAGCAAATAGATAGTGACTAACTATCATGATGGAAGTAACTGGGGGCATCCGCAGCCTTCAGGAGTCTTTCATCATGACCATTTCCCTTCGCGGCACCGCCCTCATCACCGGCGCATCGACCGGGATCGGCGCCGTCTATGCCGACCGCCTTGCCCATCGCGGGCATGACCTGATCCTCGTCGCGCGCGACGTCGCGCGGCTGACCGCGCTTGCCGAACGGTTGCGCGCCGAGACCGGCCGTACGGTCGAGATCCTGCCGGCCGACCTCACCGACCCTGCCGACCTGGCTCGGGTCGCCGATCGCCTGGCCGATCCGGCGATCGGGCTGCTGGTCAACAATGCCGGCATGTCGCTCAATGGCGGCTTGCTCGACAATGACGCGGCCAAGATCGTCCAGCTGATCGCGCTCAACATCACCGCACCGACGGTGCTTGCCGGGGTCGCCGGCAAGGCTTTCGGCGCGCGCGGCGCCGGTGCGATCGTCAACATCGCTTCGGTGCTCGCGCTGGCGCCCGAGCTGTTCGATGGCGTCTATTCGGGCAGCAAGGCACATCTGGTGAACGTGAGCGTGTCGCTCGCGGCACAGCTCAAGGACAAGGGGGTGACCGTCCAGGCGGTGTTGCCCGGCGCGACCCGGACCGAGATCTGGGAACGGTCGGGCAAGGATGTCGACGCGCTGCCCGAGGGCTGGGTGATGGAGGTCGACGATCTCGTCGATGCCGCTCTGGTCGGCCTCGACCGCGGCGAGACGGTGACGATCCCGCCATTGGCCGACGAAGGTCAGTGGGAAGCCTATGAGGAAGCCCGCCTGGCGATGGCGCCCAATCTGTCGCGCAGCGCGGTTGCCGCGCGCTACCGCGCCGCCTGAGCGGTTCGACAAATGAAAAGGGGGCCCGCAACCGATCGGTTGCGGGCCCCCTTTTCGTTCCGGCCGAAATATCACGCCTCGGCGAGTACGCCTTCGGGCAAAGGCTCTTCGAGGATCGCCTCGCGCTTGGCGACGATCATCGGCACCAGGATCTGGCCCGCGACATTGACCGCGGTCCGACCCATGTCGAGGATCGGATCGATCGCGAGCAACAGGCCGGCGCCTTCGAGCGGCAGGCCGAGGGTCGACAGGGTCAGCGTCAGCATCACCACCGCGCCGGTCAGCCCCGCGGTCGCCGCCGAACCGACCACCGAGACGAAGGCGATCAGGCCATAGTCGGCGAGCCCGAGATGCAGCCCGTAGAACTGGGCGACGAAGATCGCCGAGATCGCCGGATAGATGGCGGCGCAGCCGTCCATCTTGGTGGTCGCCGCCAGCGGCACCGCGAAAGCGGCATAGGTCTTCGGAACGCCGAGCACTTCGGCCGCGCGTTCGGTGACCGGCAGCGTGCCGATCGACGAGCGCGACACGAAGCCGAGCTGGATCGCGGGCCAGGCGCCGGCGAAATAGCGTCGCGGCGAAATATCGTTGAACAGCAGCAGCGCCGGATAGACGACGAACAGCACCAGCGCGAGCCCGATATAGACGGCGGCGGCGAACCAGCCGAGCTTGGCCAGCGCATCCCAGCCATATTCGGCGACCGCGGTGCCGAGCAGCCCCGCCGATCCGATCGGGGTCAGCCGGATCACCCACCACAGCAGCTTGCGCATCAGCGCCAGCAGCGATTTGACGAAGGCGACGAACGGTTCGGCGGCGGCGCCGACCTTGAGCGCGGCGGCGCCGACCGCGATCGAGATGACGATCAGCTGGAGCACGTTGAAGCCGAGCGAGGTCGTCACCGCGCCGGTGTCGGCCTTGACCTTGCTCGACGCATAGAGGCCGAGCGCGTTGGCGGGCACCAGGCCCTTGAGGAAGTCGAGCCAGGTGCCGACCGACTTCGGCACGCTCGCCTCGGCCGGCGCGACGCCGGCCGAGAGGCCCGGCTGGATGATCAGGCCCAGCGCGATGCCGATCACCACCGCGATCAGCGCGGTGATCGCGAACCACAGCAGCGTCTGGCCGACGAGCCGCGCGGCATTGTTGAGGTCGCGCAGATTGACGATGCTGGTGACGATCGCCGCGAAGATCAGCGGCGGCACCAGCGCCTTGAGCAACTGCACGAAAATCGTGCCGACCGTGTCGAGGGTGACCGCCAGCGCATTGGGATCGCCGCCGGGCAACTCGCCGATCGTCCTGGCGACGAGCCCGAGCAGCAGGCCGATGAGCATCCCGGCGAGCACCTGCAGGCCGAAATTGCTGAAGAAGGGACGGGCAGGCGTGGACGATGCGACCATGGCTTTTCTCGCGAGAAGTTCGGCGCCGAACGTGGGATCGGACCGCGATCACAACAAACGAGATTAACTTATCGATCCCACAGTGCGACTATCATTCCCTATCGATGCGGTAGGGTTAGATCAGGGCCGGATCTGTCCGCTTCCCCGGACCAGCCACTTATAGGTGGTGAGCCCCTCGAGCGCGACCGGCCCGCGCGCGTGCATCCGGCCGGTCGAGATGCCGATCTCGGCACCGAGCCCGAACTCTCCGCCATCGGCGAACTGCGTCGAGGCGTTGTGCATCACGATCGCGCTGTCGACCTCGCGCAGGAAGCGTTCGGCGGTCGGCTGATCCTCGGTCAGGATCGATTCGGTGTGGTGCGAGGAGTGGCGCGCGATATGCGCGACCGCGCCCTCGACCCCGTCGACCAGGGCGATCGAGACGATCGGGTCGAGATATTCGGTGTCCCAGTCCTCGTCGGAGGCGGCGACCGCGCGCGGATCGAGCGCGCGGATGCCACCATCGCCGCGCACCTCGCAACCGGCGTCGATCAGCGCAGCGACGATCGCGGCGGGATCGCCATAGGCCTTGTCGATCAGGATCGTCTCGGCGGCGCCGCACACCCCGGTGCGTCGCATCTTGGCATTGACCGCAAGCGGCAGCGCCTTGGTGGGATCGGCGGCGCGATCGACATAGAGATGCACGATGCCGTCGAGATGCGCGAGCACCGGCACCCGCGATTCGGTCTGGACCCGCTCGGTAAGCCCCTTGCCGCCGCGCGGGATGATGATGTCGATCAGCCCCTGCGCCACCAGCATCGCGCCTACCGCGGCACGATCGGTGGTGGGGATGAGCTGGATCGCCTCTTCGGGCAGGCCCGCCGCCTTCACCCCGTCGATCATCGCGGCGTGGAGCGCGGCGTTGCTGCGCTTCGCCTCGGAGCCGCCGCGCAGGATGCAGGCATTGCCCGACATCAGCGCGAGCGCGCCGGCGTCGGCGGTCACATTGGGCCGGCTTTCATAGATGATGCCGATCACGCCGAGCGGTACCCGCACCCGCTGAAGCAGCAGGCCGTTGGGCCGGTGGCGTTCGTCGATCATCTGCCCAACCGGATCGTCGAGCCCGGCGACGTCGTCGAGCGCGCCGGCGATGGCTTCGACCCTGGCCGGATCGAGCAACAGCCGGTCGAGCATCGCCGAAGACAGGCCGTTGGTGCGAGCGGCGGCGACATCCTCGGCATTGGCGGCGAGGATCGCCGCGGCGGCGGCGCGGATCGCCCGTGCGGCTTCGCGCAACGCGGTGGCCTTGCGATCGGTTGGCGCGCCCCCGAGCAGCGTCGCCGCGGCGCGCGCGCGGGCGCCCATGTCGGCGATCAACTGCTCCGCATCGATCGGCGCTTCGGTCGGGGTCTTGGTGAGGACGTCGAACATGTGGGGCCCCTAGCACAACCGCGCTTTTGCCCCAAAGCCCTCTCGCGCTTGACCCCGGGCAATGTTAGCTATCGCAGCATGAGCGGGGAATTCGAAGCGGTCGCGGATATCGCGACGGGGGCACTGGCGGCGCGCGCGGTCGACCGCGCGGGCGACGATGGTCATGGTCATGATTCACATGGCGGTGCCTGCCTCAACTGCGGCACCGCGCTGATCGGCCCGCATTGCCACCAATGCGGCCAGTCGGGGCATGTCCACCGCACCGCCAGCGCATTGTTCCATGACATTGCCCATGGCGTGTTCCATTTCGAAGGACGGACCTGGCACACATTGCCGATGCTGTTCGCGCATCCGGGCGAACTCACCCGGCGCTATGTCCGTGGCGAACGGGTCAGCTTCGTCTCGCCGATGGCCCTGTTCCTGTTCTCGGTCTTCCTGATGGTCGCGACCTTCTCCTGGGTCGGCGGGCCGACCGGCCATAGCAACAACAGTACCCGCGAGGCGGCGGTGGCCGCATCCGATCCGCGGGTGGTGCTCGCGCGGGAGACGGCGAAGCTCGACAAGCTCAAGGCCCAGCGTGCGGCGCTACCCGAGAAGAACGGCCAGATCGGCGCGGCGATCGACAAACAGATTCAGGAGATGACCTCCGAGGTCGAGACGATCCGTCTTGCCGCCAATGCCCAGAAGGTGGTGACCGGCGAGGGCGAGTTCGATCCCGAAAAGATGAACATCACCACCCGCATCCCCGAGGTCGACTCGGTGATCCGCAAGGCGACCCGCAACCCCGCGCTCACCCTCTACAAGCTGCAGAGCAGCGCCTATAAATATAGCTGGGCGCTGATCCCGATCTCGCTGCCCTTCATCTGGCTGATGTTCGCGTTCCGCCGCGATGTCGGCCTCTACGACCATGCGATCTTTGCGACCTATTCGCTGTCGACGATGACCCTGCTGGTGGTGGTGCTGAGCATCGCCGCGACGATCGGGGTCTCGCAGTCGATCGTCTGGCTGACCTTCTTCTTCTTTCCGCCCTGGCACATGTATCGCCAGCTCAGGGGCGCCTATCTGCTGACCCGCGGTGGCGCGCTGTGGCGGACCTTCTTCCTGATTATTGCGGCTTATGCGTCGGCGCTGATCTTCGTTACCGTGTTGCTGGCGCTCGAACTGAGCCATTGACGGCCATGCCGCCAAGGGCGGCCGTCATTTGGCCTTGGGCAGCCTGCACACCGGCAGCTTGAGCTTGGGGAGGTCGGCACAGGGCCGGACCTGGACCGACTGGTCGGGGCCGATGAACACGCCATAGTCGCCGCCCTTGACGCAATGCGCGGTCCACATCGTCAGATTCTTGTAGCGCTCCTGCAGCGCGACCCGATCGACCATCTTGCAGACCTGCTCATTGTCGAGGATCGCGCGGCGCATCGCCGCGCGCTTTTCGATGTCGGGCAGCTTGGCGAGGCGGGCACTCAGCGGGTCGACCATGATCGCCAGCGCCGAGGCGGTGGGCAGGGCTATCATCGCGCAGAAGGCGAGGGCGAGGCGGGCGGTTTTCATGCGATGATCATATAAGGCGAAGGCCGCGACGCCCAGCCCCTCTCGGGTCGCTGCTCGCCACGGCCTTGCTTCGACTTTCTTTGTGGTGCGGTCAGACCGCGTCGCTGATCTTCTTGCCGGCGAACAGTGCCAGCAGCGCGAAGATGATGAACATCGCGACCGCGACGAAGAACAGGATCTTGGCGAGGCCTACGAAGGCGCCGCCGATTCCGCCAAAACCGAGGGCTCCCATCACGAGCCCGACGACCAGAAAAATCAGCGCCCATTTGAGCATGACCGTCTCCTATTAAATGACGGCCACGTAACGTCCTCGTCCGGCGTAAAGTTCCGGCCGACCCCTATTCTCCCGGTGCGCGGGCCTTGATCGCCAGGGCGTGAACCCGTTCGCGCAGCAGATCGCCGAGCGCGCCGTTCACCGCGCGCTGGCGTGCGACACGGTTCTGGCCGGCGAAGCTTTCGGCGACGATCTCGACGGTGAAGTGGCTCTCGCCCGATCCGTCATGGCCGGCATGGCCGCGATGCTTCTCGCTGTCGTCGATCACCGCGAGATGCGCCGGGTTGAGCGCCTGGGTCAGGCGGCGCGCGATTTCCTGGGCCACAGGGCCAGTGGGAATGTCGTTCATCGGGACTATATAGGGCGGCTTGAGCGAAAGAGGCGAATTTTGAGCAACGAGTCGACTGCCCGGCGCGGAGGCCCCCGTTTCCATGGCCGGATGGACAGCAAGAACAGGATGTGTGCGCATCCGGGTTGCGATCAGCCCGGCGAGTTTCGCGCGCCGGTGATTCGCGGCGGCCGGTCGGGCTTCGACGGCCCCGGCGACTATCGCTTCCTGTGCCTCGACCATGTCCGCGCGTTCAACAGCAGCTATAATTTCTTCTCGGGCATGAGCACCGACGAGATCGAGGCCGAGCAGACCCCCTATGCCGGGTGGGAACGCGAGACCCGCGCCTTTTCGGCGAACCCCAATGCCGGGCCTCGGTGGAGCGATTTCGTCGATCCGCTCGATGCGATCGGCGCGAAATTCGCCCGACGCGCCGATCGCGAGCGCAAGGACGGCCGCGAACTGTCCGAGGGCGACCGGCGGGCGCTCAAGGTGCTGGGGCTGGAGAAGGATGCCGACCGGCGCGAGCTTCGCAGCCGTTACGCCGAACTCGTGCGCCTCTACCATCCTGACCGAAATGGCGGCGATCGTAGTCATGAGAAGGCTTTGCAGGACGTGATTTCGGCTTATACGCAACTGAAAGGCCGCCCGGCCTTCGCATGAGCACAAAAGCAATCCGGAAGATCAGCCTATGACCGACCTCCCCAACACCCAGCCCGACAGCCGCGCCGACACGGTGCTCGCGGCGCCGGACAAGATGGTCAAGGTCCGCGAGCTGTTCGGTATCGACAGCGATCTCGAGGTCCCGGCCTTTTCCGAAGCCGACGAGCGGGTGCCCGATCTCGATCCGGCCTATGTGTTCGATCCGGACACGACGATGGCGATCGTCGCGGGCTTCGCGTACAACCGCCGGGTGATGGTCCAGGGCTATCATGGCACCGGCAAATCCAGTCATATCGAACAGGTTGCGGCGCGGCTGAAATGGCCGTGCATCCGCATCAATCTCGATGCGCATATCAGCCGCATCGATCTGGTCGGCCGCGACGCGATCGTGCTGCGCGACGGCCAGCAGGTCACCGAATTCCGCGAAGGCCTGCTGCCCTGGGCGCTGCAGACCCCGACCGCGATCGTGTTCGACGAATATGATGCCGGCCGCCCCGACGTGATGTTCGTGATCCAGCGCGTGCTCGAGACCGAGGGCAAGCTGACCCTGCTCGACCAGAATCGGGTGATCCGGCCCAATCCCTGGTTCCGCCTTTTCGCAACCGCGAACACGGTCGGCCTGGGCGACACCACCGGCCTCTATCATGGCACCCAGCAGATCAACCAGGGTCAGATGGACCGCTGGAACATCGTCGTTACGCTCAACTATCTGCCGGCGGCGACCGAGGCGCAGATCGTGCTCGCCAAGTCGGGTGAATATGACAAGCCCGACGGCAAGAAGGTCGTCGACAACATGGTCAAGGTTGCCGATATGACCCGGCAGGGCTTCATCGCCGGCGATATCTCGACGGTGATGAGCCCGCGCACGGTGATCAGCTGGGCGCAGAACGCGCTGATCTTCAACGATGTCGGCTTCGCCTTCCGCCTGTCGTTCCTCAACAAGTGCGACGAGAGCGAGCGGGCGCTGGTCGCCGAATATTATCAGCGGGTGTTCGGCAAGGATCTGCCCGAAAGCGTGGTCGGCAAGGCATGATGCGGCGATCCGCGGTCCTGGCCGGCGCCCTGCTGCTGGCGCTCGCGCCGGCCGGGCCGCTGGTCGGCACGCTGTCGGCCAAGGCCGCGGCGCCGGCGGCGCATCTGCGGGTGCTGCCGCTCGAGGGCGGCAATAATTTCCGCGACATGGGCGGCTATCGCACCACCGACGGCAAGCATGTCCGCTGGAACATGCTCTATCGATCGGGGGCGATGTCGAAGCTGACCGCCGCCGATTATACCTATCTCGACAAGCTCGGCATTGCCGTGGTCTGCGACCTGCGCAGCGGATCGGAGCGCAAGGCACAGCCGACGGTCTGGGGTGGGGCGAACAAGCCGGTCTACTGGACGCGCGATTATGATCTGAGCGTCGGGCAGCTCAGCAAGCTGTTCGCGCCGGGCAGCAAGCCGACGGCGGCCGATGGCCGCGCGGCGATGATCGCGCTCTACGCCGACCTGCCGTTCGCGCAGGCCGATGGCTATCGCGAGATGTTCCGCAACCTGGTCGCGGGCAAGGTGCCGCTCGCCTTCAACTGTTCGGCGGGCAAGGACCGCACCGGGGTCGGCGCGGCGCTGATCCTGTCGGCGCTCGGGGTGCCGCGCAAGACGATCGACGAGGATTATCTCCTGTCGAACGCGACCTTCGATCCGACCAAGCTCGGGCCGCTCGGTTCGTTTCCGCCCGAGGTGGTGGCCGCGATCCTGAAGGTCGATCCCGCCTATCTCGACGCGGCGTTCGGCGCGATCGCCAAGCGCTACGGGTCGGTGCCGGCCTATCTGAAGGCCGAACTGGGCGTCGGTCCGGCCGAGATCGCGCAGATGCGCCGCACCCTGCTGGAATAGGCGAGAGATGACGATCGCCGCCGAAGCCCCCCGGCTGTTGCCGCTCGAAGGCGGGTTCAACCTGCGCGACCTCGGCGGCTATGCGACCGCCGACGGACGCCGGGTGAAGCGCGGCGTGTTGTTCCGCTCGGGGACGATGGCCTTCCTGACCGCCGCCGACGAAGCCTATCTCCAGGGGCTCGGCATTGCCACCGTGTGCGACATGCGCCGGCCCAACGAACGCACTTCGGAGCCGACCCGCTGGTGCGCGACCGGCAACGTCCATTACTGGTCGCGCGACTATGGCGAAAAGAGCGGCGCGCTCGCCGAGGTGGTGCGCACCGCCGAGCCGACGGTCGAGGCGATGGTCGCGGCGATGCTCGCCAATTACCGCGCGATGCCGCGCGATCATGCCCCGGCGTTTTCGATGATGTTCGACCGGTTGGGCGAAGGCCAGGTGCCGCTGCTGTTCAATTGCTCGGCCGGCAAGGACCGTACCGGGGTGGCGGCGGCGCTGATCCTTCATGCGCTCGGCGTTCCCTATGAGACGATCCTCGCCGATTATCTGCTGACCAACGATCATGCCGATTTCGCCGCGCTCTACGACAAGCGCCCGGGCGGGCTTACCCGCCTCGCGCTGCGCGCGCCCGAGGTTGCGCAGGTGGTGCTCGATGCCCGCGCCGACTATCTTGAGACATTCTATGCCGAACTCGACCAGAATTACGGCGGCATCGACCGCTATCTCGAAGACCGGCTCGGCGTCGACGGCGCCGCGCGCGATCATCTCCGTGCGACATTGACCGACTGATGGCCGAACAATCCCCCCTCGAAGCCTTCCGGCTGGTGCTCGGCGGCACCGCGCGTGCGATCGCGCGCGAGCCCGAGCTCGAACTGAGCTTCACCGCCGATGCGCCGTCGGCCTCCTACAAGCAGCTGCGCGTGCCGATGCCGGCCCGTAACCTGCCCGCCCAGGCGGTCGCCGAGGCGCGCGGGTTCGCCGATGGCTTCGCGCTCCGCATGCGCCATCACGACGCCGGGATCCACGAGCGCACGGCGCCGGCCGAGGCGGTCGCGCGATCGGTCCATGACGCGGTCGAGCAGGCGCGGATCGAGGCGATCGGTGCGCGGGCGATGGCGGGGGTGCGCGACAATCTCGCGTCGGCGCTCGACATGCGGCTGCGCTCCGATCCGCTGGTGCGCGCTCGCACCCGCGAGGAGGTGCCGCTGGCGACCGCGATCAGCCTGCTGGCGCGCGAACGGCTGACCGGTCAGCCGGTCCCGGCGATCGCCGAGGCCGGGTTGTCGCTGGTGCGCGAGTGGATCGAGGAGAAAGCCGGGCCCGATCTCGACGCGCTCGGCCTGGCGGTCGACGACCAGCGCGCCTTCGCGCAGCTGGTCGGCCGGCTGCTCGAGGATCTCGAACTGACCACCGGCGAGACGCTGCCCGAGACCGATCCCGAATCGGGCGATGGCGACGACGAGCAGGAGCAGGAAGAAGGGCAGGACCAGGAAGAGGATGGCGACGACGGCGCCTCTTCCTCGGACAGCCAGATGGACCAGCGCTCCGAACAGTCCGAGCAGGGCGACGAGGAGGGCGAGCAGCGCCAGCTCGACGACGATCTGTCCGACGCCGAAGGCGAGATGGGCGACGAGGGCGACGAGGGGATGATGCCGGTGCGGCCGAACCGGCCGATGTCCGATCTGCCGCCGGGCTTCGATTACCAGCCCTATACGACCCGCTTCGACGAGGAGATCGCGGCGACCGATCTGTGCGACGACGAGGAATTGACCCGTCTGCGCGCCTATCTCGACCAGCAGCTCGTCCATCTTCAGGGCGCGGTCACCAAGCTCGCGAATCGACTCCAGCGCCGGCTGATGGCGCAGCAGAACCGCAGCTGGGATTTCGACCAGGAAGAGGGGATGCTCGATGCGGCGCGGTTGGCGCGCATCGTCATCGATCCCACCCATTCGCTCAGCTACAAGATCGAACGCGATACCGACTTCCGCGACACCTGCGTCACCCTGTTGATCGACAATTCGGGATCGATGCGCGGCCGACCGATCTCGATCGCGGCGATCTGCGCCGACATCCTCGCACGGACGCTCGAGCGCTGCGCGGTCAAGACCGAGATTTTGGGCTTCACCACCCGGGCATGGAAGGGCGGCCAGTCGCGCGAGGCATGGCTTGCTGCCGGACGCCCGCCGACCCCGGGCCGGCTCAACGATCTGCGTCACATCGTCTACAAGAAGGCCGACGAGCCGTGGCGCCGCGCGCGCAAGTCGCTCGGCCTGATGATGCGCGAGGGGCTGCTCAAGGAGAATATCGACGGCGAGGCGCTGCTGTGGGCGCACAACCGGATGATCGGCCGCCCCGAGGAGCGCAAGATCCTGATGGTGATCTCCGACGGCGCGCCGGTCGACGATTCGACGCTGTCGGTCAACAACGGCTCCTATCTCGAACGCCATCTGCGCCAGGTGATCGGATGGATCGAGAATCGCTCGCCGGTCGAACTGATCGCGATCGGCATCGGCCATGACGTGACCCGCTATTATCAGCGCGCGGTGACGATCATGGATGTCGAACAGCTTGGCGGCACGATGGTCGAGCAGCTTGCGGCGCTGTTCGAGGAAGAAGGCAAGGGCAAGCGGTAGCTTCGCCTTGCTTTAATGGCGCGAAGCCAAGGCGGGCGAATGCCCGCCGCCCGGCGTTTGAGGGCGAAACAAACAACGCGAAAAAGCCGCCGCTCCTTGCGGAGCGACGGCTTCTCCCCGGTAAGCCACGCGGGGAAGTTCGGATCAGCAGTCGCGGTCGATCGCGCGGCCGGCGAGGGCGCCGACGCCCGCACCAAGGATCGCGCCCGTGGTGCCGTCCTTGTTGTCATAACGGCCATTGCCGATCTCGTGGCCGAGCAGGCCACCGGCGATCGCGCCGATGATGGTACCGCCGGTACCCTTGTCGCGGCAGCGGCCGCGATAGCCGCGATCATAGCCTCGACCGCCATAATAGCCGCGGCCATAATAGCCGCGATCGCCACCATAATAGCCTCGGCCACCACCATAATAGCGGTCGTGGCGGACCTGCTGATAATAGCCGCCACCGCCATAATAAGGCTGGGCTTCGGCAGCGACCGGGGCGATCGCGGTGGCGGCGATCGCGGCGGCCGTGGCAGTCATGAGAAATTTACGCAACATAACCAATCTCCTTCTCTTCCACGGGGCCGCTGGCCCGGTTGTCCCGCGATTCGTCCGGTTGCTCCTTGATCGGATGCCGTCCGGCTTGTTCGATGAAGCCCTTATTCCATGATTCGCGTGAGCCCATGCTGAACGCGCCTGTCGTCTGCCGTTCATCTTGGATGTGCGGAATTCGGCATATTTCCGACATCTGCTTTGCCCAGAACGCGCGAAGAGGCTATCCGGACGCGATGCTGAGATCCGCTACCGCCGCCCTGATGTGGCTCGTTCTGGGATCGCCCAGCCCGCCAGGACTATCGGCCGACCGGGTGACGGCGACGGCGGTCGCGATGGATCCGCGCGATCCCGCGCATGATCGCGTCGGTCGGCTCCATTATCTCGGCGGTTGGGTGCTCAGCAGCGTCCAGCCCCGATTCGGGGGCTATTCGGCGCTCCATGTCGACGGCGATCGCTTCCTGGCGCTCGCAGATACCGGCGAATGGCTGCGATTCAGAATGGCGCGTCCGGGGGCGATCGACCGGGTCGAGTTCGGGCGGCTGAGCGACTATCCCGGCCGCACCGGCGCGAAGGGCGATCGCGATTCCGAATCGATGACGGTCGATCGCGCCACCGGCGATATCTGGGTGGGTTTCGAGCAATATCCGTCGATCTTCCATTTCGCGCCCGATTTCGCGGCGCTGAAGGGAAAGGTCTTTCCGCCCGCGATGAAGCATTGGCCCGATAATGAAGGGGCCGAATCGCTGGCACGCCTATCCGACGGGCGATTCGTCACCATCTCGGAAGGGCCGGCACTCAAGAACGGGTTGTCGGAGGGGCTGATCTTCCCCGCCGACCCCACTGAATCGGCCGCGCCGCCGATCAGCTTCGGTTACCGTCCGCCGCCATCCTATGTGCCGACCGATGCACAGCAACTTCCCGACGGGCGGCTGGTGGTGCTCAATCGCCACTTCGCGCTGATGGACGGGATGTGGGCGGCGGTGACGATCATCGATCCGCGCGCGGTGCGCGGCGGTGAAATCCTCGAGGGCGAGCCGGTCGGTGAACTCCGGCCGCCGCTGACGGTCGACAATATGGAGGGGCTGTCGGTGACCCGCGAAGGCGGCCACACCGTGCTCTGGCTGATTTCCGACGACAACCAGAACGGAATCCAGCGGACCCTGCTGCTCAAATTCGCGCTTGAGGACAAGGCGGCCCAAAAGCGCTGAGCCGCCTGTCGGCAGATTCCAGACGCGACAATGCCGGCGTCCGACCCGAATCGGACACCGGCATTGTCAGAAAAGCAGAGGCCCGCCGCCCGAGGGCGGCGGCCGCAAGATCAGGCGGCGACCGCCTGCTGCTGCTTCTTGGCGACTTCGCGCTTCAGGCGACGCGCGCGCAGCGAGAGGTCGGCTTCCGAGCTCTTGAGCAGCCAGTTGTCGAGGCCGCCGACATGCTCGACCGAGCGCAGACCATGGGTCGAAACCTTCAGGCGGATGCTCTTGCCGAGCGAATCGGAGATCAGGGTCACGTTCTGCAGATTCGGCAGAAAGGTCCGCTTGGTCTTGTTGTTGGCGTGGGAGACATTGTGTCCCACCTGACGGCCCTTGCCGGTGAGTTCGCAAATACGCGACATGTTCGTTCGTCCTGAGTTCGGGTTGCCCGGAAAGTCGCGGCGGATAGCGGCGATCCTCGATTTCGTCAAGTCGCGGCAGACCGATCGGCCGCCAAGCGATGCAACCAGTTCGATCAAGCTTCGTTGTCGGGGCTCCAGCTTGCTACGCTCAGGAGTTACGACATGAACACGACACGCGAGCATTACCGCGAATATCCCGCGCGGTCGAGCGGGGCCCGTGTGGGCCTGATCGTTGCCATCATCGCCATATTGGCGATCATCGCCGCCTTCGCGTTCGGCTTCATCGACATCAACCAGACCCGCCCGGGCCAGGCCCCCAGCATATCGGTCTCGGGCGGCCAGGCGCCGGCCTTCGATGTCGATACCGCCAAGGTGAATATCGGTTCGAAGGACAGTTCGGTGACGGTGCCGAAGATCGATGTCGGCACCAAGGAAGAGACGGTCAAGGTCCCGACCATCGACGTCAAGAAAGCGAACTGATTCGATGCGGCGGCAGGATGTGACCTTTGCTCCCGCGACTCCGGTCGCGTTGATCGCGGCCATATTGCTGCCGCCGCTCGGTCTGTTTCTCAGCCGGGGGATCACCCCGGCCTTCTGGGTGAGCGTGGTGCTCACCGTCATCGGCTGGCTGCCTGGCGCGCTGTTCGCGGTGCTGTGCCTGCTGATCCCCGAAAAAATTCCGATTCGCTGAAGGCGGCCGCCCGATCGGGCATCGCCCGGCGAATCGGTCAGGCCTTCGAATATCGCCAGCCGCGGCCCACGCCGCTAAGGAAAGCCGATGAGCTTTCCCTTGCCCCCGCCGATGCGCCTGGCGCTCGATCTCGCCGAACAGGCGGCGGCGAACGGCGAGGTTCCGGTCGGGGCCGTGGTGATGCTCGGCGACCGAATCATCGCTCAGACCGCCAATGCGATGCGGGCAGGCACCGATCCTACCGCCCATGCCGAAATGCTGGCGATTCGCGCGGCGGCAGCCGTGCTCGGTGCCGAGCGGCTCGGCGAATGCGACCTGTGGGTGACGCTCGAACCCTGCACGATGTGCGCCGGCGCGATCGCCCATGCCCGGCTGCGCCGGCTCTATTATGCTGCGGGCGATCCCAAGGGCGGGGCGGTCGAACATGGCGCGCGTTTCTTCGCGCTGCCGACCTGCCACCACCGGCCCGATGTCTATGGCGGGATCGGCGAAGCCGAGGCGGCGGCCCAGTTGCGAAGTTTTTTTGCCCTGCGGCGAGTTTGATCGCTGCGGATGCGAAGCAGCCGTTGTGAAATTTTGCGATTCGCGGCATGAGGGGGCAGCGCCATGCCGCAACCTGACCCCATATCCCCTTTCCCCTGGATCGACCTGATCATCATCATCGCGTTGGTCGCGTTGAACGGGGTGTTCGCCATGTCTGAACTGGCGATCGTATCGGCGCGCAAGCCACGCATGGAAGCGATGGCGCGCACCGGCAGCCGCGGCGCGCGGACCGCGGTCGAACTCGCCGCCGACCCCGGCAAGTTCCTGTCGACCGTCCAGATCGGCATCACCCTGATCGGCATCCTCGCCGGCGCCTATTCGGGCGCGAGCCTGGGCGATCCGGTCGGCGACCGGTTGCGGCTGCTCGGCGTACCGGCGCAGAGCGCGCCCGAGATCGGTTTCGCGGTGGTGATCGCGATCACCACCTTCGTGTCGCTGATCGTCGGCGAACTGGTGCCGAAGCAATTCGCGCTGCGTGCGCCCGAACCGATCGCCGCAATCATGGCGATCCCGATGCTCTGGCTGTCGCGGATCACCGCGCCGGTGGTGTGGACGCTGGACCGGACCAGCGCGCTGATCTTCCACCTGCTCGGCCTGACCCGCGAGAATGAGAGCCACGTCACCGCCGAGGAACTCCATCTGATCGTCGCCGAGGCATCGAGTGCGGGCGTGATCGAGGAAAGCGAGCGGGCGATCATCTCGGGCGTGGTCCGGCTGGCCGACCGACCGGTGCGCGAGGTGATGACGCCGCGCACCGAGGTCGAGTGGATCGACATCGATGCCGACGAGGCCGAGATTCGCGCGACGATCGCCAAGATGCCGCACAGCCGGATGCCGGTCGCCGAAGGATCGGTGGACGAGATCATCGGCGTGATCCATTCGCGCGATCTGGTGCGGGCGCTGATCGACGGCGGTCCGATCGACCTGCGGGCGATCATGCGCAAGGGCATCGTCATCCCCGACCACACCGACGCGATGGATGCGCTCAAGGAATTGCGCGAGGCCGAGGTGCCGATGGCGTTCGTCCATGACGAATATGGCCATTTCGAAGGGCTGGTCGCTCCCGCCAATCTGCTGGCGGCGATCGCGGGCGAATTCGCATCGGATCAGGACCACGACACGGATCCCCCGCTGGTAGAGCGCGAGGACGGAAGCTGGCTGGTCTCCGGATCGCTTGCCGCCGATGCGCTCGCCGACCGGCTGGGGTTTGCGCTGGCGGAGGACCGGGATTTCGCCACTGCGGCGGGTTTCGCGCTGTGGCGGCTCAAGCATCTGCCGGTGACCGGCGAATCGTTCGACTATCGCGGCTGGCGATTCGAGATCGTCGATATGGACGGGCGCCGCATCGACAAATTGCTCGCCACCCATGTCGGCCGCGAGGCCGATTAGGCGCGGCTGACGTCTCGCTCGCGGGGGCGATTAGATACGCCCGGGCGTTCGAAAAAAGAGACTGTTTTGCCAGCCGTTGCAAAAATGCCCATTTTAGGCGATTTCGGATTGCCCCGGCGGAAAACCCCGCGCAAAAGGGCCCCTTGCCTCAAACCCCCCTGAGGCAATGAATTCAGGCAAAGCTTAGGAGCTAATATGAACACTGCTGACATCGCTGGCGTCGTCGCCGCTGACCAGGGCCTCGACAAGGCCGCCGCCAAGCGCGTGATCGACGCGACGCTGAAGGCCATCACCGATGCCGCCGTGCAGGGCGAAGAAGTCTCGCTGCCGGGCTTCGGCAAGTTCAAGGTCGCCGAGCGTCCGGCGCGCGAAGGCCGCAACCCGGCCACCGGCGCGACCCTGACCATCGCGGCGTCCAAGAAGGTTTCCTTCACGCCGGCGAAGGCGCTCAAGGATGCGCTGAACGGCTGATCGACCGGCCGGCGGCATGCCGCCGGCCTGCGACAGGTTCGAGGAAAGGGCGGATCGGCCAGGCCGATCCGCCCTTTTTTTCGTGCCTGGCGGCCGCAAGGCGCTTGAATTTCTGTTCCTATTATGTTCCGATGTCGTCATCCATTCTCGATCCGGGAGCGACGTCATGGCCTATATCGACGATTTCCTGCGCTCGATGGCAACTACCAGGCGCGACGAATGTCGGGCGCCCGCCGGGATGGCGGGCGCGGTATGGAAGGAATATGGCGTGATCGTCGAATGGCTCGATCGGCAGGACGCCTGACATGGCGTTCAGCGGTCGCTGTCATTGCGGTGCGGTCGAGTTCACGGTCGATGCCGACCCGCCGACCGAAGCCTATGCCTGCAACTGCTCGCATTGCGAGCGCAAGGGCTTCCTGCTGCATTTCTATCCCGCGGCGTCGGTCGTGCTCGCCCGTGGCGAAGAGGCGCTCACCAGCTATTTCTTCAACAAGCATGCGATCGAGCATCGTTTCTGCACGCATTGCGGCACGCAGCCGCTGGCCGAGGGCAAGGACCGCGAAGGCAATGCGACGCGGATGGTGAACCTGCGCTGCGTCGATGCCATCGATATCGCCTCGCTCGAGGTGAAGAAGGTCGATGGTCGCAGCTTCTGATCGGGAAGGATGGACGATGGGTAGCAAGGGCGACAAGGGGCGGGTCCATGTCGGGATCGGCGGCTGGACCTATGAGCCGTGGCGCGACAATTTCTATCCCAAGGGATTGGCCCAGGCGCGCGAGCTCGAATATGCGTCGCGTCAGGTCACGGCGATCGAGATCAACGGCACCTATTACGGCACCCAGAAGCGCGACAGTTTCGTCAAATGGGCGGCCTCGGTTCCCGATGATTTCGTCTTCACGGTCAAGGCGTCGCGCTTCTGCACCAATCGCAAGGTCCTTGCAGAAGGCGGCGAATCGATCGCCAAATTCCTGGGACAGGGCATTGCCGAACTCGGCGACAAGCTCGGGCCGATCCTGTGGCAGTTCATGGCGACCAAGAAGTTCGATGCCGCCGATTTCGGCGCGTTCCTGGCGTTGCTGCCGGCGGAGCAGGAGGGCGTGAAGTTGCGCCACGCGATTCAGGTGCGGCACGAAAGTTTTCGTTCCCCCGAATTTGCTGCGCTTGCTGCGAAACATCAGGTTGCGATCGTCGTTGCCGATCATGCCGAATATCCCCAGCTCGCCGATGTCACCGCGCCCTTCGTCTATGCGCGGCTGGAGGATGCGCAGGCCGACGTGCCGACCGGCTATGGTGCCGAAGCACTCGATCGCTGGGCGACGAATGTCGATATATGGCGGAATGGCGGGGTTCCCGAGGGGCTCGTCTATGCCGGTGATCGCGTCGCGCCCGACGCGCCCCGCGACGTCTATCTGTTCATGATCAACGGCGCCAAGGAACGCGCGCCGGCAGCGGCCCGGGCACTACTCGAACGGGTCGGCTGAGTGCAACAAAAATGCAGCAATTTTCGCCGTGCTGCACCATGAAAGCCCCATTTTCCGCGGTTGAGTAAGGTCGTTGCGAGGCCTATATGAGCGCCGCCGGTCATCCCCCCGACCGGTGAACGACACGTGGCGACAGCTTGCACAAAAAAGGGCTGCGCTCGCAGGAGAATGAAGATGAAGTCTACCCTCCGCCTGGCGTCCCTCGCCATGCTTGCGGCCGGTCTGGCCGCACCTGCCTTCGCGCAGGCCGACATCAATGTCGCGGGCCGCGACGCGAACGACGTTCGCACCATCGCGGTCAATTCCAGCGATCTCGACCTCGCCACGTCGGCGGGCCGGTTCGCTCTCCACACCCGCATCACCAAGGCGGTCCGCCAGGCCTGCGCGTTCGGCGGCAACTGGTCGGTCGATTCGGGCTGCGCCGGCGAAGCCGACAAGGCCGCGCGGGCGCAGGCGCGCGAGATGATCGCGATGGCGAACAGCGGCGGCGCCACCGCCGGCGGCGCGCACTGAGCGATCGACGATGAAGCGGGAGAGGCCGGTGGGACATGGTCCCGCCGGTCTTTTCATTGGCGGGCTGCCTCCGACCTGCGGAACGCCAGATTGGCGGCGGTATAGGTCTCGACCACTTCGGCGATCGGATTCCCCGATCCTTCGAGCACCAGCGCGCGATGCTCGATGATGTGATCGGGTATAGGGGCGCGGGTTCGATAGTTTCTGCGGGCGGCCGCGCCTTGCATGTCCCACCCCGCGTCGAGCGGCTGCCAGAGGAGCCGTGCCTCGATCGTGCGCCGGTTGATCCCGAGCGGCGCCACGACGAGGCCGAACGGGGTGTCGCCATTGTCGAGTTCGGCGTTCATCGCGGCGGTCAGCCGGCTCGGAACATACCAGTTATCGGCCTCGGACAGGACCAGATTTCCGCAACGAAGCCGGACATGCCGGTAGCGGACGGGTTCGTTGTCGCCGATCTTCAGCCGGCGGCGTTGTTCGATGCCGATCGGCTTGTCGCCGCCGGCGATCCGGTCCGCGACGATCTTCGCCGGATCGGCGAGGCGATGCTCGCGACACCAGGCCTCGAGCGTGCGGGTCGCGCTGGGGCTCCCGAGCAGGCGGCCGTTCAGATCGTGGAGGATCGCCGCGTCCTCGAGGCGCGCGACATAATATGTCTCGCGTGATCCGGCGGCGTCCTGAGTCGCGCCGGCCAGTGCCAGCGCGACGAAGGCCCCACGGACAACCCGATGAATCAGTGCTTGGCCTTCCAGGCCTTCACCGCGTCCATCGTTCCGGTGACATGGCCGGCTGGGCTCATCGCTGTATAGGCGAAGATGACCTTGCCGTCGGGGGCGATGACATAGGAGGTACGGTTGGTGCGGCCGGATGCCACCGCCAGCGCGACGTCATAGCCCTTAACCACTTCGGGGGTGGCTACACCGACCGCGAACTTGTTGCGGCATTCCTTGACCGAGAAATCGGCGAGCTTGTCGATCGGGTCGGCGGCCATGCCGATCACGGTCGCACCCATTTTCGCGAAGTCGTCGGTCGCTTCGGCGAAGTCATGGGCTTCGACGGTGCAGCCCGGGGTGAAGGCGGCGGGGAAGAAATAGAGCACCACCGGCCCCTTCTTGAGCGCCTGCGCGAGCGCGAACTTGAAGGTCTTGCCGCCGACCGCGGCATCGGTCGCGAAGGTCGGGGCGCTGGCGCCCGGTGCGAGCGCAGCCTCGGCCGACATCGGCAGGGCAAGAGCAGAGGCGGTCAGCGCGGCGAGCAGCAAGCGGTTCATGGGGTCTACCTGTTCCGTGAGAAGGACCGGCCCGTCTTAGAGCCTGTTTGCGCCATGAGCGAAAGGACCGATTTCATGTGCGGTACCGTCCGTGCCCACAGCCTCTCATCGGCAATCCCGACGCATATTCGATCGATATGCTCATCAGCCGGCAACCGGCTGGTCCGCGGCGGCGATGATCGGGGCGGGGGTCTGCAACGCCTCGCCGGGCAGGAGGAAACGGACCTTGCGATTCGCGAAGTCGACCGACACGCGCGAAAATGCGCGCAGAACGTCCATGCCCAGCAACAATGCGGGTTTGTCGCTGAGGCCGAGCCGGTGGAACAGTTCGGCATCGGCGAAGGCGACCGGCAGGTCGTCGATATTCACCCCGCCCACCTGCATATGATGGATCGAGCTATAGGCGGCGACGACGCGGGCGCCGGTGACGCTGATGATGCTGATCGGTACCGGTGGACGCATCGCGGGTCGCCGTTCCAGCCTTGCACGCAGCGCCGGATTGCCGATCGTCACCGCCGATCCCGTGTCGATGATTACATTGACCTTGACCCCGCCGGCGCTCGAATCGACCAAGATCAGCTGGCCGAGCTTGCGACGCGCGGTCACCACGATCTCGCCGCTTTCCGAGGCAAGCGGAACCGCGCTGTCCTGGATCGTCATCTGCATCGCCTTGAAATCCATGACGACGCGCTTGGTCTTCAGGCTGTCGATCCCGAGCAGGCCGACCGCTCCGAGGTCGGTCTCGGCCATCAGCGGCGCCTGCAAGTCCGACAGCCGGTTGCGCCCGCCGGTGAGCTGCAGCAGCGGGATCACCGCGGTATCGGCCTGCGACAGGCCCGAAATGCTCATCACGGTCACGCCTTCGCCGGCGCCGAGCGCAAGGCGGCCGGCGAGTTCGCGCGAGATGACGGTTCGTTCCGCGGCGGTGTCGACGACGAAATGATAGGGGCCGCCGCCGTTGATGGTCACCGGCACCGTCAGCCGTGCGCTCAGATCTCGGTCGCCCTGCACCAGCACAGGCGGGTCGGGTTCGGCCACCGTGGCGCCGCATGCGGTGCCACCGGCGACCGAAAGCGCGATGGCCCATTCCAGGCGATGCTTGCGGCGGAACGTCATCACATCCTCCCCACCTTATTATCCGGGCAGGATACGCCTCTCGCCGACATGCCACAAGCGATCCGCGGTGGCACCGGCAGGCGCCGGGTCGATGCGCGTTCGGTCGCGGTTCAGGTCGCAAGCGGCATTGGCACATGAACCTTTTCGCTGCCAGAACGTCTGGGCGAAGAACCCGAACCGACAACAATCAGATGGCGACCGGACAAGCATGATCGACAGACGGCAGAGTCTTGCATGGCTCGGAGCGATATGGGCCTTCGGCGGGGCTTCGCTGGCGGAGGCGGTGACCAGCCGCAACGCATCGGGCGCGGGGCAGGCCTTTTCGTGGGATCTGCTCAAGGCGGAGGCGAAGCGGATCGCGATGGCGCCGCCGCGACCTTTGCCGAAGCCCGATCCGGCGGCGCATGCGGTCGACTATGACGCCGCCAACCGCATCGCCTTTCGTGCCGAGCGCGCGATCGGGCCCGACGACGGCTATTCGGTACGGCTGTTTCCGCTGATCCGCACCGCGCCTTTTCCGGTGCAGATCTGGGTGGTCGACAAGGGGCAGGCACGGCGAATCGAACATAGCCGCGACATGTTCGAGGCGGTGCCCGGCCAGGGCCCGGTGCCCAATATCCCCGACGGCGTGGCGGGACTCCGGGTGGTCAACAAGGGCGGGGTCGGCGACTGGCTGGCCTTTCTCGGGGCGTCCTATTTCCGATCCGCAGGGGCGCTCGATCAATATGGGCTGTCGGCGCGGGGGCTCGCGATCGACACCGGCATCGATGGGCGCGAGGAGTTTCCGTCCTTCACCAGTTTCTGGATCGAGCGAGCGACGGGTGGAGCACTCACCATCTACGCGCTGCTCGAAGGGGCGAGCGTGGTCGGGGCCTATCGCTTCACCAACATGAAGCATGGCGAGATCGTTCAGGACGTGAGCACGGCCTTGTGGTTCCGCAAGGATGTCGAACGGCTCGGGATCGCGCCGCTGACCAGCATGTTCTGGTATGACGAAGGCAGCCGGCCGCAGGCGATCGACTGGCGCCCGGAAATCCACGATTCGGATTGCCTGCTGATGATCAACGGCGCCGGCGAGCGGATCAGCCGGCCGCTCGGCAATCCGCCGCATCCGACGATCAACAGCTTCGAGGACAAGGCACCCAAGGGATTCGGGCTGCTCCAGCGCGACCGCAAATTCGACCATTATCAGGATGACGGGGTCTATTACGACAAGCGGCCCAGCCTGTGGGTCGAGCCCAAGGGCGACTGGGGCGCCGGCGCGGTGATGCTGTACGAGATTCCGACGACCAAGGAATATGAGGATAATATCGTCGCCTTCTGGTCGCTGAAAGGGCCGGTCGAGGCGGGGACGGCGCTGAATTTCGACTATCGGCTGCGCTGGATGGGCGGCGAGCCCGATGCCTCGCCGCTGGCGCGTGCGGTCGATCGCTGGACGGGGATCGCCGGCCGGCCCGGCACCGACCCGATCGCGAACGCCCGCCGGCTGGTGATCGATTTCGAAGGGCCGGCCCTCAAGGGTCTCGGCCGCGATGCCGGCGTCAGCGCGGTCGTCAGCGTCGATCAGGGCAAGACGATCTCGGTCGATGCCTATCCGGTGGTCGGCGCCCAGGCGCGCTGGCGGCTGATCGTCGACATGACCCGGGTCAACGCGCCGACCAATGTCCGCGCCATGCTCGAGCGTCGCGACACGCCGATCAGCGAGACCGTGATCCATCAATTTTACTGATATCGGTCGGAAATCGGTCGTGGGAACCCGCAAGCCGCCGAAAGGTTAGGGCAACTGGGCTCAAAATGGCGGATTTCGTTACTCTTTCGTGCTGGCGCGTGCCAGATGTGGAACAGGATGCTTGGATTGTACCTGACCAGAAAAGAGGATCGTGCGGCAGCGACGGCGTCGGCAGAACCCCTGCCGACGGGTGAAGACCTGCCGGCGGAAACGCCGATCGCGATGCCGGTGCAGGACTTCCGCCGCAAGCCCGAGCGCCAGCGCGACGCCTCGCCCGATGAAGGCATGTTTCATCCGCTGTTCGAACGGCGGCTGTTCCTGATCGTCGGCAGTTTCCTGTGCGGCCTGCTGGCGGCGCAGGAGATGTTCACCCCGCTCCAGTCCGATGGCGTCGATTTCGTCGATGCCGGATTTTTCATGCTGTTCTTCGGGCTGTTCGCCTGGATCGCGTTCGGATTCCTCAATGCGGTCGCAGGGCTTGTCGAACTTCTCGCGCGCGGGCCGCTGATGCCAGGGCCTGCCGCGCCGCTGGCCCTGCCGACCCGGCGCACCGCGGTGCTGATGCCGATCTACAATGAGGATGTGACCGCGGTCTTCCGGCGGCTGCAGGCGATGGTCGATTCGATCGCCGCGGTCGGGGCGGCGGAACAGTTCGACATCTTCGTCCTCAGCGATTCGAACGAGCAATCCTATCCGCGCGAATATCTGGCGTTCCGCCGGCTGCGCGATGCCAGCGCCTCGGGGGTCTATTATCGCCGGCGCGAGAAGAACATCGCCCGCAAGCCCGGCAATATCGCCGATTGGGTGCGGCGTTTCGGCGGCGCCTATGACCATATGATCGTGCTCGACGCCGACAGCCTGATGACCGGCGCGACGATGGTGCGGCTCGCCAATGCGATGGAGGCCCGGCCGAATATCGGGCTGCTCCAGACCGTGCCCGCGCTGCTCAACGGCCAGACCATGTTCGCGCGCTGGCATCAGTTCGCCGCAGCCCTCTATGGTCCGGTGGCATCGGCCGGACTGCGCTGGTGGTCGGGCGCCGAGGCGACCTTCTGGGGGCATAATGCCATCGTCAGGGTCAAGGCGTTCGCCGAAAGCTGCGGCTTGCCCGAACTCGACGAGCAGGTGCTGCTCGGTGGCCATATCATGAGCCACGACATGGTCGAGGCGGCGCTGCTGCGCCGTCGCGGCTGGGCGGTGCACATGGTCACGCTGTCGGACGGCAGCTATGAGGAATTCCCGCCGACGATGATCGATCATGCGATCCGCGACCGGCGCTGGTGCCAGGGCAATCTCCAGCATCTGCGGCTGCTCCACACGCCGGGATTCCACTGGATCAACCGGCTGCAACTGCTGATGGGCGCGTCGGCCTATCTGACCTCGCCGTTGTGGCTGCTGCTGCTCGGCGTCGGCGTCTTCGAGCAACTGCGCGCCGATTATGACGGCTTCGTGCTGATCTCGTCGGGCTGGCTGCTCGGCATGACCGTGCTGTTCCTGTTCGGGCCGAAGATCGTCGCGCTGATCGCGCTCACCCAGGACCGCGACTTGAGGCAGGCGATGGGCGGCTGGGGCTCGGTGATCAAGGGCACCCTGCTCGAGATGCTGATCTCGATCGTTGCCGCACCGGTCACGATGCTGACTCAGACGATCGCGATCTTCGACATATTGCGCGGCCGGCAAAGCGGCTGGCAGCCGCAGCGGCGTGAGGTCGAGGGGCTCTATTTCGTCGAGACGCTCGGCTATTATCGCTGGCATCTGCTGCTGGGTGCGGCGTTGACCGCGGCGATCGTCCTTGGCGTCGACGGTACGATCTGGACCTTGCCGGTCGCGGTCGGCCTGTTGCTGGCGCCTGCCACCGTCTGGCTGTCGTCGCGCGCCGATGTCGGCGACTGGCTGGTCCGGCACGGCATGCTGCGCTCGCCCGCCGACGGGCAGCGCTTCGACGACGGTCCGGTCCACGCCGGCGATCCCGAGCCGGCGCTGCAGGCAAGGCTGGCGATCGTTCGCCCCTGAACCGGCGAGAGGTGCTTTCGCCTTTCCCCTCCGCCCCAAATCCTTCTAGGGATCGCGCCCCGAGAGTTGGAGCGATGTGACGATGAAATTGCTGGGACGCGACGTCGGGCTGGACGAGCCGCTTTTCGTGATCGCAGGGCCCTGCGTCATCGAATCGGAGGATTTGGTGCTGCGCACCGGCGATCGGCTGCGCGCCATCGCCGATCGGCTGGGAATGCTGCTGATCTTCAAGAGCTCGTTCGACAAGGCCAATCGCAGTTCGAACAGTTCGTTTCGCGGTCCCGGGCTTTATGAAGGGTTACGGATCCTCGAAAAGGTGCGTGACGCGACCGGCCTGCCGCTGCTCACCGACGTCCACGAGCCGGGGCAGGTGGCTGCGGTCGCAGAGGTGGTCGATGTGCTGCAGACGCCCGCTTTCCTCGCGCGGCAGACCGACCTGATCGAGGCGGTCGCGGCGAGCGGAAAGCCGGCCAATATCAAGAAGGCGCAGTTCATGGCGCCGGGCGACATGGAGCATGTCGTGCGCAAGGCGGAGGCCGCCGCGCAGGCCGCCGGGGTCGAGCCCGCGATCATGTTGACCGAGCGGGGCACCTCGTTCGGCTATAATAATCTGGTCACCGACGTGCGCAGCCTGGTGATCATGCGCGCCAGCGGTCGGCCGGTGATCTTCGACGCGACCCACTCGGTGCAATTGCCGGGCGGGCAGGGCAGCGTCTCGGGTGGTCAGCGCGAATTCGTGCCCGTACTCGCGCGTGCGGCGGTGTCGGTCGGCGTCGCAGGCCTGTTCATGGAAACCCACCCCGATCCGTCGAAGGCGCTATCGGATGGTCCCAATGCCTGGCCGCTCGACCTTGCCGAACCGCTGTTGGCCGAGTTGCAGGCGCTCGACGCCCATGCGACCGAAGCACGGGCGCGTTGGGCCGGGATCGGGTAACACGCCTTATCGTGCAAAGGCCGGCTTGATCAGCCTCGGCGCGCGATCAGGGCGAAAGGGACGACATCGATCGTCATCGAGCCGCTATGGGTCAGCACCATCATGGCCTGTGCAAGCGGCGCGTCGTCGCCCGCCTTTCCGAAGCTCAGCTGGGCGATATCGTGCCGATGCGAGATCAGCGTCAGGCCGAGCCGCTCGACTTCCTTGCGGTGGAGAGGGAGATGGTCGGCTTCGTCGAAGTCGCGGCGTTCGCGCGTCGGCAGCATATCGAAGATGTGCACGGCGATGCCGCCGGGACGGAGCGTCCGCATCGAACTGACCACGAAGCGAAGCGCCGCTTCGGCCGAATGCAGGCTGTTGGCGACGCCGATCGACCAGAGGAAATCGAAGCCGCGCAGATCATCCGGCTGGTCGAGGAAATTCATGGTGCGCATGGTGATCGAGGGCGCGCGGGGCGCGCCGATCCTGGCCGCGGCTTCCGGGGCGTCGCTTGCGATCAGTACCGGGCAGCCCATATGCGCGATGATCTCGGCGATGCCTTCGCCGTCGCGAAAGGCGAGGCCCTGCGCGCCGGGTTTCAACATGCCGTAACATTGGAGCGCCTGCAGGACATAGGCCGATCGCCACAGATCGACCGATGAACGACTGCGTGCTGCGGTGATTTTGCCTGCCTGGGCGGCGAAGGATGGTTCGGCCAGTTGGCTGGCCGTCATCGGTTGGGAAATCGGCGCGGTAAAGCTTGGAATGTTCTCGCTGACCAGGGTCGGGACAGGGGCCAGCGTTTCCGATCCGAACCGGCTGGGCTCGAAGGCCTCCGCGGGAACGGTGCTGCTTTCGAGTTCACCCAACTCCTGCGCGGTGATGACCACCGCACTCGCGCGGGCATCGGTGCCATCGGGGAAATAGCCATAAACGGCATAGGTGACGCCAGGTATCGCGTTGACGCGATGGGATATCGCTGCACCGTCAGCGATCAGTTCGGTCATCTGGGTGCGCGATGAGCCGACCAGCGACGCATGCGCTCCGCTGTTGGGAACGAAGGCGTTCACGTTGATGTGGAGTTCGCCGAAACCCGCCTCGAGTCCCTCGAAGCGGATCGTGAAGATCACGGGACCGGGCCGATATTCGAAATAGAGCGTATGGAAGCCATATTTGGGATCGGGACCGCGGTCCGTACCGCCCAGCGGCTTGATCCGGCTGGCATGGCCGGAAAAGAATGCGAACGGATCCAGTTCCCGGGTCGGCTGGTCGAATTCGATCTCGCTCATCGGCCGGCCATGATCCGCTCGTACATCGGCGCCAGGCGGGCCAGATAGGCGTCGTCGCTGAACTTCGCTGCCTGCGCCGGCCCGGCGGCGGTCAGCCGCTTGGAAAGATCCGGATCGGTGTCGATCGCCATCATCGCGTTGGCGATCGCCTGAACATCATAAGGATCGACGAGCAGGCCGGCTTCGCCGACGACCTCGGGCAGCGAACTCGTGGTGGACGAGATGACCGGGGTGCCGAGCCTGATCGCTTCGAGTGCGGGCAGCCCGAAACCTTCGAACAGCGATGGGAACATCACCGCCTTCGCGCCGCGGATCATGCGTGCGAGCAGGTCGCGCGGCAGATAATCGAGCTGAACGATCCGGTTCGATACGCCATGGCCATAGACCGAGACTCCGCCCGCACCGAGCATCCGGGACTCGGCCTCTGCGCCCCAGTTGCGGGCGCCGACGATGACCAGGGGCGTTTTGCTCTGGGTCGTCAGATACGCTTCGATAATCCGCCCGATATTCTTCTTGGGATCGAGGGCGCCGAAGAACAGGAAATAATCGCGCGGCTTGAGCTCGAACATGCCCTCGATCATCCGGGCGTCTTCCTCTGCGCTGCGGTTCAGCGCCGCGGCGGGAATGGGGGCGGTCTGATAGGTGTTGGTCACCCTGTCCGGCGAAATCGGGAAACGGGACAATATGTCGTCGCGGCTCGCTTCGGACACCGTGCAGACATGATCGGATTCCATTACGGCACCTTCGATCACGCGGTAATAGAGATGCTTATAATCCATCGTCGCGTAAGGAAGGCGCAGCGGAACCAGATCGTGGATGGTGTAGATGTTGCGAGCGCCCGCCAAGCGCACCGGCACCGGATAGGTCCAGTGCATGATATCGGGCGGGTTATCCATCCTGAGCGTCAGAAAGCGCTTGAAGAATTGCAGGTGCCAGTGCGCGATCTCGAACAGGCGCGGGCTGCTGACGACCCGGTCGAACGAAGGCAGGCTGTCGACATAGACCTGTTTTTCGATCGCGTTGGTCATCGGTACGTCGACGGCCCGCGCGCTCGACAATGACTGCCACCATTCGCGGATCAACCGCCTTTCCCGCTGGCGACGGGTTTCCTTCGACGGCGTTCGGCCGAACTTGTCGAAGAACATGAGTTCGCGGGTTTCGACGCGCTTGCCGACATCCAGGCCGAATACGCCCACTGTATCGTGCCCGATCGCCTCTATCGCGCGGGTGAGGCTGTAGCCATATGTGGCGACGCCGGTGCCGCGTGGCATGGCCAGATTATAACCGTCGATTCCGATTGTCAGACGAGCCATCGGGCTTTGGTGATCCTCATTTTTGACGTCGATCGCGCTTAGCTGCTCGGACGTGACTAATCCAAGTCTATTCGCTCGACAGGCTCCGGTGGAGAGCGTCGAGCCGCTCCGCGAAGGCCGCCGTCGAGAAGAACGACGCTCGCGCGCGTCCGGCCGCGGAAAGGCGGGCGCACAGCCTGTCGTCGCCGGCAAGCTGCCCGATGGCCTGCTCGAGCGCGCCCACCGAGCCGGGGTCAGCCAGAAGGGCGGCTCCGCCGGCGATCTCCTCGGTCGCTCCCCCATATGAGGTGAGCACCGGGGTCCCGAGGGCCATCGCCTCGACGATCGGTAGGCCGAAGCCCTCCGCGAGCGAGGGAAACAGCAGCGCGCGCGCGCCTGCGACCAGGGCGAGCAGATCGGGCCGGGCCGGGTATTGGGCGCGGACGACCCCGGGGGTCGCGGCCAAGCGACGTTCGATCGGATGGGAATTCCAGCCTGCCGGGCCGGCAACCACCAAGGGGAGGGCCGTTCCGCTCGCCTGATAGGCGTCGAGCAGCCGTTCCAGATTCTTGCGTGGCTCCACGCTTCCGACCGAGAGAAGGTAGCGGCCTGCGGCAAAGGGCAGTTCGGCGTTCATGTTCGCCGCCGGAATGTCGAGGCCCGTCGTGCAGCACGAGACCGCGTCCCCGCAGTCCAGCGCGCGCACGATATCGTGTCGGGCAGCCTGCGATACGGTGAGGATATGGCCCTGCGAGGCGATGATGGCGCGAAGCAGCCGCATGTGACGGACGCCGTCGATCGGCGTGAGTTCCGGATGGGTCATCGGGATCGCATCGTGAACGGTGTAGAGATTGTGCCAGTCGGCGATCCGGATCGGCAATGGATAGGTCCAGTGCATGATTCCGGCCGAGCCTGGCGCCTTGATTTCGAGCATCGACCCATGTCGGTCGAAATGGACCTGCGCCAACCTGAACAGATCCAGCGCCCACAAGCTCCCGTCGCTCCTGGCGACAAGTCTGCGCGGCCGATCCCACAGTGCGTCGGCCCAACGCCGCCACCGATCGATACGCCCCGCGGTAGCCAGCATCCGCGAGCTCGAAGGGTCGGCGACGATCGACGGTATATGGCCGAGATGACCCAGCGCGGCCAGGAGCGCCTGCGCATAGGTGGCGACGCCGGTACCGCCGCTGCCGAGCATCCGGCCGTCGATCGCAAAACGGGAAGCTGGTGTTTGGCCGATCATACCTTATATTTCGTGCTGCAGCACCAGCCCGCCGGCGGGTATGGCCGAGTTTGGTGGAGCGTGTCGCTATTAGGGCAAGGTCATGATCTCGTTCAACGACGTTTCAAAAAGCTACCATATCGGCAAATTCCACAAACATGTGTTCAGCAATCTCAGCTTCGATATCAAGCGCGGCGAGAGCATCGGCATCTGTGGAGCAAACGGCGCGGGTAAATCGACGCTCATGCGGTTGATCGCAGGGGTAGAGCAGCCTTCCGCCGGCACGATCAGTCGATCGATGACGACGAGCTGGCCGATCGGCTATGCGAGCTGCTTCTCGAATGTTCAGACCGGTGCCGACAATGTTCGGTTCATTGCGCGGCTCTATCGCCAGCCCGAGCAGGATGTTCTCGCTTATGTCGAGGAGTTCGCCCAGCTCGGGCCTTATCTCCATCAGCCGGTCCGTTCCTATTCCGCAGGGATGGGCGCGCGTCTGGCTTTCGGCGTTTCGCTGGCGATCAATTTCGATTGCTATCTGGTCGACGAAATCACCGGCGCCGGCGACGAGCGGTTTCGGGTCAAGTGCGAAGAGGCGTTGATGGCGCGCCGCGATAGCGGCTCGCTGGTGATGATCTCGCATGATCCGCATACGCTGCAGCAATATTGCCAGCGGGGAGCGGTGATGTACGGCGGCAATCTCACTTTCTTCGACACGGTGGCTGAAGCCTGCGAGGTCCATCATGGCCTGCAGATGCGGGCGGCCTGAGATCGACTGCGGGTGACCGCCAGAACCCGTTTTGGGTTCGGCTGTGCTTGCTGCGGGCGGCTTTTGGTCTATCACGGCGGCTTGTTCCGTCGAACTCCTCATAGGGTATCCATGTCTTCCCTGATCAATTCCAATATGCGCGGCTGTTCCGCGGTCGTCATTGCGAGCATGTTGTTCGCGGGCTGTGCGTCGCTGCCGTCGAGCGGACCAACCGCGCACCAGGTAGAGACCAGGGCGAAGCGGCCCGATGGGCCGATCAGTTTCAGGATCGTCGATCTCGATGCGACGGGCTTTGCGCAGCTGGCGGTGCCCAGGCCCGCGGCGGGGAGCGAGCCGGGGAGCCTGGCGGTGCTTGCACGCGATGGGCGGGTCGATACGATCGCCCCTGGGGACGAGCTTCAGATCAGCATCTATGAAGTCGGCATGACGTTGTTCGGTGGCGGTGCCTCGGGGTTCAGCGCGGGCGCGGGCTTTTCGGCGGACACGGTCGATTCGAGCGTGAAGAGCCAGCGGCTCGGCGTCGTCGTCGTCGCGCCTGACGGAACGATCCGGCTGCCCTATGTCGGGCGCCTCTCGGTCGCGGGCGCGACGCCCTACGATGTGCAGCGGATGATCGAACAGGGGCTGCACGGCAAATCGCAAAGCCCTCAGGCCCTGGTCACCGTGGTTAACAGCCCCGGCAACAGCGTTTATATTACGGGCGACGTAAGCCGGGCGGGGCGGCAGCAACTGACCGCGGCACGCGAGCGCCTTCTCGACGTGGTTGCCACCTCGGGTGGCGCCAAGGCGGTGAGTTCGGACACGCTTGTACGCGTCACGCGCGACGGCAAGATGGCCGAGATGCGCTTGGGCGATGTGCGTTCGGGCGGTTCCGACGATTTGCCGTTGTTGCCGGGGGACCGGATCGAACTCGTGCGGCAACCGCGCAGCTACAGCGTGTTCGGCGCGGCGCAGAAGGTTTCCCAGGTCCCGTTCGAGGTGCCGTCGGTCTCGCTGGCCGAGGCGCTGGCGCGGGTGGGCGGACCCAATGACGCGCAGGCGGATCCGCGAGCGGTCTTCCTGTTCCGCTATGACCCGGCGGCGATCGCCCGTGGCGAGCAGCCGACGATCTATCGGCTCAACCTGATGAAGCCCGAGAGCTATCTGATCGCCCAGGCCTTCCAGATGCAGGACAAGGATCTGATCTACGTCGCCAACTCGGCGTCGAATCCGGTAGCCAAGTTCGTCAACATCCTGAACCAGCTCTTCTCGCCGCTGTTGACCGCGCGAGTGCTCACCAGAAACAACTGACATCGACGGCGGAAGGCCGATCGGAACCGCAAGGGAGGGCATTTGCCCTCCCTTTTTTTGTGATTCTGAGCCCTGCGAGTCGGAAAATCAGCTGTTTTCCGTTGAGTCGGCTCCGGCGTGAATCAAATTTTGAAAATTTAATCCTTTAGAATCATGATCTTAAACTAAACGTCGCGAAGATGTCATATTGTTGTTGACGGCCACCCCGCCTTTGCATAGAAGCCCATCTCACCGGCGGCGGCGAGTTGGATTTTCCGGTTCGCTTCCACGCCTCTCTAACGGATCGCTAAGACGGTCTCCCTCGGATGGATCATCCGGGGCGGTAGAGTGGTGTTCGGTTCTTTGACATTGTTGGAAAGATGAAGGGACATGTGGGCGGCGGCTCCGGTTTCTGGCGGCTTCAAGGCGTCG
>NZ_JBXANN010000007.1:0-63367 GCF_058801765.1 Rhizorhabdus sp. GW822-FHT03C02
TGGCCTCCAGTCCTTCAAATCCATCGCTCAGGGCTGGGCCCTGAAAAATGTGTGAATCTCCTAGGGCCTCCGCCGGGATGACGATTGAGATCGACGGGCATAACTACCCGCCCGCCGGCCAGTCACCGCTGCGCGGCGAGCTCCGACTTGTAGACGTCGAGATAATTGTTGAGCAGTTCGGCGCGCGCCTCGTCCCAGACGCCGTTGATCCGCTTGGGGGCGCCCGCCAGATAGTCGAAGCGGAAATGGCCGGGCCGGTCGATCTTGAGCTCGAAGCCGCCGATCACCTCGCCCGCCTCGTCCTTGCGCTGGCGATAGAGGTTGACGATCGCGGCACGCGCGGCGTCGTCGAGCCGGAACTGCGCCGAGGCGAATTCGCCGTCGGGCTTGCGGACGATCGCCAGGCCGACATAGTCGATCTGATAGTCGCCGGGATGTTCGAGGATCTCGACATCGGCGAGCAGCCGTTCCCAGCCGCCGATATCGGCCGACGCCGCAACCGCCCGGACAACGTCATTCTGCGCTTCGACAAAATCCATGATCGTCTTCCCGAAAACCGCTGAAACCATCTGAGCCCGGCGCCTATTTGTTCACGAAACTCTGGGTCATCCACACCCCGCCATTGACGCGATAGGATGCCTCGAACGTGTCGGGCCGGGTCGATGTGTTGCCGCTCGCATATTGCGCCTCGATCCGCACCTCGACCTTGTTCGCCGGGTTTTCGGCCAGTTTCCCGACCGTATTCTCGAAATGTTTGTACGCGCCCTGGTTCAGGTTGGGAAGGCCGTCGCCGACCGGCCGACCGTTGCCCGGCACGACATTGAGGCGGTTCGTCTGGCCGCCGAAGCGGTCGGCGATGATGTGGAAGCCGACGTCGGTCGGCTTGCCCTCATGGCCGATCTCGGCCTGCAGCGCGGTGTCGTTGCGGCCGGCGGCGGTCAGATCGATCTGCCCCTCGGAAAGCTTCACCCGTCCGCGCGCGTCGGTCTCATAGGCATAATGGCCATATTCGTAGCGCATGTTGGGCTGCGCATCGTTGGCCGCCTTGTTGAAGCCGTCGGCGTCGTCGAACTTGCGGGTCTTCGCGACCGCGGCTTCGGCGGCATCGTCGAGCTTGCGCGCGCCCGAACCCGCGACTTCCGCCGCCTCGTCGCCATGGCGTGCGACCTTCGCGGCGACGTCGGCCGACGCCTCGACCGCATGACTGCCGCCGCGGATCGCTCCCTTGGCGGCGTCGCCGATCCCGGGAATCCAGCCGATCGCCGCCGCGCCGAGATTGGCCCAGCCGCCCTCCTCGCCCCGCACCACCTGGCCCAGCGCGGCGACGGTATCGCGCGCATCGGCGACCTGGCCGACGATCGGGATGAACCCCACCAGCGTCTGGCCGGCGAGCTTCGACCAGCTCGCATTGTCGCTGAAATCGCCGCGGATCGCGCCATCGAAAAAGGCGCCGACGCCCTCCTCGTCGCGCTTGCCCCCGGCACCGGCGGCGATCGCCGCGGCATATTCGCCCTGTTCGACCGGGGTCAGCCGCGCGGCGACGCGCTGCTCGAGGCCCGGATCGATGTCGGCATGCGCCTTGACGTCGGCCGCGAGCCCCGCCGCGTCGAGCCCGGCCGACGAGCGGTGGCTGGCGACGAGCCCCGCGGCGAGATCGACATGGCCGATCCCTTGCGCCTGTAGCGACGCATTCGCGCCCGTAGCTGCCTCGACTCCCATCGCTCGCCTCCGAACCGTGAATGGCAGGAGAATAGGACGGCGCCGCGTGCCGCGCGCTGAGCGGATCGACTAGATCGGCTAGTCGTTTCGATTAGGCCAGGTCGTGCTCGTGCGCGCGCGCTTCGATGACTTCCGAAGCGCCATGCCGCGGCAGATAGAGCTCGACCGTCGTGCCGGTGCCGACCTCCGAGGCGATCCGGACATGGCCGCCCGACTGTTTGAGGAAACCGAACACCTGGCTCAGCCCCAGGCCGGTGCCCTGCCCGACCTCCTTGGTGGTGTAGAAGGGATCGAAGGCGCGTTCGATCGCCTCGGGCGACATGCCGATGCCGCTGTCGGCGACCGATATCTTCACATAGGCGCCGGGTGCCGGCTCGTCGCCGAACTGGCTGTCATGCGCATCGAGCTGGGCATTGGCGGTCGCGATCACCAGGCAGCCGCCGCCCGGCATCGCATCGCGGGCGTTGAGCGCGAGGTTGACGACGGCATTTTCGAGCTGGCCGGGATCGGCGAACGCCTGCCACAGCCCGTCGTCGAAGCGGGTCTCGATCGCGATGCTCTCGCCGATCGTCCGGCGCAGCAGTTCGGACATGCCGTCGAGCAGCGCATTGGGCGCGATCGGCTGCGGCGCCAGCGGTTGCTGGCGGGCATAAGCGAGCAGCCGTTCGGTCAGCGAGGCGGCGCGCTGCGCGCCCTCGGTGGCATGGTCGAGCCGCTGGAACGCATTGTCGATGTCGCCCGCCGCCAGCCGCCGCCGCGCGAGGTCGAGCGAGCCGATCACGATCGCCAGATTATTGTTGAAGTCGTGGGCGATGCCGCCGCTGAGCCGCCCGATCGACTCGATCTTCTGCAGGTGGCGGAGCTGCGCCTCGGCGGCGCTGCGTTCCTCCATCTCGGTCTCGAGCGCGGCGGTGCGCTCGGCGACCTTCTGCTCGAGGGTCGCGTTGAGCGCGCGCAACGCCGCCTCGCTGCGCTGTTGCTGGGCGAAGGCGATCAGGATGCTGCGGATCAGCGCGATGATCATCGCGCACAGCAGCGCGTAGAGGATCGGCGCGGCCGCGCCCGCGCGCCAGTCCAGCGCGAGCGTTCCGACCGGTGCGATGAAATGATATTTGGTGAGCAGGCCGGCGATCACCGCGGTCAGCACCCCGGCGCGCGGCCCGCCGATGAACGCGACCAGCGTCACCGCGACGAACGGCATCAGGAAGGGAAAGCCGGTGATCGTGTCGCGCAGCGCCAGCCGGAGTCCGACGACGAGCAGCGCCGCCAGCACCGCGATCGCATAGCCAAGCCACGGGCGCGTCCGGAGGGAAGCGGTGGCGAGGACGATATTCATGTCCTCCCTATCGACCTGCGGGTATCATCTGCGCAATCGAAATCGCATCCGTAATGACACGACGGTGACAGCGTCGCCCTGCTACATATACATGCCGCCATTGACGTTGATCTGCTGGCCGGTGATGTAGCCGGCCTTATCCGAACAGAGGAATTCGCAGGCGTCGGCGATATCGTCGGGGGTGCCGGCGCGCGCGATCGGGATCATCCGCGCGACGATATCGACCCCGGGAAATTCGCCGCTGGCGGTTTCGCGCTCCATCAGCGGGGTCGCGACCAGCGCCGGCGGGATGGTGTTGACGGTGATGCCGTGCCGGGCGAGCTCCATCGCCAGCGCCTTGGTCAGTCCGATCACCCCGCCCTTCGCCGCGGCATAATGGGCGCGGTCGGGCGCGCCCGACTGGGCGGCCTGCGACGCGATGGTGACGATCCGCCCCCAGCCGCGCGCGATCATGTCGGGCACCGCCGGCTGGATGCTGTTGAACACCCCGGTCAAATTGATGTCGATCATCCGCTGCCAGGTCGCGAGCGTCATCGTCACGAAGTCCTGCGATCCCGATATCCCGGCATTGGCGACGACGATCGCGACCGGCCCCAGCCGCGCGCGGATCGTCGCATAAGCGGTGTCGACCGCATCGCGATCGGCGATGTCGACCGCGAGCGCGAGGATATCGGCGCCGGCGTCGCGCAGCCGGGCGGCCTCGCGGTCGAGCGCCGCGGCGTCGCGATCGAGCATCGCCACTTTGTGCCCGGTTTCGGCGAAGCGGCGGCTGATCCCCAGCCCGATCCCCGATGCTCCCCCGGTCACCACCACCACCCGATCCGCGTTCATAACATCATCCCCCTGCCGGCTCGCCGCCCCGGCGAACCGCAGCGGATATTTATGAACTATATTGTATCATAAAATCGGCAATGCCCGTCAACGCCAAAGCCGGGACTTGCCAAGCCGCCTGCGCCGCACGATGGACGGCAGGCCGGCAACGGCGCGACGGGAGACAGGCATGCGTATCGGATATTGGGCTGCGCTCGACGACGACGCGGCGGAGCCTTCGGTCATGCTCGGCGCGACGACGCCCGAAGACGCGGCCGCCGGCTTCGCCCAGGAGCTGATCGAAAAGAGCGGCGGCGAATGGATCGGCGGCGCGGTGCGGGTCTGGGACCGCGAACAGGGCCGCGAGGGCGGCACGGTCTTCGACATCAGCGCCAGCTTCACCCCCTGCGAGGGCGATGAGGAAGGCGAGATCGACTGCGAGCTCGAGATCGTCGAGCGGGAATGACTCCCGACCAAATCCTGCATCTCTCCTCCGAATTTAAGCCCCCGACTCTCCAAGAAACTCCAGGATCATCGGCGCGAGCAGCGGCCAGCGTTCGAACCGGCCGCGGCCGGGTTCGTTCGGGATCAGGCTGCAATTGTTCCATTCCTGGTCGGGCCAGGGCGGATCGAGCAGCCGGGCATCGGGCAGCAGCGCCGCGACCTGTTCGCTGGTCCGTCGGGTATGGCTGACGTCGCTCTTGCCGCTGCGCAGGACGACCACCGGCATCGTCAGCGCGGCGATCCGGTCGTCCGAGATCCCCGGCACCGGCGAGACGTCCGAATAGGCATAGGCCTGCGCCCAGAGCTGCATCCGATCGATGAACGCATCGGCATCCCAGCGCAGGATCAGGTCGCGGTTGCGCGGATTGCGGGCGATCTGCTGCGCGAAGCCGGGCAGCGCCGCGACCGCCTCCATCCCGCCGCGCGCCGCGGCGATCGCGGCGTCGCCGCAATAATAGGCCGCGAGTTGGGCGAGCGAGATCGCGCCGCCGCTGATCCACCAGATGAACATCTTCGCCACCCGTTCGGGCATCCGCGCCGCGGTCAGCAGCGAGATGCGCGACCCCGCCGACCCGCCCGCCAGCGCGAAGCGGTCGATCCCGAGCGCATCGACCAGCCCGGCGAGCGTGTCGGCATGGAGCGCCGATTCACTGGCCCCGTCGAAACTGACGTCCGACGCGCCGCAATTGGGCCGGTCCCACAGCAGCACCCGATAACCGCCGGCGGCGAGCGCCTGGCCGAGCTGGGGCACCCCCGGCGTATCGCGCGGATAGCGCCCGCCCGGGGTGAGCACGACCGTCGGCGCATCCTGGGCGCCGAGAAATTCATAATCGATCCCGATCCCGCAAACCTCGATCCGCGCCACGGCTCCGTCCCCCTCAAACGGTCATTTCGAGCAGCGCGCCGCCGGCACGTTCGCCCTCGAAGCGGCCGAGCCCATAATCGCCCTTGATCGTCGTGCGCTGCATCGTCCGGCCGAAGGCGGGGTCATGACCCGACACCGAGTGCAACATCCGCCAATTGTCCCAGATCAGCATCTCGTCGGCCTTCCAGCGATGATGATAGCTGTGGGTGGCCGCGAGCGCGTTGACCGTCTGGCAGACCTCCTCGAGCAGCGCGTCGCCCTCGGCATCCTCGCGCCCGACAATGCCTTCGGACATCCACGGCGAGACGTGCAGCACCTTCTCGCCGGTCGCGCGGGTCCACACCGCGGGGTGGATCGCCCGCGGCATCGCCTTGGCTTCCTCCATCACCGCGCGGGCGCCGGGCTTTTCGACCAGCTCGACCAGATCCTTCGGCATGCCGAAGCGGTTGAGCGCGTAGACGAGGTTGAGCGTGTAGAGGATCTCGCATCCCTCGATCCGCGCCCTCAGCGCCTCGGGAAAGGCCCGGTAGATCGCGATGCCGTCGGCGAAACCGGTGATCCCGCCTTCGGGCACGATCTCGGTCGCGCGCAATATCCCGGCGCGGTTGAGCTCGTCATTATAGCAATGGTCGAAATGCCACGGCAGCCAGTGCGACAGCCGCTTGCCGCCGGTCTCGACGACCCCGCCGGCATTGGCCTTGTTACGGATCTCGACCACCCCCGGAAGATTGTCGGCATCGACCCGGGCGATCCCCTTGACCGGATGCTCCTTGAGCGGCCCGAAAATATCGCTGAGCGCGAGTTGCATCGCGTTCGACGGCTCGACATCGGCGAAGACGATCATGCCATGGTCTTCGAAGGCCGCGAAGATCTGCTGCCGTATCGTGGGGTCCCGAGCCGCGTCGAGGGTAACGCCCCCGATGCGCACGCCGAACGACAGCCCCTGCTGCAATGGTGATATGTCGATGCTTGCCATGATCGCTCTCCCGGCCGGCGCTTCATTGACACGCGCCATCATGTTACATAGTAATCTATATTCTTATATAGTGACATGTTATGGGGAGCCGGCATGGCGGTCAAGCGGAGTTCGAGTGCCACCCGGATGTTGTCGGTGTTCGAGCTGGTGTCGCGGCTTCAGCCGATCGGGGTCAGCGCGCTCGCGCGCGAACTCGCCGCCGACAAGAGCGCGGTCCAGCGCGACCTGATGACGCTGGCCGATGCCGGCTGGATCCGCGCGGTGCCCGGATCGAAGGGGCAATGGGAACTGACCCTGCACATGCTGTCGCTCGCACGGCCGCCGCACAGCAGCCACAGCCTGCGCCACCGGCTGCGGCCGCTGCTCGAACGGCTCCATGCCGACACCGGCGAGACCGTCTATCTGACGCTGCCCCACCAGAACCGCTTCCTGGTGTTCGACGCGATCGAAAGCCGCCATGTGCTGCGGATCGTGCCGCCGGTCGGGATGACCGTCCCGATCGAGGGCAGCGCCACCGCCAAGGCGTTCCTGCCCTATCTCGATGCCGCCGGGCAGGCCGCGCTGCTCGGCGCACCGCCCTCGCCCGCGCTCCTCGACGAGTTCGCGCGCACCCGCGCACGCGGCTATGCCGTCAACGACGGCGAGATCGTCCCCGGATCGGTCGCGATCGCGGCGCCTTTGCTCGAGACCGCCGGCCGGCCGGTCGGAACGATCGTCGTGGTCGGCCCGAGCGAACGCATCGTCGCCGACCGCCGGCCGCCGATCGGCGCGCTGCTGCGCGACGCCGGCCGCTCAGGCGCATCGCTATGGCTCGGCGATCCGCTCGCGGCGATGGCGATCGAGGGTGCGCTATAGCCCCTATAGAGCCGGGATGTTGGACTATCGTCTAAGGTCAACCCGGTCAACTCCCTGCGATATTGAGCAAATCTCAACCTTCTGCGGCTAGTTCTTACGTCAATCTTACGAATATTCGGTTCGGAACGCTGGCGTCCGGACCGCCAGCTGGGGTGCGACCATGAAGAACTTGCCGCTGTCCGGAAAATTGCTCGTGGCGTTCGGGGCCTGTCTGCTCGTCATCCTGGCGTTGAGCGGGCTCGCGGTGGTCAAGCTGTCGACGATGAACCGCAGCATCGCCGCCTTCGCCGACAATCGCTTGCCCAAGGCGGTGTCGCTCGGACGGCTCGACGCGAATTTCCAGGGCTATCGCACCAGCATGTACCGGCACATCGCCGCCGGCCCGGGCCAGCTCGGCGTCGCCGACACCAATGTCGCCGAGGCGCGACAGGCGGTGGTCGAGGCGAAGGAAGAGCTGACCAAGCTGGTGACCTCGCCCGAGGCGAAGGCCGCGATGGCCCGCGCCGACGGGATATTGGCGATCATCTTCGGCCTCGACGAGCAGATCCTGCAACTGTCGCGCGCCGGCGACGACGGCGCCGCCTCGGCGGGGCTGCTGCGGATCAAGGAGCATAGCAACGCGCTGACCAGTGAGATCAAGGATATCCGCGCGCTGTTCAAGGCGCAGGAAGCCGAGGCCAAACGCGAGGCGAAGCAAAGCTATGCCGATGCGCAGCTGCTGATCGCCGCCGCGGTCGGCGTCGCGTTCCTCGTCGTCGGCGGGGTCATGGCGCTGATGGTGCGGCTGGTGTCGCGCCCGCTCAACCAGCTCGCGGGCACGATCGGCGAGATTGCCGGCGGCAAACTCGACGTCGCGATGACGGTCGAGGACCGCCGCGACGAGGTCGGCCGGCTGACGACGTCGGTGATCGGCTTGCGCGACCAGCTCGCCGCCGCCGAGCAGGCCAAGCAGCAGCAGACGACGATCATCGTCGACAGCGTCGGCGCCGGCCTCGATGCGCTTGCCAAGGGCGATCTCACCGCCCGGATCGATGCCGATCTCGCGGGGCCGTTCGCCAAGCTCAAGAGCGATTTCAACGGGGCGATGGACGCGGTCGCCGCGACCATGGGCTCGGTCGCCGCCACCGCCACCAGCATCACCAACGGCGCCGGCGACATCCGCCAAGCATCCGACGACCTGTCATGCCGCACCGAACAGCAGGCGGCGAGCCTCGAGGAGACCGCCGCGGCGATGGAGGAGATCACCGCGACGGTGCGCGAGACCTCCGAGCGCGCAGTCCAGGCGAACGCGGTGGTGAGCGAGGCGCGGATCGATGCCGAGCAGTCGGGCGAGGTGGTGCGGCGCGCGGTCGAGGCGATGGGTGGGATCGAACGCTCGTCGATCGAGATCAGCGAGATCATCGCGGTGATCGACGGGATATCGTTCCAGACCAACCTGCTCGCACTCAACGCCGGGGTCGAGGCCGCCCGCGCCGGCGATGCCGGCAAGGGCTTCGCGGTGGTGGCGTCCGAAGTACGCGCGCTCGCGCAGCGATCGGCCGACGCCGCCAAGGATGTGAAGACCCGGATCACCGCCTCGTCGAACCAGGTCAATGCCGGGGTCGAGCTGGTCAGCGAGACCGGCAAGGCGCTGAACCGGATCATCGACCGCATCGGCCAGATCGACATGCTGGTGTCGACTATCGCCCATTCGGCCGAACAGCAGGCGACTGGCCTGCAGCAGGTCAACACCGCGGTCGCCGACATGGACGGGGTCACCCAGCAAAATGCCGCGATGGTCGAGGAAGCGACCGCCGCCGCGCGCAGCCTGGCGGTCGAGGCCGACGCCCTGTCTCGCGAGGTCGCCCGCTTCCGGCTCGACCGTCCTTCGGCCTCGCCGGTTCATGCGCTGCAGGCACGGGTCGCGGCAGGTGCGCGTCGGGCCGCATAAGGCAGCCTGCCCACTTAAAAATACGCCAAACCAGTGGTTTATTACATTAGCTTACGCTAAAAAATACGGATCAGACGTTCACCGCCTGGCCCGCATTCCGCTTCGCGCGCAGGCAATAGCCGATCGCGCCGAAGCCGAGCAGCAGCATCGCCCAGGTCGACGGCTCGGGGGTCGCGGATACCAGCGCGGTACCGATCGTCAGATTGTCGAATTCGAACCCGCCACCGGCATTCTGGATCAGCCCGACCCGGTTGAACGGCGTATCGCTGACGAAATTGAAGAAGGCATATTCTTCGCCGCTATTGCCGCCGCCGACCGGGTTGCCGCGATAGCCACTGTTGAATCCCGGCGATGCCTCGAGGATCGACTGCAGCGCATAGCTGCCGACCAGCGTGTCGTTCGAATAGAGCGCCACCGTGTTCTGGCCGTCGAGCGCCGAGCCCCACAGCCCGAAATAGTTCACCGCCGACGACAGCTGGATCGTCGCCTGTCCGGTCACCGAACCGAACCGGCCGGTGCCGCCGGCGCCGCCGAAGACATTGGCGTCATAGATGTTGACGAAGCCGCTGGTGGTGGAACCGGTGATCGGCGAGCCGGCAAAGGCGACCGTGGGCAGGCCGTTGGTCGCGCTGTCGAGATTGGCGAGGCCCAGCGTATAGCCCGAGATCGTCGTCGCCATGACCCTGGCAGCTTCGATCGAGATCGTGACCGCGGCAGGGAGCGGATGCGCGATCGCCAGCCCCAGCGCCATCGTGGCGATCGTCGCGAGACCATGACGCTTCATATCATCACCCTGTTTACGCACCTGAACCCCATATCCCGACTATACCCGCTCGGCGCTCCACGCAATTCGCCTTTCGCACAGGAGACGATAGCAGGCGCCGGTTTACCAAAGATTGCCGGCTACCGCCTCGCGCCGGTGCGCCCCACCATCCTGCCGACCGGCCTCGCCGATCGAGCTTACCAGCAAACTCTCCGCTTTCGCCTTCTCGGGGGAGTTGTCGCTACCGAGCAGCATCGGATGGAGAAGCCGGCGGGCGAGATCGACCTTGCCCTGACGGACCAGTTCCTCGCCCAGATAGAGTCGCGGCCCTGGCGCCGCCGGGACCTGGCGGATGACGTTGGCCATGCCGATCAGGCCCTGGTCCGGAACCGGCTCGCCCGCTTTGGTGAAGCTTTGAAACCAGGCGATCGTCGGCAGCGGCGCCCGGCCGTCGAGCGCGACCGCACGCCCGATCGTCGCGCGGGCGGCAGCCAGCCCGGCCGAACGGTCGGCGGCGGGGCCGGCAATCGCGCGATCGGTCTGGGCGATGCCCTTCCAAGCCAGCCCCCGGACGTCGTCGGGGCTTTTCGCCAGCACGCGCTCCGCCGCCGCCAGGCACGCGTCGGCATGACCGATACGGCATTCCGCCTCGGCCAGGGTCAGCGCCGTCTCGGCATCATAGGGAAGCTGGCCGACGCTGGCGCGCAGCGTAACGAGCCAGGCCGGATCGGCCGCCTGCTCGGACGCATCCATGCCGGCACCGAGCGCCAGCTTCGCTTCGATCGCGATCCCCGCGCCCTCCGCAAGCAGCGTGACCCGCGGATCCTGCACCGGGATCGTCGGCGGATCGGCCCGGGCGAACCAGGTCGGACGCCCAGCATAACGTTCGATCTCGCGCTGGAGCCGGAGCATGTCGCCAAATCCCCTGGCGGCCTCGGCCATCGGCACACCCTGGCGAATGGCCGCCATATAATGCGCGAACTGTCGGCCCCGTTCGGGCTTCAGGTCGGAGAACAGGAAATAATGGGCGAGCAGCCAGGCATGATAGGGCGTCCATACCATCTTGGTCGACGGTGCGACGAGATAGCGGCCGGTCAGCACGTCGCCGACCTTGAGCGTGCCATAGGATCGAAACACGCCCTTATAGTCGAGCGGCGCACGCGCATAGTCGAGCGTCCCGTCGCGCCTGACGTCGATCGTCGAGAACAGCGCCCCGACCCCATCGAGATACCAGCGCGGATACGGCACTGGCGCATAGACCCGCAGGAAATGCTCGGCGAAGGCCGAATAGAGCACCGTTTCCCAGTCCCGCGCCATCGGCGGATGATAGGGAAGACCCATGCAGTCGGCCGCGCCTGCGGCCATCGCGTCGTCGCAGTCCTGGCTGGCGGCGAGCGGGGTGTTGAGCCTGATCATCTGATCGGTACGCGCGACCGCGAGTATCTCGCCATCGTCGCGCGGATCATAATAGCGCTCGCCGACGAAGCTTCGCGCGAAAGGCCCCTCCTCCGCCCGCATATTGCGAAGGCCCATCTTCCTGTAGAAGTCCGACGAACCGAGCAGGATCACCTGCAGCTTGACGGCCTCGTCGCCGTCGTCGCCGCCGCGATAGAGCCGCGACATGAGCTGATGCAGCCTTTCGAGGGCGGTGGTGACCCGCAACAGCTCGGTCTCGCTGCCGTTGCTGGTCACGGCGACATGATCGGCCTCGGCGCGCCGCCATGTGCCCTTCTTCGCCACCGGCGCCGGTGCGGGGCTCGCTTTCACGACGATATCGGGGCCGCTCGCCTGGGCATGGGCAGCGCTCGTCCCGAGCAGGCCGAGCGACAGCGCAACAGCACAGTGACGGCCGATCGGCATGACCCTAACCCCGCCTGACTGATCTCCGCGATATTCAACGATATTATGCGATTACTGTCAAAATTTAAGACATGAACCTGTCGGATATCGCCGTGCCGAAGCCGATCGCATGGGCGGCGCCCCGCCTCTCTCCACCGGCCTCATGCCGGCTTATATCCCATGACGATCGATCAGATGTGCCGGAGTTCCTCGGCCGCCAGCACGCGCGGGTCGTCCGCCTCCTGCCCGGAGCCGATATCGGGATCGGCGCGCGACGCGATCATCGCCACGAAGCGTTCCTGATTGTCCTGCAGCCATGCCTTCAACTGGTCCTGGCTGGGCGCTCCCTCGCCGCCATCTGCTTTCCAGCCGGCCGCGGCGACGTCCCACGGAATATTGACGCCCCATTCCTGGCCGACGGTCGGGACATCGACGAGAAAGGCGCCGCCTTCGGGTGTGAATTCCATCTTCGATCGCCTTTTCGTCCGGGTTTCAGGGCCTTCGTCGCGCGCCGCCCGGTCTGATCCTGACGGCGCGGAGCATCGGTCGGGAACGCGCCGGCATTTCATGCTGTTCCGCCGGTGGATCGATCATGCGGTTTCAGGGTCGCCGGACCACCGCGCCATCGCCCATGCGACGCACTCATGATCGGCCATCGTCTCGGCGACCCAGGCGACGACCCCATCGGGGCGTATCAGCACGGCGCGCAACCCCAGCCGATCCCTGGCATCGCCGGCGACATAGTCGATCCGATGGCGCCAGCGGCCGGCGATCGCGCGAAGCGGCGCATCGGCTTCGAAGTCGAGCAACAGCCCGCGACCGTCGCGGAGCAGATCGCCGGGCGTCGTCCCGTCGGCCAATGCGAAGTCGGGAACGCTGCGGCCGACCAGATCATGGCCACCGCCGAGATCGTAGCGGAGCGAAAGGCCCCACACCCGCTCGGCGAAATAGGTCGCGCCGTCGCGGGTATCGATCAGGTCGCGGACGATCGCCTCGAGCGCGCGCGAACTCGGGCTCGGGCGCATCAGCGCGACCTGGGCGCGCGACCAGTCGAGGATCGCGGCGCCCACCGGATGGCGCTCGCGCACATAGCTGTCGAGCAGATCGGCCGGCGCATCGCCGCGCAGGGTCGCCGCCAGCTTCCAGCCGAGGTTCATCGCGTCGCCGATCCCGAGGTTGAGCCCCTGCCCGCCCAGCGGCGAATGGATATGCGCGGCATCGCCCGCCAGCAGCACGCGGCCCCGGCGATAGGCGGTCGCCTGGCGGGCGCGATCGACCCAGGTCGTGGCAAGATCGAGCGCGGTCACGACGACTTCGACGCCCGAAATCCGCCGCAGCACCGCTTCGACATGGTCGCGGGTGATCGCCCCGGCGCGGTGGAACGCGCCGCCATCATAGTCGACCATCGCGATCGTGCCGGGCTTTTGATAGCTGTACATGCCGGTCGGCGTATAATGGCGCCCAGACGCGAGGCCGTCCGGATCGGCGAGTGCGACCTGGACCGAATAGCCGGTGAATTCGGGATCGGTGCCGACGAAATCGAAGCCGCCGGCCTTGCGGACGATGCTGCGGCCGCCGTCGCAGCCGACGAGCCAGCGCCCGCGGAACACCTCCCCACCGGCGTGGACCGCGACCTGCTCATCGGACGGGTCGAAGCCTTCGACCGCGCAGCTGCGTCGGATCTCCGCGCCCATCGCCTGTGCCCGTGTCGCGAGCACCGCCTCGAGCCGTTCCATCTCGATCGCCAGGCTGGTGCCCGCCGGGCTCGGCAGGCGATAGCGCCATCGGGCGTCGTCGATGCGGTCATGATGGAAGGGGATGCCGGCGAAATGGCCGCCCGGCGCGCGCCGCTGCTGCGTCCAGTGCGCGCCCGCCGCGGCGGATCGCGGGCCGGCGATGTCGTCGAGCAACCCGCGGCGGTAGAAGGCTTCGATGGTCGGCGCCGAGAGACCGCGTATCCCGAACGGCAGGCGTTTGAGCGGCGACGCGGGATCCGGAGCCTGTTCGAGCACCAGCACCGAGCAACCGGCCAGACGCAGTTCGCAAGCGAGAAACAGGCCGACCGGGCCGGCGCCGGCGATCACGACGTCATGAAGGACCGAAAAGGGCAAGGACATGATCTACTCCCTGTGCCGTCCGGCCGGAGCAGTTCGTCATCTCGACAACCACACGGACGAACGGCGGACGCCCGGAGGCGGCCGATGTTCGTCGTGGGACTCATGCATTAAGCATCGTCAGAGCTTCCGTTGCCGGAAGGACCTGGGCTGGACCACACCAAGTCTGCCTTTTTCGACAGTGGTCCTATAATCCCGGACCGATCGCTCGGCAAGCTGGCGGTATTATAGCAACGGGCGAAATCCCTGACTCCCCTTCTCCGTTCGTGTCGAGCGCAGTCGAGACACGTGCCACCAGCGCAACGTGTCTAGACTGCGCTCGACACGAACGGGTCAAAGCTGAGGACCGTTGATCTTACAGCAGGACCGGCCCGGTCGCATTCGCATCGGGAAGGCCATGCTCGCGCTCCCAATCTTCGATATCGTCGTAACAGGCCTCGACGATATCGGCATAGGTTTCGCGGAAGAAGCGGCGCTGGTCGGCATGGTCGAAGACGAAGGGCCGGTTGTCGCGGACCCCGCGCAGCACCATCGGCGCGATCGCCTCGGGGTGGTAGAATTTGAGCGCGTCATGCTTGAGCGAGCCTTCGGCGATCTGCACCTCGGCATCGGGTTCGGGCCCGCCGAAGCGCGCGGGGCGATAGCGGCCATTATTCGCCTTCATCCCCGACGCCACCGCGCCCGGACAATAGCTGGTGGTGTGGATGTCATAGTCCTTAAGTTCGAGCGCGAGGTTCATCATCATGCCGATGATCCCCGCCTTGGCGGCCGAATAGGGAACATGGACCGGAATCCAGCCCGGCAGCAGCCCAGCCATCGACGCGGTCGCGACGATATGTCCGCCGCCGGCGGCGATCATGTCGGGCAGGAAGGCGCGGGTGGTGGACATCACCCCCATCAGATTGACCTGGATGATCCAGTCGACATCGTCGTCGGACATGTCCATCAGCCGGGTGAACGAGGTCGCCCCGGCATTGGCGAAGACCAGCTGAATCGGCCCGATCGCGGCGTTGGCCGCCGCCTTCATCGCGGCGATCGACCCGCGCTCGCAAACGTCGCAAGGAAGCGCCACGGCGGTTCCGCCGGCCGCGACGATCTCGTCGGCAACCTTTTGCGCCTTGTCGAGGAGGATGTCGGCGACCGCGACCGCGGCGCCCTGCGCGGCGAGCGCCTTGGCGAGCCCCATGCCGATCCCGCTGCCTCCACCGGTCACGACCGCCGCCTTGCCGCTGATCTCGGTCATCGCCGCTCTCCCCTCGTTATATATCACATTGTGATATTATGCATTATATTATGACATGCTAATGCGATGGTCCGGCACCGGTCAAGCGTGCGGGTTAAATCGCGACCCATCGAACACGGGCGCACGCAATCCCGATCAGTGTAAGCGGATTTCCTCGTTTCACGCGATCCACCGCAGGGGCCATGAGGCGGCCATCCCAACTGCCCTGGAAACCGCCATGTCCGATCCGTTCCCCGCCATCGATCCGTCCAGCATCCCGACCCGCGCCGCGATCCGCGCGCATCTGCGCGCGCTCGCCCGCGCCCGCCGCGTACAGGGCGCTCCGATCTTCACCCGCGCGATCACCGCCTGACGCCGATCGACGGACCGCAGCCGTCCGTCCCACAAACTGCGATCGATTGCGAAAGCATCGCTTGCGGGACCGCGCCGGGCGGCGCAGTGTCGCATCCTGATACAAGTTGCGCCGATGCCCGATATCGCACCGGGCGCAACCGCGCACGACAAGGCCTATTGAAGAACGAATAACACAAAGCAGACTCGCTGGAGAGTGCAATGGCGGACATCCTGTCGTCTGTCGATCAGGTCCGTGTCCTCACGGAGCGACTGTCTTCGATCTTCTCGCGTCTGCCCGGGGTCGCGATCGTCAGCCTGCTCAACGCCGCGCTCATCGTCATCGTCATCGAACGCGAGGAATATGCGCGGAGCGCCTGGATCTGGCTGGCGCTGGTCGCGAGCCTGTCGCTGGTCCGCGCCATTTTCTATCTGGGGTACCGTGCCGATCGATCGCCCCGCGATCGCGGCTGGGCACGCTACTGGCAGCGCGTCTCGGTGTCGGGATCGTTCGCATCGGGGCTGCTGTGGGGGATCGGCTCGCTGTTGATCATGGGCGAGACCAGCATCGACCAGTGGCTATGGGCGTTCGCGATCGGCGGGATGTGCGCAGGCGCCGCCTCGCTCCATGCCGCGCATCTGCCCTCGGCCTTCGCCTTCACTTTGCCCGCCTGCCTGCCGCTGGCGCTCAGCCTGCTGTTCCAGGGCAATTTCCAGGCGGGGGCGGCAGGCATCATGACGCTGGCCTTCATCGGCGTCACCAGCTTCACCGCGATCCTGTTCAGCAAGGAGTTCGGGCGGACGCTCGCGCTCAAATTCGCGCTCGAATATCGTGCGGTCGAACTCAACAACATCAACGGCCGGCTGACCCGCGAGATCGCCGACCACCACAGCACCTCGGAGGCGCTCTACCAGTCACAGAAGATGGAGGCGCTAGGCAAGCTCACCGGCGGCTTCGCCCACGACTTCAACAATCTGCTGACGGTGATCATCGGCAATCTCGACCTGATCGCCGCCCCGGCCGGCGAAGGCCGGCAGAAGGATCTCGCCGCCACCGCGCTCGCCGCCGCCCAGTCGGGCGCCAGCCTCACCGCGCGCCTGCTCGCCTTCGCGCGCAAGCAGACGCTCACCCCGACGCTGGCCGACATCAACCGGATCATCGCCGAATTCGAAAGCCTGTTGCGGCGGGCGGTGCCGGCGTCGATCGAGTTCATGTTCGATTTCGGCGCCCATGCGCCGATCGTCCATGTCGACACCACCCATTTCCAGGCGGCGCTGCTCAACCTCGTCGTCAACGCCCGCGATGCGATGCCGGCAGGCGGGCTCATCACCATCTCGACCGCGCGGCGGCAGCTCGACGGCGACGCGCTGGTCGGCACCGGCAGTCCGCCCGGCGACTATGTCACGATCGCGGTCGCCGACGACGGCAGCGGCATGCCGCCCGAGATCGTGGAGCGGGCGTTCGATCCCTATTTCACCACCAAGACCGACAGCGGCGGCAGCGGCCTTGGCCTCTCGCAGGTCTATGGCTTCGCGCGCCAGTCGGGCGGCTTCGTCCAGCTCCACAGCGAAGCCGGCTGCGGCAGCTGCGTCACCATCTTCATCCCCGCCAGCGACGCGCCGCTCCCGGTCGAGGACGAGGTCGGCACCCCCGCGGTCGCCCGCTCGGGCAACCGGCTTTCGGTGCTGCTGGTCGACGACAATGTCGCGGTGCTCCACGTCCTCCAGGCCGGGCTCGCCGACCAGGGCTGGTCGATCGCCACCGCACTCGACGGCCGCAGCGCGCTCGACATGATCGCGCAGGATCCGGGCTACGACATCGTCGTCAGCGACATCGACATGCCCGGCGAGATCGACGGGCTCGACCTCGAGAACGAGGTCCGCCAGCGCTGGCCGCATCTGCCGGTGCTGCTGATCTCGGGCGCGCCGATCCCGGTCGGACGGCTCCGACCCGACACCGAATTCCTGACCAAGCCGTTCCGCAACCATATCTTGCTGAGCAAGATCGAGTCGTTGCTGTGATGGAATAAGGGCGGTGTCGCGATCGCTGGGGTAGCGGCGAAAGGGGGCCTGCGAAGCCGCCGCTTCGTAAAGGAGAAGCGGTTGCTTTGGCGGGACGATCAGGACTGTCCGCTTTTGATGCCCAATCGGGCAAAGGCAGACGTCACCCTATGAAACAATGTCGACCGCCATGGGAGCGGAAGCGGCCTGTCCGCTCTCGGGGTCACAAGCCGTCAAAGGTGCCATTCGTTCAACTGACCGAGGTATCCGAAGGGCCTGCTTGCGGCCTTATGCCAGACCAGATCTCATGCTTGAGGAAGATAACGCCGGCGCCCGTGCTCATCGACGACCCGCGCCGCGTTTCCACGGCGCTTCGCCAGATTCGCCGCGAAATGAGCCAGCCGGACTAGCCGTGATCTAGAGGCAGCCCTCGACATATTCGATGCTGCGCGAGCCGACCGAAATGCCAGTGACCTTGCCGCCGCTGATCGAGAATTTTATGCCGCGCTCGCCCCCCGGCTCATAGTAAAACAGCTTCTTGTCAGGTGGTTCGGAATAAATGTCGGGGAGCTGCTTGAGGTCTCTATACGCCTTACGGACCCCGGATTCCGGGTCGCCGAGCTTGACACCACGATCGGTCATGAACACGGGCGCCGTCGGATCGAAATAGGCCTCAACGGTCGTCACCACACCGCTCTCGACCAGCATCTGCAGATTCTTCGGGCCGCCGATCACTTCATAGGTGAGACAGGTTCCGTCGCCTGCCTCGGTATAATGGCCATCGTCGCGGATCTTCATGCCCGATGCCCGTTGGGCGCTGTCGGTGGTAACGCCCGCTTCGATCCCACTCCATCCAAATGGCGTCATCACCCGACAGGCGATGCCGCGACATCCCGCGACCAGGGTCGGAGATGGTGAGGGCTCAGGTGTCGGGGGCGGCGTTGGAACCGGCTCCGCGGGCAAACCAGCCGCTTCGGTCGTCTCGACCGGCGCAACCAGAACCGGGGCACTTGGCCGGTTGAGATAGATGACGACAGCGAGCGCGGCGACTGCCGCCGCGCCGGCCAGTGCCAGCTTGCCGCGCAGAATGGCCCGACCGGAGCGAGGATTGGGCAAGGTCTCGAAGACCGGCGGCGGTGACGGTGTGGCGGGTCCGAATGTCGCGTCATAGGCGCGCCGGCGCTCGGGATTGCGCAGGACGGCATAGGCCTCGCTCAGTTGCTTGGTGCCACGCTCGGCTTCCGCCTTCGGTCCAACGAAGATATCAGGGTGGTAGCGGCGCATCATCGCGCGAAAGGCAGCGTCGATAACCTCCCGATCCGCTCCGCGATCTACGCCCAGTACCTCGTAATAGTTCATGGCGCTCTCCCCGCATGCAGCGATGCGACTACATTGCCGGTCTGCGCAAGACCGAGTTTCAGATGCCTCGCCACAAGCGGGCATTCATCAGGGCCAGCCGCCAAACATCAGCTTACAAATGGCCCTCCCATAGACGTGACGGCGGACCGCATAAGCGATTATCGAGAGGTCACATTTCGACTGGAAGTCTGGTCCGACCCTCCAGCTTGAAGATCATTTCCCTGACGGCACGCATCACTATGTCGCAAGCCTGTCCTGTCCGAACTGAGACGCGGTCGTTCCCGCGCACATAAATCACACGTTCTTGCTTGGCGGCCTAAGCATAAACAATTCCCGCGTGGCGGCCACCTGTCGCCCATCGGATAGGATGATTGAACCAGGCTCTGGGATTCGTGATCGAGAGTAACGGAAAAATCCACCTGCGGTTAGCCGCCGTTGCTCCGTCGCTTGGCATACCGTACTGATCTCGCACCATGGACAGACATCAATTTCGTTGGGGGCGACCACCGCGAACCGGCGAATATTTCTGGTCGGCCGTGGCAACGTTGCTGGCGCTTGGTCTCTCGGCTGCGAGCATCGTCACCGTCATCGATCCCGCGCAGCGTGGAGACATGGCGGATCAGTACGCACTGTGGATTGTCGCGATTCTATCATGGCTCATCCCGTTGATGTTTTGGTCGACGCTCCTGAGAAAGCGTCGCCAATTTAGCGACCGCACCCCGATTATGATCGTCGACGATCGAGGAATGTCGACAAGAGATTGGCGAGGAAATTTGGCCGTGTTCCTCTGGACGGAACTCATGTTTGAGCGAGTTCAACGGGGTTCGAACGACGAACTAGTTTTTCGAGCTGGCAATATGTCCGGATCGATTGCGTTGACGGACCTCGATCGAGACCCTGGTGAAATCATTGCCATCATGAATCGGTGCAGTGCCGATGTCGGACTTGAGGGGCCGCTCACGGCGTCGCCGCACTGAAAACAGCCTAAGCGCAGACCACCGTTCCAAGACATTTGACGCCCGGCGTCGGCATCTCATGCGAAAATAGCCAGCACCCCGGTCTTGGGATCATGCCGGGAGTGCCGCAACGGCCGGATTCGGAAGCGAAAGCACAGACACGGCCCGTATCAAACCCGCACCCCGTACCGCCCCCTCCTTACTCCCCCGCCATCAACCGCACCGGCCCGATCAGCCCCGACCACCGCAGCGGCGCGTCGGGCCGGTAGGTCGGCGCCGCGGTGAAGGTGATCCTGGTCGCCCCCGGCTGCTGGTCGCCGATCAGGCGGTTGACCCAGAGATTGGCGACGCGGACCTCGAGATCGTTGGTGCTGCGCCTGACCAGCTTGCCGATGTCGATCCGATAGGGCGCGAACCAGCCGGTGCCGGCGGGCTGGCCGTTGACGCGTATCTCGGCGACGTCGCCGACCTGCCCCAGATCGATCCACAGCGCCTGCCCCGGCTTCACCGCCTTCGGCAGGCTGAAGCGGGTGGTGTAGGTCGCGATGCCCGAGAAATAGCGTATTCCCGCATCGGCACTGCGCTCGAGCGGTGCGAGCGCCGGCAGCACCGTGCCCGCCGGCGCGCCGCGCCCGGGCTGGAACGCGACGGTCCATGGCGCATCGAGCGTCGCCACCGGGTGCAGTTGCGGCGCCTGCACGATGGCCGACGTCGCCGTTGCCGGCTTGCGGAAGACCACGAAGAAGGCGTCCTCAGGGCCGGCCTCGATCGGGATCACGGTCTCGCCGCCCTCGATCCGGTAGGAGACCGGTTCGGCGGCGCCGGTCATCGCCCGCCAGATCTCGGGCTGGCGGCCGGTGACGCGGAAGCGCGCCTCGATCCGCTCGGCGCGCGGCCGGCGGTTGTTGACATAATAGACGTCGCCATCGTCGAGCTTGCGGTGGACGAACAGATAATCGCTGTCGGGTTGCGGCCCGGCGACGCTGACATCGGGACCGATCCCGGCCGCGGCGAGCGCGGTTTCGGGGGCGCGGCTGGCGACCACCCTGCCCTGCCCGAGCTGGGTCACCGGCTTACCCGACCAGAGCCGCGCGACCAGCGCGCGGAAGCCGGCGGGATCGTCGGCGAGGCTGGGCGAACCCTCGGGCGCCATGCCGATCACCAGCGCGCCCCGTTCGACGAGTTTCGCGACCGCCTGCAAGGTCGCCATCGTCATCCGGCGGCTGTTGGGGCCGAGATAGAGCGCCTTGTAGCGCGCGCCGCCCACCGCGACGAGTTCGCCGCCGTCGACCGACAGCCGGTGCGCGAGGACATCGGCGTCGACGAAGTCATAAGCATAGCGGGTCGGCAGGTCAGCCGGCGGCGCCGCGGCGAACAAAGCGGTCAGCGGGCTGTCCTCGCCGGCGAAATAAGCGAGATCGGCCTGGTTGCGGCCCTGCTGGAGCAGGAAGCTGCTGCGCGCCATATAGTCGACCCAGGGCTTCGCCATCTCGGCCCAGCTGTCGTGCCGGTTGAAATATTGGCCGAAGATCATCAGCGACAGCCCGGGCACCTTGTCGTCGACCGGCTGGTGGACCGAGGTGTGGATCACCGGCCGGTTGATGCCATAAGCGAATTCGAGGTCAACCACCCGCTTGAGGTCGGCCGGCGCAAACGCCCAGGGCGAGAACATCGACGTCATCGATTCCGCCGCGACGATGTTCTGGCCATAGATATGCGCGACCGAGGCCGCGCCCTTCATGTCGCCGAGCAGGGTCGTGCGCGGCTTGCCGTCGCGGCCGAAGGTCCACAACGCCGCCATCGGCACATCGGTGTTGCGGCGCATCGCCATGTCGTCGCCAAGCACCGGGCGCTTGTCCTCGAGCGCCTCGCCATAGAGTTTCAGGCCATGTTCGTGCGCGACCGCGGCAACGGTGCCATAATGCGCCTCGGCGAGCAGGTCGGCGAGGGTCTGGCGGAAATCGGCGAGGAAGGCGTCGCTCTTCGCCGCCGATCCGATCACCGCGCCGGTCAGCGCCGGCAGCCAGGGGCGCGGATCATAGCCGCGGCGCTTGGTGAAGGCCGCGATCATGTCCGGGGTCCAGTTGGACGGGCCGACCTCGATACTGTCGGTCAGCAGCGCCCTGATCCCGCGCGCGCCCATCCAGTCCTGGCCGACGATGTCCCGGTACTGGCCGAGATAGGTTTCGAGATAGCGGCGCACCGCGCCGGCATCATATTTGTCGACCTCGAGCCCGGTCGCCTCGGCGGTCGCCGGATGGTTGGTCTTGCCGGTCAGCGACATCCCCATCCGCACGATGCGCCAGTCGCTGCCTTTGGGCGGGGTCCAGTCGAGGGTGCCGTCGGCGCGCAGCCGCCCGGTCAGGTCGACGACCTTCGACGGATCGACCGCCGGGACGTCGGCCGCCCCCTCCCCGAGCGCGCGATAATCGAGCGCGACCGCGAAACCCGCCTTTTCCTCGAAATGGTCGACCCGCGGCTCGGCCGACAGCCGCAGGTCGCCGATCGTCAGCGCCGCGGCATCGCTTTTGGGGAAGATGTCCATGCTGAGCGCACCGGGGGCGAAATCGCCGAGCGCCGGCATGCCGGCATCGGGATTGGCGGCGAAGACGATGCGGAAACGGCGTGCGGTGACCGGCGCGAAGCCGATCGTCGTCGGCACCGTGGCGAGGGTCAGCGCGCCGATCGTCTGCCAGCGCCCGTCCTGCTCGGCCTCGAGCACCGGCCGGAACGCCGGCTCGCCGAACGGCGGGCGGGCCCGCGGCACGAACAGGGTCGCCGATCGGACGGTCACCGCCCGGCCATAATCGAGCAGCAGCGACGGGTGGCCGTCCGCGCCGATCGGCAGCTTCGATCCGGTCTCGAGGCTGGCATCGGTCGCCGCCGCGGCATCGATCGGCGCGCCGTCGGCGGTGAACAGCTTCGGCGCGGGAAGCGGCTGGCGGGCGATCGGAAAAGCGAGCAGCGCGACATCGGCATAATAGGTCGGCGCCCTGGCCTCGGCGGGGACGGCCTGCAGCGGGTCGAACAGCCCGGCCGACTGGAAGGCGCCGGTCACCTCGGGCGGGCGGGCGATCGGGCCGCCGATCGGCCGGCCGCCCGCGACATCGGTCTGCGACCAGACCAGCTTCTTCATCGCGTCGGCGGGGGTGACCCAGGGGCCGCCGGTCTCGCTCCACCCCGGCGAGGCGGCGATCGCGAATTCGAGGCCCTTGGCGTCGGCGATCTGCACCGCGTGGCGGAACGCATCCTTCCACGGATCGGTCATATAGACCAGCCGTTCGGGCACGATCTGCGGGGTCATCAGATTGGCGTCGAAATTCTGCACCCCGCCGATGCCGACCCGCGCCATCCAGTCGAGATCCTTGTCGATCCCGTCCTTAGTGACATTGCCGTTGAGCCAGTGCCACCACACCCGCGGACGCGCCGACTGCGGCGGATTGGCGAAACCGTCGGCGAGACCGTCCGCCCGGACCGGGCCGGTCAGCGCGATCGTCGAGGCGCACAGCCCCAGCAGGATGCGATGGCGACGGGTCATGCGATCACTTCCCGCCGGCGGCGGCGGCCCCGCGGTTCAGCCAGCCATGCATGGTCAGCCAGGCGAGGAATTCGGGCATCACCTGGGTGGTGGTGGTGCCGGGCCGGCCGATGCCGAAACCATGGTCGCCGCGCTCATAGGCGTGCAGCTCGACCGGGCGCCGCGCCTTGCGCCAATCCTCGACGATCGCGAAGCCCTGGCGCGCGAACAGCCCGTCGTCCATCGCGATCGCCGCGAACATCGGCGGCGCATCCTTGGGCACCGCGACCGACAGCATCGGGCCATAGACATAGCCGATGAAGTCGGGCCGTTCGCCGGCCTTGCCCTCCAGCGTCGCGCGCAGCGTCGTCATCGCCCCGGCCGAAAAGCCGATCATGCCGACCCGCGCCGGATCGATCCCGAAACGGCCGGCCCCGGCGCGCACCAGCGCGAGCGCCTTCAGCGCATCGGCGGTCGCGCGCGGTTCCTTGATGTCGGACGCCTGGTCGCTCTGCATCGCCGCGCCCATCCGCGCGCCGAGCGCCGCCTGGAAGCCCGGAATGTCGCGCGGGGTCTGGTTGAGCCGATATTTGAGCACGAAGGCGGCGACCCCGTGCGCGGCCAGCCAGTTGGCGATGTCATGGCCCTCGCCGTCCATCGACAGCGACATGAAGGCGCCGCCGGGGGCGACGATCACCGCCGCGCCAGTCGCGATCTTCGGATCGGGAAGATGCGGGGTGATCGTCGGGCTGACCACGTTGCGGACCGCGCGGTTGTCGATCGCATTGCCGTTGATCGTTCCCGAGATACGCGACCATTGCTCGCCGGCAGCCGCCGGCGGCTGGTCGGGATAGAGCGCGATCGCGTTCGGATCGGCGGGGGCGGCGATATCGTCCATCCGGATCTGCGGCGGCTGGGCGAGCAGCGGAGCGGTCATCATCGACGTCAGCGCGAGCGCGAGCAGCAAGGGCTTCATGACGGGAGTCTCCTGAGAACGAGAAAGGTGATGATCGCCCCGAGCAGGCCGCCATAGGCGACCTTGGCGAGGAGCGCGGGAAGCCAGGCAACGACCGGCACGACCGCCGGAACCAGCAGCGCGAGCAGGCCGCCGAACGCCAACCCGCCGACCGCGAAGGCGAGCGCGCGGGCGACGATCGCGGGGCGACCGGGCAGCCCCGGCCGCCCGGCCGCCTCGCGCACCGCGATCAGCGCGGGGACCAGCGCGCTCATCAGCGCGACGATCGCGCTCTGCGGCAGGAAGTCGAGCGCCAGCCGGTCGGGTGCGCCCCAGCTCAGCGGACGCGGCGACAGGCCGAAGACGAGCAGGAAGAAACCCGCGCTCAGCGCCGCGTTGATCGCCAGACTGGTGAGCACATGCCGGCGCATGTCAGACGGCATTGGCCTGCGCGATCGCCGCATAGACCGCGGCGCTCGGCTTGGCGGTGCGCGCGAAGGTCACCGGATCGAAGCTGTGCAGCCCGAACTTGACCTTGTAGCCGAAGATCCACTCGAAATTGTCGACCAGCGACCAGTGGCAATAGCCGATCACCGGCACGCCTTCGTCGATCGCCCCCTTGAGATGAGTCAGCGCCTCGGGGATGAACTTCGCGCGGATGCTGTCTTCGGTGGTGCCGACGCCATGTTCGCTGACCAGGATCGGCACGCCGGTCGCCTGATGGGCGTAGCGCACCGCCCCCGCCAGCGACGGCGCATAGACCTCGGCCCCCGAATAGTTGACGGTGGCGCCCGCCGGGGCCGGCAGTTTGCCCTTGTCGCTCCACATGTTGCGCTCGTAATTCTGGACGCCCATGAAGTCGTCGCCGCGCGCGGTCTGCAGCCACTCGCCGTACAATTCCTTGCGCTTGGCGTCGCGCAGGCTGTTCCTGCCGACCGCCTGATCGTCGAACATCGACAGCGAGAAACCGACGGGCAGGTCGCCGCGCACCGCCTTGATCGCCGCCCGCGCCGACTTGTGCGCGGCGATCAGCAGCGGCTGCATCACCTCGATATCCTCGAAATTGGCGGCGTTGAGCGCGGTGAACTTGGGGGTGCCCGACAATCGCGCCGCCTCGGCGAGCGAGGCACGCTGCAGTTCGATGATCTGCGGCGGCAGGATGATCGCGCGCAGCACGCACAATATGTTGGGCTCGTTGAAGGTGATCGCATGGCTGATGCCGTCGGCGAGATGGCGCGCGGCAACGTCGCAGAAGCGGGTGAACAGCGCCGGGGCTTCGGGGTTGGTCCAGCCGCCGCGCGCGGCGAACCAGCGCGGCGCGGTGAAATGGTTGAAGGTGACCACCGGCGCCAGCCCCTGCTCGTGGCAGGCCGCGATCATCCGCTTGTAATGATCGAGCATCGCCACCGAGAACTGGCCGGGCTCGGGCTCGATCCGCGCCCATTCTATCGAGAAGCGATAGGCGTTGAGGTTCAGCTTCCTGGCGGCCGCGATGTCCTGCGGCCACAGCTCGAGGCTGTTGGCGGCGTCGCGCGATGGCTCCATGAAGATCGACGGCTTGATATTCTCGAGGAACCAGCAGTCGCTGTTGACATTATTGCCCTCGACCTGATGCCCCGCGGTCGCAGCGCCCCACAGGAAGCCCTTGGGAAAATTGCGGTTTCCAGCTTTGGGCAAGGCGCCCAGCGCGGGGGCGGCGGCAAGGGCTGCCCCTGCCGCGATCAGCATGCGACGGTCGATCATCTTAGTCCTCTCAAGCCGTGACGTGACGCACGAAATCGACGATCTCGTCGGCTAGGCGTCGGTCGCCGGTGCCAAGATGCATCGTCATCGAATAATGATTGTGGCCGGGCAGGATCGTCGACCGCGGCATGGTGCCGTGGCGCGCGAGCCGATCCTGCATCAGCGCGAGAAACTCCGCCTGGAAACGCGGCGGATCATATTGGGCGCAGGCCACGAACAGCGGCAGCGGCGTCGATGCCACCGCCTCCAGCGGCATGCGATCGGGATAGAGCGCGGCCTCTCCATAATAGAGCATGTCGCGGTCATCGAGCGGGGTATAGCCATAGAGACCCGACAGCAGGATCGCGCCGCGGACCGCCAGGCCCTCGCCCGCCAGCTTCAGCGCGCCGGCGACATGCACCGCCCCCGCCGAGGTGCCGACCAGGACGATGCGGCCAGGATCGCCGCCCTGTCCGGCGATATGATCGCGCAGCCAGCCGACCGCCGCCACGACGTCCTCGGCCCCCGCCGGCCACATATGATCGGGGGCGAGGCGATAGGTGATGACGACCCCGACGAACCCCGCCTGCGCCGCCATCCATCCGACATTGGCGTTGGGCCAATGCCCGGCCCCGCCCTTGTCGCCCTTGAGGAAGCCCCCGCCATGGACGAAGACCAGCACCGGCGCCCCGGCGGCCTGCGCCGGGGCATAGATGTCGAGCCGCCGGCGCGGATCGGCGCCATAAGCGAGGTCGGCCGCGGTCGCCGGCATCGCCTGCTGCCGCTGGGCCTCGTCATAGAGCGCACGGACCGCGTCGAGGACCTTTGGCCCCAGCACCTGGCCCATGGCGGCGACGGCTGCGCGTTGGTTGGGCACGTCGTCGGCCGCCATGCTCTTCTCCTGTCGGTTCGGCGTCAGAACTTGGCGTCGAGGCTCAGGCCGACCTGGCGGAAGGACTGCGGACCATAGATCGCGCCGATATTGTCGGTGCCGTTATAGGGGAAGTCGCTCTGGTAGAGCGACGGCTCATGGACGTTGAACAGGTTGCGCGCGAACAGCGCCACCGTGAAGCGATCGTCGTCGGTGCGAACCCCGATCCGGCCGCCGACCAGCCAGTGCGGCCGGAAGGTGGTCTCGCTGCGCGAGTTCGCCTCGTAGCGGATGCGCGATTTCCAGATCGTATCGGCGGCGACGAAGCTCTTGAAGCGATCGGTGATCGGAACCTCATATTCGCCCGACAGGGTGAACTTGTATTTGGGGGCATAAGCGAGCTGGGTGCCGCCGATATTGGTGCCGTCGGTGCCGAGGAAGCCGTTCGGGTAGGTCGCCTTGGCGAAGATGAAGCCGGTGTTGAGCGACAGCCCGTCGAACACCCGGCCGAAGAAGTTGATCTCGGCGCCGCGCGACTTCACCCCATCGATGTTGGTCTGAACGCAGGAGATGACCGCGGTCGCGTCGACCGTGCACTGCTGCGCCTGGAAGTCCTTGATCTTCTGGTAGAAGACGTTGACGTCGGCGACCCAGCCACCGAACAGGGTCGTCTTCAGTCCGGCCTCATAGGCGGTCGGGATCTCGGGGCGAACGACATAGGGCAGCAGCGGCAGCGACGGGGTCGCGATCTGGCCGCCCTTGAAGCCGCGCGAGGCGGTGGCATAGACCATCGTCCCGCGAACGATGTCATATTGCGCGCCGAACCGGTAGGAGATCTTGTCGCTGTTGAGCACCTGATTGTTGATCGGGTTGGTCGGCAGGTCGAAATTATAGCGGTCGAGCGAGAGCCGCGCGCCGGTATAGCGGCCACCGACGATCAGCCGCAGCTTGGGGCTCAGGTGGAAGGTCCCCTGCCCGAACGCCGACAGGGACTCGTCGACGATGCTGTCGTCGGCGCCGAGCGAACGGACGATCGGGATCCGGATGCCGGGCGCCGGGATCAGGGTGACGCTGAGCGTCTCGGGCTGACGGGTCTGCTTCTGGTGCGAATAGAAGACGCCGAGCGTATATTCGAGGAACTGGTCCGACGGCGAGCTGATCCGGAATTCCTGGGTGAACAGCCGGAGGTTGCGATGGACGTCGCCGTTCGCGACCTGGAGTTCGAGCGGATCGGCCCGGAACACATTGCCCGCCGAACCCGCGCCACGCTCGGTCGCGCCGCGATAGGCGGTGATCGAGGTCAGGGTGAATGGATCGGCCGCATAATCGACCTGGAACGAGCCGCCATAATTCTGGCTGCGGCCGACCTGGGTCTGCGCCGTGCAATAATCGCGATTGCCCTCGCCCGAGGTCACCCCGCAGCTTGCGAGCCGCGCGGTGATCCCGACCGGATCGAAGCCCGCGCCGCCGAGGAACGGCCCCGGCCCCGCGGTCTTGACGAAGGTGAAGAAGTCGCCGCCGCCGGTGGTGCGGGTCTTGGTATAGTCGCCGATCAGGTTGAAGGTGAGATCGTCGGTCGCCTCCCACAACAGCCGCGCGCGGCCGCCATAGCGGTTGGTGTCGTTATATTTGCCGGTGGTCGCGTTGCGGTTGACGCCCTGGCGCAGATTGGTGATCCCCGAGACGCGGATCGCGGCATTGGGGGCGAGCGGTACGTTGACGACGCCCTGTACGACCTGGTTGCCGAACTTCGATCCGGCGGTGCCCGCGTCGGACAATTCGGTGCGGACCCGCGCCGACAGGCGGCTGGGATCGGGGGCATTGGTGGTGATGTTGATCACGCCGGCCGAGGTGGTCAGGCCGAACAAGGTGCCCTGCGGGCCCTTGAGCACCTCGATCCGGGCTACGTCGAACAGGTCGCCGATGCTGGCATTGCCCTGGCTGACCTGGTCGACGACGACCCCGACCGAAGCGACCGCGCCCGCCGAGAAGGTCTGGGTGCCGATACCGCGGATCGCGCCGCCGCCGCCGGTGTTCTGCCCCGGCGCCGACTGGATCTCGAGCGAGGGGGCGATCCGGTTGAGATCGTTGACGGTGTTGACCTGCTGGCGCTCGAGCTGCGCCTGGCTGGCGACGGTGATAGAGATCGGCACCTCGGTCACGCGCTCGGCCTTGCGCTGCGCGGTGACGATGATCTCGGCATCGCCGCTGCCGGCGTCGGTCGCGGTGTCCGCGGCGGCCGGGGTTTCGGCGGTCTGGGCCAGCACCGGCGCCGACAGGGCGACCAGGCTGACGCCGGCAAGCACGACACGGGCTGTGGTGATCGGTTTCATGGGGATTCCTCTCCTAAGACATATTGTTTTTTTGGATCGATCAGACTTCGTCGATGATCCGGTTGGTAAGCGTACCGATGACCCCGATCTCGACCTCGACCTTGTCGCCGGCGGCCATGTAGAGCGGGGGATTGCGCTTGTCGCCGACGCCGCCCGGGGTGCCGGTGGCGATGACGTCGCCGGCCACGAGCGGGGTGAAGGCGGAGACATATTCGATGATGAACGGGATATCCCAGATCATGTCGGCGATCGGCTGATCCTGGACGGTCTCGCCGTTGAGACGGGTGACGACATGGAGCGCGCCGAGATCGCCGATCTCGTCGGGGGTCACCAGCGCCGGGCCGAAGGCGCCGGTCCCGGGAAAGTTCTTGCCGGGGGTGAACTGGATATTGTGGCGCTGCCAGTCGCGCGCCGAGGCGTCGTTGAACAGGCTGTAGCCGGCGATATGGTCGAACGCATCGGCGCGGGCGATCTTGTGACCGGCCTTGCCGATCACGATCGCCAGTTCGCCCTCATAGTCGAAACGCTCGGTAACCGACGGGCGCACCAGCGGCTGGCCGTCGGCGACCAGCGTATCGGCAAAACGGGTGAAGATCGCCGGATAGCTCGCCTCGGCCCGGCCGGTCTCCTTGCGGTGGTTCTCGTAATTGAGGCCGACGCACAGGATCTTGGCGGGATCGGGGATCACCGGCAGCAGCACGATGTCGGCGAGTTCGTGGCGCGCGCCATCCGCGAGCGTCGCGAGCGGCCCCGAGGCGATCGCGTGCTTGAGCGACTGCGGCCCGCCTTCGCCGGCGAGGTCGACGACCTGTCCGCCCTCGAGCCGGCCGAAGCTGGCGGTACCGTCGGGACGACGAAAGCTCACATAACGCATGTCATTGATCCTCTTGCAGGGCGCCGAGCGGTTCGGCCTGCCAGTCGCGGCGATGGCGAAAGCGTTCCTCGGCGCGGCGAAGTCCGTCGAAATCCTTGTCGGACATGCCCCACTGGTCGATCCGGCCCGGCGGCCAGGTCCAGTCCTCGGGCGCGCCGACACGGTAGTCGTCGGCGACCTTCTCGACCGCGGTCGAAAATTCGACGACCGCGCCGAACGGGGCGATGAAATAGGCGAAGATGTTGGCGCCCGGGCCGTGACGCCCCGGCCCCCAGGCGGGGACCAGCTGATGATCGCGCAGCCGGCCGATCCCGCGCATCACCGCGTCGCTGTCCTCCATCTCGAAGGCGATATGGTTGAGCGAGGCGAAGCCGGCGCGGGCGAAGGCGGTGCTGTGGTGCGAGTTGTTGCAGCGGACGAACACCATCGCCTTGGTCCGGTCGGAGACGCGGAAACCCAGCGCCTGCTCGGCCATCGTCGCGGTCGCCTCGGCATCGGCGGCGTTGAACACGACATGGGTGAGCTTGACCGGCAGGTCGCGCCCCGCGATCGGATCGACCTCCCCGGCATCGGCGAGGAAACGCAATATCTCGCCCTCGGGCAGTTCGACGAGAATGCCCGCGCCGCCGCCGGGATCGTCCGACGTCACCGGCCGCGCCGCCAGCCCCGCGCGCTCGACCGTCGCCGACAGCGCGGCAAGTTCGTCGGCCGCGCCGACGAAGGTCGTGCTGCGCACGAACGGCTCGGCCGATTCCTCGATCGCGACCAGATAGGGAAAGGGTCCCGATCCGCGCAGATAATAGGTGCCGCCGCGGACCTCGGCGGGGGCCATTCCCCAGATGTCGGTCATGAACGCCGCCGCGGCGGCGGCGTCGGGCATCGCCAGTTCGATGCTGCGCAATCTCATTGCTTGTCTCCATGCTTCAATCCGGCCGCGACGATCCCGGCGAAGGCGCAGGCCTCGTCGACATCGGCGGTGTCGCCGCTGACCCCGACCGCGCCGATCAGCCGCCCCGCACCGTCGCGGATCAGCACCCCGCCCGGCGACAGCGCGAGCTGGCCGCCGGTCACCGCGACCACGCTCTGGAAGAAGGCCGGATTGTTCGCCGACCGCGCGGTGATCGCGCGGGTGTCGGCGCCCATGCCGAGCGCGCCGGTCGCCTTGGCGCAGGCGATGTCGAAGCGGAACAGGCTGGCGCCATCCTCGCGGGCGAACGCCACGATATGCGCGCCGGCATCGAGCAGGATCAGCGCGAGCGGCTGCGCACCGACACTGCGGCCATGAGCGAGCCCCGCGTCGAGGATGGTCCGCGCCTGGTCGAGGGTCAGCGTCATGCCGCCACCTCCCGGGCGTCGGCGCGACCGGCGATCAGCGCGTCGCGCAGCGTCACCAGTCCGGCGCCGTCGCCTCGCGCCGTGCCGAACACATAATGGTCGGGCCGCACCAGCACCGCATCGGCGCCGCGCGCATCGAGCCAGGCCTGAAGCGCGCCATCATCGTCGATCGTGGCGATGTCGACGACGCGGACATCGTCGGCGACGCCCGCGCCGGGCCTCCGAACGAACAGCCGCCAGCCGTCGCCGACGACCGCGTCGAGCGGCACCTGGCCGTCGGCGGTCCGCACCCGCGGCTGGACGAACCGCTCGCCCGCGGCGGCGGTACCCGGCGCGATGATCCCGGTCGATAGCGCCGGGATCAGGTCGGCGGCGGTGCGATGGCCGGTCGCCTGCATCTCGGCGCGCATCCTGATATCGCGCTGCCCGGCCGCCTCAGGATCGAGCAGGCAGATATAGCGCCCCGCCCCGATCGCGGCGCTGATGACGCCGCGGACATGTGGATCGCGCTCGGGCTGATAGGTTTCGAGCAGGCTTTCCGGCGCGCCACCGCGCAGCACCCGTTCGAGCTTCCACGCCAGATTGGCGACATCGCGAAAGCCGTGGCACATGCCCTGGCCGAAAAAGGGCGGGGTCTGGTGGGCGGCATCGCCGGCCAGGAAAACCCCGCCCTCGGCCCAGCGTCGCGCGACCAGCCCATGGAAGCGGTAGGTCGCCGCGCGCACGATATGGTGCGGCACCCCCTGGAGATAGGGTGCGACCAGCGCCGCCACCGCGGCCGGTTCGGTCATCGCCTCGTCGTCCTCGCCGGGCAGCAGCATGAATTCCCAGCGGCGATGATTGCCGCGCCCGGGGACGATCGTCGTCGGCCGGCGGGGGTCGCACATCATCACCGACAATTTCTGCAGGTCGGCCTCCGCCGGCACCCCCGACAGCGCGGGGAAGCGCACCGGCCCGTCGACCTCGACGTCGACGACCAGCCAGGGCTCCTCGAAATCGAGATCCTCGAGCGCGATGTCGAGCGCCTTGCGCACCGCGCTGCGCGCGCCGTCGCAGGCGATCATGTAGCGGGCACGCTCCTGGCGCGCACACCCGTCGGTCACCAGGTGCAGTGTCACCACACCATCGGCCTGGTCGAGCCCGGTGAAGGCGGTTCCGAGCTGCACCGTGACATTGGGAAAGCGCGCGAGCGCCTCGCGGAGATGATCCTCGAGCTCGGGCTGGTAGAAGAAATAGTCGTTCGACCAGCTATACGGCCGCGGCCGGCCGATCGTTCCCATATAGCGGATCACGCCATGATCGGCGCCGATATGGAGATGGCCCTCGGTGTCGCGCATGTCGCCGGCGACCCGGTCGATCACCCCCGCCGACTGGAACAGCCGCATCATCTCATGGTCGAGATGGACCGCGCGCGGCAACGGATAAGGCTGCGCCTCCTGCTCGACGACCAGGACCGAAAGGCCGGCCTGCCCCAGGAAATTGGCCGCAAGGGCTCCCACCGGACCGCATCCGATGATCGCGACGTCGAAAATCTGGGACATGGTTCAGGCGATGACCAGGCTGGCCGCGGGCGCCTTGTGCAATCGGCCGCCCTGCATGATCATCGCGATCCGCCCCGGATCCTGGAGGATCGCGACGTCCGCGGTCGGATCGCCGTCGACCAGCAGCAGGTCGGCGAGATAGCCCTCGCGCACCAGGCCGAGCTCATGGCCGCGCCCCATCATCTGCCCGCCGAGCATCGTCGCCGCGCTCAACGCCTCGGCCGGGCTGTAGCCGAACAGGTCGACGAAATGCTGGAGGTCGCGGGCGTTGCGGCCATTGGGGTTGAACGGAAAGCCATAGTCGCCGCCCGGCAGCACCCGCACCCCGCGCCGGCGCAGCTCGGGGATCATTTCGCGGGTCAGCGCGAGCACCGGCTTGGCGCTTTCCTTCATCCCGCTCATGTCGATATGCGGTGGCGGGGTCGCCTCGAGCGTCGCGACGATGATGCCGATCGCGGGCGCGACGAAAATCTCGTCCTTGTGCGCCTCGAGCATCGCCAGCGCCTCGGCATCGGCATAGCTGCAATGGTAGAGCACCCGCACCCCGTGGCGCAGGCCGAGCTTGATCGCCTCGGCGGCCTGGGTGTGTGCCGCGAGCCACAGGCCGTGGCGCCGCGCGCCGACATCGGCGGCCTGGAGTTCGTCCTCTTCATAGAGGATATGCTGCGAACTGCCGGGCAGCAGCGCATCCTCGCCCGAGATCAGCAGCTTGACCGATTCGACGCCGAGCGCGGCGCATTTGTCGACGAAGGCCGAGATCGCCGCCGGTCCGCGGCCATGGTCGACATCGCCGGTCTCGACGCCTTCGCCGCCCTCGGGGCTGCGCTCGATCGTCGAGGCGACGAGGCGCGGGCCCGGGGTCTTGCCGCTCTCGATCTCGGCCTTGAGATCGACCTCGATCTCCTCGGCGAGCGCGCCGGCCGAATAAGCGCTGGTGAAGCCATGGTCGAGCAGCACCCGGGCATTGCGCCAGGTCGCCACCCGCATCTCGTCGGGCGGCAGGACCAGCGTGTGGTAGATCTTCTCGACCGACGACGGCCAGGACAGATGCGCATGCGCCTCGACCATGCCGGGCATCAGCGTCCGGCCGACCCCATCGATCACGTCATCGGCCTCGATGTCGGAAAAGCCGTCGGTCGCGTCGGTGATCGCGGCGATGTGATCATCCTCGATCAGCACCGATCCGGGGCGGAGCGCGGCACCGCTGCCGTCGAAGATCCGCACATTCTTGATGATCCGCCGCATCGCGACCTCTCCTGCCCGCTTTGTTCTGGGGCGGTTATGAGCGCGAATGAATCTAAAGAAAAATAATGATTTTTCGGTACGTCATAGCTTGAAGCTATGGATAAGCGCCTCCATCAGCTCGGTCGCCAGCTTCGACAGCCGCGCGCCCTTGAGCGTGCGCACGCCGATGCTGCGACCGAACGCGGCATCGGTGATCGGTATCGCACGCAGCACGCCGATCGACAGCTCGGCGGCGGCCACCCGGGTCGGCAGGATCGTCACCCGCGCGGTCGCCCGCAGGATCGCCTTGGTGGTCAGCAGCGAATCGCAACGGATCACGTCCTGCGGCAGCTGGACGTCGGCGGCCATGAACAGCGCGTCGACCTGGCGGCGAAAGGCGCCGCGCGCCTCGGGCATCAGCCAGCGCAGATGCATGATGTCCTTGAGCGAGATCCGGCTCGGCAGATGATCGTTCTGGCGCCCGACGATCAGCGCGAACGGATCGCGCGAGAAGGTCGTCTCCTCGATCCCCTCGGGGGGCTCCTCGATCCCGGTGGTGACGAAGGCCAGTTCGATCTCGCCGCGCTGAAGCATCGCCGCCAGTTCGCTGTCGGGGCTTTCGCGGACATACATCGCGAAGCGGCCATTGCGCGCCTCGAGCCGCTTGACCGCCTCGGGCAGCAGGCTGACCAGAGCGCCGGGGGTGCCGCCGATCCGCAGCGGCCCGCCGATCCCGCTGCGGGTCAGCGCCACCTCCTCCTCGGCATCGCCCAGCAGCGCGTCCATCGCCTCGGCGCGGCGCAGCAGCGCCTGCCCCTCGGGGGTGAGCACGATCCCCGAGCGCGACCGTTCGAACAGCAACACCCCGGTCGCCGCTTCGAGCTGGGCGATCGCGTTCGACACCGATGGCTGCGAGATGTTGAGCAGCCGCGCGCCGCCGCTGATCGAATTGGCGCGGCAGACCGCGAGGAAGGTCCGCAAAGCTCTCGGGTCGATCACCCTCTATCCTCTTCCCGACGCATCATGCCCCAAGCATAGCGAGGACGGTCGGGCGCGCGCAATTCTCCTCAGCCGGCGACCGCTTCCGCCTCATGGTCGGGATAGGCGCCCATCGCCAGGAACAGCAGCGAGGCGGCAATGCAGGCCGGGATCACCGCCCACAGGAAGATGTCGTAGCTGCGGGTGGCGTCGTAGATGGCGTTGGCGATCATCGGCGCGAGGCCGTTGGCGAACAGCAGCAGGCCGTTGATCGCCCCGAACAGCGTGCCGAAGCTGCGCAGCCCGAAATGGCGCGCGGCGAGATAGGCGCAGGCATCGACCTCGGTCCCCGCCGACAGGCCGAAGATCAGGCTGGCGGCGATCGCGGCGCGCATCGACCCGGGAAAGGCGAGCAGCAGCAGCACCGAGATCACCGGGATCAGCACGCTCGCCGCCGCGATCCGGTTCGCGGCGATCCGGTCGAGCAGCAGCCCGCCGCCGAGCCGCCCGACCAGCGAGCCTATGCCGATCAGCCCCGCCACCCCGGCGGCCGCCTGCGCGGTCAGCCCCTGCCCCATCAGCACCGGCACTGCATTGGTGGTGAGCGCGCACAGCGCCAGCGAATAGACGATCACCGCCGCCGCCAGCTTGAGGAAGGCCGGCGACGCCAGCCCCGCGCGCACGGTGAAGCCGGACAGCAGAGGCGCCGCCGCCGCCCGTCCATCGGCCGCGGGGGCGCGCCGGATGTCGAGCGGGGTGCGGAACAGCAGCCAGGCCGGCGGGAACACCAGCATCGCATAGATCAGCGCCAGCCCGACATAGGCGCCGCGCCAGCCATAGGCCTGGACCAGGCCGTTGGTCAGCAACGGGGTGAGCATCGCGCACAGGCTGGTGCCGCACAGGGTCAGCGCCAGCGCGAAGCCACGGTTGGCGACGAACAGGCTGGTGACCGCCGCAGTCCACACCGTCGGGATCACGAACATCGCCGAGACCGCGAGCAACGCCCACAGCCCGAGCCAGGACAGGATGTTCGACGTCGCCAGCGACAGCGATGCGAGCATCGTGCAGAAGAACAGGATACCGATCAGCCCGATCCGGCGCGGACCGAACCGGTCGACCCCGCGTCCGATCAACGGCGCCCCGATCAAGGCGGTCATCGCGACGATCAGCGGACCGGTCGAGATCTCGGCGCGGCTCCAGCCGAACTCGCGTTCGAGCGGACCGATCATCACCCCGAGCGAATAGCCATGGACCGCGCATAGCATGATCCCCGCCAGGCAGGGCACCAGCACCGTCCAGTGCTGCCGCCACTCGCTCGCGCCGCGCGCGCTGCTGCCATGCATGTTCCTCTCCCGCTTGTCTTGTCGGAACAGTGATGATCGCTTTGGATCGGCATGACCAGAGGGCGGTGAGAATTATTTGCACCTTTGGTACAAATATCGTCACCCCAGCGAAGGCTGGGGTCCATGGCTGGTGCGTCAGGCGGTAAGGCCGGGTTATGCGCCACGTAGAGCGCCATCGCCCGGCCCCAAATGGCAGCATATGAGGCGATAGCCATGGGCCCCAGCCTTCGCTGGGGCGACGGCAAAATCAAACAACCTCACGCCGCCAGCAGTGCATCCGCCGGACCAAAAAACTCGTAATGGATCCGCTCCCCGGGCACACCCGCCGCCGCCAGCCCGCCGACCAGCGCGCGCAGGAAGGGTTTCGGACCGCACAGATAGAAATCGGCATCGTCGACCGGAACGTTGGCGCGCAGCCAGGCGATGTCGATCATCCCGTCGACATCATGGGTGATGCCGGCGGCGTCGGCGGGTTCGGGATCGCTGTAGAAGACCGTGAGCGACATGTGCCCGTGGCGATCGGCGACCGCCCGGACATCGGCGTGGAGCGCATGGGTGGCGCTGTTCATCGTGCCATGGACATAATGGGTCTCGAGCCCCGGATGCGCGGCGGCGATCTGCTCGGCGATGCTGACCATCGGCGTCAGCCCGACCCCGCCCGACAGCAGCACCACCGCGCGCTCGGGCGCGTCGGGCAGGAAGAAATCGCCCGCCGGCGGGGTCAGCATGATCCGGTCGCCGACCTGGACATGGTCGTGGAGCCAGTTCGATCCCTCGCCGTTCGGCTCGCGCTTCACCGAGATCCGATAGGCGCGCTCGTTCGGGCCGTTGGAGATGCTGTAGTTGCGCTTGAGCGGCGGCAGACCGCGGCGTTCGAACTGCAGCGTCAGATATTGGCCGGGCTTGTGGCGGATCACCGGCCCGCCATCCGCAGGCCGCAGCACGAACGAGGTGATGATGCGGCTCTCGTCGGTGCGGCTCTCGACCACGAAGGGACGCCAGCCATGCCAGCCGCCGGCGGTGGCTTCGATGTCGGCGCGGATGATCGTCTCGCGCCCCTGGAGAATGTCGGCGAGGAACCAATAGGCCTCGCCCCAGGCGGCGAGGATTTCCGGGGTCGCGGCCGCGCCGAGCACCTCGGCGATCGCCCCGAGCAGCGCATCGGCGACGAACGGATAATGTTCGGGCAGGATATGATAGCCGATATGCTTCTGCGCGATCCGCTCGACCACCGGCCCGAGCACCGCGAGATTGTCGATGTTGCGGGCATAGCCGAGGATCGCCGCGGCCAGCGCGTTGACCTGCGCCCCGCCCTCGCCCTGGTTGCTGTGGTTGAACAGCGCGCGGATCCGCGCATCCTCGAACAGGCGGGTATACATGGCGGCGGTGATCGCCGCGCCATGTTCGGCGAGCGCGGGCACGGTGGCCTTGACGCACGCGATCGTCTCCGCGGACAGCGGATTGCTCATCGTCATTCTCCTTGGGAAGCGGCGCTCGGCCGCGGGGGGATCAGGGGTTCAGGATCGGGGGATGATCGTAGAAATCGACCCGCATCCGCATCGCGCCGATCGGTTCGACATGGTGAAGCTCTTCCGGATCGAGCCGGCCCGGCGTGCCGGGGTCGAGGATCGCGGTGCGGCCGTCGGCCTCGAAGGTCAGGCGCAATTGCCCATCGAGCACGCGGACCACACCGCAGACCCCCGCTTTGGTCGCATGGGCACGCTGCAGCGCCTTCGGCAGCGACCCTGTCTCGAACACCGGGGTCGACCGATAGGGCACCGACGCCGGCCGCTTTTCGAGCATCGCCCGCCGCCCCTCGGGGGTGCGCAGCTTGAGCGCCAGTTGCAGGCTCTCGGCGATCCGTTCGGCCTTGGCGACCATCGCCGCGGCGGCGGTCGGCACGAGCTGTTCGGCGGTCGCCTGACGCCACAAGGCCAGCCAGCGGTCGAACATCGGCGCGGTGATGCGGTCGGCATGGCGCAGATGTTCACGCATCGGATTGCCCTTATAGCGGCCGCTGGTCAGCATGATCGACGACCAGAAATCGGCGAGCCGCGCCAGATGCGCCGGCCAGTCGCCGACCGAGGCCTCGAACACCGGCCCGAGTTCGGCATCGGCGCGCACCAGCCCGTAAAATCTCTCGAGCAGCGCCGGAAGCGCTGCCTCATCGACGATGTCGTTCACGACTCACCTCAAACATTCATTAAAAATGCATCTATTCCGACACCAGATAAGATGCAAGTATTTTACATGTTAAAGGCGATGCGCTAGAAAGCCGGCATGCGGCTGTCCCGATATACCGATTATGCGATGCGCGTGCTGATCCACCTTGGTGCGCGCGGCGAGCGCCTGTCGTCGATCGCCGAGATCGCACAGGCCTATCACATCTCGCAGAACCATCTGATGAAGGTGGTCCACGATCTCGGCAAGGCGGGCTATGTCGCGACCCAGCGCGGCCGCGGCGGCGGCATCCGGCTCGGCCGCCCGGCCGGCGAGATCAATATCGGCGCGGTGGTGCGCCATACCGAGGAAGGGTTCGACCTGGTCGACTGCGACGGCTGCGTCGTCGCCCCGGCCTGCACCCTGCCCCGCATCCTCAACGAGGCGACCGCCGCCTTCCTTGCGGTGCTCGACAAATATACGCTCGACGACCTGATGGTGCGGCGGCGCGACCTTCAGGCGCTGTTCGGTCCCCCCGAAGCCGCGGTCGCCACCCGCCTATAACCAGGAAGCCGGCCCCGCCCGTTGGGGCGGAGCCGGCTCCGATGGTCGGTTGTCGCCGGGCGAGATCGCCCGGCAATCGTCGGATCAGGCGGCGCGCCAGGCGATCAGCTTGGTCTCGAGGAACTCCTCGATCCCTTCCAGACCCCATTCGCGGCCGATGCCGCTGCTCTTGTAACCGCCGAACGGAATGTCGCCGGCGATGCTCATCCCGCCGTTGACGCTCATCGTGCCGGTGCGGACCTTCTTGGCGATATTCATCGCCCGGTCGAAATCGCCCGACGAGACGCCGCCGCCCAGGCCATAGTCGCTCTCGTTGGCGATGCGGATCGCATCCTCGTCGTCCTCGAACGGGATCACCACCAGCACCGGCCCGAAAATCTCCTCCTGGGCGATGCGCATGTCGTTGGTGACGTCGGCGAAACAGGTCGGCTCGATGAAATAGCCATTGCCCTTGTCGGGCCGCGCCTTGCCGCCGGCGATCAGGGTCGCGCCTTCCTTCTGGCCGAGCTCGATATAGGACATCACCCGCTCCATCTGCCGCTTCGACACGACCGGACCCATGATGTGCTGGGGGTTTTCGAAATCGCCCCAATTGTCGCCGAAGCTGGCATAGCTGTGCTTGAGGATCGCCTTGGCTTCCTCATAGCGGCTCCGCGGCACCAGCAGGCGCGACTGCACCGCGCAGCCCTGCCCCGCGTGGAACACCAGCATCGTCGTCGCGACTTCCATCGCGAAATTGGGGGCGTCGTCGAGCACGATCTTTGCCGACTTGCCGCCGAGTTCGAGGAAGACGCGCTTCAGGGTGGCGGCCCCTTCCTGCATGATCCGCTTGCCGACCCCGGTCGACCCGGTGAAGCTGATCAGGTCGACGCGCGGGTCCTTGACCAGCAGTTCGCCGACCAGCGCCGGATCGTTGCCGAAGATCACGTTGATCACGCCGGCGGGGAAGCCCGCCTCGGCAGCCAGTTCGCCGAAGATCGATCCCATGCCCGGGGTGTTGGGCGCGGGCTTCAGGATCACGGTGCAGCCGGCGAGCAGGGCCGCGACGACCTTGCCGACATTGACGTAGAGCGGGACGTTCCACGGCGTGATCGCCGCGACCACGCCGATCGGCTCGTAGACCGCCTTGCGATGGCTCTCGAAACCATAGCCGGTGCGGGTGCCGTAATCCTTCTCCCACTTCACCTGCGGGAAGACGGCGAGATAATCGTCCCAGCCGTCGAGCGCCATGTCGACATGCGCGCGGCTGACCGCGCCGCAGGCGGCGCCGGCTTCCTGCCGGGCCAGGTCCGACAGCCGCTCGTAATTGGCGCGGAACAGGTCGCGCAGCTTGGTCACCAGCGCGACCCGCTGCTCGACATTGGTCGACCAGTCGGTGGTGTCGAAAGCCGTGCGGGCGGCGACGATCGCGGCGTCGACATCGGCGGCCGAGGCATCGGCGGCCTTGCTGACGGGCTCGCCCGTCCACGGACCGATCACATCATAGGTCTTGCCGCCTTCGGCATCGCGCAGTTGGCCGTCGATGAAGAGCTTGGCGTCGGGAAGGGCTGCCATTTCGTTATCCTGTCCTTGGATTCTAGCTTGGGCTTGGTCCGCAAATGGACATGACCGCGCCGCCTCGGCAAGGGGGGAGCGTATCGCGCGAGCGATGTTAGGGATGGCATCCGGCCAGGCTGATGAAATCGGCCCGCTTCACCCCTCGTCGGGCACCACGACATGGTCGGGCGCCTGCCCCGCAATCCGTCGCGCGTGGATCATCGCATAGCCGCGCTCGAGCGCGCGGGCGAAGCGCGCGCTGTCGAACAGCCTATGGGTCGACCGGTTGGCGGCGAGTCTCGCCCGGATCGCGGCCAGCCTGGCGGGATCGGTCGCCAGCGCGACGATCAGCGCCTCATAGGCCGCGCCGCTGTCGGTGACGAGTTCGGGAAGGTCGAGCGCATGAAGCAGGCTGCCCGCCACCCGGGCGGCAAAGCCCTCGCCGAGCCGGGTGACGACCGGCAGCCCCGCCCATAGCGCATCGCTGGCAGTGGTGTGGGCGTTGCAATGGAACGTATCGAGGAACAGATCGGCATGGCGCTGGCGTGCCAGATGATCGGCGGGCGGCATTCTTTCGGCGAAGACGAGCCGGTCCGGCGCGATCCCCCGCGCCTCCGCTTCGCGTCGCAAATTGGCCTCCGCCCATATATTGTCGCGCAGCAGCCACAGCACGCTGCCCTCGACCCACGCCAGGCAGCGCATCCAGATATCGAACTCCGCGGGCCCGATCTTGTAGTTGTTGTTGAAGCAGCAGAACACGAAACCGGTCGTCGGCAACCCCAGCGCCTCTCGATCGGGCGCATCTGCCGCGATCGGCCTGCCGTCGTCGTTGACCTGATAGGATCCGGGCAGCGCGACGATCTTCTCGCGATAATGATGGCGGCTCGCCTCCGGCACCAGCACCGTGTCGGCGACCAGATAATCGATGAAGCCGGCCCCCATCGATCCGGGATAGCCGAGATAATTGACCTGCAACGGCGCTGCGCGATGCGCGAGGATTCCCGGGCGCGAATCCTGGGTATAGCCCTTGAGGTCGACCGCGATGTCGATCGACAGGTCGCGCGACAGCGCCGCGACCTCCTGATCGCCCATCGCGCGGACGTCGTGGAAATGTTCGACCGCCGCCAGCAGGCGCCGGCGCAAGCCATCGTCGCGGTCGGGACCATAAGAGAAGGCGTGGATTTCGAACCGGTCGCGATCGTGCAGTTCGAACAGCCGCGCCATCAGCAGCATCGTCGCATGGTCGTGGAAATCGGCCGAATAATAGCCGATCCGAATCCGGGGCCCCGCTGCCGGCGCCGGAACGGTGACCGCGGTCAGGCCATGACTGCGCCTCGCCCAGGCCTCGACGCGCAGCAGATCGCGGCGGGGATCGTCCTCGAGCGCCAGCAGACTGAACGGCGCCACCGCGGCGGTCTCGATCCCCAGCGCCGCCAGCGCGATCGGTCCAGTCGCGACCGGCCACAGGCACATATTGGCACGCATGAAGAACAGCCGGCCCGCGGCATCGGCCAGCCCGGGATCGCGGCCCAGCGCCGCCTCATAGGCCGCCGCCGCCTCGTCGAAGCGGCGCTGTTCCTGCAGGACGCTGCCACGGTTGAAATGGCCGACCGCATGTTCCGGGGCGATCGCGATCGCCTGGTCGTGGCTGGCCAGCGCCTCGTCGAGCCGACCGAGCGCCTGCAGCACATTGCCCAGGTTCGACCAGGCATCGACCTGGTCGGGCTTCGCGCCGATCGCCAGCAAATAGCTCTCCGCCGCAGCATCGAGCCGTTTGAGATCGCGCAACGCATTGCCACGGTTGTAATGGGCCTTGTCGAGGGCTGGCCGCAGCATGATCGCGACGTCATAGGCGGCGACCGCCTCGTCGAGCCGGTCGAGATCGTGCAGGATCAGCCCGCGGTTGAGATGGGCATCGGCATGATCGGGCCTGAACCCGATCGCCATGTCGCTGCTCGCCAGCGCTTCGGCCAGCCGCCCGAGGTCGCGCAACGCCGCGCCGCGGTTCGACCAGGCTTCGGCGGAATCGCTGCGCAGCCCGATCGCCCGGTCATAGCTGGCGAGCGCGGCTTGCGGATCGCCGGCGGCAGCGGCGACGGCTCCCGCGAAATTGTGAAGCGCGTCGAGGTCGGGCCGCAGCAGGATCAATATCTCGGCGCGTTCGCGCGCGCGGATGAAGTCGCCTTTACCATAATCCTGCTGCATCAGGCCGACATCGGCGCCGAAGCGCGCCTCGAACGGCGGCGCGTAGATCGCGTGCAGCGCGGCAGCCGCGGCCATGTCCGCGGGGTCGCGGTCGAGCATCGCCACATAGAGCCGCGCGGCCTCGAAATAGGCGCCATTCGCCAGCAGATAGGCGGCTTCTTCGCGCTCCCGCCCGATCGACATGGTCATCGCGCACCCTGCTCCGTTTTCGCGGCGCCAGCCCGCTGGAGAAGCGGGTTTCCGCGGCCTGCCGTCGCCTCGCGACAGCTCTTTTTCGACCTCGTCATTTAGCCCCTAAAGCTCCGCCGGTCGCTGTCGTTAACCCTGATGTAGCTAGGACGCCTACCCATATCGGATTGCGTCACACAAGGGCTTGTTATGACCGTAATCAACACCAACGTCTCGTCGCTTCGCTCCCAAAATGCCAGCCGCCTTGCCGACAAGGCGCTGAGCACGGCCATGGAGCGCCTTTCCAGCGGCAAGCGCATCAACAGCGCGAAGGACGACGCCGCCGGCCTCGCCATCTCCTCGTCGATGACGTCGTCGGTGCGCGGCATGAACGTCGCGATCCGCAACGCCAACGACGGCATCTCGCTCTCGCAGACCGCGGAAGGCGCGCTCGCCGAAGTCGGCAACATGGCGCAGCGCATCCGCGAACTGGCAGTCCAGTCGGCCAACGGCACCTATACCTCGACCGATCGCGCCAATCTGCAAACCGAAGTCACCGCGCTCCAGGCGCAGATGACCGACGTCGTCACCAATTCGAAGTTCAACGGCAACACGCTGTTCAGCGCAGCGTCGACCGCGACGACCTTCGACATCCAGACCGGCATCGACGCCACCAACAGCACGACGACGATCTCGATCGACGGGCTCGACAAGGTCGCCGCGCTCTACGCCACCAGCGTCAAGGTCGACTCCGCCTCGAACGCCCAGTCGACGATCACCGCCGCCGACGCCGCGATCACCCAGGTCTCGAACGCCCGCGCGACGCTCGGTGCGACCCAGAACCGCCTCGACGCCGCGGTCAACGTGCTGACCGCGAACGTCACCAACCTCTCCGAAGCGCGCTCGCGCATCGAGGACGCCGATTTCTCGGTGGAATCGAGCTCGCTCGCCAAATCCCAGATCCTCTCGCAGGCATCGACGGCCATGCTCGCCCAGGCGAACCAGAGCCAGCAGAATGTCATGAGCCTGCTGAGGTAAGCCCTAGATAAGCCCCGGTGTTCCTGGTCCTTTCACCGGGGCTTATCTTTCGATATCCTGATCGGCATCGTCGACGATCCCCCGGGGATCTGACGCCGGTTAACGATCCTTACGGTCGAAAAACCCCCGAAACGCGCATATTTTCGCAAATATGCCGCCGAAGGGCATGATGGTGCGTGTCGAAGCCGTGTTTGGTTAACGGTTTTTACACCAATTAACCCTAAAAATTCATTCGTTCCCCCAAAAGGGGCCGTTGATAGGGACGCCAGCCGAATCACTCGGACGTGTCCCGGAAGGGACCATGATGACCGTAATCAACACGAATATCTCGTCGCTCCGCTCGCAGAATGCGAGCAGGCTGGCGGACAAGGCGATGGGCACCGCGATGGAACGCCTGTCGAGCGGCAAGCGCATCAACAGCGCGAAGGACGACGCCGCCGGCCTCGCCATCTCCGCGTCGATGACCTCGTCGATCCGCGGCATGAACGTCGCGATCCGCAACGCCAATGACGGCATCTCGCTGGCGCAGACCGCTGAAGGCGCGCTCGCCGAAGTCGGCAACATGGCGCAGCGTGTCCGCGAACTGGCTGTCCAGTCGGCCAACGGCACCTACACCTCGTCCGACCGAACCAACATCCAGGCCGAAGTCTCCGCGCTCCAGGCGCAGATGACCGACGTGGTCTCGAACACCAAATTCAACGGCAACACGCTGTTCAGCGCGACCTCGGTGGCGACCACCTTCGGTATCCAGACCGGCATCGACGCCACCAACAGCACGACGACGATCTCGATCGACGGGCTCGACAAGGTTTCGGCGCTCTATACCAGCACGATCAAGGTCGACACCGTCGCCAACGCCCAGTCCGCGATCACCGCCGCCGACGCCGCGGTCACCCAGGTTTCGACCGCCCGTGCGACGCTCGGTGCGACCCAGAACCGTCTCGACGCCGCGGTCAACGTGCTCAACGCGAACGTGACCAACCTGTCCGAAGCGCGCTCGCGCATCGAGGACACGGACTTCTCGGCGGAATCCACGGCGCTCGCCAAGTCGCAGATCCTCTCGCAGGCTTCGACCGCGATGCTCGCCCAGGCGAACCAGAGCCAGCAGAACGTGATGAGCCTCCTGAAATAAGCGGCTATCCTTCCGACACGCCCGCCGGACGCCCGACCAGGGCCCTCTCGCTGACGTGACCCATCGGATATTGCGTCGCCGTCGATCCCGAACCTGGGCGAAACGACATCGCGCAAGGGATAGCCGCCCACCATCGAGAGGCAGTCCAGACGAAGACAGGCAGACAGGTTTGAGCGGCAACCGTCCCCGACGACGCCGATCCCTCGCCTGACGGCAGACCCGCGCGCTACGCCCGGCCTGCGCCCCATGTCGCATCGACATGGCGCGGCGCATGATCGGCCCGTGCCCGGCTCACGAAGCAAACGTCGCCGCGACATTTCGCGGGGGCGCACATTGGCGTTTGGTGCCGGTCGATAAGCGCCGACACCCCGCCCGATCGAGACAGACTCGGCGCATTCGGGAGAAGCGCCCTGGCGGTTGCGCCGCTAGAGTGATTTCGAGGCAGATAGAATATCTGCCGGCTTGGAAATCACGGCAAACAAGGACAATGTGGAGTGTGTTCTGATCAATCTGATCAGGACCCACTCTAGGATGGTTCTGCATCGAAGAGGTTCCGGAGCCGGATTGGATCGGGCGGCGGACGTTTCCGCAAAAAATCCTTCGCCACCGCGAAAGAAACTGGCACTCTTTGCCCGCTTGTTGCGTTGGGTTCGCAAGCGTTGGTCGCGTATGTGGAGGCCGGGATGTCGGAGGGCAGGAAGTTCGTGGCGGTGGCGCTGCTCACCCAGAACGATCTCGACCTGCTCGGCAGCGGTTTCCGAACCGCCTTTCCGATCGGCGACCATGGTTCCTTCGACGATCTGCTGCGCGCGATCGACGTCGCCGAAGCGCAGCTTCCCGGCAAATCCGGCGCGAACGAAGACCCTCCCAAGATGAACGACAGCCTACAGCCGGATTAAGGCTGCGGCCAGTCCGGCGGTCGTAGGATCACGCCGGTCAGCACGACTCCGCTGACGCAGACGCCGGAGGTTTTCATGTCGATATCGGCCGACATCGCCTATTATCGGCGGCGCGAACTGATGTGCCGCACGAATGCGGCCAATGCCGCCGACGCGGATATCGCCATGCGCCACCGCGCGCTCGCCGATCTCCACGCCGCACGCTGCAGGCTGCTCGCCGAGGAACCGCAGCGCTGGACCTCGTCGCAGTTCAGGCTCCATCTCCAACGGCTCGCGCTCGTCTGAGCGTCCCGGAAGGGCTTTGCCGGGCCTCACGCAATTTCCTTGTTCGTCTCCCCCTGTCATCGGGCGTGACTCGCCGTCACATATACCATAGGGGGGTATCCTATGGCTCATCTTGGAAAACAGCGCGACGCGCTGGTCAAACGCATCCGCCGCATCGTCGGCCAGCTCGAGGCGATCGAGCGCGCGATCCTCGGCGACGAGGATTGCGCGGTCACCCTCCACCAGACCGCGGCGGTGCGCGGCGCGGTCGGCGGGTTGATGGACGAACTCGTCGAATCGCATATTCGCGAGCATGTCGCGCTCGAAGGCCTCACCCCCGAACAACGGCAGGAGGGCGCCGAGGAACTGATCGCCGCCATCCGCCGCTACGCCAAATGAGCGCGATCATGGCGTCGCGATCCGACATCGGCGCCCATGCGCACGACCATGTCTTCCTGGGCGCGGCGCACGACGCCAATGCCCGACGGACCTTCTGGGTGGTGATCCTGACCGCCGCGATGATGGTCGGAGAGATTGCCGCCGGCTATGCGACCGGATCGATGGCGCTGCTCGCCGACGGCTTCCATATGGCGACCCATGCCGGCGCGCTGGGCGTCGCCGCCGCGGCCTATCGCTACGCTCGCCGCCATGCCTGCGATCCTCGCTACAGCTTCGGCACCGGCAAGGTCGGCGAACTCGCCGGCTTCGCCTCGGCGCTGGTGCTTGGCATTGTCGCGCTCGGCATCGGCGTCGAATCGACGATGCGACTGCTCGAACCGGCGCCTGTCGCGTTCGGCGAGGCGACGATCATCGCCGTAATCGGCCTTGCGGTGAACATCGTCAGTGCGCTGCTGCTGTCGGGCAGCCATGATCACGGCCATTCGCATGGCCACCATCACCATCACGACCATGACCATCATCATGGGCATGGCGAAGGCCGGGACAATAATCTGCGTTCGGCCTATGTCCATGTCCTCGCCGACGCGCTGACCTCGGTACTGGCGATCTCGGCGCTGCTCGCGGGCCGTTTCCTCGGCTGGGTCTGGCTCGATCCGGTGATGGGGATCGTCGGCGGCGTCGTCATCGCCCGCTGGGCCTGGTCGCTGATGCGCGACACCGCCGCCATCCTGCTCGACCGCACCGACGCGCATATCGCCGGCGAGGTTCGCGAAGCGATCGAAGGCCCCGGCGATGCGACGATCGCCGACCTCCATGTCTGGCAGCTCGGGCCCGACGCCCATGCTGCGATCGTCTCCTATGTCTCCGAAGACCCCGCGCTCGATGCCGGCGAACTGCGGCGGCGCCTGCAGCCGGTCCACGAATTGCGCCACATCACGATCGAACGCTGCTGACCGGCCCTCATACCAACGAGCGAAAGCCCTGACGCCCCTTCGCCGTTGGTATCAAAGCCGCGGCAGGATATGGCTGAGCATGTCGCGGCTCAGCGGCTTCGACAGCACCGTGCCGAGCTGGCTCTCCTTGGCCTCTTCGCAGCGCTCGGCCGAACCCGAGATCATGTAGATCCGCACCCTGCTGTCGATCCCGCCGACCAGTTCGGCGATCCTGATCCCGGTGCGTGCCGGCAGGTTGATGTCGAGCAGCATCGCCATCGGCCGATGTTCGACCATCGCCGCCAGCGCATCCTCGCCCGAGGTGAAGCACAAGGTGCGATAGCCCAGCGTCTCGACATGGAACGCCAGTTCGGCACACTGATCTTCCTCGTCGTCGGCGATGATGACCAGGGGTGCATCGGGACGGACCGATCCGGACAAGCGCTGCTACCCCCCAGTTTCGGCCTCATATGGCCTTCTTATCCGCCCCCGCTATGGTCCGCCGCAGGCCGCGGCAATCCCAATCCGGACCACGCCCCCGCAACAAGGTCCGGTCCGGATGCGGTTGTCGACAGATATACGGGATTTCTCGCGACAATTCTGCGAAAAACTTCCCGAATTGAAAACGAGAACTATAGTCCATGGCGCCTCCTATCATCCTGATCATCGACGATATTTCGGAAATCGTGGAAGAAATGATCGAGATGCTCGCGCTCAGGGACTGGCCGGCGATCGGCGCCAGGTCGATCGGCGAAGCCGTCGAACGGCTCGCCGGAGCACCCGATATCCGAATCGTGATCAGCGATGTCCGTGTCGGCCCTGAAAGCGGCTACGGCATCATCGACCGGATCGAACGCAGCGGGCTGGCGCTGCGCAACCTGTCCTATATCTTCATGACCGGCGATCTCGACGCGATCGATGCCCTGCCCGACCGCGGCGATGCCGATGTGCTGATCAAGCCGCTCGATCTGCGCGCGCTGATCCGGCGCGTCGGGGCCATGCTCGATGACCATTAGCCCCGCCGACGCGCATCGGCGCATCCGTCCGGGCAACATCACCTACGCGCTCGGGCTGCTCTTCGCCCTGCCGCTGTGCGCCTTTCCATTCTCGGCGCTGTCGGGCCTGGCGATCACCGTCGCGCCCTTTTTCGCAATCCTCGCAACGGGCTGGTGGAATTTGCGGCGCGGCCTGGCCGCGGCGGTACTGCTCACCCTGCCCAGCCTGCTGCTGTGGGGCGAGCCGTTCGAAATGGCGGCGGCGGTCCTCCAGGTGCTGATCGTCCATCGCGGCCGGCGGCGTGGGCTGCTGGCCGCCGAATCCAGCGCCTTCGCGAGCCTGGCGATCGGTCCGCTGACGGCCGGCTTCGCGCTGTCATGGCAGGACATGCCACCGGTGATCGCGGTCGCGGTCGCGCTCCAGTTCGCTCTGGCGATGATCATGCTGGCGGCGCTCGCCGACATGGTGATCGTCAACGCCCGCGCGCAACCGGGCCCGCGCTTCGTCGCGCTGCGCGAAACCCGCTCGCTCGGTCTCGTGTGGCGGGCGACGATCAACATCTTCGTGATGCTGATCTTCTGTCTCGCGGTCGGCAACGAGGTGCGATCGATCGAGCGGCTGCACGCCAACCAGCGCCATTATGCCGATGCGATGGCCTATCCCGCGGCGGTCCGCGAGCTTGCGACGCTGCCGGCGGACGGGCTGACCGCGGTCGACCTGTATGACGGATCGCGGGTCGATCTCTATATCTCGCGGGATCCGACCGACTTTGCGGCGCGCGCCGGGCGCCATCTATCCGGCTGCCCGCGCTTCGCACCCGTACCGATCCGGCCGGGGGCCGATGCGATGGGCCGGCAGATCGATCTGTGCCGGATCGACCGGATCGTCGGCGCCACCGGGCCGATGCTGATCGCGATCTCCTATCGCGACATATTGGCCCGCCAATATGCCGCCGCCGGTCCACGGCTGGCGGTGCTGCTGCTCGGTGGCCTCGTCGCGCTGATGTTCCGCCGCACCCTCACCCGGGCGATGGAGCGGACCGTCGCCGCATCGATGGCGTTCGTCGATCGGTTCGGCACGCCCGACCTGCCGCCGCCGCCGCGGCTGCCCTTCATCGAGGTCATCGCCCCGCTCCGGCTCTTCGCCGACCGCCACAACGCCTATATCGCCGCGATCGAGGATCGCGACCGGCTGCTCGGCGTCGCCCGCAGCCTCAACCGCAGCATCGGCCTGCAACTGCTGAGCGAGGTGCGCTTCGATCCCGACAGCGGCCGACTCTATTATTGCGAGGTGCAGCTGACCGAAGAACCGCTCCTCCGGGAAGTTCAGGTCCATGCCCAGGATTGCCCCCGCTTTCTCGCGGCCGGCGGGGTCGACGAAGCCCTGATCGAATTCCGGCCTGCAGGCGGCGACGGACTTGAAAGCCGGCTGCTGACGATGCGGACGGCGACCGGTCCCTATAGCTGGGCGGGCGGACTGATCACCAACCTCACCCAGCCGGCCCGGGTGCGCGACCTGGTGATGCGGCAGGCGCGCCTTCTCGACCTGGGCATGATGGCCTCGACGATAAGCCATGAGCTGAAGCAGCCGCTGTTCACGATCGCGATCGCCGCCGAAAGCCTGCAGATGATGCTCGAAAAATATCCCGAGGTCGCCGCCGATCCGCCGATCGCCGCCCGGCTCGCGCGGATCGGCGAACAGGTCGGTCGCGCGCGCGACATCATCGAACGCACCACCCGCTATGGCCAGGCCGCGCCGGCGGGCGAGGCGCATGCGAACCTGATCGAGGCACTGACCGCGGCGCGCGAATTCCTGACGCCGATGATCGAGGCACGCGCCATCGAGGTCGGCATGGGCCTGGGGCCCGGCGGCTATCAGGTCGCGATCCCGCGCACCGCGCTCGAACAGGTGTTCGTCAACGCGATCCAGAACGCCGCCGATTCGATCCAGATGCGCCGCGATGCCGAAGGCCAGGACGCGGATGCCGGTCGGCTCGAGATCGTCGCCTGGGAGGCCAATGGCATGGTCTTCTGCACGCTGACCGACGACGGCGTCGGGCTCGACACCAGCGTCGCCGAGACCGCCTTCGACGCCTTCTTCACCACCAAGCCGAGCGATCGCGGATCGGGGCTGGGCCTGTTCATCAGCCGGCAGATCGTCCAGGACGCCGGCGGCGCCATCCGCCTCCTCCCCGCCGCCCCACGCGGCGCCACCCTCGAGGTCATGCTGCCGCTGGGGTGATCATTCGCGTATTCCGGGTGTCGCTCTGAACGCCCGCGCCCATGCGCGAAAACATGGCCAATCCCTCCTTCGTCATGCTGAACTTGTTTCAGCATCCACCGTGCGACAAGGGGCCGTTCCCGAGTATAGGAGTGGATTCTGAAACAAGTTCAGCATGACGAAATAAGAAGATCAGCACATTGCGACTGCTCGCGACCTTTGTTCAGATCGCCGCTCTATTGAGCCTGATCGCAAGCTGCACCGGATCGTTGCGGCGCGAGACGCGGGTGAAGGCGCCTCCGCACTGGCGGGCGAAACCGCTGGCGAGTTCGAAGGTCGCGCGGTCGATATCGGTGCGCGCCGGCCGTTCGAGCGGCAATTGTTCGCACAGCAAGGTCACGATGATGTCGTCGGCCTTGTGCGAGGCGTCGAGCACGACGCGGTTCGCGGCGCCGTCATCGTCTTCATCCTTCGACAGGCTGCCGAACAGGTCGAGCAGTGCCGCCACCGCGATCATCTCGACCGTGCCGTGACGGATCAGCGCCGGATAGTCGAGCGCGTCGCCGCGCAGTTCGACCGTCAGGCCGGCGCTGCGCGCGACCGGATGGGTGACGGTGATCGCGCGTTCGAGCGCGCTGCCGACCGACATCGTGCCATGATCGCGACTGCCGTCGCGGCCGAACCAGCGCAGCAGCCCCAGCGTGCGCGCGGCGACATCCGAGTGGGTGGCGATCCGCTCGATCCGGGCCGCGAGCTGGGCGCGTTCGTGCGGGGCGATGTCGGCCTGGTCGACGATATAGCCGAGATTGCCATTGGCCATGGTGATGACGTTGAGCGACTGGCTGAGCTCGTGGCACATCCCGCCGGTGACCCGTCCGACCAGCAGATAGCGCGCCATCGCCGAAAGCTGCACCGCCGTGCCCGAATCGAACGGCGAACCGGCCGCCCCCGCGCCGGTGATCGCACGCACCGCGAGCAACCCCGCCAGTCCGGCAGCGGCGGCACCCGCCACGACGAACGCCGCGGCGATCGCCGGGCCCGCATGAACCGCGACCAGCGCCGCGACCGCGGCCACCAGCGGCAGCACGGCCAGCACCATCGCGGGCAGCCGCGGCGACGACAGGCCGCGCGGAAGGGCCGCTGCCGCCAGCAGCCCGGCCGAGGTCGCCCAGCCGGCCGGATCGAAGACCGCAAAGCCATGGCTCGCCGCCCAGCCGATCAGCGCCAGCCCGGCGATCGCCATCCACAGCCGGTTGCCGAGACCGACGACCGCGCCCGCGCTTGCCGCCACCAGCATCGCGGCGACCGGCGAACCGTCGCCCGCCGCCGACAGCACCAGCGCCGACAGGCCGAACGATGCCGCAAAGCCGATCGTCGCGCGTTGTTGCACCCCTGCCGACTCCCCGATCACGCCGTGCACCCACGCATCGGCGGCGCCCTGTGCTGAGCGGGTCCGATCATGCACCGAGCCCACCATCGACGTCGAGGCACGGCATTCCCCAATGGAAACCCTGGCCATAATCGGCGCCGGTCTGGATCGCGATCAGCCGCGCGGCGTCGGACTCGATCCCCTCGACCGTCGTCACGATAGCGTTCTGCCGGCAGAAGGCCATGATTTCGGTCAACAGTCCCAATCCGTCGCCACCGCTCAGCTGGTGGAACAGCAGCCGGTCGATCTTCACCTCGTTGAGCGGCAGCCGCAGCAACTGCTCGAGATTGGTGCTGCCGCTGCCGAAATCGTCGAGATGGACCTCGAACCCGGCGAGCTTGTAGCGGCACGCCATCGATGACAGCTCGACCGCCGATGTGCTGCCGCGATGTTCGGTAAGCTCGATCGCGATGCGCCGCGGGTCGACCCCGCGATCGGCGACGATCCGCCGCAGCGCGTCGAGCATCCGCCGATCGCCGAAGATGTCGGGCGGGCAGTTGAACGCCACCGTCATCATCCGCTCGCCGATATTGGATCCGCCGCGCGGCGGCCGGCGGCCGTCGAGGCGCACCGCCAGCGCCGCCGCGGCATCGGCGGCGGCGATCGTCATCGCCAGCGAATCCTCGCCGCTCAATCCGGCGAACCAGCTTTCGATATTGCGTACCCCCGGCACCCGCAGCAGCGCCTCATAGCCGCGCACCGCCCCGCTGATCAGGTCGTGCTTGGCCTGGAACACATAATAGGACGCCGCCGGCGCCCAGCCGCGGCCATGATCGCCATCGGCGACCCGCACGATCGGCGGCGCCAGCCGCTGCAGCATGTCGGCGATCCCCGACCGGGTGAACGGCTTCGACAGCGACCCGACCGTGCGCAGCCCCCGCGCCCGCGCCAGGTCGCGCGCCGATTCGACGATGCGGCCATCGCGCCCGCTCATGATCGCGACCGGCGGACAGCCCGGGCGGGTCGCGAGCTGCTCGAGAACTTCGAATCCGTCGGCCGCGCCCAGCCCGAGATCGAGCAGGATCAGGTCGCACGCATTCGGCATGTCGAGCGGCACGTCGCCGCGATTCCATGCGACGCTATGCCCCATCGCCACGAGGCTCTCGGAGAGCTCTCCCGCCAGCGCAGCGTCGTCTTCGACGATGAAGATACTTAATGGTTCGGCTGACATATGGGGTTCCACGTAGAACATGATCCTTCCTGCCGTCAGACGAGCATAAGTTAAACAGCTATCGCACCCGAAGCGGTTCTTACCCGGGGCCAGTCCTGCCCAGCTAAACCCCGAAAGGACAAAGGGGCTTCGGGCTGCCGCTCTGCCGGCACGGGCTGCCGCCGCCCGGCTCTGGATGCGCTTTTCTGCCGAATCCGCGTGGATGCAACCGCTCCGGTTCCATCTTGGGTCCCAGCTTTGCGGATTCGGGCTGTATCGTTTGCGACATCGGAACCCGGCTTTGCGGAGTTTCGATCAGGTCGCGGAGCCCGGGCTGGGCGTCTTCGGTCTGTGCGTTGAACCTCATGGGGATGTCGGGGGGATGCTGGGCACCAGGGCAAAAATTAGCGTCGTCGTCGGGCTGGCCTTCGCAGCCCTGTTCCTCATGCTGGGGATCAGGGAATTGCAGCGGCCCTCCCCGGCCGCGGCGATGACCGTCCCGGTCGCCGCGACGCCGCGGCCGGTCGCGACGCTGGCGCTCGCCGCCCGCGCGATCGCCACCGGCGAGACGATCACTGCCGACCTCGTCCGCAACGGCACCGGCGAACCCGGACTCAACCCGCTCACCGCCGCCCCCGCCGAAGCCGTCGGCAAGGTCGCGATCCGGCCGATCGCCGCCGGCACCCCGATCCTGCGATCGGCGATCGGCACCGAGGACAAGCTGGCGATCCGCGTTCCCGTCGGCATGCGCGCGATGAGCATCGACACCACCGCCGAGATCGCGGTCGCCGGCCTCGTCCGGCCCGGCGACCGGGTCGACGTCCAGGTCGTCTATCCCGGCGCCGATGCGATCAACGGCGCCCGCGGCGAGGGCCGCAGCCGCGCCACCACCCTGCTGCAGATGGTCCAGGTGCTCGCGGTCGGCGAGACCGTGGTCGGCGCTCCCGCCGCGAACGATAGCGCCACCACCGCCGGGATCGCCCCGCCGCCGCCCCAGGCCCGCACCGTCACGCTGGCGCTGACCCCGGCGCAGGTCTCGACCCTGTCGCTCGCCAAGAATGTCGGCGCGCTCTTCCTCTCGCTGCGCAACCCCACCGATATCGACGTCGCCGAGGCGGCGCCGGCGGCAGCCAATCCGGCGCCGGTGCGGGCCGCGGCGGGCCCTGCTCGCCGCCCCGCCCGCCGCGCCGCGACGCCGGCCGCCTCGCAGGCGATCGAACTGGTCGTCGGCGACCGCCGCGAACTCATCTATTCCGGATCGGGGGCAGCACAATGACGCGGACCATCCCACTCGCGCCGCTCGGTCTCGCGCTCTTCGGCTGCGCGCTCTGCCTCCAGGCTCCCGCCTCGAGCGCGAACGCGGCCACCGGCAACGGCATCGCGCTGACCGTCAAGGGCTCGCACATCCTGCGCTTCAATCGCCCGATCGGCCGGATCGAAGTCGATCGCGACGATGTCATCGGGGTCAAGGCGCCGAACCCGCGCGCGCTGGCGATCACCGCCACCGGCGTCGGCGATGCGGTGCTGACCGTCTATGCCAGCGACGGAGCCTTGCTTGCCCAGACCCCGATCAGCGTCGTCGCCCGGGCCGCCACATCGGCGAAGGCCTTCCGCGCCGACCGCCGCTTCGACCGGGTCGATGCCCGCAGCGACGGCAAGGGCGGCACGATCCTCGGCGGGTCGGTCGACAGCCTCCAGGCGCGCGCCGATGCCGACCGGGTCGTCGCCGCGGCCGGCGAAGAGCGCGGCGCCAATACGCTGGCGGTGTCGGGTGAACAGATGGTCGCGGTCGACGTCCAGTTCGCCGCGGTATCCTCGTCGACGCTCAAGGCGCTCGGCTTCAACTTCTCCAAGCTCAGCGGCGATATCCAGGGCGCGGTGATCTCGCCGTCGAACCTCTCCGACTATTCGTTCGGCGCGGGCGGCCTCGCCGTCACCGCGAGCGCACCGCTGACCAACGCCTTCAACCTGTTCCTCGCCGGGCCCAATCGCGGCATCGGCGCGGTGCTGAGCGCGCTGTCGAGCAACGGCCTCTCGCAACTGCTCGCGCAGCCGACGCTGATGGTGCGGTCGGGCGAGCAGGCCAGCTTCCTGGCCGGCGGCGAGGTGCCGATCCCCGTGCCGCAGGGCGGCGCCAGCAACTTCATCTCGATCGAATATAAGGAATTCGGCGTGCGCCTGAAGGTGACGCCCTATGTCATGTCGAAGGACCGCATCGTCCTGAAGATCGCGCCCGAGGTCAGCGAACTCGATTATGCCAATGGCGTCAGGCTGCAGGGCTATACCGTGCCGGGCCTGCGGCGCCGTTCGACCGAAACCACCGTCCAGCTCGGCAGCGGCCAGAGCTTCGTGCTGGCCGGGCTCAGCTACAGCAACAGCAACATCACCAAGGAAAAGGTGCCGTTCATCGGCGACCTGCCGGTGATCGGCGCCTTCTTCAAGCGCCAGCAGAACCAGCGCGAGCATCAGGAGCTGATCATCGTCGCGACCCCGCGGCTGGTCGGACCGATGGATCCCGGCAAGATACCGCCATTGCCCGGCGCCGCCACCGCCGCGCTCAGTCCCTCGGTCGGCGAGATGATCCTCGGCACCGACGGGCTCGAACAGGCCAGCCGCCCGTTCGGCGTGGTGCGCCGCTGATGAGCGCGATCACCCTCCTCTCGGTCGATCGCGCGCTCGCCGATCGCCTCGCCGCCGCCCTCGACGGCCGGATCGCGGTCAACATGGTCCAGGCGCTCGACCCGCGCGCCGATACCGGCCCGACCGTGATCGTGCTCGATCGCACCGCGATCCCGCCCGAACGCTCGCTCGCCGCGGCGATCGCCACCGTCGTCAGCCAGGCCGGCGGCCGCCCGGTGGTGCTGGCGAGCGAGGAGCGCGATGCCGATCTCGTCCTCCAGGCGATCCGCGCCGGGGCCAGCGACGTGCTGGCGCGCGCCGCCGACGATGCCGAGACCGGCGAGACGCTGTCGCGGCTGCTCAACGCCACCCTGGTCGACCAGAACAGCGGCGGCCGGCTGACCCTGCTGCTCGGCGCCGATCCGGAAGCGGCCGCGGTGGTCGCGACCGACCTCGCGATCACCCGCGCCGGCAGCGGTCGCAGCCAGTTGCTGATCGACTGCACCATGCCCAACAGCATCGCCGAAGCCTATCTCGACCTCCAGCTCGGTTACGGCATCGCGTCCGCGGTCGCCGATATCGAGCGGCTCGACGCCAGCCTGTTGTCGAACGCGCTCGCGCGCCACGATCGCTCGGGGGTGATGCTGCTCACCCTCGACGGCGGCACCGGCCAGGAGCCCGCGGCGATCGCGCCCGGCGACATCACCACCCTCGTTCGGCTGCTGCGCGCGACCTTCGACGAGGTCACCTTGTGCGCGGGCAGCCTGCGCCATCCCGGTCTGCTGCGCGATCTCGCCGCCGCCGCCGACCGGATCGAGATCGTCTGCGCCCAGTCGATCCGCGAACTCGGCAGCGTCCGCCGGCTGGTCGAGCGGCTCGCCCCCGATGGCGCGATCGTCGATCGCAGCCGGCTGCTGATCTGGGATCATGATCCGGCGATCCTGCTCGACGGCCGTCGCATGACCGACGCGCTCGGCCTCGCGCGCTCGATCGCGATCCCGATCGACCGCGCTGCGCTGCGCAACGCGCTCAACGCCGGCCAGCCACTGACGGTCGAGGACAGCGGCGGCAGCTATGCCGAGCTGATCCGCCGCGTCGCCGGGCTGCCGCCCGCGCCGCGCCCGGCGCATGTCAAAGGGTTCGACAAGCTCAGGAAGCTAGCGACCCGCCGGTTCGAGGCGGCACGATGAGCCTGCTGCTCGACGATATCGCCTCGGTCGCGCCCCGCGCGGGCCGGACCGTTCATGCCGATCCGCAGGCCGACGCCGGCGTCGTCACGGCTCCGGCGAGCCAGCGGATGAGCGACGCCTATCAGGCGGCCAAGGCGCTGATCTGCAGCCAGGTGATCGAGCAGCTCGAGGCGCGTGGCGTGCCCACCGACGGCCAGCCGCAGCGCGCGCTGCGCGACGAGATCGAGCTGGCGATCGCCAGCCGCAGTCGCCGCGGCCAGCTCGCGCTCAACAGCGCCGAGCGGCTGCTGCTGATCGAGGATGTCGAGGACGAGGTCGGCGGACTCGGCCCGCTCGCCCCGCTGCTGCGCGATCCCGACATCGACGACATCATCGTCAACGGCGCCCATCGCATCTATGTCGAACGCGGCGGCAAGCTGACCCGGGTCGAGACCCGCTTCCGCGACGACGCCCATCTGATGAACATCGTCCACCGCATCGTCGGCCAGATCGGCCGGCGGGTCGACGAGGCCACCCCCTATGTCGATGCCCGCCTGTCCGACGGATCGCGGGTCAACATCGTCATCCCGCCGGTCGCGATCGACGGGCCGATGGTGTCGATCCGCAAATTCCGGATGGAGATGCTGGCGATCGAGGATTTCGTCCAGCGCCAGTCGATGAGCGCCGACATGGCGCGCTATCTCGGCGCCGCGGTCCGCTCGCGGCTCAACATCCTTGTCTGCGGCGGCACCGGCGCGGGCAAGACCACCCTGCTCAACATGCTGTCGAGCTTCATCGGCGACCATGAGCGGCTGATCACGATCGAGGACGCCGCCGAGCTCCAGCTCCGCCAGGAACATGTCGTCCGGCTCGAGACCCGCCCCGCCAACGCCGACGGCAGCCGCGAGGTCGGCACCCGCGACCTGCTGCGCAACGCGCTCAGGATGCGCCCCGATCGCATCATCCTCGGCGAGGTTCGCGGGGTCGAGGCGGTCGAGATGCTGCAGGCGATGAGCACCGGCCATGACGGATCGATGGCGACGCTCCACGGCAATTCGCCACGCGACGCCTTCGCCCGGCTCGAAATGCTGCTCGGCTTCGGCGGCCTCCAGAACGACGTCAAGGCGGTACGCCGCTTCGTCGCCAACAGCGTCCAGCTGATCGTCCATATCCAGCGGCTCGCCAATGGCGCGCGGCGGATCATGTCGGTGACCGAGGTCACCGGGATCGAAGGCGAGGCCTATTCGCTCAACGAGCTGTTCGTGTTCGAGGAAAAGCCCGCCATGTCCGGCCTCGGCGAATATCGCACGCTGTCGCCCCGCCCCTTCTTCGAACGCCGGTTGAAGGGCTATCAGCCCGATCGCCCGGCGGACCAGGCGTGGTGAGGCGGATATGCTGACCGGCCTCGCCTTCCTGTTGCTCGCGATGCTGCTGCTGCTGGCGATCGGCTATCAGTTGCTGCTCGCCAACGCGCAGCAGCTCGAGCTGCTCGACCGGCGGATCGCCGCGCGGGTCGGCGGCGCGGCGCCCAATGTCGCCAGCGCCACCATCGCGGCGCATCGTCCGGTCCAGGTCCCCGACATCATCGCCCCTTTGCTGGTCCGTGCCCAGCTTGCCCCGACCCCGCGCATGCTGCTGACCGGTGCCGGCGCGCTCGCGATCCTGGTGATCGGTGCGCTGCTGATCGGCGGCGCGGTCGCCGGGCTGCTCGCGGCGACGCTGCCGCCGATCGTGCTGATCGCCTGGGTCCAGCACCGCGCCCGCGCGCACAGCGAGGCGCTGGTCGAGGCGCTGCCCTTCTTCCTCGACGCGGTCCGCCAACTGCTGACGATCGGCCATTCGCTGCCGCAGGCGCTCACCCGCGCGCTGCCGAACGCGCCGGCCGCGATCGCCACCTATATGGGTCCCGCGATCCGCCGCATCGAACTCGGCGTCCCCGTCGTCGCCAGCCTCGAACAGCTCGCAACCCGGCTGCAGATCGCCGAGCTGTCGATGCTGGTCGCGGCGATCCGGGTCAACCAGCGCTTCGGCGGCCCGATGGCGCAGGTGCTCGGCAATCTCTCGAGCATCGTCCGCGAGCGCTGGCGGATCAAGCGCGAGATCCGCTCGGCGACGTCCGAGGTCCGGGTCAGCACCTATCTGCTCGTCGCGATGCCGATCCTGCTGTCCGCCTTCTTCCTGCTCACCAGCCGCGCCTATCTCGACTTCTTCGTCGGCAGCGCCGGCGGCCGCCAGCTCGCGATGATCGCGGCCGGCATGCAATTGACCGGCACGCTGATCATGGTGCGCCTGATGCGGTTGATCTTCTGATGGCCGCCGCCTTCGCCCTTGGCTGGTTCGCCCTCGCCCTGGTCGCGCTCGCCGCGGTCGTGCAGGGCGCGACGATCCTCGCCGCCCAGCGCCGGCTCGACGCCCGCATCGCCCGCGACGTCGCCCCTCTCGCGGCGCGCTCGGCCACAGCCGAGTTCCGCCTGCCCGGCTTCCTCAAGGCGCGCGGGCGCGACGGCAGCGAGATCGCCAAGAAGCTGCGCCAGGCCGGCTTCCAGGCCCCGACCGCGATCGAGCGCTTCCTGTGGATCCGCCTCGGCGCAACGATCGGCGTCTTCCTGGTCATTGCGATCGGGTCGCGGCTGACCACCGGCCGCTTCCTCGGCCATTGGCTGGTGCTGATCCTCGCGACCGCCGGCACCTATCTGATCGCCAAGCGCGCGCTCGACTTCGTCGCGGCATCGCGCGAGCGCCGGATCACCGCCGAATTCCCCTTTCTGCTCGACCTGCTGCTGATGATGCTCGAAAGCGGGATCAGCCTCGACCAGTGCCTGCGCTCGATCGCGCAGGAGGACGGCGCCGCCGCCCCCCGGCTGGTGGCGACGATCCGCCTGCTCGTCGCCGATCTCGACCGCGGCACCGGCTATGAGGCCGCGCTCGATCGCTGGGCCGAGCGCGTCGCGATCGGCGGCGCCAAGGAACTCGCCGCGCTGTTCGAGCAAAGCCTGTTCCAGGGCGTCGAACTCAGCGTCGCGCTCAAGGCGTTCAACCGCGAGTTCACCGAACGCCGGGTCGCGACCGCCCGCGAGAGCGTCGGCCGGATCTCGGTGCAGATGGTGCTGATCATGGTCGTCTTCTTCATGCCCGCGGTCTTCATCGTCGTCGGCGGCCCGCCCGTCCACGCGCTGTTCGAGATCATCGGCAGCCAGTCCGCCAATGGAGCTGCCCGATGAACCGATATTTTCCCCTGCTGCTCCCCCTGCTGGCGGCCTGCGCGCTGTCGAGCGGTGCTCCGGCGCCCGCCGCCAGCCCCCCATCCTCCGCCGAGCAGGAGGCGCCGCAGACGCGTGGCCTCTACCTCCAGCTGATCCACCAGGCCCGCGCCGATGGCCGGCCGCGGGCGGCGCTCGCCTATCTCGACGATTTCGAGCGGCAATTTCCGGGCGACGTCAGCGCCGAGGTGCTGCGGGTCAACAGCCTGATCGACCTCGGCCAGATCGACCAGGCCGAGCGTGCGCTGGCGGTGCTGGCGAAGACCAGCGGCAATGCCGCGGTCGATGCGGTGCGCGGCCATGTCGCCGCCGCGCGCGGACGCTGGGCCGACGCCGCCGGCTTCTACCAGCTCGCGGCCAATGCCAGCCCGGCCGACCCCTTGCTGCGCAACGCGCTCGGCTATGCGCTGCTGCGCAGCGACCGCGGCGACGCAGCGATCGAACAGCTTCACGCCGCCGGCGACCTGGCGCCGACCGACGGCGTCATCCGCAACAATCTGCTGCTCGCGCTGGCGATGACCGGCCGCAAGGCCGACCTCGCCGCCGAGATCGCGCGGTCGGGCGATCGCCAGGCGCAGGCCGATCTGTTGCGCAGCATTTCCAGCGAGGCAAGCCGGCTCGGCGCGCTCCGCCCCACCCGAAAGGCGAACTCATGATCCTCATGCTGCTTGCCGCCGCCTCGGCGGCCCCTTCTGCGTCCGCGCAGCGCGCTTCGTCGGCTGCCCCCGCCGGCGAAGCGCGGAGCGTGGTCGAACGCCAGTTCCTCAGCCCCCCGCGGTCGGGTGCCGCCGCCGGCCTCACCGCCGACGAGGCCGAGGTGGTGATGAAGAAATATCTCGCCTCGATCGGCCAGCCGGTGGCCGACGATCGGCAGGCGCAGCCCAAATGACCGGACGCCGGTGCCCCCCCCGGTCGCGTCTCGCAGCGCTCCGCCCGCAAGGGTTGAAGCGCTGCGAGCGCGGAGCCGTGGCACCGATCATCGCGATCCTCGGTTCGGCTTTGGTCGGATCGGCGGCGCTCGCCCTCGACGTCGGGCTTTACTATAGCGGCAACCGCGCGCTGCAGAGCGTCACCCAGGCGGCGGCGCTGTCGGCGGCGATCGATCCCGCCAACGCCCTCACCCGCGCCCGCGCCTACCTGGTCGCCAATGGCTATCCGGCGAGCGCGGTCCAGTCGGCCCAGGTCGGCCGCTACTGCCCCGACATGACGCTGGCCGCCAATGCGCGTTTCGTCCCGACCGGCCCCACGGGCCCCTGCCCCGGCAACCAGCAGTCGACCGCGGTACGGCTGACGACATCACTGCCCAACCAGCAATATGTGATGGCGATGCTCGGCAACGCCTCGCCGACCGCGACCCTGTCGGCGACCGCGACCGCCGCGCGGATCGACGAGGCCGGGCTCGAGATGACCAGCGGCGCGCTGACGCTCAACGTCGGCATCGTCAACGCGCTGCTCACCGTGCTCACCGGCAGCAACATCGCGCTCAGCTCGGCGCAGCTCCAGACCCTGCTCGGCAGCGAGATCGACGCCGGCATCTTCTTCGACAAGCTCGCCGCGCGGGTCGGCCAGACCGGCACCTATGCGACTCTGGTCAGCCAGACCGTCACCATGGCCCAGTTGCTCGGCGCCGCCGCCGATGCCAGCCGCGCCTCGGGCGCGACCTCGACCGCGACCGTTCTCGACAGCCTCGCCGGACAGATCGGCGGATCGATTTCGGTGCCACTCGCGGGGCTGTTCGATCTCGGCGTGTGGGAGAAGATGCCGGTCGGTCATGCCGATGCGCAGACCGGGCTCAGGGCCGGACTCAACGCCTATCAGCTGATCGCCTACGCGCTGCAGACCAACAGCCGCGGCGTCCAGATCCCCGGCCTCAATGTCGGGGTAGCCGGGATCACCTCGGTCGAACTGGCAGGCAGTTCGAGCGGCTCGATCGAGCGCGCACGCTTCGGCTTCGGCCCGAATGGCGAAACCCGCGTCAGCACCGCGGTGACCCGCATCAAGCTCAACGTGAACGTCGCCAATCTCGCGTCGATTCCGGTCGTGAATGCGCTCGGGCTGGGCCTGCTCTCGGTGCGTGTTCCGTTGCTGATCGAGATCGGTGCGGGCACCGCAGACCTGTCCTCGATCAGCTGCGGCCAGGAGGCCGCGACCGACTCGGTCGTGCGGGTCTCGGGTTCGGCAGGTTTGCTGCGGGCCTTCATCGGGACACCGCCCGCCGATGCGATGACCCAGCCGTTCCGCGCGCTCAGCGCCAGCGACTTCAGTCCGGTCACGCTGGCCAATGTGCCGCTGCTGCTGCGACTGACGCTGCGCGTCTATGCCGGCCCGGTCATCGGCAACGCCACGCCGCAAACGCGCGAATTCCGCCGGGTTTCGGGAGGCAACGGCATCATCGGCAAGCCGCCTTACGGCGGCAGCCCCGCACCGATCGGCAACAATTCGCAGCTTTCGCCCCTGTTCACCGATCTTGGCAGCCATCTGCAGATCGACGCCGAGGTGCCGGTGCTGGGGGTCTACATACCGGCCGGCAACATCACCGCCCCGGTGACCTCGCTGGTCGGCGGGCTGGTGGGCGCGCTGGGCGTCGATCCGCTGGTCGACACACTTCTCGGCGGCCTCGGCGTGCGCGCCGGCTTTGCCAGCATCTGGGTAACAGGCGTGCGGTGCGGGGTGCCCGTACTGGTCTGATCGAATGGGTACCGGGCGCCCCTTCCGCCCGGATACTCGTAGGGCGAAGGGGCAAAATGGGAGCAAGGATAATGGTGAAAGTTTCGCGCAAGATCATGGGTCGCCTCGTCAAGGACCGCAAGGGCGCCTCGGCTGTCGAATATGCGATCCTCGTCGGCTGCATCGGTGCCGTCCTCTCGGTCGGCGCCACCGGTTTCGGCACCGGCCTGTCCGACAAGCTCAACGGCCTGCTGAACACGATCGACT
>NZ_JBXANN010000007.1:63464-235580 GCF_058801765.1 Rhizorhabdus sp. GW822-FHT03C02
AGCCGTCCTCTCGGTCGGCGCCACCGGTTTCGGCACCGGCCTGTCCGACAAGCTCAACGGCCTGCTGAACACGATCGATTTCGGCAACTGATCATGACCGGAAACAGGGCCGGCGCTCGCTTGCGCCGGCTTCCCTCCTGTGAGGCCGGCGCCGCGGCGCTCGAGTTCGCGCTCGTCGCGCCGGCCCTCATCCTGCTGATCTTCGCGGTGATCGTTTATTCGCTCTATTTCTCCGCCTATCTCGGCATTCGCCAGGCGGCAGCAGAGGGCGCGCGGGCGGCGGTCGCCGGGCTCAGCACCACCGAGCGCGCGACGCTGGCGACCGCGCGCGCGCAACAGGTGATCACCGGCTATGGCAGCCTGTTGTCGGGCGGCGGCACCCCCGTCGTCACCGCGGCCGGCGACGGCGCGGGTCGCTTCAAGGTCCGGGTCAGCTACAATATCGGCGGCAGCGCGATCATGCGCTATGGCGCGTTCCTGCCGCTGCCCAGTTCCACGATCACCTCGTCGGTGACCGTCAGCAACGGGAGCTATTGATCATGAGCGCGATGGCATGGATCGGTGCGGCAATCCTGACCATCCTGATGCTGCCCGCGATCGCGGGCGAGCTCGAGAACAAGACGATCCCCTGGCCCTATCATGCGGCGCTCGGGATTATCGGCCTGATCTTCGCCTGGACCACCCGCGGCGCCGGCCCCGCGATGCTCGCGCTGCTGACCGGCGCGGCGCTGCTCGCGCTGCTCGCGGTCGGCACCGCCGCGCTCAGCCGCAGTTGGGGCGTGCGGCTGCTGGGCGGCGCCGATATCCGGCTGCTGTCGGCGGCCGCGATCTGGGTCGGCCCGGCGGGCGTCATCCCGCTGCTGGCGGTCACCGCGGCGACCTTCGTCGCGGTCGCGGTGGTTTTGCGCATACGCACAAGACGCGTCATTCGCCCAACGATTGCGCTGATTACGGGTTTCTGCGTGGTTGCTATTTTTCTCGGCTATTCCGCATAGTTGTACCCAATCCAGTTACCAAAACATGCGGATGAGCCAAAGGGGTCTGGCTCGTTTTGCAAGTGTAACATGTTGCGGATTGGGGGAGTTTGTTGTGACGGTGTTGAATGCGATCAAGGCGGATGTCGACGTCAGTGCCATCCTTGTCGTCGATGACGAAGCGGACTGGATCGAAGAATGCCAGTTCATGCTCGAAAGCTTCGGTTACCCTTCGATGGGCGCGACCAATGTCGCCGATGCCCTCACCCGGATCACCGACCGCAGCATCACCACGGTCATCGTCGACTATAACATGCCCGGCCGCGACGGGATCAGCCTGATCGGCGAGCTTTCGGCGATCGCCGCCGCCGACGGGCGTGAACTCCGCTTCATCATGGCGACCGGCCACGCCACCCTCGACGTCGCGGTCGGCGCGCTCCGGGCCTCGGTGGTCGATTTCCTCAGCAAGCCGATCAACCGCGACGATCTGCGCGCGTCGCTGCTGCGCGTCCATGGCGTCCGGTCGGAGGCGCCGGTGCGCGGCGCGCTCGCCGCCCAGCTCTCGGGCCTCAGCGCCGAGATGCAGCGCCTGTCGAGCCTGATTGGCGATCCGGGCTTCGGTACGCCGGGCGATCGCGCGCCGTCGACCGGGGGCGCGGCCCAGACCGTCCAGAAACCCGCGGTGGTCGATTCCGACTATCTGCGCGGCCTGCTGCGCAAGGAAAGCAAGCGCCGTACCCTCGGCAACGGCACATTGTTCGGCGATCCGGCCTGGGCGATGCTGCTCGACCTGCTGATCGCCAAGCTCGACCGTCGCAACGTCTCGGTTTCGAGCGCGTGCATCGCCTCGGGCGCACCGACCACCACCGCGCTGCGGCTGGTCAACCGGCTGGTGAGCGAGGATATCCTGCACCGTGTCCCCGACGAGCGCGACGGGCGGCGCGATTTCCTGGTGATCAACCCCGAGATCGAAGCGCCGCTGCTCGCCTATCTGAGCGAAGTCGCCAATTCCTGAGCGTCGGCGGTCGGGCGCCGCGTCACCGGCGCGACCCCGATCGCGCGATGCGGCAGGCGCACCGTCAATCCCGTGATCGCCGGCCCCAGCCCGGGCTGGTCGAATCCGATTGCCCCGCCGGTACGCCGGATCAGATAGCGCGCCATGCTGAACGCCAGCCCCTCGCGGGTCGCGCCATATTGGATCGGCAAGCCGTCGTCCTGAATATGGAGGGTGATCCCCGACCGGTCGATCGACCGGTCGACCAGGATCGTGCCGCACGCGCCGGCGCCTTCGCCGTTGCGCCGGGCGAGGATCGCGTCGAACGCCTGGCCGATCATCGCCCGCACCATCATGTCCGCGCCGCCACGCGGCATCGCCACCACGAAGCCCGGCGCATCGCCGCGGATCCGCAGGCCGACCCCGGCGAACAGCAGCACCGGCCGCAGGTCGCCGATCGCGCGCATCAGCGCGACGTCGAGGTCGACATCCTCGTTGGGCTGGCTGTCGGCGTACATTTCGAGCGCGCTGCGCCCGAAAAGCTCGTCGCAGCGATCGACATGGTCGAGGATCGCGTCGAACTTGGCGAGCGCCTTGTCGGTCTGGCCCGATCGCAGCTTGGTCGCGCCATTATGCGCGGCGAGCGAGATCGCCGCGATCGGCTGGCGCAGTTCGTGGCGGAATTCGGAGATCAGCGCCGACATCGTCGCCATCGCATCGGGCGGGCTGAAACGCCCGCCGAAGCTCGGCGCGCGGCGCGCGATCATATAGCCCCTGCCCCAGCGCCCCTCGCCGTCGCCATCCTGCAGGATCAGCAGCTGCCAGTTGCGGCCGATCGCCGGCTCGACCGCGCGAAACTCGACGATCGCCTCGTCATGGCGGCGGATCGCCAGAAAGGCCGCCTCGTCGTCGGGATCGATCTGCAGCCGATAGGCGCGCGGGCCGCGGTCGAAGCGGAGGGTGCCGCCGGGTTCGTGAACGATTCGATCGATGACCAGCGGTGCACCGGCATGCTGCTCATCGACCGGCCGGTCTACGCGGGGCCTGCGCAACAACCCCAGCCAGTCGCGCACGCCGGCCGGTGATCTTCCGTCAGCCATCCTGTTCCTCCCCCAATATGATCATGTCCTTGCGCAGCTCGGCGATCCGCCGCGACAGGTCGGCGAGGATCACCTCGACATCGGCCTCGGGCGAGATCGCAAGGTCGACCGCGATATCGCCGGCCTTGCCATGGCGGATCCGCCCGACCTGAACCCCGCCGATCAGGATCGGCACCGGCTCCTGGCGATGCGCCTGCTCGACCACCGCCTGGCGGAGCCGAGCGAGCACCGCGGCAGCGGCCAGCAGCGGCTGGTTGCGCGCCGAACGCCGCTGCTGTTCCTCGCCGACCGCGATCGCGGCCTCGATCACCAGCGCCCGGCTGTCATGCCGGCGCAGCAACGGGGTCAGCACCTCCGAATGCCGCACGCGCAAATCGTCGCGGGTCGCGAACGCCTCGACCACCTCGTCGGGAAGCTGTGCCAGCGCCAGCAACCGGCTGAGCTGGCTGTTCGACAGGCTCAGCGCCTGCGCCATCCGCGACTGGACGCCATGATAGAAACGATCGACCGCCGCCTGATAGCTGCGCGCGCGATCGATCTCGGTGATGTCGGCGCGCTCGCGATTTTCGATGTCGGCGATGCGAAACGCCTCCTCGTCGGTCGCCTTGATCACCATCGCGCTGAGCCGCAGTTCGGGTCGGCCGTTACGGTTGAGCCAGTCGATCGCGAACCGCCGCCGGCTGCCCGCGAGCAATTCATACGGCGCCTCGGCGTCGGGGCCGGCAAGCCGCACCAGCACCGGAATGCGGTTGCCGCCCTCGGCCGCGATCGACTCGATCAAGCTGCGACACCCTTCCGAGGTCAAGCGCGGCACGTCGCGCGGATTGCCGTCCCACACCGCGCATTCGGAGGGCTGCAGCATGATCAGTTCGCGCCCCGCACGATCGTCGCGCACCACCCCGGCGAGCCGCGTATCGAGATGGGCGAGATGCTCGCGCGACGCCGCTTCGGTCGGCAACCGCACCGGCTGGTCATAGGACAAGGTGGTCAACAGTTCGCGCATCAGGCCAGCCATCGTCACTCACTCCGATTTGAAGGTTCGACCATGATCCTAGCGAAAGGATCGCGGCGTGCGCGGGGAGATGTGTTCGATCCGGTTTTAACCCGTTCTTCGTCAGACTGTTTTGCGTATGCGCAATTCATCACAGACGATCGATATTTGCATATGCGCAAAGTTTCCATTGCGCGATATTGCGTATGCGCAAAACGAATCATCTTATCATTATTGAACGATGACTTTGCGTATACGCAATGCATGTCAGAAGCGCCGACTGATGTTGAGGGCCAGCGCGTGGATGCGGCGGTCGGATGCGAGCTCGCCATTATAACCGATCCGAACCGATGTCCTCGCGTCATAGGTCGCGGTGACTCCGGCGGCCACGGTCGCGACGTTGCGCCCGAGCCTATTAGGTTGCAAAATGAAAGTCGCTAGATCGTTGGTGGCGGGCCGTGCCTCGATCCGGGTATCGGGCCGGCCGCGCAGCTCATAGCGCCAGTCGGCCTGCACGCTCGGGCGGATCGCCCATCGGCCCTTCTCGATCACCGTCGATACCCGCGCACCCAGGCTGCTGCGCAGCGACTGACCATGATAGGGCGCCACCCGCAGCGCCGCGGCCCCACCGGTTTCGAGCAGGCCATTGACCTCGGAATAGCGATAATGGAGCCCGGCAAAGGGCTGGATCCGCACCTTGCCCGCCGCGAGCATATAGCCGGTCTCGCCGCTCGCCGCCCAGCCGTCGCCGTCGGCCTTGGCGGTCAGCCGGTCGGCGAAGCTGCCGAAGCCGACCTGCCGGCGCAGCTTGTAATCGGCATAGTTGTAGGTGAGGCTGGCGTCGACATAGACCCGGCCGTTGTCGATGCTCGCATAGGGCCCGATGCTGGTGTTGAACAGGTTGATCCGCGGCCGCTGGCTGTCGAGCCGGGCATCGGTGCCGTCGATCCCGACCATCACCCCCAATATGATGTCGCTGCGCGGTGAAAAATCGACCCCGAAACCGATCGAGCGGCTGTCGGATTTGGTCTTCGGCCGGTCGGCGGCGGCATCGTAGCGCGCACCGCGGACATCGCCGAGCAGCACCATGTTGATCCTTCCCGCGCCATCGGCACGGTCCGGGCCATCGATCGCGCGGTTGCGCCGGTCGGCGAGATAGGTCCCGATCATCGCCGCGCGGGCATCGAGCGCCTGGATCGCCAGCTTGGGCAGCGCGCTGTAATTCTGCGTCGACAATTGCCCGAGCGCGTCGGCGCGCGCTGCTACCGTCGGCAGCGCATCGATCGCATTGAACATCGCCGCGCGCGCCGCCGGCGGGGTTCCGGCCTGGCTGTCGAGCGAGGCGCCGACCGCGATCTGGTTCGCGGTCTGGCCGAACGGCGCGAATGGCCGCGCCGATGCCGCGCCGGCACCGATCGCGACCAGCGCCATCAGCACCCAGGCCAGATGCCGCAGCGCGCGTGCGACCGGCGCCGATCGTGGAAACGGGATTCCGGACAAGACGCAACTCCCCCTTCAAGGAAACCAGCGCTCATCGTTGGCGGAAGCGGCTTTTCTGGCCAGTTCAAGTGGGTTCGGATCGGTTCTACCGGATCGCGGCATTCACCACCCATGCCACGGAAAGCGTGGCATTATTCTCGGCCTCACCCCTCGAAATACTGATCCACCAGCGCCAGCAGCGCCGCCTGGACCTCACCGCGCGACGCACCGCTGCGCGGCAGGATGCGGATCGCCATCCCCTTGCCCGCGCCCTTGCTGTCGACCTGCAGCATCGGCTTGCCCGATCCGCTTATGATCTCGCGTGCCGCCGGCGCCCTGGGGCGCCGCGCAGTCTCGCTGGCGGCCGCGAGCAGCGCCGTCACCACCCGGTGCGGCTCGAGCGCGGCATCGCCGGCGCGGTGCCCCGCCGCGATCCGTTCGGCGGCGGCGATCATCGGTTCGCGGGTGATCGCCTGACGCAGCATCGGCGCGAGCTGGCCGGCATGGCGCGCGGTGATCCCGCGCGGATCGGCGAAGGCGCCGACGATCGGCTGCGGTAGCCGCCCGACCTCGAGGATCCGGCTCATCCAGCCATTGGAGACGTTGAGCCGCTCGGCCATCGCCCCCTGCGAGCCGCCATAGAAGAGGTCGAGCGCGCGCAGGTAATCGCGGGCGCGCTCGAGGTCGGAAATATCCTTGCGCGCGCGGTTTTCGACATCGGCGAGCCGGAATCCCTCCTCGTCGGTCACCGACTGGATCGTCACCAGATAGTCGAACTGCGGATAATTATGCGCGCGCAGCCACGACACCGACCACCAGCGGCGCACCCCGGCGATGATCTCATAATCATGATCGGGGTCGTCGCGCAGCCGGCGCACGATCGCCGGGATGCGCTGTCGCCCCTCGGCCTTCAGGCTGGTGATCAGATCGCTGCAGGTCGCCTCGTCGAGCAGCTCGATCGCGCGGTTGTGCAGCGTCCAGGGCCGGCAGCGCGCGGGGTCGACCCATTCGGTGCGGTCGGTGACCAGCGCCCCGGTCGCGAGCCGCGACAGCGCGTCGGTGCGACTGCCCAGCACGTCGCGCGCCGGGGTCGCCCCGGCCGGCGCCGCGGCCCCCGCCACGCTTTCGACCATCGACGCCCCGAAACCGCGATTGCCCCCATTTTTCTGGCCGGTCATCCGCCCCACCCTTTTGTTCGAGAAAAATTCGATAGTAAAATCAATCTTCTGATCCTGATTTGCGCGCGGGCAAATCAGCCTTGTCGTGCCCAGACCCGCTGGATCTCCCCCGCAATCTCGGCATTGACCGCATCGAGATGCCGCACGCACCGGCGGTGGACCGAATGAGAGGTGATCGGCTGGTCGAGCTCGTAGACGGTCAGCAGCCGCGAGATCGCATTGTCGATCTCGGCGCTGTCCTTGAGCACCGCCTTGAGCATCGACGATCCGAACAGGCCCGCGCTCATCTGCAAGATCTCGCGGTGCATCGACTTGGATTCGTCGGCCTTGGTCGCGACCAGCCGGACGAAGCTGTAGATCGGTCGCCGCAGCTCCATCGCCTCGAGCGCCTCCATCGTCGTCTGCAGCATGTCGAGGAACGACACCGTCGACGAGAAGTCGACGATGCTCGGCGGCATCGGCACGATCAGCGCATTGGCGGCGTTGAGCACCCCGAGCGAGATCATCCCCAGCGCCGGCGGCGGATCGAGGATCACCACGTCATAGTCGTTGGCGATCGTCGCGACCGCCTGGCCGATCTGGTCGATGATCTCGAACCCGCGCCGCTGCGCGAGATGCGCGGCGATCTCATATTCGAGATTGTAGAGCTTCAGATTGGCCGGGATCAGGTCGAGCCCGTCGAAATGAGTCCGCCGGATGCGCGATGCCAACCCGCCCTCGCCCTCGTCGTGGAAATAGCCATAGAGGGTATCGCGCTCGTCCAGGTCGACATCGGGGACATAGCCGAACATCATCGTCGCCGACGCCTGGCTGTCGCAGTCGATCAGGCACACCCGATACCCCCTGATCGCCAGATATTGGGCGAGGTGGACCGACAGCGTCGACTTGCCGACCCCGCCCTTGAAATTCTGGCAGGCGATGATCGCCGGCATGTCATGGTCGCGGCGCCTGGGCGAGGTCCCGAACAGCGCCCGCATCGCGTTGAGATCGGCGAGCGAATAAGGGGTGCGATGCCCGCTGCTGGCGAGGCGTTCGCGCGCCGGCAGCCGGCCGTCCTGTTCGGCCGCGCGGATCATCGCCGCGGTGGCGCCGACCAGCTTGGCCGCCTTCGAGATCGTGTAGGTCGGCCCCCGCTTGCGCCCCGCCGCGCCGTCGACCGCGCCGGCCCGCAACTGGGTCATCACCGCCATCGCCTTGGCATAGATATCTCCGATCTGACCGCGATCGCGATCGTCGGACAGCGTGCTCGTCATCTGGTCGGCCATGTCCGTCTCCCCTTCTTCATCAGCCCGGCCAAGGCTACGCCCGCGCGCGTCTTCGACCGACCCGTTTCCGGACCGGTGCGGGCTTTCCACCCGGGCCTCCGGTCTGCCGCTGCGCGGGCGAAGCCGGCACCGCGCACGCTTCGTCCCCGCTTTCCGGGCGGTTCGTCGCGCGCGCGACCGCCGGCGGGGCGGTCGTGAAGCAACCGATCCGGTTTTTGTTGAACGTGAACCCCCCGGCATTTTCACCCATCCCAAGCTCGAAACCGGTCGTTGCGGCCGGGAATCAGTCGAAGGGGCCGAGGACCAGGGCATGCGAACAGGCGCGCCTCAACAGGCCGGGAAACCGGGCAGGAGCAGCTCGTGCTGACGCTGGAGCGCATGCGCGCAACGCTCGCCGGCGGGCGCGCCCTCGCGCTGGCTGTCGGTCTCGGCCTGGCGAGCCCCGCGCTGGCGCAGCCGCAGGTCCCCGCGGGCGTCGGCGAAAATCAGAGCCAGTCGCCGCAGATCGATCGCGACCGGTCCGATCGCGTCGCCCCGGCGCTGCCCGCCGCCCCCAATGTCTCGATCGCGCGCCCGGCCGCCCCCGGAGTCGCCGCCGCCGCGACCGCGGTCGCGCTCACCCGGGTCCGGTTCGAAGGCGCCTCGCTCGCCCCCGCCGCGCTCGGCAACGCCACCGCCGCCTTCATCGGCCAGCCACTGACCCAGCCCAATCTCAAGGCGATCGCCGATGCCGTCGGCAAGGCCTATGCCGCCAGCGACATCGCTTATTATTCGGTGGCGATCCCCGCGCAGACCCCGACCGGCGGGGTGCTCACCGTCCGCGTCGTCGAAGGCGCGGTCAAGCGCTACGCGATCAAGGGCGTGTCGGAAACCTCCCCGACCAAGCTGGTCGAGGCGCACATCGCCCGGATCATGAAGGACACGCCGCTGCGCAAGAGCGTGCTCGAACGCAGCCTGTCGCTGATGCGCGACATGCCCGGCCAGACGGTCGAGGCGCGGATCGGACAGATCGATGCCTCGGGCGCGCTGCTGCTCGAGATCGACCTCAAGCGCAAGCCGGTCAACATCAGCGTGACGATCGACAATAATGGCGTCAGCAACGTGATCAGCGCCTTCCAGGCGCAGGTCGCGGTGACCGTCAACGGTCTGGTCCGCGAAGGCGACAGCACCCGGGTCAGCTCCTATCTGCCGATCCACCCCGATCGCTACAAGCTCTACACCGCCAGCCATTCGACCCCGATCGGCACCAACGGCATGACCGCGACGATCAGCGGCGCCCGCGTCGAATCGCGATCGAACAACGGCGTCGAGGGCCAGGCGACGCTCGCCGGGCTGTCGCTCAACTATCCGCTGATCCGGTCCTACAAGACCAATGTCTCGCTCACCGCCTCGCTCGACGGTATCGACAGCAGCAACTATTATCTCGACACCCGCTTCGGTGACTATCGGTCGCGCGCGCTGCGCGCCGGCGGCAGCTGGTCGAAGGCCGACGACAAAAATGGCTATGCGGTCAGCGCGGTCGTCAGCCGCGGGCTCGACATATTCAACGCCAAGGCCTTTGCAGGCTTTTCGGAAACCGGCTTCACCAAGGCGAACGTCCAGGCGGTCGCGGTGCGCACCGTCGCCAAGAACCTCGTCGCCAAGGTCACCGCCACCGGCCAATATTCGCGCGACAAGCTGCCGGTCACCGAACGGCTGTCGCTCGGCGGCCCCGGTGCCGGCCGCGCCTATCGGGTCGGCACGATCACCGCCGATCGCGGCGCCACCGCCATGATCGAGCTGAGCTGGACGCTGCCCAAGCTGCCCGACCGGTTGAAGGGCAGCGCGCTGTTCGGCTTCGTCGACGGCGCCACCGGCCATGTCGTCGGCCGCCCGGTCTACAGCCTGCCCGCGCAGACATCGACGCTCGCCTCGGCCGGCGGCGGGGTCCGGGTCGGGTTGGGCAAATGGCGCGCCAGCGTCGAGGTCGCCGTGCCGGTCAAGCGCCCCGCCGCCAGCTATAGCCGCTCCGCACGCCTCTTCGCAGGGTTCGGGCGCAACTTCTGAACACCGGCTTTGCGAATACGCAAAGGCGGTCCTGTCGAGGGGCACGACCATGAAGAACGTGTGGGAAGTCTGGACCTCGGCGCTGAGCAGTGCCGAGTGCGACATGATCGTCGAACGCGCGCTCGCCTATGAGCCCCAGACCGCGACGATCGGCTTCGCCAAGGACCAGCGCCAGAACGACGCCTATCGCTCGTCGGTGGTGCGCTGGCTCAACGTTCCGGGCGAACGCGAGATCGTCGATCGGCTGATGCATTTCGTCCATGCATCGAACCGGTCCAATTTCGGGGTCGACATCGCCCAGCCCTTCGACCTCCAGTTCACCGAATATCATGGCAGCGCCCGCGGCAAATATGACTGGCACCAGGATGTCTGGCTCGAATCGAACCGGATGTTCGACCGCAAATTGTCGCTCGTCGTCCAGCTCTCCGAACCCGGCGACTATGAAGGCGGCGGTTTCGAATTTTTCGGGATCCAGCATCCCGGCGCGGTGTTCGCCCCGCGCGGCAGCATGCTGATCTTCCCGTCCTGGCTCCAGCACCGGGTGCTGCCGGTGACCAAGGGGCTGCGCCGCAGCCTGGTCTCCTGGGTCGAAGGTCCGCGGTGGCGCTGACCCCGGCGGGGGTTCCCGGCCCCGCCGCCCTGGTGGCGATCGGCTGCCTGGCGCTCCTCGCGCTGCTGCTCCTGATCGCCGCGATCGGCGATGTCCGCGCGCGGATCATCCCCAACCGGCTGTGCCTCGCCGTCGCGCTGCTCGCCCTCCCCTTCTGGCTGCTCGCGGTCCCGCACCCGATCGCGCGGATCGCCACCCAGGTCGGCCTGCTGCTGATCGCCTCGCCGGTCCTGCTGCTGCTGTTCGCGCGCGAAGCGATGGGCGGCGGCGACATCAAGCTGATCGCCGCGCTGATGCTCTGGCTGACGCCGCCCCAGCTCCCCCGGGCGTTCATCGTCATGGCGCTCGCCGGCGCCGCGGTCGCGATCGCGGTTGTCCTGTCGCACCGGATCGCGGCCCGATCCGCCGAAGCCGCGCCGCCCTCGGTGCCCTATGGCGTGGCCATCGCCCTCGCCATGCTCGGCGCCCTCCACGCCGACCTGGTGACGCTTCTCTCAGCCTGAGGCCGGGCGGTCCTCTTCCTCTAATATCCTCCCTGCGCGCAGCGTGGGGAGGGGGACCATCCGCAGGATGGTGGAGGGGTCTTCTGCGCTATCGAGGTTGCGCAGACCCCTCCACCAGCTTCGCTGGTCCCCCTCCCCAAAGCTGCGCTTTAGGGAGGATCGAGGCCAGCTACCACGCAGACGGATCGATCGCCCCAACCGAGTCGCCGGACGATGACGACGCCACCGCGCCTGCCCCCACCTTTTCCCACCACCAAAACCCGTTCTCGCCCCCGATCCGACCGCCATCCGCATTCGATCCGGACATGATCGCGATCCGGGTTTTTCGGCGTCCCGGCCCCTCCGGCCCACGTCTTTCCGGCTTTGCCGCCCGCTTTCCGCCCCGCTTGCGGGTATTGCGCATGCCGTCCCGGATATCGCGCCCCCACCCCGCCCCCGACCGGGCCCGCCCTCACCCGCCCAGGCCCCCGATCCGACCGCATCGGCTGCTGTTCGACGCGAGCCGGGGCCCCTGCACGCCTACGACAAGAGGGCTGGCCGGGGTTTCGTCACACGGCTCAGGGGAGAATGATCATGGCAAAGTCCACACGCAGTTCCTATCGCCGCAACCTGCTCGCCGCCTCGGCGCTGTCGATCCTGTTGCTCACCTCGGCCTGCTCGAGCGGGATCGGTTTCGATGTCGGCATGGGCGCCGGCCCGTCGGGTTCGGGCCAGGATCCGGTCGAGCCCTCGGGGCCGACCGGGCCGAGCGATCCCTCCGGTCCAAGCGGTCCGTCCGGCGGCCCGTCGGGCCCCACCGACCCCAGCGGCCCCAGCGGTCCGACCGACCCGTCGGGCCCAACCGGCCCCACCGGCCCCACCGATCCTTCGGGCCCCACCGGCCCCACCGATCCGTCAGGCCCGACCGGACCGACCGATCCCACCGGCCCGACCGGCCCCACGGGTCCCACCGGCCCGACCGGCCCCACCGGATCGACCGGGCTCAGCAGCGGCGTCGCCGGCATCTCGATCGGCAACAGCACCCCGCTCGGCCAGTCGGGATCGAGCACGCTGGTCGGCGTCAATGTCCTGCCGACCACGACGCCCTCGACCGGCACCGCCGCCACCGTCGACGTGCTGACCGGTAACGGCACCGTCGTCGACGTCGCCCTGCCGACCACCACCGAGCAGGTCCAGGATGGCCTCGCCCCGGTGAGCTCGCTGGTCACCGCGGTCGCCGGCGCTCCGGTCGGGACGATGGTCGGCTCGCTGACCGACAGCCTGTCGCCGACCGTCGCCGCGGTCACATCGACCGCCAACGGCGTCGTCGCCCCGCTGCTCGCGGGGGTGAACAGCGCCTTGTCGCCGGTCACCGATCCGCTGCTCGGATCGACCGGCACCCTCGCCCCGGTCACCAATGTCGTGCAGACCGTGCTCGACACCGTCACCGGCACCTTGCCGGGCAGTTCGACCGATCCGGTCGGCTTCAACGGCCCGCTGGTCGGTGCTGCGGTCGGCGGCTATGCGGTCAGCGGCGCCTCGACCGGCGACACCCTCGCCGGGATCAACCTGCTCCCCGCCGCCACCGGCGCCACTCCGGTCACCGGCACGCTCACCACGGTCAACGTCCTCTCGGGCGGCCAGGTGGTGAACGCGACCCTGCCGACCACCGCGGCGGGCGTCGAGGCCGGGCTCCAGCCGGTCGTCGGCCTGACCGGCGCACTGCTCGGGCCGCAGGTCGGCGCCACCGTCAACCAGGTCACCGAAGCGATCGCCCCGCCGGTCGCCGCGGTCACCTCGACCGTCCAGGCGATCGCCAGCCCGATCGTCAGCGCGGTCAACACCCTCGCCACCCCGGTCGTCGCACCGGTCCTGGCGACCACGGGTCCGGTCGCGCCGGTCGGCACCATCGTCCAGACCCTGGTCGGCACCGCCGGTGCGGTGCTCGCCAACTCGGGCGGCGTCACGCCGACCGATCCCGCCGCCGCGCTGGCGCCGGTCACCACCCTGGTCGCCAATGTCGTCGGCGGTGCCGGTTCCCCGACCAGTCCGGGTGCGGTCCTCGCTCCGGTCACGGCCATCGTCGGCACGGTCCTCGGCGGCGCGGGTGCGCCAACCGATCCCGGCGCTGTGCTCGCACCCGTGACCGCGGTCGTCGGCAGCGTGCTCGGTGGCGCCGGCGCTCCGACCGATCCGGGCGCGGTGCTCGCCCCGGTCACCGCGATCGTCGGTAGCGTCCTCGGCGGTACCGGCACCCCGACCAGCCCGACCGCCGTCCTCGCGCCGGTGACGGCCGTCGTCGGCAGCGTCCTCGGCGGCGCCGGTGCTCCGACCGATCCGGGTGCGGTGCTTGCGCCGGTCACCGCGGTCGTCGGCAGCGTGCTGGGCGGTACCGGCACCCCGGCCAGCCCGGCCGCGGTTCTCGCGCCGGTGACGGCGGTGGTCGGCAGTGTCCTTGGCGGCGCAACCGGCGGCACCCCGCTTCCGACCGATCCGGGTGCGGTTCTCGCTCCGGTCACCGCGATCGTCGGCGGTGTCCTCGGCGGCGCCACCGGCGGTACCCCACTCCCGACCGACCCGGGCGCGGTGCTCGCGCCCGTCACCGCGATCGTCGGCAGCGTCCTCGGCGGCGCCACCGGCGGCACCCCGCTTCCGACCGATCCGGGCGCAGTGCTCGCTCCGGTCACCGCGATCGTCGGCAGTGTCCTTGGCGGCGCCGGCGCCCCGACCGCTCCGGCGACCGCCCTCGCCCCGGTCACCGCGGTCGTCGGCAATCTGCTCGGCGGCAGCGGCGGAACGCCCGCCGTCAGCATCGTCGGCGCCGTCGCCGGCGCAATCACGGTCGGCGGAACCCCGGGCACCGGAGCCGCCAACCCGCTCACGCCCGTCACCGCTCTGGTCGGCGGCCTGCTCGGCAGGTCCAACTGACCGGGGGTCCGGCCCGCCTTCGCCCCGGCGGGCCGGACCAATCGGGCGCGGATATGCCCGAAGCGGACATGACCGGGGCCGCGTCGCCGATGAACCGGTTCCGCGAAAATCGCCGCCCGATCGTCACTTCATAGCTCGCCGCGACACCGATTGCGCACTTCCGGCCCCGCTTTGCGGACCTCCACCCGACCGCAGCCGGGCCGCACGATCACCCGCCGCAACCGATCCCGGCCAGTCCGACCGCATCGGCTTCTGTTGGACCCGCCGGTGCGCCGGCCAGGCCCTAGGACAAGCAACCGGCCATGGTTTCGTCCCATGGCTCAGGGGAGAATGGAAATGGCACAGAACACCACGCGTCGCTTCAAACGGAGCCTGTTGAGCGCCTCGGCCTTGTCGATCCTGCTGCTCGCATCGGCCTGTTCGCACGGAATAGGCTTCGATGTCGGCATGGGTGCCGGCCCGTCCGGCGGCCCGGGCACCCCCGTCGAGCCATCCGGCCCCAGCGGCCCCAGCGATCCTTCGGGTCCCTCGACCCCCTCCGGACCATCGGGCGGCCCGTCGGGTCCCGCCGATCCTTCCGGGCCCAGCGACCCATCGGGCCCCAGTGGCCCATCGGGGCCGTCCGACCCCTCTGGCCCCACCGATCCTTCCGGCCCGTCCGGCGGCCCCTCTGGCCCTGCCGACCCCTCTGGTCCCAGCGATCCGTCCGGCCCCAGCGGCGGTCCCTCCGGCCCTGCCGACCCCTCCGGTCCCAGCGATCCGTCCGGGCCCAGCGGCGGCCCCTCCGGCCCAGCCGACCCCTCCGGTCCCAGCGATCCATCCGGTCCCAGCGATCCATCCGGGCCCAGCGGCCCGTCGGGGCCCAGCGATCCCTCGGGACCGACCGACCCGTCGGGCCCGAGCGGACCCAGCGACCCCAGTGGTCCCACAGATCCGAGCGGCCCGAGCGGCCCCACCGATCCCAGCGGACCGACCGACCCGACCGGGCCGACAGATCCCAGCGGGCCGACGGATCCGACCGGCCCGACCGATCCCAGCGGGCCGACCGGACCAACCGATCCCAGTGGTCCCACCGGGCCGACTGGCCCGACCGGACCGACCGGCCCCACCGGACCGACTGGCCCAACCGGTTTCACCGGCGCGGCGGTCACCGCCTCGGTCGGCGGCAGCGCGCTGCTCGGCCAGTCGGGATCGAGCACGTTGATCGGCGCCAATGTCCTGCCGACGGCGACGCCCTCGACCGGCACGCTCGCCACCGCCAATGTCCTGACCGGCAATGGCACCGTCGTCGATGTCGCCCTGCCGACCACCACCCAGCAGGTCCAGGACGGGCTCGCCCCGGTCGGCTCGCTGGTCACCGCGATCGCCGGCGCCCCGATCGGCAACGCCGTCGGCCAGCTGACCGACAATCTGTCGCCGACCGTCGCAACGCTGACCTCGGCGGTCGACGGCATCGTCTCGCCCCTGCTGGGCGGCGTGAACAGCGCCTTGTCGCCGCTCACCGATCCGCTGGTCGGGCCGACCGGTACCCTCGCCCCGGTCACCAACGTCGTGCAGACCCTGCTCGACACCGTCACCGGCACCCTGCCCGGCAACCCTACCGATCCGGTCGGCTTCGACGGCCCGCTGCTCGGCGCCGCGATCGGTGGCTATCCGGTCACCGGCGCCTCGACGACCGACACCCTTGCCGGGATCAACCTGCTGCCGGCCGCCACCGGCGCGACCCCGGTCACCGGCACCCTCACCACCGTCAGCGTGCTGACGGGCGGCCAGGTGGCGAACGTCACTTTGCCGACCACCGCTGCCGGGGTCGAAGCCGGGCTCCAGCCGGTCGTCGGCCTGACCGGCGCGGTGCTCGGTCCGCAGGTCGGCGCCACCGTCGGCCAGGTCGCCGAGACGCTCGCCCCGCCGGTCGCCGCGGTCACCTCGACCGTCCAGGCGATCGCCAGCCCGATCGTCAGCGCGGTCAACACCCTCGCCACCCCGGTCGTCGCACCGATCCTCGCCCCCACCGGACCGCTCGCACCGGTAACGGGGATCGTCCAGACGACGGTCGCCACCGTGACCGGCGCGATCGGTGGTGCCGGTGGCGCCGGGTCGCCGCTCCCGACCGACCCGGGCGCGGTGCTCGCCCCGGTCACCGCGATCGTCGGCACCGTCCTCGGCGGCGCCACCGGCGGCACACCGCTTCCGACCGATCCGGGCGCGGTGCTCGCTCCGGTCACCGCGATCGTCGGCAGTGTCCTCGGCGGCGCAACCGGCGGCACCCCGCTTCCGACCAACCCCGGTGCGGTGCTCGCTCCGGTCACCGCGATCGTCGGCGGTGTCCTCGGCGGCGCCACCGGCGGTACCCCACTCCCGACCGACCCGGGCGCGGTGCTCGCGCCCGTCACCGCGATCGTCGGCAGCGTCCTCGGCGGCGCCACCGGCGGCACCCCGCTTCCGACCAACCCCGGCGCGGTCCTCGCGCCCGTCACCGCGGTTGTCGGCAGCGTCCTCGGCGGCGCCACCGGAGGCACGCCACTTCCGACCAACCCCGGTGCGGTGCTCGCGCCCGTCACCGCGGTGGTCGGTACCGTCGTCGGCACCGTGACCACCGTCGTCGGCGGCGCCGTGGGCGGAACCCCGCCGCTCCCGACCAGCCCGGGCACCGTCCTGGCTCCCGTCACTGGCCTCGTCGGATCGATCGTCGGCACCGTGGGGGGCTCGCCGACCGCTCCGACGGGGCCACTGGCACCGGTCACCAGCCTGGTAGGCAACCTCCTCGGCCGGGCGCACTGACCGGTGGCCCGGCCCACCTCCGCCCAGGTGGGCCGGGTCCTCGTGCTTGCAGATCATCGATGACCAAGAAGGACGACAGGAAGGAAAAACCCATGGGCCAGGCGCTTCAACCGACCCTCGACATCCCCTTCGCCACCGACAAGCGCCGTGCCGAACGCGCGCAGGTTCGCCTGTCGGCACGGGTACAATCCTATTCGCGCTTCATGCTCGAAAGCATCGGCTCCGACGAGGAGGAGATCACCGACGTCACCGTCAAGGATCTCTCGCTCGACGGTCTCGCCACCGACGCCGTCGGCGGCCTGCGGGTCGGATCGATCGTCCGGCTGCAGATCCCGCTGGTCGGCTGGCGCAACGCCGAGGTCCGGTGGATCCGCGGCGGGCATGCCGGATGCCGCTTCCTGGTGCCGCTGGCCCAGGACGAGCTGCGCGCGGCGATCGTCTCGAACCCGCTGATCAACGCCAACTTCCCGGGACTGGTACCGCATATCGACCGCGCCGATGCCGATCCGCTGGGGCTGGTCCCGCGAGTCGTCCCCGATGCCCCCGCGGTCGAGCTGGTCCGCCTGCCCCGATTGCCCTCGCTCCAGCGTGACAGCGACTGGCCGTCGCCAACCGTCTTCGGGATCAGCGTCGCGGTCGCGCTGTTCGTCTGGGCCATCCTATACGCGCTGGTCGCCTAGACCGCGCTCTCCCCGTCGCCCGGGACCTCCCCAGATCCCGGACCGACACCCGTCGACGAGGGCGACGCCGCCCCTGACGCCGCCCTCAACCCACACTCCGGCCATCAGCCCACCGGAACGACGGGAATAGCCTGCCGACCTGACGAAAAGAGCGGCGGGCAGTGACTGTAGCGTAGCGTACGGCCGAATAAGCCGGCGCGGGGCCGATCGGCACGGGCGATGCCCGCGCCGGTCGGTCCTTGTCCGCAGCCCTTCACCGGACCCGCGACGATAACGATTGCGGCGGCGCGGCGACATCCGTTGTACCCCTGAGGTTGAGCCGCTTCCGACACGTCCTAGCATGGGCGCAGGGGAGCTGCTCATGGCGGAATTTTTCGATGACCTTCTCGGCGCGGGCTATGCGCCGCACGGCTATTGCCTGCTCTGGCGGCCATGGCTGATCTGGACGCATGTCGTATCCGACGCGCTGATCGCCTGCGCCTATTTCTCGATCCCGTTCATCCTGCTGATCTTCGTGCGCCGCCGCACCGACCTGATCTTCAAGGGCGTGTTCGTGCTGTTCGCGGTGTTCATCTTCGCGTGCGGGTCGACCCATTTGATGAACATCTGGAATCTCTGGCATGGCGACTATGCGCTCGAGGCGGCGATCAAGGCGATCACCGCCGCGGCATCGCTGTCGACCGCGGTGATCCTCGCCTTCCTGCTGCCCAAGGCGATCGGCCTGCCCTCGCACGCCCAGCTGCAGGAGGTGAACGACGCGCTGCGCGCCGAGATCGTCGAGCGCCAGAAGGCCGAAGCAGCCCTCCTCCACGCGCGCAAGCTCGAGGCGGTCGGCCAGCTCACCGGCGGCCTCGCGCACGACTTCAACAATCTGCTGCAGGTGATCGAAGGCAGCGTCGAGCTGATCGCCACCGAGACCGAGGACAGCCGCCACCGCAAGCTCGCCCGCACCGCCCGCCAGTCGGTCGATCGCGGCCGCAAGCTCACCGGCCAGCTATTGTCCTTCTCGCGGGTCCAGAACCTCACCCTGCGCCCGATCGACGTGCTCGGCCTGCTCGGCGGCATCGAGGATCTGCTGCGCCGGCCGCTGCCGCCGTCGATCGATTTCGTCCTCGAGGCCGATGACGCGATCCCCGCGGCGATCGCCGACAGCAGCCAGCTCGAAATGGCGATGCTCAACCTCGTCCTCAACGCCCGCGACGCGATGCCGACCGGCGGCCGGCTGACGGTGACGCTCACCCAGCGCCGGCTCGCCGGCCGCGACGATGTCCCCGACGACGTCTATGTCGCGATCAGCGTATCCGACAGCGGCCAGGGCATCGCCGCCGAGGCGGTCGACCGAGTGTTCGATCCCTTCTTCTCGACCAAGCCGGTCGGCCAGGGGTCGGGCCTCGGGCTGAGCATGGTGTTCGGCATGGCCCGGCAGAGTGGCGGCACCGCGATCGTCGAATCGACCCCCGGGGTCGGCGCCAGCTTCACCATCTTCCTGCGCCGCGCCCAGGAAATGGCGGCGCCCGCGCCCGAGGCCGAGGAAAGCATCGCCGATCTCGCGAAACGGATCAAAGGCGCCAACCTGCTGGTGGTCGACGACGACGAGGCGGTCCGCGACACGCTGGCGATGATGCTGCGCAGCCTGGGCTGCATCGTCGACGAGGCCGAGAGCGGCGAGGAGGCGCTGCGCATCCTCGAACGCAAACAGCCCGAGCTGGTGCTGCTCGACTATGCGATGCCGCGCATGACCGGCGCCGAGGTCGCCCGCCGGATCACCACCCGCTGGCCCGACATCGCGATCGTCTTCGTCACCGGCTTCGCCCGCTCGGGCGCGATCGACGCCGCGATGGGTGGCCGCGCCCGGGTGCTCTACAAACCGATCTCGACCCGCGACCTGACCCGCACGCTCGCCGCAGCGCTGGGGGATCGGCTGGCTTAGGAGGACTTGGCCGCCTCAACCATTCGTCATCCCGGCGGAGGCCGGGATCTCGGGAGGCAGAGGCGCGCCCTATCCGCGCGAGATTCCGGACAATACCCGCCCTTGGACGGGGCAAAGCCCCGATCCGGGGGCCGAGGCGACAAACAAATGCCAGTTCACCCCGCCTCCGCCGCCAGCCGCGCCTTCGCGAAGTCGCGCAGCGCGCTGGTCTTGACCTTGGCGCTGCCGGTGAAACTCAACTGATCCTCCTCGACGAAGATCACCCGGCGCGGGGTCTTGTAGCTCGCCAGCCGCTGGCGCAGATAATCGCGCACCGCCGCCTCGTCGATCGTCGCACCGGGCTCGCGCACCACGCAGCTCACCACCATCTCGCCGAGCGCCGCGTCGGGCACCCCGACCGTCCGGCTGAGCCGCACCCCGGCACAACCGGCCAGTTCGGTGTCGACCTCGATCGGCGAGACATTGGCGCCGCCGGTCTTGATGATGTCGGTGATCCGCCCTTCCCACACCAGCCGTCCGCGCTCGTCGATCCGCCCGCCGTCGCCGGTCCGCAGATAGCCGAGCGCGTCGAGCGTCTCGTCGATCGGCACCCCGACATAGCCGAGCATCAGCGTCGCCCCCTTCAGCCCGATCTCGCCCGACGCGCCGCGCGGCAGGATCGCCCCGGTCAGCGGATCGACGATCGCGACCGCCGCCCCCGGCAGCGCCACGCCATGGGTGTCGCCGGCGACCTCGGCCGGGGTTCCCGACGGGAAGCCGGTCATGATCGTGAAGGTCTCGGTATTGCCATAAGCCCAGCGCGGTTCGACCCAATCGGTAGTCACGGTCGGATGGCGCGCGAGCGGGCTCTGCGCATCGACATAATGGAGGCTCGACAGGTCGGCACCGGCCCAGTTCGGCGCCGCCTCGAGCCGCGCCCATTGATGCGGCCAGGCGACCGCATGGGTGGCCCGCTCGGCCTCGATCAGCGCCAGCGCACCGGCGGGATCGAAGGTCGGCTGCAGGATCAGCGCCCCGCCCGACGAGAAGGTCGGCCCGAGCGTCTGGCAGAAATTGCCCGACCAGAAGAAGCCGTTGGCGGTGACCGTGCGGACGTCGTCGCCGACATTGCAGAACCAGCGCCAGCGCCACAGCTGGATCGCGACCGCGCGGTGGCTGCTGACGATGCCCTTGGCCTTGCCGGTCGATCCCGACGAGAAGAAGATCACCCCGGTATCGGCGGGGGTGACCGCGGCCGCCGTCGCCGCGACGATCTCCGGCGCTATCGCCGCACCATGGCCGATGAAATCCGTCCAGCGTTCGATCGCGCCGCCCGGCTCGCTTTGGCCGAGCATCACCAGCCGGCGCAGGAACGGAAAGGCGGGTGCCGCCAGCCGGCCCGGCGCGTCCCGCCCGATCTCGGGCGCGAGGTCGCGCAGGATCGCCGCGAAATCGGTCTTGAGCACCTGGCGTTCGAACAGCAGCAAGTCGACGCACGATGCCTTGAGCAGCTGGTCGAGTTCGGGCGCGGTCGAAAAGGTGCTCAACGTCACCGCGACCCCGCCCGCCATGCCGATCCCGAAAAAGGCGGCGAGCCATTCGGGTCGGTTGGTGATCAATATCCCGACCCGGCTGTCCTTGCCGACCCCGCAGGCGACCAGCGCCCGCGCGATGTCGGCCGCACGCGCGTGGAAATCGCGGTAGCTCCAGCGTTCGACCCTGCCGTCGTCCTGATGGAGCACCAGCGCCTCGCGGTCGGCGAAACGCGCCGCCACCTCGGCCAGATAGGCCGGCAGCGTCAGCGCCCCCAACCCGGCCTCTTCGGCGAGCGGCGGTCCCTGGAGGACGGAAAGTTGCGCGGTCATTCGGCATCCCCTGCCCGGCGCCATGCTGCGCCCGATGGACTTTGCTAACCGGGCGGGCGCATCGCGGTCAATTAAAATTGATCAAGCGTTCAATTTTCTCTTGGGGCGGTGCCGGCTTCGCGCTAACCGCAGGACGATATCGACCGGACAGGAGCGCCCGATGAGCAACGAAACCAGCGCGGACATCGCAAAGACCCGGCGGAGCTGGGGCGAGGAACATCTGGCGACCTATCTCGAATCGGGCGGTACGCGGGGCCATATCGTCGATGTGTCGGACATTGGCGGCCATGGCTTTACCACGACGCTGCTGCTGCAGACCGCCGGCCGCAAGAGCGGCCAGATCCGCACCAACGGCCTGATCTATGGCGATATCGGCGGCGAGGTCGTGATCGTCGCGTCGAAGGGCGGCGCCGACCAGCACCCGGCCTGGTATCTCAACCTCACCGCCAGCGACGAGGTCGCCTTCCAGATCGCCACCCAGGCCTTCCGCGCGACCTGGCGCGAACCCGACGCCGCCGAACGCGTAAAGGTCTGGGCGTTCATGGAAAGCGTGTTTCCGCCTTATACAAAATATCAGGCATCGACCGACCGCCAGATCCCGCTGGTGATGCTCAAGGCGATCGCGCCGACCGAGACCTTTACGGGCTGAAGGACTGAGAGGGCCCCGCGTCTTCCACTATCGTCATCCCGGCGGAGGCCGTCGGCGCTGACTTATGGCTTTTCCTTCCTTCGTCATTCCGGGCTTGACCCGGAATCTCTTTGCCTTTGAGGGGCGGAAGAAGAAGTGAGATCCCGGATTAAATCCGGGATGACGGGTTAAGTCGGCGCCTATGGGCGCAGGCCGGGATGACGGATAGGTGGAAGGGAGAGCCGCGGTTCGAGAGGCAGTGAACACGCGCCGCCACCTCTCCCCAACCTCACGCCGCGAACTGCGGCACCACCACCGGCACCTTGTTCTCCGGCCCCACCGGCGAGTCCGATTCCCACACCGTGCACACCGGGTTGCTGTTCGACGCGAACAGCTTGAGTTCGTCGGCCTTGCGCGCCTCGAGGAAGTCGGGATTGCCGAGCCCCTTCATCGCCGCCTCGAAATCCTCGCGGCTGTTCCACCAGATTTCCATGATGCAATCGAAGCCGGGATCGATGACTTCGCCGGTCAGCGGGTTCTTCTCGGGGGTGACGTAGCGGCGGACATAGCGCTGGGCATTGGGCAGCGGCGGCGGCGCGCCGATCTTCTGCGACAGCTGCGAATGCTGATGCTCATAATAGTCCATGAACTGCTCCATGGTCAGGTCGGCACGCTTGCGCAGGAAGACGATCTGCTTGATCATTCTGGCTCCTCTCGTCCCGCTCCATCGGAGCAGGCCCCTATCGTTCGCGAAAAATTGAACGACTGATCAACTATTCGGCTCGACCGAGTCAAGCGCCGACTGGAGCAGCGTGTCGATCATCGCGCGCAGTTCGGCATGGCCGGTGGTGACCCCGGTCGCTTCCTCCATCACCAGGATGCGCGACATGCCGGTGACCAGCAGCACCAGCGCCATCGCCTTGCGGCCGGCGGCGTCCTCGACCGCGCCTTCTCCACCGAGCGCCCTTGCCAGCGCCTCGGCCTGGGCGGTGCGCAGGGTGACCGCGGTCTCGGCCATCCGGCCCTGGATCATCTTGCGGTGGTTGGCGAGCGCGTAGAATTCGGTGCCGAGCGCGGTGTGCGCCGAATCCTTGCTCAGCTTCCAGAACGCCTCGAGCGGCCGGTCGGACGACAGGGCCTCGATCACCCGCGCATGCGCGCGTTCGGCCGCGCGCTCGTAGACCGCCATCAGCAGGTCTTCGGTGGTCGGGAAATAATAATGGACCAGCGACGGCTGCACCCCGGCTTCGAGCCCGACCCGGCGGGTGCTGACCGCGGCATAGCCCTCGTCGACGATCAGGGTCTCGGCAGTGTCGAGCAGCAGCGTGCGCTTCGCCGATCCCTTCGCTCCCCTGCCCGCCATGCCCGCGCCCTTCGTTCCTGCCGTGTGACAGGATGGCGTAGGCGAGCCGCGATCAGAAGGAAACCGGCTCGTCGCCGTGCAGGGTGGTCCGGTGCATCAGCCGCTTGCTGTCGAGCGCATAGCTGTCGGCGCGGTGCATCGTGCCGGTATTGTCCCACAGCAGGAAGTCGCCGACCTTCCATTTGTGGCGATAGACATATTGGTCCTGGGTCGCCCAGTCCTGGAGCCGGCACAGCAGCATATTGCCGTCCTCGATGCTCATATCCTCGACATAGAAGCAGGTCGCGCCGATCAGCAGCGAGGCGGCGCCATGCTGGTGATGCCAGACCAGCGGGTGGGTCTGCGACGGGCGGGTGCGCCAGCGCGCGAGTTCGGCCGCGGTCGGCTGCGGATGGACGAGCTTCTGGGTGGCTTCGAGCGCGTGGCGGACCTTGACCCCCTCGAGCGCCTTCTTCTCCTCGTCGGGCAGGTCGGCATAGGCCGCATAGGTGTTGCTGATCAGCGTGTCGCCGCCCTCGTCCGACAGCGTCTTGGCGGTGAGCATCGTCGCCTTGGCGGGCACTATGTCGTTGGCGCCGTCGATGTGCCAGAAAAAGGCGCCGCGGGTGTAATCGGCGGTGCTCGACACCGTCGGGTCGAGCGAGATCTTCGACACCCCCTCGTCGCCCAGCGGCACGACCTCGCCGATCGTCTGCGCGAAGGCGAGTTGCTCCTCGTCGGTCAGGAACAGTTCGCGGAAGACCAGCGCGCTGCGTTCGACCAGCAGCTTCTCGATCTCCCTGGCATAGGTGCCGTTGACGAGATCCTCGCGCGAGATGCGGATTTCGCTGCCCACGCGTGGCGAAAGATCGATCGATTCGAACATGGCACGGTCATCCTCAGGCGCCGTCTGCTGTCGCGGCGTGTCGGCCATTTTCTGCGCCTCCCCCGCGGCGCGAGTCAAATGATACAGCCGCGTTTCCATCATCGCTACGCCGGGGCGATGGACCGCGCCCCCCACCTGCGGAACAGGGGATTTGACGGACCGCGCATTCATGCCATGAGCACCGCGAACCGAACCGGGAACCGCATCGACCCATGGCCACCCTCGACCAGAACATCGCCGCCCTCGCGCCCGAAGGCGACGATTTCGTCATCGATGCCCCCGAGGACTGGGCGCAGGGCCGCACCCTCTATGGCGGCATGACCGCGGCCCTGTCGTGGGGCGCGATCGGGCGCGCGCTGGGCGATCTCGGCCCGCTGCGCTCGGCACAGTTCAGCTTCGTCGGCCCCGCCACCGGGCGGCTGCGCTTCACCGCGTCGGTGCTGCGCCGCGGGCGCTCCTCGGCGGTGGTCGACGTCGATTGCCGCAACGCGGACGGCCTCGCCGCCCGGTCGATGTTCGTCTTCGGGGCGGCCCGCGAAAGCCGGGTCGCGCACGACTTCGTCCCGCGGATGGCGGTTCCGGTGCCCGACCGGTGCGAGCCCTTCCACACATCGACCAAGCCGCTGCCCGGCTTTCTCGGCCGCTACGAATATCGGCTCGCCGCGGGGGCCCGGCTGTTCGAGACCGACAAGCGCCCCGAATTCGCGATATGGGTACGGCTGCGCGACGGCGCCGCCGACGACCGTGTCGCCGCGCTGCTCGCGGTCGCCGACGCGCTGCCCGGCGCGGCGATGGCCAATTTCCCGGCCCCCGCCCCGCTCAGCACGATGACCTGGACGGTCGACTTCCACCAGCCACTGGCCGAACCCGGCGACTGGTATCTGGTCTGGTCGTCGAGCGAGAAGGCCGCCGAGGGCTATTCGCTGCAGGCCATGCGGGTCTACAGCGAAGCCGGCGAGCCGCTGGTGTCGGCTCGGCAGATGGTCGCGATCTTCATCTGAATCCGGCGCGGAATCGCGCAAAACCGCCACCCTCTCATCTTCACCCCTTCCCCCCGGCCCTCCGCTCGTTCACAAGGTGAGTCGGCGGCGATGCGGAAACAGATATTCCGGTCCGCCATCGGGAGAGGAACCGGAAGCATGGCATATTTCGCCGAACTGCGTCAGAACTGGCGGCCCTTGCTCGCCGCCACCATCGGGATGGCGAGCGGCATGTCGATGGTCGGCATGGTCACCACCACGATCGTCCCGAGCCTGATCGCCGATGTGGGCTGGTCGAAGGCCGATTTCGCGATGGTCGGCAGCCTCGCGCTCGCCACCGCGCTGGTGTTTCCGTTCGTCGGCCGGCTGACCGATCTGGTCGGGGTGCGGCTGACCGCACTGATCGGCCAGGTGATCCTGCCGCTGATCTATCTCGCCTACAGCCTGATGGACGGCAAACTCTGGGTCTATATCGCGATCTTCGCGCTGCAGAGCCTGCTCTGCGTTACCACCACCTCGACCGTCTATACGCGGCTCGCGGTCCAATATGTCGTCAAGGCGCGCGGGCTGGCGCTCGCGATCGTCGCGTCGGGCCCGGCGATCGCCGGCATCGCGCTGGCGCCGATCCTCAACCATTATGTCGAGGTCAATGGCTGGCGCGCCGCCTATCAGGCGGTCGCGATCTGCACCGCGATCGCCGGACTGGTCTGCTTCCTGCTGATCCCGAGCAGCAGCGCCCCCGCCAAACCGCTCGCCACCGCGCCGAAGCGCCGCGCCCGCGACGATTATCCGATGATCTTCCGCACCCCCGCCTTCTGGATCCTCGTCGTCGCGATGCTGTTGTGCAATCTGCCCCAGACGATCCTGCTGGTGCAGCTCAAGCTGCTGCTGCTCGCCAACCATATCACCGGCGAAGGCGCCGCGGTGATGCTCAGCACCGTCTCGATCGGCATGCTCGCCGGCCGCTTCGTCACCGGCATCGCGCTCGACCGCTTCCGTCCCTATCCGGTGTCGTTCTTCAGCCTCGCGCTGCCGAGCATGGGCCTGTTCATCATCGCCTCGAGCTATGATGCCCCCGCGGTGCTGACCTTCGCGGTGTTCTGCCTGGGCTTCGCCTTCGGGGCCGAGGGCGATATCGTCGCCTTCCTCGTCGCCCGCCATTTCGGGGTCGCCGTCTACAGCTCGACGCTCGGCCTGCTGACTGCGGTGATGTCCTTCTCGACCGCATCGGGGGCAGCCCTGCTCAGCTTCACCCTTGCCCGCACCGGCGGCTACGAGCTCTATCTGGTGATCGTCGGCGTCGCGGTGCTGATCGGCGCGACCGCGATCCTGCTGCTCGGCCGCGGCAGCCCTCCGGGCAAGCTCGCGCGCACGATCGAAGAGCCCTATCCGCATCCGGCGGTCGCGGCGGAATAGGCTTGCCTCTCCCGATCCTCCCCATGCAGGTGCATGGGGAGGATCTTTTCCATCAGCCCGGCACCGCCTCCAGCCTGATCGGAATCCCCGAATAGCGCACCATCCCGGTCAGCCGGTCGACATGGTCGATGCTGGTCAGCAGGTTGACATTGGCGGTCTCATGGCCATGCGGAATCGAGGCGACGCCGCGGCGGATCATGTCGCTGACATTGGCGATCAGGACGATCTCCCCGCTGTCGGTCCGCACCCGCACATCCTGGCCATGGACGATGCCGTTCGCGGCAGCATCGTCGGGGTGGAGGATGATGTCCGCCGGGCTCCCGAGAAAACTCAGCGAGGCGTTGAGCTTGCGGCGCTGGCGGCGCGGGATGAAGCGCAGCGGCGGCTGGTCGTCGATCGTCGCCTCGTCGGCGGCGCGGACCGCATTCCACATCGCCACCAGCTTCGCGGGCGCGAGCCGCCAGCCGCCGATCCGCTCGATATGCCGGTCGACCCAGCCCGCCGGAAATTCGAGCGGCAGGGTCACCTGCCCCGCCGTCGCGAGGTCGTCGAAACTGCAGCGCGCCCCGGCCATCAGCGGCGCGAGCATCGCATGGTCGGCGCCCTCCACGCGGTCGTCGGCGGGGACATGGTCGGCGACCTCCATCCCCATCCGCCGCATCAGCTGCGAGATGATCCACCACGAGGCCCGCCGCTCGCCGCGCGGTTCGGCGACCGCCGGCGAATAGAGCATCGAGAGACTCCCGCTCAGCGTATCCCAGAACGAGATGTCGGGCCGCTCGACCTGGTCCTTGGTCGGCAGGACATGCGTGGAGAGCGCGGTGGTGTCGTTGGCGATCACCTCGAAGGTCACCATCAGGTCGAGCTTTTCGAGCGCGGGGACCAGCATGTTCGCGTCGGGGAAGGAGCGCACGATGCTGCCGCCGAGATTGACGAGCGCGCGGATATTGCCGGCCTGGATCTCGCCGGGCAGCGCGGCGCAGGGCCAGTCGCCGATCAGCCCCGACACCTCGGGCATCGTCGGCGCGCCGGGGGTGAAGGGATCGTCCATCAGCGGCAGTTCGAAACTGTCATATTGGGTGATGAAGCCCGGGTGGAACCACACCCCGCCGGGCCGGTTCATCTTGCCGGTCAGGATCGTCAGCACCCAGGCGAGCCACTGGGTCACATTGGCGGTCTCGGCCATCGTCGCGCCGGTGCCGGTCTCGACGGTCACCCCGCCCTTGCGCCGGATCGCGTCGAGCAGGTCGTCGAGTTCGGCCTCCCCGACCCCGGCGATCTTCGCGGCGGTGGCGCGGTCGAAACCGGCCAGCGCGGTGCGCAGTTCCTCGATCCCGGCGACCGGCTGCGCGAGCACGACCGGCCCGCCGTCGAGGATCTCGCGGACCAGCCAGGCGAGGATCGCATAATCCTTGCCCGGATAGGGCGCGATATGGCGGGTCGAGAATTTGGCGGTCTCAGTACGCAGCGGATCGATCGTCCAGATCTCGCCGCCGCGGCCGGTGATCGCGCGGATCGGGCCGGCCGGGTTGAACATGCCGGTGTTGTGACCATGGCTGACCATCGGGTTGACCCCGACATAGAGCAGCATGTAGACCGCATCATAATCGGTCTTGCCGCTCAGCCCCGGAAAGCCGCCGACCAGGCTGCAGACCAGCACTTTCGCAGTACCGTCGATCGTCAGCGGCGAGAATTTGGGGGGCGCGCCGAAGCCGCGATACCAGGCCTCGCCGGTGCGGAAACCGGCGGCGTCCATGCCCAGCCCGCTGCCGAAATAGAAACCGATCGCGTCCGGGCCATGCGCGTCGCGGATCGCCGAGAGGCGCGCGGCGATGTCGTCGAGGCACTCGTCCCAGCCCACCGGTACGAGCGCGCCGTCCCTGCGCATCATCGGCCGGTCGATCGCGTCGGGATGATGGTGCAATTTGCCGATCGCCCGGCCTTTCGGACAGGTATAGCCCTTGCTCAAGGGGTGATCGAAGTCGCCCTTCACCCGGGTGATCTGCCCATCCTCGATGTCGACGACGATGCCGCACAGGTTCGTGCAGATCTTGCAGTGGGTGCGTTTCGAGACCTTGGTTTCCAGCACGGCATCCTCTCGCCTGTCGGGCAAGGCCGTGCGGATTTTTCCGATCGACTCAGAGCCCATTTCCATGTGAACAGTTGCTCACATGGAGCAGATTGTCCAGCGACGCCGGGACTCGGCACAGACCAAGGCGCGAATCCTCGCCGCCGCCAACCGCGTGTTCGCCGATCTCGGCTATGCCAAGGCGGGCCTGCGCGACATCGCCGCCGAAGCCGAGGTCGCCTCGTCGCTGATCGTCCGCTACTTCGGGACCAAGGCCGGGCTGTTCGAGGCCGCCTTGATCGAGACGATCCGCACCAACAGCGTGTTCGCGCAGGAGAAGCACGGCTTCGGCCAAGTGATGGCGCAGCTCGTACTGGAACAGAGCAACATCGCCATCACCGCGATGCTGGTGATGGCGCTCGCCGACCCCGAGGCGAAGGCGGCGGCGCAGCGCGTGTCGGAGGCGCAGATCATCCAGCCGCTCGCCGACTGGCTCGGCCCGCCCGACGCCTATGCGCGCGCGCTGAACATGTTCTCGCTGCTTACCGGCTTCGTGGTCCAGATGCAGGCGCTGCGCACCGACGCGATCCCGCCGGCCTCTTTGCGCTGGCTGGCGGACGCGCTCGACGCGCTTGTCGATCCCGGCGATCAGTCCTTCTGATCGGCATAGGCCTTGACCAGCCCGTAGAGGAAGGTCCGCGCCTCCATCACCGACCGCACCCGGATCCGTTCGTTGAGGCCGTGGACCCCGTCGCCGTCTGGGTCGCGGAAGATGCCGGAGACGCCATAGGTCGGAATGCCCGCGGCGTTGAGGGTGACCGCGTCGGTGGCGCCGGTCGCCATGTGCGGGACCACCGGCACCCCGGGCCACACCGCCGCCGACAATTTCTCGGCGGGCAGCAGCACCCGGTCGGTCACCGGCGCGGGCGCGGCGGGCTTGTAGCCGCGGGTCGCGGTGACGCTCACCTCGGGATCGTCGACGACCTTGACCAAAGCCGCGCGGACCTCGTCGGTCGGCACCCCCGGGATCACCCGACAGTTGATCGTCGCGGTCGCGCGCTGCGGCAGCGCGTTGGCGGCATGGCCGGCGTTGAGCATCGTCGCGACGCAGGTGGTGCGCAGCATCGAATGATAGCTGGGCGACCGGTTGAGCAGGTCGCTCGCCGCCTTGTCCTGCGGATTGGCGACGACCGCGGTCATCGCCGCCCCGTCGGCGCCGCCGACCACCTTGGCCATCCGGGTGAAATAGCCGCGATTGGCGTCGATGAACTGGACCGGGAAATCGAACCGGCTGAGCCGGTCGAGCGCGCGGGCGAGGCTGTAGATCGCATTGTCGGGACGCGGCAGCGACGAATGGCCGCCGGGGTTGGTCGCCTCGAGGGTGAAGCCCATCACCACCTTCTGCGCGGCCTGGAAGGTCTGGTCGACCCGCTTGCCGTCGGCGTCGAGCTCGCCATAGCCGCCCTCGTTGAGCGCGATGCCGGCGTCGATCAGCGGGCGCTGATTGTCGACCAGCCATTTGGCGCCGTTGAGATACAGCCCCTCCTCGCCGCAGGTCAGCGCCATCTTGATCGTGCGCAGCGGCTTGTAGCCCTCCGCCCGGTAGCGCAGCAGATTATCGGCCCAGATCGCGTCCTGCGCCTTCATGTCGGCGACCCCGCGTCCATAGAGGAAACCGCCCTCCTCGATCAGTATGAACGGATCGCGGGTCCAGTCGGCGCGGCGCGCATTGACCACGTCGATATGGCCGAGCATCAGCACCGCCTTGAGCTTCGGATCGCGCCCCGGATAGACCGCCACCAGCGCCCCCGCCTTGGGATTGCCCTCGGGGACGAACAGATGGAGGTCGGCCTCGGGAAAGCCCCCGGCCTTCATCCGCGCCGCGACCTTCTCGGTTACCGCGGTGCAGCTGCCGGTGTCGAAGCTGCTGTCGGTCTCGACCATCTCCTTGAGCATGGCGCGGAACGAGGCTTCGTCGGGCTTCGGCGCGGCCTGCGCGACAGCCGGGAGCGACGTCGCGACCAGCGCCGCCGCGACGAATATGTGGGTGAACCTCATGCTATTTCCCCGCCTTGCCGGCCATCGCCACCAGCTCCTCGACCGTATAGGCCCGGCCATTGGCGATCACCGTCTTCACGTTGAACGTATTGGCGATATTCTCGCGCGGATCGCCCTTGACCAGCGCGATGTCGGCGAGCTTGCCCGCCTCGAGCGTGCCGGCGTCGAGGTTGAGCTCCTCGGCCGATGTCCTGGTCCCCGCCTGCAGCGCCTGGAACGGGGTGAGCCCCGCGTCGACATAGGAGGCGAGCTCGGCGTGGAGGTTGATCGCGATCGTGGTGTCGGTGCCGGCGGTGACCTTGGCGCCGGCGTCGTACATTTTCTTGAGCGCCTGCAGGCTCCCCGGCAGCCCCGACAGCCGCAGCGCCGCGACCATCGGATTTTGTTCGAGCACCGATTTCTGCGCCCAGATCGGGTAGAGCGCGAGCCGCGGATCGTCGCGATAGGCGGGGTTCTTTTCGAGATAGCCCGGCAGCGCCCCGAAATTGGTCGGGGTCAGGTAACGCTGGCTCTGCCTGAACAGCTGGATCACATCCTCATAGGCGCGGCCCTGCGGCCCCTGTTTGGGCGAATAGCCGCGCCGGCTGGTGGCACCCATATGCTCGGTCGCATCGACCCCGGTATAGGCCGCCGGATAGATTTCATGGCCGGTGACCGGCACCCCCATCGCATGCGCCGCCTCGACGATCCGCCGCTGGTAGAGATCGGGCATCCGGACATAGCTTTTGACGAGATCATATTTGAGCAGCCGCGCGCGCTCGAGTTCGCGTTCGAGATGCGCCGGCCCCGCGACCGCGACCCCCATCTTGTAATAGACGCGCTGCCATTCGAGCAGCGGGCCGTTGGTGTAGATGCGCGGCCCGATCCGCACCCCGGCCTCGTTCGCCTCGCGGTCCTCGACCCCGTCATAGGGCTGGTTGCCCGGATCGCGCACGGTGGTGATGCCGTACGCCAGCCAGGCGCGGTGCGCATTGGCGCCGAAATCCTTCTGGACATGGGCATGATGCTCGATCAGCCCGGGGATCGCGGTCAGCCCGGTGCCGTCGACGAGCTTGCCCGAGGCGTGGAGCGCGGCGTCGTGCGCGCCGATCGACACGATCCGGTTGCCCTCGATGACGATGTCCTGGTCGTGCTTCGTCTCGTCATGGACCGCATCGACGAGGTTGGACACATGGACGATCGTCCGCCCGACGGGCTTGGCGAGGGTGTAGCTGAGGTCGACCGGAATATCGCTGATCTTGCCGGTCTCGATGTCGATCGACTTCACCTTGTCGGCCGATTCATAGACGATCGTCTTCGAATCCGCCGCCCAGGACGGGAAATAGGAGATGTCCGAGGTGTAGCTGCGCAACGGCCCGGTCGGGGTGCCGTCGGCCGACACCGGCCAGATCTTCAGCACGCCCTCGTAGATCGCCGCCATCTTGGTACCGTCGGGCGACCAGGCCGGACCGCCGCCGCCGCGGGTGTCCATCGAGGCATTGGGTTCGGGCAGCTTCCAATAAGGCGCGCTGCCGTCGACCGGGATCAGATAGACCTGATTGGTGCCCTCGCGGAAACTCGCCGAGAATTTGTAGGAGAGCGCGACCGCCAGCGTCTTGCCGTCGGCCGACCAGCTCGGCGATCCCGGCTGGCCGAGCGACGCCTGCAGTCGGGTGACCTTGCCGGTCGCGACATCGGCGAAGCACACCCCCGCCACGCCCCACATGCCGTCGACGTCGACGAAGGCGATCTTGCTGCCGTCGGGCGACCAGGCGGCGCCGAGCGGCTGGGTGTCGATCGTGGTGAACTGGCGATCCTTGCCGGTCCTGAGGTCGCGGATCCACAATTGCGGCAACCCGCCGCCCTTGTCCGAGGTGTAGACCAGGCTGTTGCCGTCGGGCGACCAGGCGACATCGGCCTCCATCGCCGCGTCCCTGGTCAGATTCTCGGGCGCCCCACCCTTGGTCGACTGGAGATAGAGATCGCCGAGCGCGACATAGGCGATCCTGCTGCCGTCGGGCGACACCGCCGGCTTGACGATGCCGAGCGCGCGGCGCGGTGCGGTCGAATCGAAGTCGCGCCTGGCGCGAACATAATCGGGCCGGGTGACCTGCAGCTTCACCGCGAACGGGATGCTTGCGAGCTTCGCCCCCGTCCGCCGACGGATGCGGCCGTCGGAGACATAGACATAGTCGTCGCCCTTCGGCAGCCACGACACCCGGAACGGGAAGACATTCTCGTCGCCCGACACCGGCTTGCCGTCGATCTCGAGCCGGCTGCCCTTGGCATCGGCGACGACATAAGCGAGCTGGCCGTTCGGGCCCCAGGACGGCGCGTCGACCTTGCCCTCGACCTTGCGCAGCGGCGTCTCGACCTTGTCGGCGAGCGTCGTCGCGAACAATCCGGTCGCGGTGCCGCGGGTGCTGGCATAAGCGATGCGGGCGCCGTCCGGCGACCAGGTCGGCATCCGGTCCTCGCCGGGATCGCTGGTGAGCTGGGCGATCTTTCCGCTGGCGATATCGATCGTCCAGATATTGTAGTTCGGCCCGCCCGCGCCGAGCCGGTCGGACGAGAAGGCGATCGTCCTGCCGTCGGGCGACCAGGCCGGCTCGCGATCGTCATAGGCGCCGTCGGTCAGCTTCTTCGCGTTCGATCCGTCGGGCGCGATCGTCCACAGATCATAGCCGCCGTCGCGATAGGCGAAATAGGCGAGCGTCTTGCCGTCGGGCGACCAGACCGGCTGGCGGGCATCGTTGAAATAGTCGGTGATCAGCGTGCCGCGGCCGCCCTTGGCCGGGATGATCCACAGGCTCCCCTGCAGGTCGACCGCGAGATATTTGCCGTCGGGCGAGATCGCGACCGCCATCGAGGTGCCCTCATGGACGTCGAAGGCGATCGTCTTGCCATGGCCCGGAGGCGCGGGCTGGACCGGTTCGGCCTGTACCGCCGCCATGCTGCCGAGCAGCGCCGTGGCCGCCAATAGGCGCACCGCGTTCATCATTTTCGTCATGCCGACCCCCGTTTATCTGTCTTTGAATTCACCAGCCGAAGACATAGCGCTCGCGCCGCACGTCTGCGCCGCCGCGCAGCGTCCCCGGCCCCGGCACCACCCCCGCCGCGACGATCCCGGTCGACACCCCATAAGGCCCGAGCACGTCGAGCTTGTGCCCGCGCGCGGTCAGCGCCGCGCGGATATCGGCGGGCACCCGATCCTCGATCTCGAGCACCCCAGGCTCGTCCTTCTTGACCATGAACGATCCGTGGAAATGGTTTGAATTGATCCGCGGCGCCTCGATCGCCGCCTGCAGCGGCTGGCCGAACGCCAGCACCCGCAGCAGCACATTGACGATCTGCTGGTCCTGGTTGTCGCCGCCGGGCGTCCCGATCGCGAGGAACGGCGCGCCGTCCTTCAACACCATCGCCGGCGACAGCGTCGTGCGCGGCCGCTTGCCCGGGACCAGCACGTTCGGGCTTTCGGGGTCGAGGTCGAACACCGTCATCCGGTTGCTCATCGGCACCCCGGTGTCGCCGGCGACATAGGCGCCGCCGAGCAGCCAGCCCGAACTCGGGGTGCAGCTGAACAGATTGCCGTGCCGGTCGACCACCTCGACCGCGGTGGTGTCGGCGGTCGGGCCGCCCTTCACCTTGAGCATGTGCGGGGTGAACGCCGGCGTCGTGCGCGGCTTGCCTTCATACGCCCAGGGGTCGCCATAGCGATGCTCGATCGAGGCGCGCGGCCCGATCAGCTTCGCCCGCGCCGCGGCATAATCCTTCGACAAGATCCCCTTCATCGGCACGGTCGCGAAATCGGGATCGCCGAAAAAGGCGTTGCGGTCGTCGAAGGCCAGCTTGATCGCCTCGGCCAGCGTGTGGAGATAGAGGTCCGATCCCGGGGTCATCGATCCGATGCCGGCAGCCTCGGCGATGTTGAGGGTCAGCAGCATCGCCGGCCCCTGGCTCCAGAAACCGCCCTTGCACACCTGATAGCCGAACACGTCGGCGGTCATCGGCGCCTCGACCTTGCCCTTGTAGCGGGCGAGATCCTCATAGCGCATCAGCCCGCCATCCTTCTCGACCGCGGCGCCGATCCTTCTGGCGATGTCGCCCTTGTAGAAGGCGTCGCGGCCGGCCTGGATCGCCGCCTTGCGGTCCTTGGTTTTCTTGAAAGTGGCGGCGTCGGCGGCGGCGATCGTCCGGATCGTGCGCGCGAGATTGGGCTGGCGGAAGATCTCGCCGGTCTTCGGCAGCGCCCCGCCCGGATAATAGGTCTCATAGGCGCTCGCCCATTTCGACGTCGCCTTCTTCTGGCTGGCGAACACCTCGGCGAGGAAGTTGTACATCACGAAGCCGTCGGCGAGCTCGATCGCCGGCTGCAGCACCTGGTCGAGGGTCATCGTCCCGTTGAGCTGCAGCGCCAACGCCATCGCGTCGACCATCGCCGGCACCGTGCCGCCATTGGGGCCGTTGCCGGGGATGATCCCGGCGGCGGCGAATTTGTCGGGGGTGGCGAGCCCCGGCGCGGTCCCCTGCCCGTTGACCACCGAGACCTTCTTCGTCTTCGCGTCATAGATGATCGACGGCGCCTCGCCGCCGAAGCCGAAATGCGAGATCTCGGTCACCGCCGCCGCGAACACCGCCGCGACCCCGGCATCGGTGGCGTTGCCGCCCGCCATCAGGATGCGCGTCCCCGCCGCCACCGCATAATGGCGCCCGGCGGCGACGATCCCGAAGCTGCCGACGATCTCGGGCCGCAGCGTCTCGCCCGCGCTCACCAGACGGGTTGGCTCGATCGGCGCGGATTTAGCCGGTACGGTTTGTGCGCCGACCTTCGCCGCTCCGCCGATCAGCGCCGCCCCACCGATCGCCAGCGCGGCGAGGTCGCGGCGGCTCGGATGCGAAGGTCCGTCGATATCGTTCATGCTGCGCCCCTTTTTGCACCGGCCGATCGACCGGTTGCTCCCTCGATAAACGATCGGCGCCGCGATTGCCGCCACCCCGTGCTTAACTTCTTCGCGATCAAGGCAATTATGAATAATTCCCGAACATTTGCGACAAATATGAGAAATTCGCATTACCGGATGGCGGATTTCCAACGTTAAGCCGTTCTGACTGGATGAGCAGACGGAGATGATAATTCCGCAATAGGGACCGGGTGGCGCGCGCACCTTGGCCAACCCTGACTCATGTCACTGGGAGAAGGTGCCGGCACTCGGTCGGGATGCGTTTTCATGCATGTCGTCTCGCCGGCACTTGCCGGCGGGCCAGCACAACCTCGTCCGGGCAAGGGCGGCACGGCGTCGACGCCGCGCCAGTCGTCAACTTCACCGTCGCTGTCACCCGAAAGCGGGGCAGCGCGATCTCGATGGGGGAAAACAGGGTATGACGCGGACACTCCTGCACAAGGCCTATCTGGGGGCGAGCCTGCTCGCACTCGCAGCGACCGGCGCACACGCACAGACGGCAACGCCGGCAAGCGGCGCCGACACCGCGCCGGCCGAAGAAGCCGCCGCCGACGTCAATGAAGCCGACGCGATCGTCGTCGTCGGCTCGCAGATCAAGGGCATGAAGCCCACCGGCGCGCTGCCGGTCAGCATCGTCGGCGCCGAACAGATCGGCGCGGTCGCCGCGGTGTCGGGCGCGGACCTGTTCCGCTCGATCCCGCAATTGGGCGGCGTCACCTTCAACGAGCAGGTGCTCGGCGGCGGCAACGCCAACGCCGCGCGCGGCGACGTCTCGACGGTCAGCCTGCGCGGCCTCGGCCAGGGCAATACGCTGCTGCTGATCAACGGCCGCCGCACCGTGCTCCACCCGACCTCGCAGGCGATCACCGGCGTGGTCGATTCGGGCGTGCCGACCTTCGGCTACAACGCCAACACCATTCCGGTCGGCAATATCGAGCGGGTCGAGGTGCTGCGCGACGGCGCCGCCGCGCTCTACGGGTCGGACGCGGTCGCCGGCGTTGTCAACAACGTCCTCAATTCGAACTTCAAGGGCGCCAAGTTCGACGCCCAATATGGCGGCGCCGAGGGCACCAACCTGCGCGAATTCCAGGCCAATGGCCTGGTCGGCACCGATTTCGCCGAGGGCCGCGGCAATATCTCGCTGTTCGGCGGTTATGCGCAGAAGTCGAAACTCTATCTGAGCGACCAGGACTATACCGCCAATGTCGATCGCCGCTCGTTCGTCGCGGGCACCGCGTTCGAGACGGTCGCGGCGTTCAACGGCACCAGCACCGGCAGTACGCCCTGGGGTACGTTCCGCGCGTCGGGCACCGGCATCATCACCAGCAACGGTACCCCCGTCACCAACGCCTCACGCCAGTTCCACGTTCAGCCGAACACCAACAGCGGCTGCCGGGTTGCCACTGCCACCACCGGGGTCTGCTATGACGACGGCAACGGCGTCACCGAAATGTCCGCCGCCGATTCCAACCTCCGCTTCAACGCGCCCCTGACCTTCGACAATCTCACCACCCAGCCCTCGGTCAAGCGCATCAACCTGTTCAGCAACGCGCATTACGACCTGACCGACGAGATCACCCTCTACAGCGAGGCCGGCTTCTACCGCGGCAAGACCAGCGCGATCGTCGCCTCGGGCGGTTCGCTCGCCAACATCCCGATCACCGTCGCCGCCAACGCCTATTGGAATCCGTTCGGCCCGGTCGGATCGCCGAACCGCCTGCCCGGGCTCAACATCCCGGCGACCGGCCTGCCGGTGACGATCAGCGCGCTCAACTATGTCGACGCCGGCACCCGCAAGGTCGACGTCACCAATTATCAATATCGCTTCCTGACCGGCGCCAAGGCGCAGTTCGGCAACTGGAATTTCGACAGCGCCGCGCTCTACACCTGGGCGACCGCCAAGGATGTCGCCGACGGCCTGTCGAACACCCTGCTCCAGGCCGCGATCAACAAGACCACCGCGGACGCCTATAATCCGTTCAACGGCGGCAGCCTGACCACCCCGTCGATCGGTGACGGCTCGCTCAACAACCAGGCGACGATCGACAGCTTCAAGATCAAGGCGACCCGGCGGACCCGCACCTCGCTCGGCCTGTGGGATTTCAAGCTGTCGAACGCGCATCTGCTCGATCTGTGGGGCGGCAACAGCATCGGCATCGCCGGCGGCGTCGAATATCGCCGCGAGACCTATCATGACAATCGCGACACCCGCCAGGGCGGCGTCCTCGGGGTCGACACCACCTATACCGACGCGGTCACCGGCATCTTCTACGGCTCCGACCTCGCCGGCGCCAGCCCCAGCCCCGACGTCCGCGGCAAGCGCAACGTCAAGTCGGCCTATGCCGAGCTCGCCATCCCGCTGGTCAGCCCCGAAATGGATGTCCCGCTGGTCCGCTCGCTCGATTTCCAGGTCGCCGGCCGCTACGAGGATTATAGCGACGTCGGCAGCGTCGCGAAGCCGAAGATCGCCGGCTCGTGGGAGATCTTCAAGGGGATCAAGGCCCGCGGTTCCTGGTCGCAGGGCTTCCGCGCCCCGAACCTCGAGGTGATCAACACCTCGACCCTCGACCGCGTCAACACCGGGGTCGACTATGTCGTGTGCGAGGAGGATCTGCGCGCCCGGCGGATCACCAATTTCTCGCAATGTACGCGCAGCATCTCGGTGCTCCGCCGCAGCGGCGGCAACCCCAATCTCAAGCCCGAACAGTCCGAAAGCTGGAGCTTCGGCGGCGTCGTCACCCCGCCGCTGCCCGCCGGCTGGGGCAATGCGGTGATCACCGTCGACCGCTGGCGCATCCGCCAGAAGAATGTCGTCGGCCTGCTCGATTATCAGAACGGCCTCAACCTCGATTATCTGCTGCGCGTCCAGGGCAGCAGCAACCCGAACGTGATCCGCAAGGCCCCGACCGCCGACGACATCGCGCTGGCCGCCGGCACCGGCCTCGCCCCCGTCGGCGAACTGCTCTACGTCATCGCCAATTTCGAAAATCTGCTGCCGGTGACGGTGCAGGGGATCGACTTCGACCTCGACTATCGCATCCGCGACACCGGGATCGGCAACTTCGCGTTCAACGTCAACGCGTCGAAGCTGATCTCCTATGTCGTCGACGCGCCGAGCGCGGTCCAGCAGGTGATCGACGCGCGCGCCGCCGGCACGATCAACGCCGGCGTGCCGATCCAGGGCGGCGGCGACGTCGTCGGCCGCGACGGCCAGCCCAAATGGCGGGTCGCGGCGACCCTCAACTGGTCGCTGGGGCCGGTCTCGGTCGGCGCCTTCGCCCAATATATCGACCATGTGTATGAAAATGCGGTGCGCGACGCCAATGCGGTGGCGTTCGTCGTCAAGAGCCAGACCACGGTCAACCTCTATGCCGGCTACGCCTTCGACACCGGCGCGCTCAAGGGCACCTCGGTCATCGTCGGCGCGCGCAACATCTTCGACAAGGATCCGCCGCTGTCGTCGGCGGGCTATCTGTCGAACCTCTACCAGCCGCAGGCGCGCTACTGGTACACCAGCATCAAGAAGGTGTTCTGATCGATGTGGGGCGCGGCGGTGTCGCGCCCCATCCCCGTCGTTCCGGCGGAGGCCGGAACCGCCCAAGACAGAACGATTCGCTCACAGCTTGGGCGGCCCCGGCCTCCGCCGGGGCGACGAATGGGGCCGACGAGAGCGGGACAATGCCGATATATGGACGCGACCGATCGATGGAGTCATTCCATGTCTGACGTAACTCGCCGCACTCTGCTCGCCTCCGGTTTTGCCGGCCTCGCCGCCTCGGCCCTTCCCACGGTCGCCCTCGCCCAGTCGGGCCAGCGCGCGCCCGACGCCCCGCGTTCGGGCAGCGCCACCGTCGCCGCGCACCGCCCCGAAGTGCCGATGCCGCATGGCGGGGGTCACCGGCGGCCACCCGCTGGCCTCGATGGCGGGCCTGCGCATGCTGCTCCAGGGCGGCAGCGCCGCCGATGCCGCGGTCGCGGTGATGGCGGTGCTCAACGTCGTCGAGCCCTGGGCATCGAGTGCGGCGGGCAACGGCTTCGCGACCTGCTTCGATCGCAAGGCGGGCAAGGTCACCGCGCTCGCCTTCACCGGCGCGGCGCCGAAACGGCTCGACCCCGATGTCGATCCGAAGCTGCTCGACAGCGGCCCCAAGGCGGTGACCGTGCCCGGCGCGTTCGGCGGCTGGATCGCGCTCGCGCGGCGCTTCGGCCGGCTGCCGCTGGCGACCCTGCTTGAACCGGCGATCGGCTATGCCCGTGACGGCCATCCGCTCGACGCCTCGATCGCCGCGACCATCGCCCGCCAGCAGGCGACGCTGGCGCGCTACCCGACCAGCGCGGCAATCTTCCTCCCCGGCGGCAAGCCCCCCGCCCCGCGATCGATCTTCAGGAACGAACCGCTCGCGCGCACCCTCCAGGCGCTGGCCGATGCCGAGACCAAGGCGTTCGCGGGCGGCGCCGACCGCGACCGCGCGCTCCAGGCGGCCTATGACCATTTCTACACCGGCCCGGTCGCGCAGGAGTTCGTCCGCTTCTCGCAGCAAACCGGCGGCTGGCTGCGGCTCGACGACCTCGCCACCTACCGCCCGCGCTGGGCGGAGCCGGTCCACACCAGCTATCGCGGGCTCGACGTCTATTGCAGCCCGCTGACCTCGCGCACCGGGCTCGAACTGTGCGAACAGCTCAACATCCTCGAAGGCTTCGACCTGGCCGGCCTTGCCCCGGGCAGCGCCGCGCTCACCCATCTGCTGATCGAGACGATCCGGGTCGCCAAGGCCGATGTCTATCGCTACGCCGCCGACCCCGCCTTCGCCACCACCCCGGCCGAAACCCTGTTGTCGAAGGGCTTCGCCGCCCAGCGCCGCACGCTGATCGATCCGGCGCGCGCCGGCGCCTATCCCGAGGGCGGCGACGCCGCGCGCTACGCCGCGGCCCGATCGGTGCAATGGGCCGCCCGCGACCAGCAGACCCGCGGCGGCGACACCACCAGCCTGTCGATCGTCGATGCCGACGGCAATGCGGTGGCGGTGACGACCACCGTCGGCGGCGGCTTCGGCACCTCGATGGTGATGGGCGACACCGGGCTGCTGTTCAACAACGGCCTGCGGCTCGGATCGACCGCGCCTTATGCCGGCCACCCCAACAAGGTCGCGCCAGGCAAGATCGCGCTGCTCGGCAACGGCCCGACGATCCTGCTCGACAAGGGCCGGTTGCATCTGGTGTACGGATCGCCGGGCGGCGAGACGATCGGCCAGACCCAGTTCCAGTTCCTCAGCCATGTCATCGACGGCGGCCTGCCGATCCAGGCGGCGATCGAGGCCCCCCGCTTCGCGATCGAGGCCGATCCCAATTTCTACAGGCCCGGCGCCGCGCTGACCGTTCAGATGGAGGGGCGGTTCGGCGATGCCGTCGTCGCCGACCTCACCGCGAAGGGACACCGCATCGAACAGGTCGGCCCCTATGCGATCGGCAGCGTCCAGGGCATCCTCGCCGATCGGTCGGGGGCGTATATGGGCGGCGCCGATCCCCGGCGGATGGGTTATGCCGTCGGCTATTGAGGAGCCGCTCGCCGCCGATTCAAAATCGATGAAAACGGCCGAATACCGCGCCTTATCTCCACTATTCATATGGCGGGCGATCGATGCCACCCAACATATCGCCCTTTCTTATCCGAAATGGAGCGAATTGATCCATGTTGGAACATGGTAGTTCGACTTGACATAGGTTACCCCGACAGAGCGGGGGGACCAAATGATGCGAACGGACGTCAACTATATCCTCCCACGCGACGTCCAGGGCAAGCTCAGGTCGGGCAGTATCGAGACCAGCGGCCCGATCGCCGAACTGCTCGACCTCTACGGCGCGCTGCCCGAAAGCGAACGCCGCCATGCGGTGATCATGCTCGACAAGCATATCGCGATGCCCGCCGACTTCACCCGGCCGACCGCGATGAACCTGTTCGACGGCGAAGCGACGATCCTGCTGCCCTATCTGGGGTAATAGCACGGCCGATCCCTGACGTTCGTCCCCGTTCGCGTGACGGTTCAGCGAGACGCGCCAGCCACCCAGGCTGCCCGCATGCCCGCCCATCGCCATGACGCCCGCCGATTGCCTTGCCGCCGCGATCGTGCGAGCGAGCGAAGCGCGACAGCAACAGGGGACATCGATTTTGGCCAGAGTGATTTTGAGGCAGATAAACTATCTGCCGGCTCGAAAATCACGGCAAACAAAAGCCATCCGGACTGGGGCCGCTTCCCTTTGAAGCGGCGACGGTCCGGACAGCCGCTTTGGGCGACATTGGTCCGGTGCAAGCCGGTGCTCGACGCCATCGCCGACGCGCCCGACGATGACGGCGCCGAGCCGAAGCTCGCCCGCAATATCGGCCTGTTCCAGCTCACCATGCTCGGGGTCGGCGCCACCATCGGCACCGGCATCTTCGTCGCGCTGACCACCGCGGTGCCCGAGGCCGGGCCGGCGGTGACGGTCTCCTTCGTGATCGCCGGCATCACCGCCGCGCTCACCGCTTTGTGCTATGCCGAGCTCGCCTCGGCGGTGCCCGCGGCGGGATCGTCCTACTCCTATGCCTATGCGACGCTCGGCGAGCTCGCCGCCTTCCTGATCGGCAGCTGCCTGCTGCTCGAATATGGGGTGTCGGCCTCGGCGATCGCGGTCGGTTGGGGGCAATATCTCAATGAGCTGCTCGGGCTGACCACCGGCTGGCGCATCCCCGATGCGTTCGCGCGGCCGCCGGGCGCCGGCGGCACGATCAACCTGCCCGCGGTGGTGCTGATCGGCCTGTGCCTGATATTGCTGCTGCGTGGCGGGCGGGAGTCGACCACCGCCAATGCGGTGCTGGTCGTCGCCAAACTGCTGGTGCTCGCCTTGTTCGTCGTCATCGCGCTCGCACACTTCACCCCCGCCAATCTCCGCCCGTTCGCGCCGATGGGGATGGCCGGGATCGGCTCGGCGGCCTCGTCGATCTTCTTCTCCTATATCGGCATCGACGCGGTCTCGACCGCGGGCGAGGAGGTGCGCAATCCGCGTCGCGACCTGCCGATCGCGATCATGGCGTCGCTCGGCATCGTCACCGCGGCCTATCTGCTGGTCGCGGTCGCCGCGATCGGCGCCCAGCCCTGGACGATGTTCGCGGGCCAGGAGGCGGGGCTCGCGGTGATCCTGCGCAACCTCACCGGCGCCGGCTGGCCGGCGGTGATCCTGTCGCTGGGCGCGATCGCCTCGATCTTCAGCGTGACCCTGGTCGTGCTCTACGGCCAGACCCGCATCCTCTACGCGATGAGCCGCGACGGGCTGCTCCCCGCCTTCTTCCGCCGGCTCGATCCGGTGAACAAGGTGCCGCGCCAGAATATCTGGGTGGTCGCGGTTGCGGTCGCGCTGCTCGCCGCGTTCGTGCCGCTCGACACCTTGGTCAACCTCACCAGCATGGGCACGCTGATCGCCTTCGCCGCGGTCTCCGCCGGGGTGATCATCCTGCGCCGCACCCGCCCCGACCTGCCGCGCGGCTACCGCGTCCCGCTGTTCCCGCTGCTGCCGATCGGCAGCGTCGGCTTCTGCCTCTATCTGATCGCCGGCCTCCCCGCCGACACCTTCGCGCTGTTCGCTATGTGGCTGACGGCCGCCGCGGCGATCTATTTCGGCTACTCGATGCGCCGCTCGGGGCTGGCGCAGGCGTAGGATGATCTCAACGGCGACGTAGCAGGAATAGGCAACCACCGAGGATCAGGAAAGGTAGCACCAGCCATGCGGTTGCCTGGCTTTTTGCCGGCCTTGGGGCTCGACAGGTTGGCGGATCGATCGTTGCCCGCATGCGCTGCCTGATCTGGGGGAATATTCGCTTCGGATCGATGAATTTCAGCTTCGCTCCCGACTGTGCCAACGCCGCACGGATGCGGCCGACATGCGCCGCATCGACGACGATCGCCAGATCGACCCCCTTCAGTTGGCCGGGGCGAACATCGCGGCCGATCCGCTCGATTTCGGTGGTGAGATTGGCGATATCGGGCGATCCTATCACCCGCACATCATCACCTTCCCAGGCGGCTTCGGTAAGGGCTTCGTCCAGCCATTTCAGCGATGGCTGGTAATCGGCGGCACTCGGCACGCGGAGCACGGTCGTGCGCGCCACAGGCGCATCTTCGGACCAGTTCGTCCGGTATTCGGTTTCATCGAGATAGTGATGCCAGCTCTGATCCTGCCCATTCGTGGGAGCCGAAATCGGCGCGTTCCATTGCCTGATCGCTTCACGCTCGCTCGCACAATTTGCCCGCGCGACGACCGCCGCGTCGTTCAGCGCCAATTTCCAGGCAGCACCACCAACGCCGACCGGCGCACCATCCACAAGCCGGATCGCCAGATCGATCGTTCGCCCCTCGCTGAACGAGAATTCGCCGTTGGTGGGCTGGACGACCGGGACGATCAGTCTCGCACCATCGGGGGACATTCGGGGCTCGCCGCGCCAGTGAAGCGAACTCACCGAGCGGGGAAGCGCGGCGACGAACCAACCGGGGAACAATTGCTCCAGCCCGAACTTACGGACGAGCTGCCCATTGCCATCGTAAATCGCGATGGCATCGGCCCCATAACCCATCGAATGCCAGTTATCGAAGGTCGCGAAGCCCTGGCCCTTGTTCGCGACCACGACATCGACCGGTCCGACTTCATTGACCAGCGGCTTTGTCCACGCGATTTCCCAACGGCCCGACGCGCCGAGCCGTTCGAGCGTCGCGATCGCGCTCGTCGCCTGCGATCCTGCGCGCGCACCGGCCGGTTCGCGGCCTTCGGTCTTGTCTTCGAAATAGGCGAGCGCGCTTTCGAGATCGCGCGGCACGACCGTCAGTCGCGCACTCTTGTCCTGCGACAGATAGGCCTGCGTCGAAGGCGGTATCCAGCTGTCCGCCCAGGCCGCACCGCTCGACCCAAGGATCAGCCACAGAAAGATGCGCTTCATTCGTCCCCCTAGCGATACCGCCCCAGCGCCGCCGAAATCGCCGCCAGCCCGCCCGCCAGCTCGTCCGCGGTCGGCCAGCCGAACCCGATCCGGAAGAATTCGCGTGGCATCTCGAACCAGTGCCCCGGCCCGACATAGGTCCCGTGCGTCTCGAGCAGGTCGCGGTAGAAGGCATCGGCATCGAACCCCGCCCCGACCACCACCCGCGGAAAGCCGACCACCCCGCCTGACGGTCGCACCCAGTCGACCAGCGGCTCGGCATCGATCCACGCCTGGACAAGGTCGCGCCGCCGCGCCATCTCGGGCAGGATCGCGGCCAGGAACGCCTCGCGCCCGCGCAGCATGTGCAGCGCCACCGCCTCGTCGAGTACGCTGCCGCAAATCCCGATCTGCTCCTTGGCGGCGAGGAAATTCTCATAGAGCGCGGCATCGCGGGTCACCAGCCAGCCGACCCGGATGCCGGGGATGCCATAAGCCTTGGACAGCGAGGCGACGCTGATCGCCCGGTCGCTGAGCGAGGCCGCGGCGGGCAGCCGCGCGCCATAGCTCAGGTCGCGATAGGTCTCGTCGACCAGCAGCCGGCAGCCCTGCCGCTCGGCGATCGCGATCAGCGCGTCGAGATCGGCGCGGTCCATCATCGTCCCCGTCGGATTGTGCGGGCAGGTGACGCTGATCAGCTTCGTGTTCGGCCGCACCAAGGCCGCGACCGCGGCGACATCGATCGCGAAGCCCCGTTCGAACGCCAGGTCGACATAGTCGATCGCGCAACCGATCGCCCGCGGCGTCTCAATATTGGTGGAGTAATTGGGCCGGACGACGATCAGATGATCGGCCGGCTGCAACAAGGTGGTGGCGATGATGAACAGCGCCCCGGCCGCCCCGGCGGTCATCAGCACATCGTCGGCCACCAGCCCCGCATCCTGCCCGGCGATCAGCGCGCGCGCCTCGCCATCGCCGCGATGCTCGCCATAGAGCAGGGTCAGGTCGGGGATATGCACGCCGATGTCCGACAGCTTCTGGTCGGCGATCGAGCTTTCGGACAGGTTGAATCGGATCCGGCCATAGCCGAACTCCTCGGGCGATTCCTTCTCGATCGCCATTCGTGCGTAACGCATGCGGCCCCCCTTCGCTGGTGTCGGGGCAATGCTATCGGGGCATTGCGCACGCCGCCATCCCCATCGAGCAGGCCGGCCTGCGCTGCGCCACGCGATCCGGACGCTGAACGGCAAGAACCGCCATCGCGGCGCAGAACGGAGATGAAACCTCCTCCGAAATGGTGAAGCCTAATCCGTCGCGCCACGCCGGATATCGGTGCGGCATCGTCCGCTGCCACGATGGCTTGGGCCGACGAACCCTTAAGCGTCCGGTAAGGCGAACAGGATAGAAGGACATGGATGATGTCGCATCCGGACTTGCCGGCCATATCGGCCGTCGAACTCGCGGCCGGGGAACGCATTCGCTGGTCGGGCCGCCCCGATCCGCTGGCCGGCATGGCGGGCAAGGCCGCTCTTGCCGGCTTCGCGGTCTCGTGGCTGGCCATCGCCATATCGGGTCTGTCCTCGGCGATCCCACGCGGCGACAGGCTCGCGATGCTGATCACGGCCTGCTTCGTGGGCATCGGCATCGTCATGCTGTTCGCGCCGCTGTTCGACTATCGCAGCGCACGCGGCACGAGCTTTGCGGTCACCGACCGCCGCCTCATCGTCGTCCGCGCCCGCGGCCGGTCGATCACATCGATCCAGCTCAGCGGAATCCGCCAGGTAGAGCGCGTGCTCAGGCGCGGGCGGATCACCCTGCGTATCCCGACCGCGCTCGTCAGCGACGGCGATGGCGGGCAGAAGGTCGATTATACCATCCTCCATGGCCTGGCCGACGGTGATCAGGCCTATCGGCTGCTGACCCAACACCGCGCCTGAACCGCCTGCCGGGGATCACCCGGCACCATCATCCCATGTGTATTGCATAGACAATACAGCAAGCGTATCGAGCCACGGTGACTATCACCAGGGGCGCCTCATGATCCGTTTACGCCATCGAACCGCATTGTCGGTCCTCGCCTTCGCGCTGATCGCCGGCTCGGCCGTGGCCGCCGCACCGGCGCCGGATTATCGTCCGGCTTTCCACCCCGACCGGCTCAAGGGCCCGCCCGCCGGCAGACCAAACGAAGTGCTGGTGCTCGGCACCCCGCATCTCTCGGGGATCGACGGGCTGCGCCCCGACATGCTGGCGCCGCTGCTCGCGCGGCTGGCGGCATGGCGTCCGACCGCGATCGCCACCGAGGATCTGTCGGGACTGCAATGCGACAGCCTGCGCCGCTATCCGGCGCGCTACGCCGCGACCGTCAAGGATTATTGCCCCGACCCTACGGCTGCCGGCCAGGCCAGCGGGCTCGACGTGCCCGCGGCGAATGCCGAGGCGGAGCGGCTGCTGGCGGCCTGGCCGGCCGCGCCCGCGCCGGGGCAGCGCCGCCACCTCGCAACGATCTTCCTCGCGGCGGGGGAGCGCGGATCGGCGCTGGTCCAGTGGCTCCGCCTGCCGCCGGCCGAGCGGCGTGCCCGCGACGGGCTGAATCTCGAACTGGTCGCCGCGCTGGACAAGCTCAAGGACCGTCGCAACGAGTCGAGCCTGATCGCGGCCGCGCTCGCCGCGCAACTCGGGCTCGAACGGCTATGGAGCGTCGACGATCATTCGGCCGACACCCCCGACCCGACCGATCCCGCCGAGGCCAAGGCCGCCGGCGACGCGATCTCGCACGCCTGGGACAACCCCGCGACAAAGGCCCGAGCCGCCGAGGACGACCGGCTGAAGGCCGGCCTCGCCCAGCCGGACGGGCTGCTGGCGATGTACCGCGCCTATAATGCGCCCGAGGGGGCGATGCAGGCCTATCGCTCCGATTTCGGCGCCGCGCTGACCGAGCCGTCGCCGCAGGGCTTCGGCCGCAACTATGTCGGCTATTGGGAGACCCGCAACCTGCGGATGGTGGCGAACATCCGCGATATGCTCGGCCAGCACCCGGGCACCCGCCTGCTCGCGATCGTCGGGGCGTCGCACAAGGGCTATTATGAGGCCTATCTCGACCAGATGCACGATGTGCGGCTGGTCGATGCGGAGAAGGTTCTCGCGGCCGGGCGATGAGGGGCGCCATCAGGCCATGCATGGGCGAAGCATCATGGATCGGTGGGTTTGATAAACCAGTACCGCAACTCCACCGAGCACCGTTATATAATTGTAAAAATTCTTGGGGAAGTTTTTCACCATTCAATATAGTACATATACCTATTGATGGTAAATTTCAAGAACTCCCCATAGAGATTATTGACCAGAACAATTATTCATGCACTTATCAATCACATATCGAATCGATGAACATTATTTGGCAAGGACATTTCATGAGAAACTCAGCTTTCGCAGGAATCATCGTGCTGATAATGTCGTTTTCTGCCCCAATGAGTGGAGCATTAGCCGAATCCATCGAACTTGATCAATGCATCCAGCAAGCGGATGCAGAATATTATCACACACTTACCTACTGCTTTGGCTATCCGTTCAACGATGCATCGCAACGAGATTATTGCCAATATACCGCAGAATTAACTCATAATTATGACCTTCAGGATTGCTATTCAATGTATGGCGAACCGATCTCCTATCAAAAACGCAGAAAAGATAACCTGCGATCAAATTATCCAAACCCAAAAAATATCATGCTCTGATTTTATTCGCACCGCCAATTTAGAAAAGAAATCTGCACCATTATTATCGAAGCTAACGACTTTCGCGGTGTCGATCTGCTGACGAAGCGCCTCCGCCAAGGCCGGATACGCCGCCGCTATGATCTCAAGAACTTCTCGTTCGATAGGCCAGAGCGGCCCATCTAAGGCGTGTAGCCGATCTAGCGAGCAACAACAGGAGCTGGCTGCTTCCACAGCCGAACGACAGACTTCGCCTACGATCGGTAGCACCAACGCAGACGAAGATGCTGCCATCGGGACGGAGACATCTCGCCTCATTCGATCAAGCGCCGGCTTCGCCGCCCCGCCCCCTCCCAGCTCTCCCCTACAAGTGGGAGAGAGGGACCGTCCCTCACCCCTTCCGCTTCAACAACGCCATCCTGAGACACCGGCACACCACCTCGGCCCGCTGGTTGATCAGCTCATGCGTGAAGGTCACGATCCCCGCATCGGGCCGCGACTTCGATTCCCGCAGCTCCGTAATCTCGCTCGTCGCCCGCATCGTGTCGCCCAGGAACACCGGCTTGGGCATCACCAGCTTGTCGTAGCCCAGATTCGCCACCAGCGTGCCCAGCGTCGTGTCGGAGATCGTCAACCCGATCATCAGCGCGAAGGTGAAGGTGCCGTTGACGAGGATCTGGCCGAACTCGGACGCCTTGGCCGCCTCGACGTCGATGTGCAGCGGCTGCGGGTTGTGGGTCATCACCGAGAACAGCAGATTGTCGGTCTCGGTGACGGTGCGGCGGATCTCATGCTCGATCCGGTCGCCAATCTGCCACTCATCGAAATGCCGTCCGGCCATCAGGCGTCTTCCTTCTCGATCTTCACCAGCACCGCCTCGACCTGCACCTGGCTGCCGGTCGACACGTTGAGTTCGGCGACCACCCCGTCGAACGGCGCGGTCAGGCCATGTTCCATCTTCATCGCTTCGAGGGTCAGCAGCTTCTGCCCCTTGACCACCTTGTCGCCCGCGGCGACCTCGACGACGATCACCCGGCCCGGCATCGGCGCGAGGATCGCCCCCGACGACGCCCCCGCCCCCGCCTCGGCGGTCTTGCGCCACGCGGTGAGCAGGCCGACCTGGCCCTGGTCGATCACGAAGGCCGACGATGCCGGATCGGCCGCCCCCTGCCCTTCAAGCGCCACCTCGACCGGCGCGCCGTCGAGCAGGAAATAGGCCGATCGCTTCGGCGCGGCGTTCAGGCGGAAGCCCGGCTGCTCGATCGGCCCGACCAGCGTCATCGCCGCCTGGGTCAGCGCCGCCGCCGACGGCGCCGGCGGGGTCGCCATCGCCTCGCCGTCGCGGCCGATCAGGCCGGTGTCGACATCGCCGGCGACGAACGCCGGATGTTCGAGCGCCTGGACCAGAAACGACGCGTTGGTCTTGACCGGCCACACCGCCGTGCCCGTCAGGATCGCGCCGAGCCGCACCCGCGCCTGGTCGCGATCGTCGCCGCGCGCGATCACCTTGGCGATCATCGGATCGTAAAAAGGCGAGACCTCGGCGCCCTCATAGACCCCGGTGTCGATCCGCCCGCCTTCTCCGGTGCCGAACTTCAGCAGTTCGAGCGTGCCGATGCTGGGGAGAAAGCCCTTGGCCGGATCCTCGGCATAGAGCCGCGCTTCCATCGCCCAGCCATTGATCGCCAGTTCGTCCTGCGCCTTGGGCAGTTTCTCGCCGCTGGCGACACGGAGCTGCCACTCGACCAGATCCTGGCCGGTGATCTCCTCGGTGACCGGATGCTCGACCTGCAGCCGCGTGTTCATCTCCATGAACCAGATCCGGTCGGCGCGCAGGCCCTCCGAGGCGTCGGCGATGAACTCGATCGTCCCCGCGCCGACATAATCGACCGCCTTGGCCGCACGCACCGCCGCGTCGCAGATCGCCGCGCGGGTCGCCGGGTCCATGCCGGGGGCCGGCGCCTCCTCGATCACCTTCTGGTGGCGGCGCTGCAGCGAGCAATCGCGCTCGAACAGATGGACGACCTGCCCATGCTTGTCGCCGAACACCTGCACCTCGATGTGGCGCGGGCGCTGGATATATTTTTCGATCAGCACATGGTCGTTGCCGAACGACGACGCCGCCTCGCGCTGGCACGAGGCGAGCGCGTCGGTGAAGTCGCCCGGCGCCTCGACCAGCCGCATCCCCTTGCCGCCGCCGCCGGCGACCGCCTTGATCAGCACCGGATAGCCGATCGCATCGGCCTGTTCGGCGAGGAACGCCGGCGCCTGATCCTCGCCCATATAGCCGGGGGTGACGGGAACGCCCGCCGCCGACATCAGCTGCTTGGCGGCGTCCTTCAGGCCCATCGCGGTGATCGACGACGGGTTGGGGCCGACCCAGACGAGGCCCGCGTCGATCACCGCCTGCGCGAAGGCGGCGTTTTCGGAGAGAAAGCCATAGCCGGGGTGGATCGCCTCGGCGCCGGTGGCCTGGGCGGCGGCGATGATCCGCTCGCCGATCAGATAGGATTCGCGCGCCGGCGACGGCCCGATATGGACCGCGGCGTCGGCGAGCCGGACATGGAGCGCCTGCGCGTCGGCGTCCGAATGGACCGCGACGGTGCGGATGCCGAGGCGCCGGGCGGTGCGGATGATCCGGCAGGCGATTTCGCCGCGATTGGCGATGAGAAGCGATTTTATCATGCGGCTACATCCTGAACACGCCGAAGGCCGGCCGATCGGGGATCGGCGCCTCCAGGCTGGCGGCGAGAGCGAGGCCGAGCACGTCGCGGGTCTGGGCGGGGTCGATCACCCCGTCGTCCCACAGCCGCGACGTCGCATAATAGGGGCTGCCCTCTTCCTCATATTTGGCGCGCACCGGGCCCTTGAAGGCCTCGGCCTGCTCGGGGGTCCATTTGGCGGCGTCGCGGTGGACGGTCGCGAGCACGCTTGCCGCCTGCTCGCCGCCCATCACGCTGATCCGCGCATTGGGCCAGGTGAACAGGAAGCGCGGCGAGTAAGCGCGGCCGCACATCCCGTAATTGCCGGCGCCGAAGCTGCCGCCGATCAGCACGGTGATCTTGGGCACCGTCGCGGTCGCGACCGCGGTCACCAGCTTGGCGCCATGCTTGGCGATGCCCTCGGCCTCATATTTGCCGCCGACCATGAAGCCCGAGATATTCTGGAGGAACAGCAGCGGGATCTTGCGCTGGCAGGCGAGCTCGATGAAATGCGCGCCCTTCTGCGCGCTTTCCGAAAACAGCACGCCGTTGTTGGCGAGGATCGCCACCGGCAGCCCATGGATATGCGCGAAACCGCACACCAACGTGGTGCCGAACAGCGCCTTGAACTCGTGGAACTCGCTGCCGTCGACCAGCCGCGCGATCACCTCATGGACGTCATAGGGCGCGCGGACATCGTCGGGGACGACCGCGTAAAGCTCCTCGGCGGCATATTTCGGCGCGACCGGGACTTTCGTCGGCAGCCCATGGAGATGAGCGGGCCCCAGATGGCTGACGATGTCGCGGACGATGCTCAGCGCATGTTCGTCATTGTCGGCGAGATGATCGGCGACGCCCGACTTGCGGGTGTGGAGTTCGCCGCCGCCCAGATCCTCGGCGCTGATCTCCTCGCCGGTCGCCGCCTTCACCAGCGGCGGACCGGCGAGGAAGATCGTGCCCTGGTTGCGGACGATCACCGTCTCGTCGCTCATCGCCGGCACATAGGCGCCGCCGGCGGTGCAGCTTCCCATCACGCAGGCGATCTGCGGGATGCCCAGCGCGCTCATATTGGCCTGGTTGAAGAATATCCGCCCGAAATGGTCGCGGTCGGGGAACACCTCGGCCTGGTGCGGCAGGTTGGCGCCGCCGCTGTCGACCAGATAGATGCATGGCAGCCGGTTCTGCTCGGCGATCTCCTGCGCGCGCAGATGCTTCTTCACCGTCATCGGATAATAGGTGCCGCCCTTCACGGTGGCGTCGTTGCACACGATCATCACCTGGCGACCCGAAACCAGGCCGATCCCGGCGATCATCCCCGCGCCGGGGATCTCGCCGTCATAGAGATCATAAGCGGCGAGCTGACCGATCTCGAGGAACGGCGATCCCGGATCGAGCAGCCGTTCGACCCGATCGCGCGGCAGCAGCTTGCCGCGCCCGGCATGGCGCTGGCGCGACGCCTCGTTGCCGCCGAGCCCGGCGGTGGCCACCCGCTCGCGCAGCTGCTCGGCGAGCGCGCGGTTATGCGCGGTCCGGGCCTTCGCCTCGGGGCTCTCGGGGTTGAGGGTGGTGGAAAGAACAGGAGCGCTCATGCGTTCGCCTTGATCATCTGGAATCCGTATAGCAAATGGTCGAGCTGGCCGTTGGGGACCGGCGGGAACACCAGCGGGTCGGCGGTGCTGCGGATCGTCTCGATCTGCGCCGCGACATCCTCGACCGTCCAGCTCGGCTGATAAAGGCCAGGGCTTTCGGCCAGATAGGCGCGGGCGATCCGCCCACCCATCGCCACCAAGGTCTCGCCGCTCACCGAACAATCCTCATGCGCCAGCCACGCGACCGCGGGCGCCACCATCTCGGGCTCCATCGGCGGGAAGGCGCTGGTGTCGATCCCCTCGGACATGCGGGTGACCGCGGCGGGGACGATGACGTTGCTCTTGATGTTGTCGGCCTCGCCCTCGATCCCGATCGTCTGCGACAGCCCGATCAGCCCCGCCTTGGCGGTGGCGTAATTGCCATTGTCCGACTTGCCGTAGAGCCCGTTGATCGACGCGGTCAGCACGATCCGGCCATAGCCGGCGGCCGCCATCAGCGGCAGCGCCGGGCGCACGACATGGAAGGCGCCGCGCAGATGGACGTCGAGCACCAGCTCGAAATCCTCGTAGCTCATATCCTTGAGCGGGCTGCGGCGGACATTGCCCGCGCTGTGGATGACGATGTCGACCCGCCCGAACGTGTCGATCGCCTTCTGGATGATCGCCTGCCCGCCCTCGGGGGTCGCGACGCTGTCGGTCGACGCGATCGCCTCGCCGCCGGCGGCGCGGATCTCCTGCACCACCTCCTCGGCCGGCCCGGCATCGACCCCGTCGCCTTTCATCGCCGCGCCGAGATCGTTGACGACGATCTTCGCGCCGCGCGCCGCCAGCAGCAGCGCATAGGCCCGCCCGAGCCCCCTGCCCCCACCGGTGATCACCGCGACCCGATCGTCGAACCTCAGCTCAGCCATGCCTTCAGTCTCCTGTTCTTGCCCCACCCCGCCGCCGCAGGCGGTGGGAGGACGAAGGGTCTTCTTGTTCTTTCCAACGCCGTTGTGAAGGGGTGAAGATATCCATCGCACCAACGCTGAAGATCCTCCCCATCGCAGATGGGGAGGGGGACCAGCGAAGCTGGTGGAGGGGTGGTGCGGAACCTCGACGGCTGCGATGCCTTCAAGGTCGGAAAACCCCTCCACCGCCCTGCGGGCGGTCCCCCTCCCCGCGCTCCGCGCAGGGAGGATCTAAGAACAACTACCCCACCACCTTCGCCGCCCGCAGCGCCGCGATCCGCTCCTCCGACAACCCCAGCACCTCGCGCAAAATCTCGTCGCTATGCTGCCCCATCACCGGCGGCGCGGTCGGCACCGGCTGCGGCGCGCCGGGGAATTTGACCGGGCGGTTGACGATCGGGATCATCCCCAGCACCGGATGCTCGGTCTCGACCACCATCTCGCGCGCGATCGCCTGCGGCTGCGCCAGCGCCTCGGTGATCCCCAGTATCGGCGCGTGCGGCACCTGGTGCGCGGTGAAGATGTCGACCAGTTCGGCGACCGTCTTGTCCTGGGTTCGCCCGGCGATCAGCGCATTGACCGTCTCGCGGCTGTCGCGGCGCTTCTGCAGCGTGTCGAGCTGCCCGTCGGGGTCGCAATCGCCCAGATCGAGCGCCTGGCAGATCTTGCCCCAGAAGCCGTTGGTCAGGCAGGCGATGATGATCGACCCGTCCTTCGCCGGGAAGGCGCCATAAGGCACCAGATTGGGATGCTGCGACCCTTGCGGGGTCGGGTCCTGCCCGGTGAAGAAGGCGAGCTGCGCCAGATAGCCCAGCAGCCCGACCACCCCGTCGAGCAGGCTGACGTCGATCAGCCGGCCCTTGCCGGTGGCGTGCCGCTCGTGCAGCGCCGCGAGGATCGCGATCGGTCCGTTGATCCCGCCGACCAGGTCGCCCATCGGCAGCCCCAGCTTGGTCGGCATGCAGCCCGGCTCGCCATTGACGCTGAGCGCCCCCGACAAGGCCTGGACGACGATGTCGAACGAGGGGAGATCGCGCAACGGCCCGGTCATCCCGAAGCCCGATATCGCGCAATAGATCAGCCCGGGATTGATCGCGGCCATCGCCTCATAGCCCAGGCCCAGCCGGTCCATCACCCCGGGGCGGTAATTCTCGATGAGGATGTCGCATTTGGCGACCAGATCCCTGGCGAGCGCGACCCCGTCGGCGCTCTTGAGATCGATGACGATGCTCTTCTTGCCGCGGTTGCCGGCGAGGAAATAATGGCTCTCGCCGTCGCGGTGCGGCGGAAAGGTGCGGGTATCGTCGCCGGTCTCGGGCGGCTCGATCTTGAGCACCTCGGCGCCCATGTCCGCCAGCGCCAGCGACGCCGCCGGCCCTGCGAGCACCCGGGTGAAATCGAGCACGCGGACGCCGTGGAGCGGTCCCGCCCATGTCGATGCTTCAGCCATTTCGGTGCCTTTAAAAATCTAGCCCCTCCCTTTCAAGGGAGGGGTTGGGGTGGGTGCGAGCGAAGCGAGCTCCCTAGCCGTCCCGCAACGCTCCGCCAGAGGCATCGAGCCTCTGGCTACGCCACCCACCCCAACCCCTCCCTGAACAGGGAGGGGCTTTTATAGTAAGCTCAGCGCTTCGGCAGCTCGACGATCGACGTCCCGAACGCCGAGGTCTCGCCACGATGCGTCGTCGCCTTCTGGCTGATCTCGACGAGATACTTGCCGTCTTCCTCGTACTTGCGGACGACGGTGCCGTCGATGAACATCGCGTCGCCATCGGGATTGTGGCGGCGGATCTGGCACTTGCTCTTCCGCAGGAAGCCTTCGTCGCCCATCCAGTTGGTGACGTGATGGGTCAGCCACGAGCAGCGCTCGGGACCGTAATCATAGGCACCGGGAGCACCGACCTCGAGCGCGAACGCCTCGTCCCAGTGAACCCGCTCGGGGCAATCGGGCACGTTGAAGCGGTTCTTGATGCCCAGGCCGGGATGCTTGACCTGCATTTCGTTGGCGAGCTTGTTGGCGCGGATATAGAGGCCGCCCCAGCCCTGCGCGTAGCAGATGAAGCCGGTGACCGTCATCGGCCCCTTCATCATGCGCGGCAGTTCCTCGCCCTCGGCGACATCGTCCCAGTAGCGCGGGGTCGCGCCACGGATTTCCTCGGCGGCGTAGATCGCGCGGAACTCGGCGAGCTGCTCCTCGGTGAACGGCTCGACCCGGCCACGGGCCTCGGTGTACTTGGTGCCGCGCTCGCGGGCCTCGTCACGGTCGGTACGGAACACCCAGCTGTCGGCCTCGGCGACCTTCTCGCCATTCTGGTTGAAGAAGTCGACATGGTAGATCTGCTGGAACGAACGCCCGGCGAACTTGGTCTGATGCTCGACCAGGTCCTTCAGATAGGCTTCGGTGGTGATCACGTCGTTGCGCAGCACCGGCTTGTGCCAGGTCCAGTCGGCGCCCGCCCACATCGCGTGCACGCCCGACAGGCCGCCGCAATAGCCCGAAATGATCCGGCTGGTGGTGAACAGGAAGCTCGGCAGCGCCAGGTTGGTGCCGTACTTGGTGGTCGCGGCATAGGCCGGGTCGCACCACAGGGGGTTATCGTCGCCGATGCCATGCGCATAATGGCGGATCGCGTCGCGGGTCGCCTCGTAATTCCACGGCTCGACCGTGTCGGTGATCTTGACGCCGATGCGCTTGCGCAGGTCGGCCAGGCCCTCCTCGGTGATCTTGGGGAAGCGGGCTTCCGGCTTGGTGTCGGTGGTAGTCGCCATGTTTCTTTCTCCTGAAATTTAGACGAGCGCCGCGGCTTCGCGGTCGCGGAGGATCTTGCGGTGGACCTTGCCCGCCGGGGTCTTGGGCAGTTCGGGCACGAACACGATGTGCCGCGGAAATTCATGCTGGCTCAGACGCTCGCGGGTGAAGGTCTGCAGTTCCTTGATATAATCGGGGTCCGATGCCCGGCCGCTGACCACGAACGCCTTGGCGACCTGGCCGCGCGCCTCGTCGGGGACGCCGATGATCGCGACCTCCTCGACATCGGGATGCTTGAGCATCGTATTCTCGATCTCGACCGCGCTCATCGTCCAGCCCGCCGAGATGATGACGTCGTCGGCACGGCCGCAATGATAGAGATAGCCTTCCTCGTCGACCCGGGCGAGATCCTTGGTCGTCTCCCAGCCGCCGCGGCGCCACAGCATCAGTTCGCCGACTTCGCCGGCCGCGGTCGTGCTGCCGTCGGCGCGCTGCACTTCGAGCTTGAGCCCCGGCACCGGCTTGCCCAGCGACCCCGGCTTGACCGAGAAATCGGCAGCACCCGGATAGTTGACCAGCACCACGCCGATCTCGGTGGTGCCGTACATGCTGCACGCCGGCACATGGAAGGTCTCGTCGATGAACTCGAGCGTCGCCGGATCGATCGGCTCGCCGGTGAACGACAGCTTCTTCATCGCGAAGCTGAACTCGCTCGCCTTCCCCGAATTCTTCATCATCCGGTAGTGGGTCGCCGCCGCCGACATGTTGGTGATCTTGTAGTCGGCCAGCCCCTTCATCAGCCGCACAGCGTCGAAGCGGCCGGCGAAGGTGCCGGTGGTGACGCCCAGCGCCAGCGGCGCCAGCGTGCCGTGCCACAGGCCGTGCCCCCAGGCCGGCGAGGACGGGCAGAAATATTCGTCGCCGGGGCGGATGCCGGTGCCGTAGAGCGCCGCGAACATCAACGTCACCAGCGCCTTGTGGGTGTGCTTGACCGCCGCCGGCAGCTCGCGGGTGGTGCCCGAGGTGTACTGGAACACCGCCATGTCGTCGGCGCGCGATTTGGGCGCATAGCTCGACGAATAGCCGGCAATCTCTTCGAGCAGCCCCTGGTCGGCGACGAACACGCGCAAGCCCTCGACCTGGTTGGCGAGCGGTGCCTTTTCGCTGTTGGTGATCATCAGCGCCGGCTTGCAGTCGTCGACCCGCAACCGCAGCCCGTCGAGCCCGAACAGGGTGAACATCGGCACGCTGATCGCGCCCATCATCATCGCGCCGAACAGGCTGACATAGAAGGGCAGCGACGGCTCGAGCATGAAGGCGATGCGATCGCCCGGCTTGATGCCATTGGCCTCGAGCCAGTGCGCGAACCGGGCCGAATTGGCGGCGATCTCGTCGAAGCTCAAAATCTCGTCGGCGCCGTCCGAATGCGCGATCCGCACCGCGGGGCGGCCCGACCCGTCGGCATGGCGCAGGATGCACTCGTTGGCGATGTTGAGCTGCTCGCGGTCGCCATCGAACAGGTCCCACAATGCCGCCGAGTCGGCGTGCTGCTGGGCGTCGGCATAGAGCGTGTAATCGGTGAGCTTCGCCATGGATCCAACATTGCTTGGCTGGGAACGGACACCTCTCGGCGCCAGCGCTTCCGGCTGACTTCAGGACGGCAGCGGAAATGACATGGAGTCGGTTTGTTGTAAATATAGAATGTCATTCTATATATTGAACACGATCGCTTCACCGGCTATGCAGCCCTTATGGCCCGATCGACCAACCAGCAGCTTGCCGCCACCAGCACCGACCGCGACCTTGCGAAAGCGGTCGAGGCGTCCAAGGCCCCCGCCATCTCGCGCGCCGCCGCGGTGCTGCGCCTGCTCGGCAAGAGCGACGCGCCGCTCGGGCTCCAGGCGATCGCCCGCGAACTGGGGCTGGTGCCGAGCACCTGCCTCTATGTGCTGCGCGCGCTGGTCGCCGAGGAACTGGTCGCGTTCGACGCCGACACCAAACGCTATGCGCTCGAGGCCGGGGTGCTCACCCTCGCCCGCCAATGGCTGCGCCGCGACCGCTTCAACGACCTCGCCAAGCCGGTGCTCGACCGCATCGCCCAGGATTTCGACGCGACCCTGCTCGGGGTCCAGATCGTCGGGCTCGACCATATCGTCGTGGTGACGACCTCGCAGTCGGGCACCACCTTCCAATTGAGCGCCCAGATCGGCAGCCGCTTCCCCGCCCTGATCAGCGCCACCGGCCGCTGCATCGCCGCCTTCGGCAAACATTCCCCCGACGCCATCGAAACCCGCTTCCGCACTCTGCGCTGGGACGACCCGCCGAGCTTCGAGGACTGGCAGGCCCAGGTCGCCCAGACCCGCCTCCAGGGCTTCGCGGTCGACGAGGGCAATTATATCTCCGGCGTGACGGTCGCCGCCGCTCCGGTGTGGAAGACGCCAGCCAAACTCAGCCACGCCCTCGTCGCGATCGGCATCGGCAGCTCGCTCAAACGCGCGGGACTGCCCGCGCTGCAACAGGCGCTGCTCATCGGCGCGCGCGGCGTGTCGAACCAGTTGTGCGGGGAAATGTAGCCCAATCTCCGTCGCCCCGGCGGAGGCCGGGGCGACGAAATCGGCAAGCACCGACACCCCCAAGCCGTCGCCCCTGCGAAGGCAGGGGCCCATGGCTATCTCCTCACAAACCGCCGCCGAATGAAGGCAAAACGCCATGGCGACGGCGCACCACCGCGGGCTTCCCGCCCGATGCAACAGCCATGGGCCCCTGCCTTCGCAGGGGCGACGGGGAGAGGCTTACGCGCTCGGGATGCGAACCGACTGGGCCGGGAATGTGGCCCCTTGGATCCTCCCCATCGCAGATGGGGAGGTGGCGCCGAAGGCGACGGAGGGGCTTCTTCGGTCCGCGAATGCGCGCGGCGAACGAAGCCCCCTCCCCGACCGGATCAATCCAGCTTCCTGGGTCCAGCCACCCCACCCATATATTTCGCCAGATTCCGGTGGAAGTTGGTGATCTTCTGCTCCTGGTGCGGGTTCGGCAGGGTTCCACGGAAACCGCGCGACTTCATGCCCTTCTGGACCGCCGCCATGTTCGAATAGTCCTGGCTGAGCACCAGTCCCCATTTCTCGGCGGTCGCCTCGGCATAGACCCATTCGGTCTTGGGCTCCTCGCCCTCGGGGAAGCGCTCGATCGCGTAGGATTCGAAGATGCACTTGCTCGGATCGTCGCCGTACGGCCGGGTGCGGTAACACAGCGCGAAGGTGATCCCCTGCAGGATCGACATGTTCGGGAACACATGCCAGGCGAGCCCGGCCTTGGCCATCTGCTCAGGGCTGATCGTCGGCCACACCACCCCGCGGGCGGCGTCGTCGGCGCGGGCCGAGGCGAGCCAGTGCGCGATCACCTCGGGCGCCGGCGTGCCCTCGGGCAGTTCGTCGACCAGCCGCTTGGCCGCATTGACCAGCGTCTCGGTGGTGCTGGCGTTGTTGACCGTCGTGTAGATCTCGTTCTGCAGATTATAGGTCGAGATCCGCGGATCGAGGCCCTTGCCGGCGCGGGTGATCGTGCTCGACTGCTTCATCTTCAGATCGGGATCGCGCTGGTCGAAGCCGCTCACCCCGTGCAGGTCATAGGCGTCGCTATAGGCGTAATAATCGCCATGGTTGAGCATCTGGGTGTGGGTGCCGGCGACATGATAAGGCTCCATGAACGCCTCGAGCCCGGTCTTCCAGTTGCAGTCGAAGATCACCCACTGGCGCCATTTATAGCGCATCTTCTCGAACTCGAACGGGTCGAGGATACCCGCCGCCGGCTCGAGATATTCGCGCAGCGACACGCATTCGGGGTCCATGTTGATGAACAGCCAGCCGCCCCAGCTGTCGACCTTGACCTCCGACAGCGCGGTGCGCGCGGGATCGTCGAGGCCGCCCTTCCAGTCCTGCTTCTCGTGGACATGGACATTGTTGCCGTCGAGATCGAAGGTCCAGCCATGGAAGCCGCAGACGATGCGCTTCTTGGTGCCGCAGGCATTGTTCTGGCCGCACGGCGTGTCGATCAGGCGCCGGCCGCGGTGCGGGCAGACATTGTGATAGGCCTTGATCGTGTCGGGCGCCGATCGGGTGATGATGATCGAATCGTCGCCGACCTCATAGGTGATGTAATTGCCGACCTCGGGGATTTCCTCGACCCGACCGGCCATCTGCCAGACCTTGGGCCAGAGCAGTTCCTTCTCGGCCTCGGCATAATCCTTCGAGATGAAGGCATCGACCGGATAGGTCAGCGGATCGTCGAGATCTTCCTCGCTCAGCGGCGGGGCCTCGGCCGAGAAATTGACCGGCTTGTTCATGACACTCTCCTAAGTGCGATCGCCACCGATGCAGGACTCGGGGGACTGGACGATCTCCCCGAGCCTAACATCAAATACGCGATTCGGTATCATATGACTGTACTGCCGGTTACGGATCAAGCCGGATCGGTCACACCGACCGCTTCGACCCCGGCTTCGGCGGGCCCGCTGCCGAGTTCGAGCCCTTCGAGATCGCCCGCCGCGCGCCAGTCCTCGAGCAGTTTCTCGAACACATAATAGCCCGGGCCATAGGTCTCGCCGAGATACCAGCGGTACTTCTTCTCGCCTTTCTCGTCGACCTCGGCCGCGCCTTCGTTGATGAAGTAGCTCGGGGTGCATTCGCGCTGGAACGCCGACAGGTCGATCGCAGTCTCGCGGATATGCCGGACATAGCCGTCCTGCGCCACCTGGCTCGGCTCGACCGTCGTCGCGCCGCGTTCGAGCGCCTCGCCGATGATATAGGCGATGTGGCGACCCTGCTGGCTGAAGGTCTCGGTGGTCGACGAATTGACCCCGCCCTGGATGAAGCCGGTGAAGAACTGGTTGGGGAAGCCGCGCGCCATCATCCCGTGGAAGGTCTCGTAGCCATGCTTCCAGGCGTCGTAGATCGACACGCCGCCGCGGCCCTCGATCCGGTCGATGCCCCAGCGCCGGTCGAGGTCGGAGGTGACCTCGAAGCCGCTGGCGAAGATCATGCAGTCGATCTCATATTCGACCCCGTCGGCGATGAAGCCCTTCTCGGTTATCGCCTCCACCCCCTGGGTCGCCGACACGTCGATCACCTTGACGTTGGGGCGGTTGAAGGTCGGGTAATAATCGTCGTTCGAGGCCGGCCGCTTGCACAGATAGCGGTAATAGGGCTTGAGGATCTCGGCCGCCTGCTTGTCGGTGACGATCGCGTCGACCCGGTCGCGCAGCCGCTCCATCACCCGATAGTCGACCTGCTCGCGCCGTGCCATGAACTGCTCATAGTCGAGCGCGGGCCAGCCTTCGGCCTCGAACTCGGCGAGCAGGGTGCGGTTGATCTCGGTCCAGATGTCGCAGATCATGTCGGTCTCGCCCGGCCGCAGCATCTCCATCGCCGCGCGATGGAAATTCTCCTGGCGCGCGCGCTGCCAGCCCGGCTGGAGCGTCTTGACCCATTCGGGATCGACCGGGGTGTTGTTGCGCGCGTCGACGGTCGAGGCAGTGCGCTGGAGCACGTAGAGCTGCTGCGCCGCCTTGCCGAGGAACGGGGTCGCCTGGACCGCGGTGGCACCGGTGCCGACGATCGCGACCCGCTTGTCGGCCAGCCTGTCGAGGGTCGGGTTCTTCTGGTCGCCGCCGGTATAGTCATAGTCCCAGCGCGCGGTGTGGAACATCTTGCCCTTGAACCGGTGGATGCCGGGGATGCCCGGCAGCTTCGGGATGTTGAGCAGGCCGTTGGCCATGATCACGAAGCGCGCGCGGATATCGTCGCCGCGGTCGGTGGCGATATGCCAGCGCTGGATGCTCTCGTCCCAGTGCAGCGACGTGACGATCGTGTGGAACAGCGCCTTCTCGTACAGCCCGGCGGTGCGGGCGATGCTCTGGGCATATTCGCGGATCTCGTAGCCGTCGGCGAATTTCTTCGACGGCATGAAGCCGGTTTCCTCGAGCAGCGGCAGATAGCAGCAGGCGTCGTTGTCGCACTGGAGACCCGGATAGCGGTTCCAGTACCACACCCCGCCGAAGTCGCCGGCATGGTCGATGTTGCGGAAGCTGGTGACCCCGGCCTTGCTCAGATGATGGCCGGCGAGGATCCCCGCCCAGCCGGCGCCGAGCACCGCGACGTCGATATCCTCGGACAGCGACTCGCGCGGGGTGGTCGGGCTGTGCGGATCGCCCTCATAGGTTTCGGCGAACTCGCCCTCGGGCTGGATATATTGCTCCTGCCCCTCGCGGCGGATGCGGCGGTCGCGCTCGCTGTAATATTTGGCACGCAGCGCCGGGATGTCGATCTCCCGGGTCTTGAGCGTCGGCTTGCAATTCATCTCGATCCCCTCGTCCTCTGCTGTGCCGGCTCGGCTTTGCTGGACGCGTGCATAGCGCGACCGACGCTAATCAACAACGTTGTTCAACAAGCCGATATCGTGCAGGATCCAATCGACCGCTCTGGCGATGGATTCACGGGTGCGATCCCGACCATTGCGATGAAGGACGAATCCCTTCAGACCCGGAGTAAATGCGCACCACGAAGGAGAGTAGAACCATGGGCGTGCCTGTTTACGAACGCATCCTGCAGTTGTTCGAAGCCGAGGGGATCAACACCCTCTTCGGCATTCCCGACCCCAACTTCGTGCATATGTTCCTGCGCGCCGAGGAGCGCGGCTGGACAGTGATCGCCCCACACCATGAGGCCGCCGCCGGTTTCATGGCCGAAGCCGCCTCGCGCATCACCGGCAAGCCCGCGGTCTGCATCGGCACGCTCGGGCCGGGCATCGCCAACGCCGCCCCCGCGATCCAGTGCGCGCTGGTCGAGAATTCGCCGGTGATCTTCCTGTCGGGCCAGCGCGCCCGCGTCACCGAACAGCGCGTCCGCCGCGGCCGCATCCAGTTCGTCAAGCAGATGCCGCTGTTCGAGAATTCGGTGAAATATTCGGCGTCGATCGAATATGCCGACCAGACCGACGAGATCATCCGCGAGGGCATCCGCAAGGCGCTCGGCGGCACCCCGGGCCCGGTCTATATCGAATATCCCAGCCACATCATCACCGAAGAGCTCGACCTGCCCGAGCCGCTGCCGCCGTCGCGCTATCGCCTGGTCAACCAGGGCGCCGACGTCGACAAGGTTGCCGAGGCGGTCGCCGCGATCCGCGCCGCCAAGAACCCGATCCTGCTGGTCGGGCACGGCGTCCACACCTCGCGCACCGAGGAATCGGTCAAGGAACTCGCGCTGCTGATGAACTGCCCGGTCATCCAGACCTCGGGCGGCACCTCGTACATCCCGGGGCTCGAGGATCGCACCTTCCAGTACGTCTTCTCGAACGCCTCGATCGAGGCGGTCACCGAGTCCGACCTGTGCCTCGCGCTCGGCACCGAGCTCGGCGAGCCGGTCCATTATGGCCGCTGGCGCTACTGGGTGAAGAACGAGGCGATCCGCAAGTGGATCTATGTCGAGCAGGATCCGTCGGCGATCGGCGTCAACCGCCCGATCGATATCCCGCTGGTCGGCGATCTGCGCGGCGTCGTGCCGCAGCTCGTAGCCGCCCTCAAGGACAACCCCCTGCCCGACGCCCCCGGCCTCGCCGCCTTCATGAAGGACGGCCAGGCCGAGCTCGACCAGCTCGCCGAGGAATCGCTTACCCGCAGCGACGGCAGCGGCGACGTGCCGATCCACACTTCGCGCTTCGTCGTCGAGGCGACCAAGGCCTTCCCCAAGGACGGCATCATGATCCGCGACGGCGGCGCCACGGTGATCTTCCAGTGGACCTATTCGCAGTGCAAGCCGCACCATGTGATCTGGAACCAGAATTTCGGCCATATCGGCACCGGCCTGCCTTATGCGACCGGGGCGATGCTCGCCGACAAGGCCGCGACCGGCAAGCAGCGTCCGGGCATGCTGCTAACCAGCGATTCCTCGTTCCTGTTCCACATCGGCGAGCTCGAGGTCGCCGCCCGCTGCAACCTGCCGCTGGTCTGCGTGGTCGGCGTCGACAACCAGTGGGGCCTCGAGGTCGGCGTCTACAAGCGCACCTTCGGCCAGGGCACCGCCGAGACCGGCACCCACTGGAGCAAGGACGTCCGCTTCGACAAGATCGGCGAAGGCTTCGGCTGCCATGGCGAATATGTCACCAAGGCCGAGGACATCGGCCCGGCGATCGAGCGCGCATATGCCAGCGGCAAGGTCGGCGTCGTCCATGTCGTGATCGACCCCAAGGCGAATTCGGAAGAAATGCCGAAATATGCCGAATTCCGCACCTGGTACGCCGAAGGCACGCAATAAGGGCTTTCCGCCCCATCGAACGATAACGGGCGGCCGATCCTGATCGGCCGCCCGAACGATTGGAGACGATATGCGCGACTATCTCAAATTCTATATCGACGGTAAATTCGTCGATCCGGTCGAGCCGAAGACCGCCGACGTCATCAACCCCGCCACCGAGGCGGTCTCGGGCCGGATCTCGCTCGGCTCGATCGCCGATGTCGACCTCGCGGTCGCCGCCGCCCGCCGCGCCTTCGGCAGCTGGTCGCTGACCACGCCGGCGCAGCGGCTGGAAATCCTGGAAGCGCTGCTCGCCGAATATCAGCGCCGCCAGGGCGAACTCGGCGCCGCGATCACCGAGGAGATGGGCGCCCCCGCCGGGCTCGCCAACGGCTTCCACGTCTTCCTGGGCTCGGGGCACCTCCAGACGGTGATCGAGGTGTTGCGCGAGTTCAAGTTCGAGGAACAGCGCGGCGCGACCCGCATCGTCAAGGAGCCGATCGGCGTCTGCGCGCTGATCACGCCGTGGAACTGGCCGATGAACCAGACCTGCGTGAAGGCCTTCCCGGCGCTCGCCGCCGGCTGCACGATGATCCTCAAGCCGCCGCAGCTCGCACCCTATTCGGCGCAGATCCTCGCCGAGATGATCGACGCCGCGGGCGTGCCGGCGGGCGTGTTCAACATGCTCCAGGGCAGCGGCTCGGTGATCGGCGCGGCGCTGTCGTCGCACCCCGATGTCGACATGGTGTCGTTCACCGGCTCCGAGGGCGTCGGCGTCGAGATCGCCAAGAGCGCCGCGCCGACCGTCAAGCGGGTCTGCCAGGAACTCGGCGGCAAGAGCGCGTTCATCGTCCTCGACGATGCCGAGCTGGTCAACAACGTCACCGTCGCCACCGCGACGATGATGGGCAATTCGGGCCAGACCTGCAGCGCCGGTTCGCGCCTGCTGGTCCCCAACAGCCGGATGGACGAGGCGGTCGCTGCCGCCAAGGCAGCGGCCGAGGGCGTCACCGTCGGCGACCCGCTGACCGATGTCGCGATGGGCCCGGTCGTCTCGAAGGGCCAGTACAACATCATCCAGGAGTATATCCAGAAGGGCATCGACGAGGGCGCGACCGTGATCGCCGGCGGCCTCGGCCGCCCCGACGGGCTCGACAAGGGCTGGTACGTCAAGCCGACCGTGTTCGCCGCCGCCACCAACGACATGGTGATCTCGCGCGAGGAGATCTTCGGCCCGGTGCTGGTGATCATCGGCTATGACGATGTCGACGATGCGGTCGAGATCGCCAACGACAGCAATTTCGGCCTCGCCGGCTATGTCAGCGGCGTCGATCTCGACCAGGTCCGCGCGATCGGCCGCCGCCTGCGCGCCGGCTGGATCGGCCTCAACGGCGGCTTCGATTTCCACGCGGCGTTCGGCGGCTACAAGCGCTCGGGCAATGGCCGCGAGTGGGGCGAGTTCGGCTTCCACGAATATCTCGAGGTCAAGTCGCTGCTCGGCTACGAGCCGGCATAAGCTTCGGCGGCGGGGCGCAGACCCCGCCGCTGCATCAGGAGAGAGAGAATATGGCGTCGCAGCCTAGCCGCTACACGGCCGCAATTCCGGCAACCCCGGTCGGCGACTGGACGCTGGCGCGGATCACCCCGCCCAGCCGGCTGTTCGGCGCCAACGGCATGCGCACCGGCGCCGACGGCCGCATCTATGTCGCCCAGGTCTCGGGCAGCCAGATCAGCGCGATCGATCCCGACAGCGGTGCGATCGAGACGATCAGTCCGCTCGGCGGCAATGTCGTCGCGCCCGACGACCTCGCCTTCGACGACGACGGCAATATCTATGTCACCGAGATCACCGAAGGCCGGATCGGCATGCTCGCGCCGAACGGCAGCTACAAGGTGATCCAGGGCGACATGCCGGTCGCCAACCCGATCACCTATCACCAGGGACGGCTGATCGCCGGCGAATGCCGGGTCGGCGGGCGGATCATGGAGCTCGACCGCGCCGGCGGCGCACCGCGCATCATCCTCGACAATGTGCCGATGCCCAACGCCTTCACCGTCGGCCCCGACGGCAAGCTCTATTTCCCGGTGATGGGCACCAACGAGATCTGGCGGGTCGACCTCGCCGGCGGCGCCCCCGAGGTCGTCGCCAGGGATCTCGGCGTCCCCGACTCGGTCAAGTTCGATGCCGAGGGCTTCATCGTCTCGACCCAGGTCTATAGCGGCCAGGTGTTGCGGATCGATCCGCGCACGGGCGCGCAGTCGGTGCTCGCCAGCCTCACGCCCGGCCTCGACAACTGCACCTTCGTCGGCGACCGGCTGTTCGTCTCCAACATCACCGGCTACGTCACCGAGGTCCTCGCCGGCGGCAAGACCCGCGACCTCGTCCCCGACGGCCTCAACTGGCCGCTCGGCCTGGCGATGGGCGACGATGGCCGCCTGTTCGTCGCCGACGGCGCCTTCACCTATCTGATGGCACCGGGCGGCGAGCGCACCCTCGCCGGCATGATCTTCTCGCCGGGCTTCCCCGGCTATACCCGCGGCGTCGCGGCCGCCGGCGACGGCCAATATATCGTCACCACCGCGCAGGGCGTCGTCGCGCGCTGGTGGCCGGCGAAGGAGGCGAACGAGATCCTCGCCAGCGGTTACGACCAGCTGTTCGGGGTCGCGGTCTCGTCGACCGGCGCGATCGCCTTCGCCGAGATGCCGACCGGCCGCGTGTTCGCGGTCGGCGCCAGCGGCGCCGAGGAGCTGGCGTCGGGGCTCGACCGTCCCAAGGGCGTCGCCTTCGACGATGCCGGCACCTGCTTCGTCTCCGAATCCGGCGCCGGCCGCGTCGTCCGCCTTTCAGGCGGCAAGGCCGAGACCGTGCTCGATGGCCTCGGCACCCCCGAGGGCATAATCGTGCGCAATGGATCGCTGTTCGTGGTCGACACCGGCAGCAAGAGCCTGATCGCTTATGATCTCGCGACCGGCATCCGCGAGACGATCGCTTCGAACCTGCCGGTCGGTGCCCCCCCAGGCGTGGTCCCGAAATTCCTCGCGGCGATCGGCGACATGTCGGGCCCGATGGGCCCGTTCGCCGCGATCGCCGCCGGGGCCGACGGCACGCTCTATGTCTCGGGCGACGCCGAAGGCAGCGTGCTGGCGATCCGCAGGCGCTAGGGCTTTCCGCAGCCCCCGGTCAGAAGAACATCCGCGCCTTGAGCAGCACTGAGCGGGGTTCGCCGACGACGATCGCCGGCTGGGTGGTGCCGCTGTTCGAGACATAATAGGTCTCGTCGAACAGGTTCTTGGCGTTGATCTGGAATTCGACGGGCGTGCCGGCGATTTTCGTCGAATAAGCGAGGAAGCCGTCGAACACCTGCGAGGCCGGCAGCCAGTAGACCTTGCCCGATCCATCGCCCGCACCCCATTTGCTCGAGATGCGCGCGCCACCGCCCGCGCGCAGCGTGCCCGGACCGACCGCGCCGAAATCCTTGGTCAGGAACAGCGACCCCTGGTGCTTCGAAACGCCGTTGAGCGGATTGCCGAGCAGCTTGGGATCCTCGAGCACCTCGGTGTCGGTATAGGCGTAGCTCGCGGTCAGGTTCCACGAGGTGCCGATCCGCCCCGACATGTCGACCTCGGCGCCGCGCGAGCGGACCCTGCCCGCGGCGCGGGTGATGGTGTTGCCGCTGGAGTCGGTGTCGCTCACCTGCACGTTGCGCTTGATGATGTTGTAGAGCGCGGCGGTCGCGGTCAGCCGCGCGCCGATATATTTGACGCCGCCTTCCCACGACTTCGCCTGCTCGGGCGGTAAGGTCCCGATCGGCGACGCGATCGAGGTGTTGGGCCGGAAGCTCTCGGTATAGCTGCCATAGACCGACAGCTTGGGCGTGAAGAGATGGACGAGCCCGAGCCGCGGCACCGCCTTGCCCTTGTCGATCAGCGCGCCGGTGATGAAGGGCCGCCCCTTGCCGGTGAGTTCGTGGACCTGATCGTAGCGGACGCCCGCCAGCAGGATCCAGCTTTCGGTCAGGTGGATGCTGTCCTGGAGGAAGAAGGCATATTCGCGCAGCTTGTCGGTCTGGTCGCTGTCCCTGGCGCTGACCACGGTCGGATAGGGAAGATTGCCGTAGACCGGGTTGTAGATGTTGAAATTGGTGTTGTTCGGATTGCGGATCAGGTCGCCGAGCACGCGATAGTTGCGCATATAGTCGCCGCCGATCAGCAGTTCGTGGCGCATGCCGAGCAGGTCGAGATCGCCGACCGCGCTCAGCTGGACGACATGGGCGGTCTGGCGCGCATCGAGCGTCGCGTCGCCGCGGCGTGTGACGACACCGGTCGTCGGGTTGACCGAGATCGTCCGCGCCTGATGGTCGTTATAATAATTATGGCTGAAGCCATAGTTGAGCCTGACCTTCCAGTCGTCGGCCAGCCGATGCTCGATCCGCAGCCCGGCATTGTCCGAGGTGCCCCTGGTGACGTTATATTCCTCGTCGAGGCGCCGCGTACGCGGAATGTCGAACACCTTGCCGGTCGCGACGTTGATCTGGGTGCCGCGGTCGAACGGCACCGAATAGGTCATATGCTCATAGCTGGCGACGACGCTGGTATCGTCGCCATACCAGGCGACCGACGGCGCCACGACCCATTGCTTGATCTTGCCGAAATTGCGCCAGTAATCATAATGTTGCCAGTCGCCGATCAGGCGATAGGCGAAGCCGCCCTTGCCGATCGCTCCGCCGAGGTCGGCCTGCGCGCCGCCGCCGCCGAAGGTCGTTCCCCACAGCGACAGCGCCCGCAGCGTATCGACGGTCGGCTTCTTGGTGACGATGTTGATGATGCCGCCCGGATCCTGCACCCCGTACAGCATCGACGCCGGCCCCTTGAGCACCTCGACCCGCTCGGTGGTGGGGGTGAAGTTGCGCGCCTGCACCGACTGCACACCGTCGCGCAGGATCGAATTGTCGCGGTTGGTGCCGAAGCCGCGCTTGAGGATCGCGTCCTGGGTGCCGCCGAGGGTATTGCCCTGCTTGATGCCGCTGACCGTCGCGATCGCCTCGTCGAGGCTCAGCGGCTGGCGGTCCTGGATCAGCGCCTGGGTCACCACCGCCATCGACTGCGGCACCTCGACCAGCGGCGCGTCGGTGCGGGTTCCCGCCGACACCTGGGTGGCCTGATAGCCGAGGATGCGATTACGCGCGGTCACGACGATCTCGGGACGCTCGACGGTCGCATCGGCCTCGGCGCCGGTTTCGGCGTCGACCGGCGCCGTGACAGTCGTCTGGGCCTGGACGACATCCGCCGCGAAGCACAGCGCCAACGACATTGCGATCGCCGACGATGACAGCAGACGCGCGGAAAAGGCCATTTTTTCGAACTCCGAATGGGTGAGCCGCCGCCACTAACGCTAATGCGACAGATTATCACTAGCTATTTTGCGGCACGGCGGATAATTCGCGCTTCGCAACCAAGGAGCGCCCATGATTCCGAGATTTCCGCGATATTTTGCGCTCGCGGCCTTTTGCTGCGCAGCAACCGGCGCCGGAATTGCGGCCCCATCCACCGATAGCTTCGCCGCCTACAAGCCGCGGCCGGTCGTCGTCGCCACCGATCATGCCTATCGGCAGCCCGACGGTTCGGTCGCGCTCGGCGGCGCCGAGCATGTCCGCTATATATTGGAGCGGGCAAGCGCCCGCTTCTCGGCCACCCACCCCCAAATACGCTTCACCGATCTGGGCAAGGGCACCACCAGCGCCATTCCGCTGCTCGCGCACGACCGCATCCTGTTCGGATCGATGGGCCGCGGGATCGCGCCGCTGGAGGTCAAGTCCTACGCCAAGATCGTCGGCGAGGCGCCGCTCGAGATCCGGATCGCGCACACCAGCGACGACACCTCGCAGCATCTCGCGACCTCGCTGGCGGTCTATGTCAACCGCGCCAATCCGCTGACGAAGATCACCAGCGCCCAGCTCGCGCAGCTGATGACGGTCGGCAATCCGGCGGGCGACTATTCGCGCTGGGGGCAGCTCGGTCTCAAGGGCGAGTGGGCGCCGCGCGCGATCCATCCTTATGGCACCCCCGAATTTTCGGGCTTCGGCACCTATATGCAGCGCGAGCAGCTCGGCGGCCGCGCGCTGGCGCCGGCCTATGAGCAATATGGCGACACCGACGATATCCTCGACCGGCTTGCCGCCGACCCGGCGGGGATCGCGGTGGCGGCGCTCGGGCGCGAGACCCCGGCGCTGCGCCAGCTGGCGATTGCCGCCGACGACACGCGACCGTTCAGCCTGGGCAGCCGCGAGGACGTGCGCGCCGGGCGCTTTCCGCTGGGCCGCTATCTGCTCGTCTATGTCCGCAAGCAGCCGGGCAAGCCGGTCGATCCGTTGGCGAAGGAATATCTGCGCCTGCTGCTGTCGGCCGAGGGCCAGGCGATCATCGCGTCCCAGGACAAGGGCTATATCCCGCTGACCCCGGCCGAGGTGCGGGCCGAACTCGCCAAGCTCGACTGACCGGCCTCTGTGAGAAAGCATATCATGAAGATCCAGACCCTTTCATGGCTGGCGCTCGCGTCGGTCGTCGCCCTTCCGATCGCGGCGCAGGCCGCGGGCAAGGCCTCCGGCGAGGTCGCGCCGCGGGCTTCCTATGTGCTGCCCGACGGATCGGTGTCGATCATCGGCAATGACGGGATGGACGGCCTGATCGCCGGCTTCGGCAAGATCGTCGCGCGCAGCCGCCCCGACATGCGGCTGACGATCATGATGAAGGGATCGTCGACCGGACTTCCGGCGCTCGCCGCGGGTGCGACCCCGTTCGCGCCGCTGGCGCGCGAGGGCTGGCGCGGCGAACTGGCGGGCTTCCGGCAGATCCACGGCTATGAAGCGACCCCGGTGCGGATCGGCTATTCGGGATGGGGACCGCGGCCGACCGGAAAGACCCCCGCGGCGGTCTATGTGGCAAAGGCCAACCCGCTCGAGGCGATCTCGGTCGAGGATCTCGGCCGGGTGTTCGCGGCCGGCAGCATCAAGGGCGACGTCAATCTATGGTCGCAGCTCGGCCTGGCCGGCGAGGCGGGCGGACGGCGCATCCACATCTATGGCCTGCGCGACGATGGCGGCTTCGCGACCGCGTTCCGCGACCGCTTCTTCGGCAAGCTGACCTACGCCCCGCGCTACGAGCCGCTCGACGATTATGCGGCGGTGATCCGTGCGGTCGCTGCCGACCCCTATGGCATCGGCATCGTCGGATGGGTGGACGCGGCGAAGATCAGCGACGGCGTCCGCGTCCTGCCGATCGCGGCTGCGGGGCAATCGCCCGCCCTGCCCGCGCGCGACATCGTCGCGGCCGGCCGCTATCCGCTGTCGTCGGCGCTCTATTTCTATGTCGACAGGGCCCCCGACCAGCCGGTCGACGCGCTGACCAGGGCCTGGCTCGAGGCGGCGCTGTCCGACGAGGGGCAGGCGCTGATCGCCGCCGAAAGCGACGGTGCCGAAGGCTATCTGCCGCTGTCGCCCGCCGACCTGGCGGCCGAGCGCGCCAAGCTCGCCCGCTTCTAGACAAGGTGCGGCGGGCCGCCGTCCCCCTGCCCGCCGCACCTCCGATCGACCGTTCCCCTCGCATGAAGAGACCAGCAAGCCCGTGACCCGCCGCGTCCTGTTTCAGATCCACTGGTTCCTCGGCATCACCGCCGGCTTCGTCCTCGCCCTGATGGGGGTGACCGGCGCGACGATGAGCTTCGAAGACGAGATCATGGCGGCCCTGAGCCCCGGCGTGGTCACCGTCGCCGCCCAGCCCACGCCGCGGCTCTCGCCCGACATACTGATCGCGCGCGCATCGGCGCAGCGCGACGGCGCGACGGTCGCCAGCCTCACCATCGCGTCCGATCCCGGGCGTCCGGCGATCGTCGGCTTCGATCCCGCCCCGGGCAAGAAGGGGCGCGGCGAGACCAGCTATGCGGACCCGTATAGCGGCAGGCTGCTGGGCCATGCGACCGGCGAAGCCTTTTTCGAATTCGTGCGCGGGCTGCATCGCTGGCTGGCGCTGCCCGGCGGCGGCAACGGCATCGGCCGGCAGATCACCGGTTTTTCGGCGATCGCGCTGATCTATTTCGCGCTGTCGGGCCTCTATCTGCGCTGGCCGCGCCGCCCGCTCGACTGGCGCGCCTGGTTCGTTCTCGACCTGCGCAAGACCGGCCGCAATCTCTACCGCGCCCTGCACGCGGTGATCGGCGGCTGGGTGCTGGTCTTCTATCTGCTGAGCGCCACCACCGGGCTATGGTGGTCCTATGACTGGTATCGCCAGGGCGTGACCTACGCACTGACCGGCAAGTCCGGCGGCGAGAAGGACGAGAAGCCCGCCAAGCCATCGAAGAAGCCGGCCAGGCCGGTCCCGCTCGCCCCGGCCTGGGCAGGTTTCGAGCAGGCGACCGGCGGCCGGTTCGACATCGTCCGGATCACCATCCCGAAGGGCAAGAAGCCGGTCGCGTTCCGCGCGCTGCGCCTCGACGCACGCCATGATCGCATGACCGATGATTACCGGATCGACGCGAAGACCGGCGCGATCGCCAAGGCCGATCTCTACGCGAAGCGGGCGATCGGCCAGACGATCACGACCAGCATGTACGAACTGCATCGCGGCGCCTTTTTCGGGCTGCCCGGACGGCTGGTGATGCTGACCACCAGCCTGACGATGCCACTGTTCACCGTCACCGGGCTGCTGCTCTATCTGGCGCGGCGACGCAGGAAGCGCGAGCTCGCGGCGGTCGACGCCCCGTCGCCGGCGGCCGGCGGCGATGGCGCCCTGCTTGTAATCCATGCCAGCCAGACCGGCGGCGCCGAGCGCCTGGCCCGCCAGACCGCCGCCGCCTTCGACGGCGCCCGGGTCGTTGCGCTGGCGGAGCTCGACGCGGCGATGCTCGCGCAGGCGAAGCGGGCCTTGTTCGTGGTGAGCACCTATGGCGACGGCGAGCCGCCCGACCGGGCCCGCGGCTTTGCGCGGCGGACGATGGCGGCGCCCCTGGCGATCGCCGATCTCGATTATGCGGTGCTCGCGCTCGGCGACCGCGAATATCCCGATTTCTGCGCCTTCGGCCACCAGGTCGACCATTGGCTCCATGCCGGCGGCGGCCGGCGGCTGTTCGACATGATCGAGGTCGATGGCGAGGATGCCGATGCCCAGCGCCAATGGCAGCAGCAGCTCGCGACGATCGGCGCGCGCAGCGACATTCCCGACTGGCAGCCGGCCGCCTATGACCGCTGGCGCCTTGCCGAGCGCAGGCTGCTCAACCCCGGCAGCGCCGGCGGACCGGCCTTCCACATCGCGCTCGATCCGGTCGGCGATGCGCACGCCGACTGGGAAGCGGGCGACATCGCCGAGATCGCGCCGCGCCACGCCCCCGCCATGGTCGCATCATGGCTGGCGGCGACCGGCCTGGATGGTACGGCGATGGTCGAGGGTCTGCCGCTCGCCGATCATCTGGCGAAGAGCCTGCTGCCCGAGGTCGCGACCGTCGGCGCGCGCAGCCCGGCAGAGATTGTCGCCGGGCTGCGCCCCCTGCCCCACCGCGAATATTCGATCGCCTCGATCGTCGCCGACGGCCAGATCCACCTGCTCGTCCGGCAGGCGGCCGACGCCGACGGGCGGCTGGGCCTCGGATCGGGCTGGCTGACGGCATTCGCCCCGACTGGTGGCGAAATCGCGATGCGGCTCCGCCCCAATCCCAATTTCCGCGCACCGCCGGCCGCCGCTCCGATGATCCTGATCGGCAACGGCACCGGCCTCGCCGGGCTGCGCGCGCATCTGCGCCAGCGTGTCGCTGATGGCATCGGCGAGACCTGGCTGCTGCTCGGCGAGCGCAGCGCGGCGCACGACGCCTTCCATGACGACGAACTGCGCGGCTATCTCGCCAGCGGCACCCTCGCCCGGCTCGATCGCGTCTGGTCGCGCGATGGCGGTAGGAATCGCTATGTCCAGGACCTGCTGCCGGTCCATGCCGACATGCTTCGCGCATGGGTGGACCGCGGCGCCGCGATCCATGTCTGCGGTAGCCTTGCGGGCATGGCGCCGGCGGTCGACGCGGCGCTGCGCGCGGCGCTGGGCGATGCCGTGGTCGAGCGGATGACCGACGAAGGGCGCTACCGCCGCGACATCTATTGAGGCCGCACGACCTCGCCCGCCGATGTTCGAGGAAAAGCCGCCCGATGGCCGGTGCCGCCGACGCCGCACGTCCGCCGGATCGGAGCCCGTGACAGGCGGCTGTCGCGCCTGGTTCCGGTCTCGGCGGCGGCTGGACGATGTCGGGCGGTTAATTCCGATGAAACCAGAGGCGATGCGAAAATAACGCGCTTATCGGCCGAAAACCGCCGCGTGGTTACGCTTGTTTTACAATGTTTCGCTATCACGGCCTGCATGAGCCCGATCGAACATGCCATCCTGCTGACCGTCATGGTCCTCTACCCCGCCCTCATCCTGCGGCCGAAACGGCATGCGCAGGCGCTGGTGATCGACGAGGCACAATTGTGCGTCGAGCGGCGTCGCCGCTGAGAGGCACTTGCTACGTGGGTCATCCCGGCCCCCGGATCGGGGTTTCCCCCGTCCGAGCACAGGCATTGCCCGGGATCTCGTGCGGATAAGTCGCGACCTGGCCTACCGAGATCCCGGCCTCCGCCGGGATGACGCGTGCTGAGAGGCCGAGCCACAGGGCTTCACATCCAGCCTATCCCATTCGCTTTGCGTATTTCCGTGATCCCGGTCACGCGCACCGCCCGGCCGGTCGCGCCATAAGATGGGCTCTGCGGGGTAAGGTAGCTTAGGCGTTTTCTTCAATCGACCTTGCGGCGGGTGAAGGTCGGCTCGTCGGCGCCGGGCATGCCCGGGGGCGAGCCATAATCGGGGCTGTCGACGAAGTCGGCCGGCAGGTCGGTGGGCCCGCGATATTTGAGGCCGAAATGGCGGCGCTGGAAATACCAGGCTCCGCCCTGCTCGACATATGTATCGTAATAGACGCCGAGGGTCAGCGCCGAGCTGCCGTCCATCATCCGGGCGATTTCGGTGACCGGGGTACGGCTCGTCGCCACCCCCTGCCCTATATCGACCAGCGGCGCGCCGGTGATGCACCAGACCTTGGCGCAGGCGCCGAGCAGCCGGCCGAAGGTCGCCTCGATCTCGGCGCGGCCGGTCATCTCCATGCCGGCGATCTTCCAGACCCCGTCCTCTGCGAACAACGCCGCGAAGCCCGCCGCGTCCTTGCGCCAGGCGATGTCGGCGAAGCGGGCGTGCAGCTGGCGGATCGCGCATTCGGCGACGACGAAATCGTTCACGGGCTCTCTCCTTGCTTTATGGTTCTCAGCGGGGCCCGCGCGGCAGGCCGAGGACGCGTTCGCCGATGACGTTGCGCTGGATCTCGGCGGTGCCGCCGGCGATCGTCTCCGAGAAATAATCGAGATAGTCGTGCGCCCAGCCATGGTCGCCGAGCGTCTCGGGCGCACCGAGCCCGTAGAGCTCGATCGCGGCGGCGCCGACACGCTGCGACAGTTCGGCGAAATAGAGCCGGATCATCGAGCCTTCGGGTCCCGGCACCCCGGTCTCGGCATCGATCGCGAAACGGTACGCCATCGCCCGCATCGCCGAGGCCTCGGCGCGCAGCCGGGCAAGCCGGCCGCGCAGCGCGGCGCGCTCGGGCGGACAGGCGGCGACCAGTTCCTCGACCTTGAGCAGCAGCCGGATCTGGAGCGCGAGCGAGGCGGTGCCGCGCTCGAAGCTCAAGGTCGCCATCGCGGTCGACCAGCCATTGTGGAGACCGCCGACGACATTGCTCAGCGGGATGCGGACATTGTCGTAGAAGACCTCGCAATATTTGGTCGGCCCGGCCATCGTCGCGATCGGCCGCACGGTGATGCCGGGCGCGTCCATCGGGCAGATCACCCAACTGATCCCCTTATGCGGCTTGGCGGTCGGATCGGTGCGGACCAGCAATTCCTGCCAGTCGCCGATATCGGCGAAGCTCGACCAGATCTTCTGTCCCTCGATCACCAGTTCGTCGCCCTCGACGCGCCCCTTGGTGCGCAGCGAGGCGAGGTCCGATCCCGATCCGGGTTCGGAAAAGCCCTGGCACCAGATCACCTCGCCGCGCAGAATCTTGGGCAGGTGATAGGCCTTCTGCTCTTCGGAACCGCAGGCGATCAGAGTCGGCCCGGCATGGTTCATGCCGACGAACGAGGCGTCGAGGGTCGATGGCCCACCGGCCAGCGCATATTCCTCCCACCAGACGATCTGCTCGTCGACGCTCAGGCCGCGGCCGCCGAACGCGGTCGGCCAGGTCAGCCCGGTCCAGCCGCCCGAGGCGAGCCGCTGCTGCCAGCCGAGCACATAGTCGCGCGAGGCGGGACCGTCGGGCGGGCTCTGCTCGCTGGGCACATTCTCGGCCAGCCAGGCGCGCGCACGGGCGCGGAAGGGATCGATGTCGGCCATGATCAGTTGCTCCCCCCGCTGCCCCAGGCCGCCTGCGCGGCGGCGCGCGCCTGCGCGCTGCTGCCGCCCAGTTCACCGAGCAAAGCGCGCAACCGGTAGGTCCAGAAATGCAGCGGGAATTCGAGGGTCAGCGCCATCGCACCCGCGAACTGGTGAAGGTCGTAGGTGAACTGCGGAATGCGGTCCTGCGCGAAGGTCGCGGCGACCGCACAGTCGAGCTCGCTGTCCGACCAGGCGGCGCGCAGCGCGAGCCAGCGGGTCGACTGGACGGTCTCGGCCGCCATTGCGAGGCGATGCTGGATCGCCTGGAAGGCGCCGAGCGGCCGGCCGAACGCGACCCGGTTCTTGACATGGTCGAGGATCGTGTCGAGCGCCGACTGCATCAGTCCGGCCGCCTCGGCGGCGATCGCCAGCCGCCAGCGCCGCGCCAGCGTCTTGGCGGCATCGCCCTCCAGGATCGTCACCTTGGCTGCCGCCGGATCACGCAGCCGGCCATAAGGATAAGCGAACAGCGTCTCGACCTCCTCGACCATGTCGGGGACGATCTCGACCTGTTTCACGCTGTCGCCGTCGAGGACGAGCAGCAGGCTCGCCATCGGCAGGTAGCGCGACGCCGCGCCGATCCGGGTCGACAAGGCGATCGGGCGGATGCCGGGATCGATGCCGAGCGCGGGCGCGACCAGGATCGTCGCCGCCGCCTCGACCGCGCGCGGATAGCGGGCGAGCGCCTCGACGATCAGCGTGCCGTCGAGCGGGCCGAAGCCTTCCTCGCGGGCGATGTCGAGAAAGCCGTTTTCGGCGAGCGCCGCGTCGAGATCGAAAGCATAGGACGAGGTCACCGGCTCCTTCGGCGGTTCCTTGCCGAACGAGGCGACGAGCTTGTCGAGCCCGTCGACGATGCTCGCCTGATCTTCGCTGAGTTCAAAGTCCACGTTGGTCTCCGCTCGGCAGCTCGAGATAGCGGCGCGCCGCGATGTTGAGCTGGATTTCGGCGGCACCCGAGGCGATGCCGGCGGCGATCGCGCGCTGGTGATGCGCCTGCTGGAAATCATCCTCGCCGAGCAGCCCCTCGGGCCGGAACTCGGTGAGGAAATTGTTCACGCCATTGTCCGAATTGACCACCGCCCAGCGGGCAAGGCTGCCGAACGCATCGGGCGGGGCATTGTGCGCGCGCTGGTCGACGACGCGGTAGACGAGCATCCGCGCGGCCTGGGTCAGCGCAAGCGCGCGGCCGGCGCGATCCTGCAGCACCGGATCGTCGTCGAAGCGGCCCTCGTCCTGGAACTGGGCGACCGCGCGGTCGAGCATGCTGCGCGAAAAGGCGTAGCGGGGAATGCCGACGCGCTCGTTCTGGAGCGCATAGTTGATGATCTCCCATGCCTGACCCTCGGCGCCGAGCCGGTCGATCGCGGGCACGAACACCTCGTCGAAGAACACCTCATGGATGTCGCCCTCGCCGATCAGCGCGGGGATCTGCTTCACCTGGATGCCGGGGGACTTCATGTCGACCAGCAGGATGACGATCCCGGCCTTGCCGGTCGGCGCGGTGCGCGCGAGCAGGAAGCAATAATCGGCATGGGTCGCGTAGGAGGTCCACACCTTGGCGCCGGTGACGCTGTAGCCGCCCTCGACCGGGACCGCCATCGTCCGCAGTGCGGCAAGATCGGAACCCGCCGACGGCTCGGAAAAGCCCTGGCACCAGATCGCCTCGCCATCCTTGATCCGCGGCAGATGCTTGTCCTGCTGCTCGGCGGTGCCGTAGCGCATCAGCACCGGGCCGACCCAGTTGACGTTCATATATTGCGGTCCGCGCGGCTCGCCCGCGGCCCACATCTCCTCGCTCATGCCGTACTGGTCCCAGGCGGAGGTCTCCTCGCCGCCATGTTCGACCGGCCAATGCGGGATCAGCAGCCCGTCGGCCGCGAGCAGCTTGCAGAAGCCGCGCGAATATTCGGTCTGGGCGTCGCTGCCCGGGCCGTGCAGCGCGGTCTGCTCCCAGTCGTCGGGCAGGGTCTTCGCGAGAAAGGCGCGGATGCGCTCGCGATAGGCCTGCTGTTCGTCGGTCCAGCCAAATTCCATCGTCAGACTGCCTTCTGCTGCGCGGTGGGCGCGAGGAGTTGATCGCGCAGGACATGTTTGAGCACCTTGCCGGCGGCGTTGCGCGGCAAGGCGTCGTAAAAGGCCACCTGCTCGGGGATCTTGAAGCGGGCGACATTGTGCGCGTCGAGAAAGGTCTTGAGCGCGGCGAGATCGGCCTTCGCCGCACCGCGCGGCACGATCACCGCGCAGGCGCGTTCGCCGGTCTTCGGATCGGGCAGCCCGACGATCGCGATCTCGGCGATGTCGGGATGCTGGACGAGCAGGTCCTCAACCTCCTTGGGGGCGATATTCTCGCCATTGCGGATGATGATGTCCTTGGCGCGGCCGGTGACGACGACATAGTCGCCGTCCTGAAGCCGGGCGAGGTCGCCGGTGCGGAAATAGCCGTCGTCGGTGAAGGCGCCGTCCTCATGCTCGGAGCGGACATAGCCGAACAGCATTTGCGGCCCGCGCACGAGCAGTTCGCCTTCCGGACTGCCTCCGGCCAGCTTCACCTCGGCGATGCCGACCTTGCCGTCGGTCTCGGCGCCATGGGCGAGATCGCCATGCGTCATCGACCCGACCGTGGTCACCGGCACCTCGGTCGATCCGAACACCCGGCTGATCGTGCAGCCGGCGAAATAGCCGCTCGCCTCGCGGATCAGCGCCGGCGGCACCGAGGCGCCGCCGCAGATGAACACGGTGAGATCGGGCAAGGTCGTGCCCTGGTCGCGGGCATTGTCGAGCAGCGCCTGGAGGAACGGCGTCGCGCCGGCCATATGGGTGCAGCGCTCGCGCGCCATGATCGCGACCGCGGCGGCCGGATCCCAGCTTTCCTGGAGGATCGCGCTTGTGCCGAAGATCATCGGCAGTTCGAACGCATAGATCGACCCGCCGATATGGCTGATCGGCGACGGCACGAAGAAGGCGTCGCCCTGGTTCGCGCGCCAATGCTGGTGGATCTGGGTGGCGAGCGCGTTGATCGAATTATGGGTGTGGATCACCCCCTTGGGCAGACCGGTGGTGCCCGAGGTGTAGAGCACCAGCTTGACGCTGTCGGCATCGACCTTGGGCAGCGGCACCGATCCGTCACCGTCGAGCAGGTCGGCATAAGCGGTGTAGCCGGCCGGATCGCCGCGCAGCACGACGACCTCGGGCGGGGTCGCCATCGTCGCCGCGATCCGCGCCATCATCGCGCGATAATCGAACTTGCGGAACTCGGCGGGGATGAAGATCGCCTTGCTGGCGATATCCTCGAGCTGGAAGCCGACCTCGCGATCGCGCAGCTGCGGCACGATCGGCTGGATCACCAGCCCGGCGAGCGACGCCGCGAGATAGATGGTCGCCGCCTCGTGCCAGTTGGGCAGCATGAACGACACCGCGTCGCCGGGCTTGAGCCCGCGCGCGACCAGGCTCGCCGCGACCTTGCGCGCCTCGCCATAAAGCGTCTGCGCGTCGATGCGGACATCGCCGTCGACGAGCACCAGCGCATCGGGCCGCTCGGCGGCGTGGCGCGCGGCGAAGCCGCCGATCGTCTCGTCGATCCACAGCCCGCGGGCACGCGCATCGGCGGCGCGCGCCTCGTCCCAGCGCAGCGACCAGCCCAGTTTCTCGCGCCGTTCGACCACGCGACCTCAGCCCTCGACCGGAACCGCGGTGATCGCCGATTCCGCAAGGAACTTGGTCGACGACCAGCCGCCGTCGACCGCGAGCACCTGGCCGGTGATGAAGCGCGCCTCGTCCGACAGCAGGAAGGCGATCGCATAGGCGGCGTCGTCGGCGGTGCCGGTGCGGTTGAGCGGGGTCATGTCGAAGTTCATCCGCTTGAAGCGCGGATTTTCCCAGTTGTACGCGGTCATCGGGGTTTCGAGCACGCCGGGCGCAACGACATTGGTGCGGATGCCGCGCGGGCCATATTGCGCGGCCATATGCTGGGCGAGGCCGATGATCCCGGCCTTGGCCGCCGAATAGGCGCCGCCGCGCAATCCACCGATTAGCGCGAAGGTCGAGGCGACATGGACGATCGAGCCGCCGTCGCCCATCACCCGCAGCGCCTCGCGGCACAGCCGGAACGGCGCGCGCAGATGGACGCTCAGGAAGAAATCGAGCACCTCGTCGGTGGTCTCGTCGACCGGGTAAGGCTTGCCGACCCCGGCGCTGTTGGCGACATAATCGAGCCGGCCGAAGCGTTCGACCGCGCGGTCGACCACGCCCGCCGCGGCGGCATCGTCGGTGACGTCGGCGGGGAAGACCTCGACCTCGCCCCAGCCCGCTTCGGCGCCGGCGGCGAGTTCGGCTTTGAGCGCCTCGAGCGGCTCGACCGAGCGGCCGAGCACGACCACCGACACGCCCCGCTTGACGAGGATCCGGGTGAGCGCCTGGCCGACGCCCGATCCGGCCCCGGTGACGATCGCTACCTTGTTCTGCTGCATATCCGCTCCGGCTTCCTGATATTGCTTGCCCGTTCAGGCTAAGAAGGTGGTCAGCATTCCGACCATGCGCGACATGACGCCCGCGCGAAACAGCTTATTGCGCCATCGGCGGCGCGCCGACCGCGACCCGTTCGGCCGCGGCATCGGCACCGCCCGCGGCCTCGACCAGCAGATGCGCGCGCTTGACCACCAGATGCGGGTCGGCCTCGTCGCTGAAACCGATGCCACCATGGATCTGGACATTGGCGCGGGCATTGGCGAGCGCGGCGTCGATCGCGAGCAGCAAAGCGGCCTCGACCTGGAAGGCGGCATCGTCCCTGCCCTGGTCGAGCGCGACCGCGGCGAAGGTGACCTGGTCGGTCGCGGCGCGGGTGACCATCGCCATGTCGGCGCAGCGATGCTTGATCGCCTGGAAGCCGCCGATCGGATGGCCGAACTGTTCGCGCATACAGGCATAAGCGACGCCCATGTCGCGCGCGCAGGCGGCGACCCCACACAGCGCGGCGGCCTCGACCAGCCGGACGCGCAGCACCGCCTCGACCGGCGCCCAGCCGATATCGGCGGGGACGCTGCCCGTCTCGATCGGCACGGTCCAATGATGGCCGTCGATCAGCGCGCGGTTGCCGAAAGCGGCGATCGGCAGCAGCGCCGCCTCGCCCGCGCGGCGCAGCAGGACGAACTCGGCACCGTCGGCGTCGAGCAGACGGACCTCCGATCCGGCGAGCACCGCCGGCGCGACCCGGACATCGCCGGCGACGATCCGCGCGCGCAGCGCATCGTCGGCGAGATGGGTGGCCATGATCGCCGCCAGCACCTGCGGCCCGGCGAGCCGGGCACCGAGCTCGGTGGCGGCGAGCGCCTCCTCGACCGGCGACAGGCCGACCCCGCCATGTTCCTCGGCCGAGGCGATCCCGAACAGGCCGAGTTCGGCGAGCGCGCTCCACGGCTCCTGGCTATCGGGCTTGTGGAGGCGGTCGAGCGGCAGCAACTCGTCGAGCGGACGGGCGAAGGCCTCGTCGATGAGCGCGCGCTGATCGGGGGTCGGTTGCAGGATCATGGCCGGTCTATGCCATCGCCATCCGGGGCTAACAACGGCGCGGGGCCGGCAGAGACGGCCGACCGATCAGGTATCGCCCGTGCGTAGGAACGCGACTTCCTCGGAGCCACCTCCGGTAAACATCGCCCTTCGCCTGAGCCCTGCCGATCCTCCCTAAACCTGCGCGCAGGGAGGATCTTGGCAGCGGCGCGCCCGAGCCCCCGCCCCACCCTTCAGAAATCCCGGGTGCCGGTGGCGTCGGCCTCGGTGAAGACCGGGATCGGCGCGACCGCCTTCATCATCACCAGCGGGATGATGCGGTCGGTCGATGCCTGATAGTTGGCGTAGGACGGAAAGACATCGACCATGAACGCCCAGACCTTGTCGCGCTCGGCGCCCTGGGGCTCGCGCCAGGTCGCGCGGAACGCCTGGGTGGCGATCTGGAACTCGACATGTTCGCTGTCGCGGATGTTGAGATACCAGGCGGGATGCTCGTCGGCGCCGCCCTTCGATGCACAGATCACCACCTCGCCGCCGATGTCACCGTAGATCAGCGGGGTGACGAACACGCGCCCGCTTTTCCGGCCGGCATATTTGATAAGGCAATGGGTGGTGAAGCTGTGGCCGCCGACGGGGATGAGGTCCATGATATGGCCCTCGGCCCCGCCCGAACGCAGATAGAGTTCGCGATGCTCGACGATCCAGTCGCGTCGCGTTTCCCTGATGGCCGCCGATGAATCGTCGCTCATGCTATCCTCCCTCATCCTGTCCTGCCTGGAGCATCGCGCCTGCGCGCCCGTCAGGCGAGTCCCGAATATTCGTACTGCATCGGGAGAAAATTGACATCGCCGGATCGAACAATATGTCGAGCCGGAAAATGCCTATCCCGGCCTCGTCATTCGCCGCCCGCTGAGCCCGCAGGGCGATCGCCATCGACATTCAACCAGTAGCGGGTCGATTTGAGCGTGCCGGTCTGTATGAGCGCCCCGATCGCGACCAGTTCCTGCAGATCGCGCGTGGCGGTGGCGCGCGAGGTATCGGCGATGACGATATAATTGGCGGCGCTGAGACCGCCGGCGAAACCGTCCAGCCCCTCGCGCAACATCCGCGCGACCACCTTCGCCTGCCGATCGTTGAAACCGCCCCGAAAGCGATCGTAGAAGCGGGTCTTGGCGAGCAGGAAATCGACCAGGTCGAGACTATAGCCCTGCGCCTCGATCACGGTTTCGGCAAAATAGCGCAGCCAGCCGGTGATTTCGTTGTGCTTGTTGGCGGCCTCCAACGCATCATAATAGGCCGAGCGCTTGCGCTGGATGATCTGCGACAGGGCAATCAGGCTGGGCTGCCCGATCACCTGCGACAGCGCCTTTTCAGCCAGAGCCCGCGCAATCCGCCCGTTGCCGTCCTCGAACGGATGGATGCTCACGAAAAACAGATGCGCGATCCCCGCCCGCACCAGCGCGCCGAGCGGCCGCGCGCCATCCGGCGCGGTCGCGGCGAACCAGGCGAGGAAACGCGCCATCTCGTCGGCGACTACGGTCGATGGCGGCGCCTCGAAATGGACCCGGGGCCGGTGGAGTGGGCCGGAAACCACCTGCATCGGATCCGCATGATCGCGATAGCGGCCGACCGCACGGATATCGTCGCGCCCGCTCACCACCATGCGATGCCATGCGCAGAGCATCTCGTCGGTCAGGGGCGCGGCGAAGCCGCGATAGAGCGCGATCATCATGTCCGCGATGCCGCGCTCGGCCGGCGGAACGGCGCGCATGCCGGCCTCCAGACCAAACTCGCGGCGTAACGACGACTGGACGCTGTCGCGGTTGAGCATCTCGCCTTCGATCTCGGACGTCTTGAGCGCCTCGCCCGTCATGATGTCGATGGTGATGCCGGCTCGATCGCCATCAGCCAGATGCCGGACCGATCCGATCAATATCCCCGATCGCTGCAGGAAGCGCGCCTCCAAAGCGGCGAGCGCCGTGCCATCCCAATCGAAATCGGGCCAATCCGGCTGCTGCCAATTCCACCGCATGAGGTATAAATTCCCTGTTTATGCCTCATAATAGCGGATATCATGAGGCATAAACAGTGGATTCATGCCTCACGCCGCATGATCATGTGCAATGCAGCATCGAAGGTCGCGGGCGTCGCGCCGCCCCCGGTGCAATCTGGCGAATTTTCCCAACTTCCGGCGAAGTTGATAGCAAAATTCACCACCGCACCGCGGGAACGCGCCGTTAAGCTCCCGGAAATGCTGGCTCGCTATATTTGGCACGGCTCATGCAGAGCCATGTGCAACCGGAGCGGACATGTGGTCCGCGCCACCAGGAACCAGACCGATGACCGCCAAGCAGCCCAATCTCTTCACCCGCCACGACACGTTCTTCGGCGTCTGCGAAGGTCTCGGCCAGGATCTGGGGATCAACCCCAATATCCTGCGGATCGGCTTCGGCGTGTCGCTGCTGTTCGCGCCGAAGATGGTGCTGGCGGTCTATTTCGCCGCGGGCCTGATCGTGATGGCGACGCGCTTCTTCTTGCCCGTCCACAAGCGCGCCAAGACCGCGGTCGTCGAGACCAAGGCGGTCGAGGCGGTTGCGCAGAAGGACGAGGCCGAGGCGATCGATTACGCGATCGCGGCGTAAGGGCGGCCTTCCCTACCTCGTCGCCCCGGCCTTGTGCCGGGGTCCATGGCTGCTTCCACAAGAACCACCGTCGAGGTCGGCACATGTGGCCTTTCACCGGTCGCCAGATATTCGACACCGGCATGTGACGCACCAGCCATGGACCCCGGCACAAGGCCCGGGGCGACGGGAGGGGACTGGTGCATCCTACACCCCCCGCATTTTTGCGCCCCGCCCCCGCTCGACAAATCGCAGGCGACCACCCATCTTCGCGGAAGATGGAGAACGCCATGAGCCAATATCGCAAGACCGACGAAGCCGTCGCCGCGCTGACGCCAGAACAATATCACGTCACCCAGCAGGCCGGGACCGAGCGTCCGGGCACGGGTGCGCTGCTCTACAACAAGGACCCCGGGGTCTATGTCGACATCGTGTCGGGCGAGCCTTTGTTCGCCTCGGCCGACAAATATGAATCGGGCTGCGGCTGGCCGAGCTTCACCAAGCCGATCGAGCCCGCCAATGTCGCCGAACTGCGCGACGGATCGCACGGGATGATCCGCACCGAGGTACGCTCGGCGCATGGCGACAGCCATCTCGGCCATGTCTTCCCCGATGGGCCGCGCGACCGCGGGGGCCTGCGCTATTGCATCAATTCGGCGTCGCTGCGCTTCGTGCACCGCGACGACATGGAGGCCCAGGGCTATGGGGCCTATATCGATCAGGTGGAGGGCGTGGCATGAGCGAAGAAACCGCAATCCTGGCCGGCGGCTGCTTCTGGGGCGTGCAGGAACTGGTGCGCCGCCAGCCCGGGGTGATCTCGACCCGGGTCGGCTATAGCGGCGGCGACGTGCCGAACGCGACCTATCGCAACCATGGCACCCATGCCGAGGCGATCGAGATCGTCTTCGACCCGGCGCAGACCAGCTATCGCGCGATCCTCGAATTCTTCTTCCAGATCCACGACCCGACCACGGTCAACCGCCAGGGCAACGATATCGGCATGAGCTATCGCTCGGCGATCTATTATACCAGCGACGAGCAGAAGCGGGTCGCCGAGGACACGATCGCCGACGTGAACGCGTCGGGGATCTGGCCGGGCAAGGTGGTGACCGAGGTCAAGCCCGCGGGCGATTTCTGGGAAGCCGAACCCGAGCATCAGGATTATCTGCAGCGTATCCCCAACGGCTATACCTGCCATTTCGTCCGCCCCGGCTGGAAGCTGCCGCACCGCGCCGACGCCGCCTGATTATGACCGGACCGGCCCCGTCGCCATCGGCGAACTGGCCGGTCCGGATCGCGCGCGGTGTGCTGGCGGCGGTCTATGGCGCCGCCGGCGTCCTGCACCTGGCGATCCCGCATGTCTTCGAGCGGATCGTTCCCTTCTGGGTGCCGCAGCCGCATCTGACCGTGCTGGCGACCGGGATCTGCGAGATCTTCGGTGCCGCCGGGCTGCTGATCCCGCGCACCCGGCGGCTCGCCGGGATCATGCTCGCGCTCTATGCGCTGTGCGTGTTTCCCGCGAACATCAAACAGGCGATCGACGATCTGTCGGCGGGCACCGGCCTGAGCCTGTGGTATCACGCCCCGCGGATGGTCGCGCAGCCGCTGATCATCTGGTGGGCGCTGATCGCCGGCGAGGTGACGCGCTGGCCGTTTCGGGTGGCTCGGCCGACAAGGCACTGACCGCCCGCCAGTCGTCGCGCTCCTCGGGCGCGACATAGTCGGCCGCCTCGGGATCGGTGCAGTCCGGACAGGGCATCCAGTCCTCCTGCTCGAACACTTCCTGCATATCATCGCAGCGACGGCAGCGGATCATGCCAGCGCCAGCAGCGCGAGGACGATCGTCAGCAGCATCCCGCCGAGCCATTCGCGGCGGACCGCCACCCCGAGCAGCCGGATCATCGCGCCCCCTCCCCGCCGCGGGCGGCCGCGGCGATCGCGTCGGCCACCCCGATCGTATCGGCAACGAGCGCATCGGCGATGTCGGCCGCCTCCCCCTCGTCGAAGCGCGATGCCGGGCGGCGGTGGAGCGGATGGGCGCGGTCGATCGCGGCATCGCGGCACGCGCCGATGCGGTCGTGGAGCGCGGTACGGGCATGGTCGAGCGCGAACCAGGCCTGGTTGGCCGCCTCCCCCGCCGGATCAGGCCGGCCGAAGAAGCAGCAGGCGGGCTCGAGCCGGTCGAGCAACAGCCCGAGATCGAGCCAGGCGCGGATCAACGGCGCGGCGTCGGCGGCCCAGCCATCGGCGCGGGCCTGGGCGATGGCGAGCGCCGAACGCGGCTCGGCGAAGCAGGTCGGCGCGTTCATGCGATCACCGACGTGGCCGACAGCCGGACCACCGGCGCGACCCCGGCCGGCACCCCGAACGCCTGCTCGACGACCGACGCCGGGATCATCCCGCCGCGCGACCAGGGCTGGCTTTCGAACAGGGCCGCGAGCGCCTCGCCATAGGCACGGCCGGGCTGCGCCTTCGCCTCATGATAGAGGATGGTGCGATAGGCGCGCTCGCAGTGGAAGCCGAGCCGTTTGAGATTGACCATCGTCACCGCATGGATCTGCGACCAGTCGGCCTCGACCCGGCCATGGAGGACGCGCCGCGCGGCATCGCGGCTGCACAGATCGAGCGCGTCGCCGAGCCCGAGCGCGAGGCAGTCGGCAGGAGCGAGATCGGCGGGCGGCGGCTCGGACGGGGGTGGCGGCGGAGCGGGCTTGAGCTTGGCATATTGGAGCATGGGAACCTCCTGATGGAGGTGAATTATCCTAATGTGATAATATGAGCAAGCAGATTTATCTGTTTGGGATATTTTCGAACACGCTTCGAGATTGAACTATCCATATGCGCCTGGAATTTTGATCCGGAATCGAGCGATCAGAGCGCGTGATCGGCGCGCTCAGGCGCCACCCATATCCGTCGCCCCGGCGGAGGCCGGGGCCGCCCCAGTCAAAAGCGCACCAGCTCAATATGCACAGAAGTGCCCCGCCCCGGTCATCGGTCGATGCAGGAGCCTTGGGCGGCCCCGGCCTCCGCCGGGGCGACGGCCATGGGCGGCTGGATATGGCAAAGCGAACGCCCCGCCGGCGGCGTCAGAACTCGCGGACCGCCAGGGTCACGCGGCCGATGACGATGATCGGCTCGCGGCCGAGCGGAATGACCTGGTGGACCGGGTTGGACGAGCAGGGCTCGAGCCGCGGCGGGTCGGCGAAGAACTGTTTGAAGGTCGCCTCGCCCGCCTCATTCTGCATGGAATAGAAGCGTTTGTTGAGCAGATCCTTCTGATCGGGATCGACCACGATATAGCCGCCCTCGCCCGTCACCAGGTCCATCGAGTCGCCGTCGGGGAACAATACGAAGCTGTTGACGCCGGTGCGCAGGTCGGGCGGAACCCCCTGCCAGCCGAGCGGCTCCATGATCGCCTCGCGCCATTGGCCGGCGGCGATCTGGCCGATGATCGGCAGCAGCAGGCCGCTGCGCTGAACCTTGATGATCGCCTCCTCGGGCACCTGGAGCGCCTTGGCGATCGCGATGATATAGTCGACGGTCAGCCCCATCCGCCCGGTCTCGAGCTTCGCCAGCGTGCCCGGGGTGATCGCGTCGTCCATGCGATCGACGACATCCTCGAGCTTCAGCCCTCGCTCGAGACGGAGTTCCCTGATGCGGTTCGCCGCGTAGCGCCTGCGTTCTTCAGCCATATTCCCATATAGCAGGCCGCTTTTCACAGCGTCTTATCCGATACGGATAATAATCATCTTGTTCGAATTATCCAATTGGGATAACAATCGACTCATGCAGGCCGGAAAGGTGATGCCATGAGTGACCAGAAAGACGATGCGACGCCGGTAAACCGGCCGCATAGTGGCGATGCGCCTGCGGTAAACCGCCCGCATTGCGAACATCCCGACAATTGCGCGGCGGCGTCGCCGAACACCCATTGCCGGCCCTGCACGTGCCGGGCGCTTGGGCGGTCGGCGTCGCATCGCGCGAAAGTGTCGGCCGGGGTGCGGGCGATGTTCAAGGATCCCGAGAAATCGGCGGCGCGACGCGAGGCGGCGCGGCAGAATATCCAGGGCGCCTGGCTCAAATCCTGCCGGATCAAGGGCGGGCGCACCCGGTCGGAAAAGATGCTCGGCTGGTGCCCGCTCGAATATCGCGACGAATATGGCCGGCTGCGCGGCGAGCTCGGCGCCGCCGAGGCGAAGCGGATCATCACCGACCAGATCAGGCGCGACGCCGCCCGCTATGTGGCGACCGGCGCGCTACAGCGGACCGGCATCGCATGAGCCGGGCCGCACTGATGACGTCTCCCCTGCCCGATCCCCCCACGGCGCCACTCACGGCGCCACTTACTTCGGCCGACTGCGACCTGCGCGGACTCGCCTTCATGCCGCTCGACGTCGCCCGGCTGGTCGACAGCGACATGGTCGCGCTGACCAGCGGCGAGGAGTTCAAGGCGGCGGTGATCCTGTGGTGCAAATGCTGGCTGCAGGTGCCCGCCGCCAGCCTGCCCGACGACGACCGGGTGCTCGCCCATCTGACCGGGGCGGGACCGCGCTGGGCGCGGGTCAAGGCGCAGGCGCTGCGCGGGTTCGTGCTGTGTTCGGACGGGCGTTGGTATCATCCGGTGGTCGCCGAAAAGGCGCGCGAGGCGTGGCGGCACCGCAGCAGCCAGCGCGACAAGGCCAACCGCCGCTGGGCGAAGGTCGCCGCGGCGGCCGGATCGGGGGCGGGCGAGACGGCGGTGCCCGAGGCCAAGGTTGCGCCCGGCGTCTCGACAGGCTCGACGCGAACGGATGGTGCCAGGAGCGACAACCGCGCCGCGAGTCAGGGCCAGAACCATGTCGCGCTGATGCTGACGCTGTGCGACCTCGCGGGGATGGCGCGGCCGGCGACGCCGGCGCACATCGCCGCGCAGACCGCGATCGTGCGCGGCTGGATCGAGGCGGGCTTCGATCCCGATCGCATCATCGGGCCGACGATCCGCGCGGGCGTCGCCCAGGCCGACCAGCCGACCCGGTCGCTACGCCGTTTCGACGCCGCGGTCCGCCATGAAGGTGCGCGCCAGCGCGCGAAGACCGGGGGCAAAGCCCTCGCCGCGCTGGCCTTCGACCGCAAGGGCGAGGACGAAGCGGTCGCCGGCTTCCGCCGCGCGCTGCTCGCGGGGATCGGCGAAGCGCCCTATCGGCGCTGGTTCGACGGCTGCCGGATCGCGCGCGACGGCGACATCGTCCGGCTGGTGTTCGCCAATGCGTTCCGCGCGCAGCAGGCGCCGCGTAACCATAGCGACGTCGTCGAGCGGCTGGCGGCGCAGGCGCTGGGCGCGCGGATGGTGGCGTATGATGTCGGCTGAAGTGACGGGCGACGCCGCGCTGATCGCCGAGCTGCGCGCGCACGAGGCCCGCTGGAACGGGCTGATCGACCGGCTGCGGGTGCGGCCCGGGATCGACCAGCGCCAACTCGGCATGGCCGCGGCCGAGGGCGAGAGCGCCTATATGCGCGCGCTGCGCGCGATCGCGCCGCCGCGGCGGCGGGTGACCGGCGGCGTGCCGGTGGCGGGGAATGACATCGACGATCGGCAGGCGCGACCATGGCGCGACTGACCACCGACCAAAAGTGCTTCCTGATCGATCGGATGGCCGCCTTCGATACCCCGTCCGAGGCCGCGGCCGCGTTCGAGGAGCGGTTCGGCTTTGCGATCGAGCGGCAGCAGGCGATCAAATATGATCCCGAAACGCTTTCGGGCTATGCTCTGGGCGGAGCATGGAAGATGCGCTTCGAGGAAAAGCGGCGCGCCTTCATCGAACAGGTCGAGACGATCCCGATCGCCCACCGCGCCTATCGGATGCGGCGGCTTCATGAGATGGAGCAGGCGGCGCGCGCCGAAGGCGATCGCAAGCAGGCTGCCGCGCTGATCGACCAGGCGGCAAAGGAGGTCGGGGGCGCCCCCTCGCGCGGAAGCGCCGGTGCGTCGCGCCCGGTGGCCGGTGCCGATGCGCCGTCGCCCGACCAGGCGCGCGACGCGCTGCGTCTGGCGATCTCCGCCGCGCTGGACAGGCTGCGCTGAACGATGGCGACGATCGACGACATCGTCGCGGCGATCCGCGCCCGGCCCGGCTATGAGCCTGGCCGGTTCGATCCCGCGGCGCTGGTCGCGGCGCTCGACGACCCGACGGTCGACGCGCTGCTCGCGGCGATCGCCGCCGATCGCGAGGCCACCCGCTTCGGCAGGCTCGGCCGGCTCTTTCCCGACGACGGCGCGCTCGCCCGCCACCATTACCCGCGCCATCTCGACTTCTTCCGCGCCGGTGCGCGCTATCGCGAGCGCTGTTTTCTCGCCGCGAACCGCGTCGGCAAGACCCTCGGCGCCGCCTATGAGACCAGTTGCCACCTGACCGGCCTCTATCCTTCCTGGTGGGAGGGCCGCCGCTTCGCGGCCCCGGTGCGCGCCTGGGCGGCGGGCGCCACCAACGAGACCACCCGCGACATCATCCAGGTCGAATTGCTCGGCGAGGTCGTCCATGACGCCGGCCGGCGCTGCGTCGACGGGTCGGGGCTGCTGCCGCGCGCGATGCTCGGCGATCAGAGCTGGAAGGGCGGCACCCAGAATCTGGTCGACGCGATCCAGGTCCGCCACGCCAGCGGCGGCTGGAGCCATCTCGCGCTCAAATCCTACGAACAGGGCCGCAAGGCGTTCGAGGGCACCGCGCGGGAGCTGATCTGGCTCGACGAGGAAGCCGGGGTCGACGTCTATGGCGAATGCCTGATCCGCACCGCGACGACCCGCGGATTGCTGATCCTGACCTTCACCCCGTTGAAGGGGCTGTCGGAAACGGTGTTGCAGTTTTTGCCGAACATGCGCCCGGGGGATCACTAACTATTCTTCTTCCGCCATGCTGAACTTGTTTCAGCATCCACCGTGCGACGGGGAACGTTCCCGAATATCAGAGTGGATGCTGAAACAAGTTCAGCATGACGGGATTAGCGATCCTACCCCCGCCCCAGCATCTCCGCCACGATCATCATCTCGTCGCGACTATTGTAGATGCGCGGTGAGAATCGTACCAGATCCTTAACGCCGACGGTGACAATGGAGCGCCCTCCGTCCATTTTCCGGGTTGATGTTGATCACTACCTCGTCAGATAAAATGACACGCCCATGCGCTCATACATCGGTCGCTTAGATCGATATAATTTCGGTAATAATGATTAAAATTTTTCAGCGCTATATGTCCCCAGAGCTTTTAGGCTAGAGTACAACCTTGCATAATGCGTCGCTATAAGGGGGAGACATGACGCTCATAGCAGCATTCGATTATGACGACATGCCGCCGATCCTACTCGGTGACATCCTGTTGTCGAAGATTAAAGCGGCGGAACCAGGCGACCTCGGCGTCCCTACTCCACTGGTTGGCGAGCCAAATCGCGCAATCCCGGTGGGCAAGGCACTATCGATCACGAACTTTGCGCAGAAGCTCGTGATCGTCCATCCCCACATGTGCGTCGCCTGGGCGAACGACAAAGATACCGCCATCGATTTTATCGAAGCTCTCCGCGAGATGGTCGCGGGGAAGGACGCGATTTGCCCTATTGAGATCGCGAAATGGCTTAAAAGCTGTGAAGATACGCTCCGGCCTATTAACTATATTGTCTGTATCCGTTGCGACGACGGAGCCTTCGAGCTGCTCTCCGACCTCCTTGATAGAGGAAAAGCTAAATCGCACCCGAGGTATGTGGGTGGTAGCGGCGAAAAGCACCTATTAGATGCTGCCGACCGGATAACAGATCAGGACGTGCCCGATGGGATGGACCCTTACGTCTATCTATCCGGCCGGGCCTTTGATCTAGCAGGTGATGCAATTTCATCCCAAAAACTCATGGGCGAAGGGATTTCGGAGGGATGGGGCGGAGGCTTCGAAATCGCATTCTTCGACGGACAGCAATTTCAAAAGCTGCCATATCTAACTATTTATTGGCATATTCGAAGCTGCATCGGTGGATTTGAACTTCACGTAGCTGACACATCTGCAATGCCTATTAGTTACCAGTTTTACCCTGATGAAGATACGTATGTTGTGAACAAATATGTAGGGAGAAAGCATACTGAGCTCTTCGTTGTCACACCGCCTGGTGGATCAGAAGAGCCTCGTTATGCGCTCCCCTCGCGGGTGAAGGGAAATTACTCGCTCAACGTCGTCCATAGCCCGATCGGCGTCATGACCTATACCGAAGTCCGAGCTGAAGGGTTCGAGGATATCGAATTCGAGATCGGCGATCAGTTTAAGGTCAGGCACCGCGCCGGCTTTTTCAAACGCTTCGTCGAGGCAATCGAAAAGCATATGAGACCTATCCAATCTATCCATTTATGGACCGGGCGCTTCGAATATCCGCTGTATAGGGTGGATGCATCAGGCCATCGCGAGATGCTCTAACGCGAGATCGAGCAGTTCGCCCGGATCGGTCGCCCCGAACCCAAGCAGTTCGCGCTTCCATAGCTCACGATCGTCGGCGCCGGATTCGAGGTTGCGCGCGATTCGATCTAAATCCACCACACCAGCAGCGGCTGGAGCCATCTCGCGCTCAAATCCTATGAGCAGGGCCGCAAGGCGTTCGATGGATGCTGAAACAAGTTCAGCATGACGGGATTAGCAATCCTACCCCCGACCCAGCATCTCCGCGACGAACAGCATCTCGTCGCGCTCATTGTAGATATGCGGCGAGAAGCGGATCAGGTCCTGGCCGCCGGCGGTGGCGAAGGCGGTGGCGATCCGGCCCTGTTCCCATAGCCGCCGGCGCAGCGCGGCGACATCCCGGCCGGGAAAGGCGATCGTCATCACCGGCCCCGCCAGCGCGGGATGATCGCTGCTGACCGGCTTCGCCCCCTTCACCCCCGCGAGGATGGCGCGCATCTCCGCCGCCTTGGCCCGGACCTGCGCCTCGATCGCCGCCTCGCCGAGCCCGTCGAGCACATCGAGGGTGGCGTCGATCGCGCCGAGCTTGGGGTCGTCGCGCTGGCCGAGGATCTCGTAGCGCTGCGCGGTCGCCATGTTGCGCGGGTCGGTGAGCCAATAGCCATGGCTGAGCATCGTCGGGGCGAGCTCGTCCATGCGGTCGCCGCGCACGTAAAGAACGCCGCCTTCGAGCGGGCCCATCAGCCATTTATGGGTGCTCCCCGCAAAACTGTCGCAGCCGAGCGCGGCAAGGTCGAGCTTCATCCAGCCGAAGCTCTGGGCGCCGTCGACATGGAACCAGGCGCGGTTGCGGCGGGCGATCTCGGCGATCGCCGCCACCGGATAGACCAGCCCGGTGACGTTGGTGATGTGCGATACGAAAATCGCGCGGGTGCGCGGGGTGATCGCCGCGGCGAAGGCGTCAGCGACCGCCTGCGGCGAGGCCGCCGCGACCGGGGTCGGCAGGATCTTCAGCACCAGCCCGTCGCGCTTCGCGCGCAGCTTCCAGCTGTCCAAAGTCGACTGGTGGTTATGCTCGGTGACGATCACCTCGTCACCGGCTTTCAGATCGAGCCCGAGCACCGCGACGGTGTTCGCCTCGCTGGCGTTGCGGACCAGCGCGATCTCCTGCGCGGTAACGCCGAGCCGCTTTCCCAGCCGGGCGCGAAGATGGTCGGCCAGCACCGGGAATTTCTCGCGATATTCGCGCGATGGATTGGCCTGGAACGCCAAGGTGCCGCGATGCTGGGCATCGACGGTGCTGCGAAAGGCCGGCGCGATATTGGCGGCGTTGAAATAGCGGATGCCGGAGTCGAGCAGCAGTTGCGCGCGGATGCCATCGCCCGATGATGCCGCCGCAGCCAGCGTGGGCACCGCCAGCGAAGTCGCGAGCGCGGTCTGCAGCAGGCCACGACGCGAGACGGGGAGCGCGTCGCTCATCGCGCGAAGGCCTCGTCCATCCACTCGCCTTCGCCCCCGATCGGATCGCCGGGCGGGATGTCGATCGTGCGCGGGCGTTCGGCGAGCAGCTTGTCGAATTGCTGCGGATCGAGGAGTTGGCGCGACAGGCTCTGCGCCCAGGCGTCGCCGCGGCGTTTGGCGAGGGTTTCGGCGATGCCGTGGACGCGGTCGGACAGGATCGCCGCGACCTCGGGGGCGGTGTCGCCGCGACGCGCGGTCTGCGCCATCATGACGATCGTGCGATAGGAGATACGACGGGTGAGCGCATCGCCGCGCTCGGGGATGGTCGCGGCGACCAGCCGGTCGAGCAGCTCGGCGAGGCCGAGCGCCTGCGGGTCGGTCGCGTGCTGGATTTCGACCCGGGCGAGCCGCGATGGCGCGAGCAGCGCCCCCAGCGTGATCTCGGCGGCGGCATCGGCGGCGACCAGCGGGTCGAACACCGGGCCGCCGGCGGTGCCGAACAGCTCGATATCGAACTGGCGGTTGTCGCTGCCGTTGCGCGCCGCCGACAGTAAGGGCAGCAGCGTCGGCGGCACCCGCAGCTGATCGGGGGCGAGGGTTTCGAGCAGCGCCGCCAGCGCGGCGCGCTGTGCCGCGGGCGGTGCCGGCATCGCCGCCTCCCGCCCGCCGCCGCCGACCGCATAGGCGAAATCGACCCCGCCGACCGTCTTGGCCGCCGACACCAGCTGATAGCGGTGGAGCAGCCAGATCGGCACGAAGCGGCGGCGCAGATTGGCGACCGGTTCGCCGGGGCTGAGCATCGCCAGCCCGAAGCGGTCGATCGCCGCGCGGCGCACCGCCATCAGCCGGACCAGTTCGGCGGCGGGATCGGCGCCGTCGTCCCACAGCCCACCCCAGGGCTGGGCGGTGTCGGGACGCCGGGCATTGTCGTCCTGGACGAAGCGCAGGCCCGCGGCGACGGTGGCGGCCGCCTTGGCATCGACCGCCGGCTGGCCACCGGCGGGTTCGCCATAGAGCCAGTCGACCGTCGCCATGTCCCAGCGGCCGATGCCGCGGCCATAGGCGTCGCCGAGGTCGGGCTTGCCGTCGACCAGGCCGATGCGCGGCGCGGGATAGTCCATCACCGATCCGCGATCCTGGGTGCTCGCCGCGAAATTATGCGCGAAGCCGAGCGAATGGCCGACCTCGTGCGCGCCGAGCTGCCGCAGCCGGGCGAGCGCGACCTGGATCGGGTCGTTGGGGCCGCCCTGCCCGGTGGTCGCGGTGCCGACCAGCCCCTGGAAGATCTGGATGTCCTGGCGCGCGCGTTCGGAGCCCAGCACCACCATACCCTTGACGATCTCGCCGGTGCGCGGATCGACGATCTCCTGGCCATAGGACCAGCCGCGGGTCGCGCGGTCGACCCAGTTGACCAGATTGTAGCGGACATCGAGCGGGTCGGCGTCCTCGGGCAGCAGCTTGACCTGGAAGGCGTCGATATAGCCGGCGGCGTCGAACGCCTGCTCCCACCAGCCGATCCCCTCGATCAGCGCCGATCGGATCGGTTCGGGGGCGGCGCGATCGACATAGAAGATGATCGGTTTCTTGACGTGCGAGCGCGCGGCGCCGGGATCGGTCTTCTCGAGCCGGAAGCGGTTGGCATAGTCGCGCACCACGTCGCCGCCGAGCGGCACGCCATAATCGACCGCCTGGGTCGCGAAGCCGCCGAGCCGGACGTCGAAGATGCGCGGCACGAAGCCGGGCGCGGGCAGCCGCACGAAGCTGTGGTGGACGGTGAAGCTCACCCGGCGCGGATCGGGAGCGATGTTCGACACCTCGTCGCCGGGCTTGTCCGAGGTGAAGGTCTGGACCGCGTCGATCTCGAAATTGTCGGGGAACAGCTTGGCCGAGCCGGCGTCGGCGGCGCTGAGCTTGTCGTCGAGCTTGAAACCCTTGCCCGCGCCCTGCGCGGCGCCGCCGACGCCCATCGCATCATCCTCCTGGCCGAGCGAGCGGGCGATGCCCATCGCGTCAGCGGCAAGGAAGCCGGCGAGATCGACCACCAGGCCGCCATCGGGCAGGGTCGTGGCGATATCGCCCATCCACACCAGCGAGGTCGCGAAATCGGCGTTGCCCGCGCCCTCGGCGAGCTTCGAGGCAGGGGCGCGGAAGCGCGGATTTTCGAAGATGATCGCGACCTTCTTGCCGATCCGGCGGAAGGCGAGCATCTGGGTCTCGCCGATCCGCCCGCGATCGAGGAAGGTCGGTGCCGAGCCGAGGCCGGTGCGCAGCGCGGTGGTGTAGAGATAGCGCGCCGAGACCCCGTCGGCGCCGGGCGGCGGCAGGGTGACGAGCACCCGGCCGGCATTCTTGTCGACATGGACCGGAAACAGGCCGCTGAGCGCGGTGGTGTCCTTATACGGGCTGGCGGGCGGCGCGACGGGTGCGGCGGGCTTGGCCGGATCGGCGGCCGATGCCGTAGTGGAGACCAGAGCCAGCGCGAGCGCGACCGACGACACCAGATGAAAGCGCATCATAACCCCTGTTTTCGGAATATGCGCAGGATGTGGCGAACGCGGCGGCGGGGCAAGGGGGAAGCGCGGGAGCGCCATCCAACCTCCCCGTCATGCTGATGAAAATCAGCATCCAGGGCCGCAACCTCGCGGCAAGAAGCGCAAAGGTGCGGCTCTGGATCCCAAATCAAGTTTGGGATGACGAAGAAGAAAGTAGCCCCGACGAACTCAATGCCGCGAGGGTTCGCGGTCGAGTTCGGAGAGCGCCTGGTCGAGGCCCTCGAGGGCGTGGCGGCGCTGGTCGTCGGTCAGGTCGCGCGCGGAGGCGATCGAGGCGCGGGCGGCGTTGAGCGCGGTGCGGATCGTGCGGTTGAGCTGCGGACCGCAGGTGGCGAGCGTGCCGAAATCGCTGTTGGCGGGCATCACCACGCCCTGGCGCGCGCAACTCGTCACCATCTTGGCGCGGGTGGTGGCGAGCGCATTGTCGACGATGCGCGGGATGTCGCGGGTGACCCGCGCCTGTTCGGCGAGCGCCTGCTGGCGGGCGACCGCGGCGGCGCGCATCGCATCGCGCCGGGCAGCGCTCGACGGCCCCTGCCCCTCGGCGGCGGCTTCGCGCCGGGCCTCTTCGGCCTCGCGACGGGCCTCGGCCGCGTCGCGTGCGGCCTCGGCCCGCGCCTGGGCAGCCTCGCGCTGCGCCTCGGCGCGCGCCTGGGCGGCTTCGCGCTGGCCTTCGGCACGCTCGCGGGCCGCCTCGGCCTTTGCCCGGGCGCCCTCGCGGCGCGCCTCTTCGCCCTCGCGGCGGGCCTGTTCGCTTTCACGCAGCGCCTCGCGCCGGGCGTCCTTGGCTTCGCGGCGGGCATCCGCGGCTTCGCGCTGGGCCTCGGCGACGCTCTGGCGGATCTCCTCGCGCTCGGCGGCGCTGAGCTGGCCGTGGCGGACCGTCACCACACCGTAAGGCCGGTGCGGCGGCGCGGGCGGGGCCGGCGGCGTCGGGGCCGCCATCGGCGACAGCGGCGCCGGAGGGGCCGGCGGCGCGGGCGGCGCGGGCGGATCGATCGCGGCGAGGCGCTGCGGCGGTGCCGGCGGGGTCGGGACTTCGGCCGCTGCATAAGGCGCCGTCGGCGCGCTCGGCGGGACCGCGGTGGTGCGGATCGCCGGGCCGGTCGAACGGATCGCAGGCACCGCGGGAACCGCCGGGATCGCGGGCACGGCAGGAACGGCCTGGGGCGCGACGGCTTCGGGGGCGAGCCCCGAGGCGGTCGCCATCACCCCGCCGCCGATCATCAGCGCGGCGATCGCGGCGCCGGCGAACAGCCGCAGCCGGCCATAGGGTTTGCGGGTCATCATCGAGATCCTCCTGGTCAGTTCCATCTTGGGGTCGAGCGCACAGGCGATCGCCGGCATGCGCGGCACGACCGATTTGATCAGCGCGCGACCATAAGCGGCGCGGTCGTCGGGGTCGGCGCCGACCAGCACGGTGGCGTCGCAGGCGAGTTCCTGATCGGCGCGGAAGCGGCGATAGGCGCTATGGGCAAGCGGGTTCCACCAATGGAGCGCATGGACGAGCAGCGCCGCGAGATTGGCGACGATGTCGAGCCGGCCATGGTGCGCGGCCTCATGCGCGAGCGCGAGCCGGCGTTCCTCGGGGCCGTAGCGGCTGAGGAAATCGGGGGGCAGCAGGATGCGGCGGCGCAATATGCCGATCGCGACCGGCCCCTTGACCGCCGGGCTCACCATCAGGTCGATCGGGCCGTCGGTCGGCAGATGGACCGCGCCGACCAGTGCCCGCGCCAGGAAGCGGCGATAGCTGAGCATCTGGAGCGCGAACCACAGCAAGGCGACGGCCAGCCAGAGGCCGAGGATGATCTCGCCGGCGTCGGCCCAGGTCCAGGCCAGCGCCTGCGACCCCTGCGGTGTGAACACAGCGCTCGCGGGAGCCAGCGCCTGCCCGTCGGCCGCGCCGGCGGCGTCGACCAGATCGGCGAGCGCGGCGTCGATCGGCCGGGCGGTGTCGCCGGCGGGCACCGGCGGGAACAGCGCGCTCCAGCCGGGCAGCGGCGGCAGGATCATCCGCAGCGCCGGCAACAGCCACAGCGCATAGGAAGCGCGCGCGCCGAAGGCATGGGCGACCGGCTCGCGCAGGACGAGGACGATCGCCATCAACAGGCTCGACGCGAACAGCGTCTGGATCAGCCAGCCGCTCATGGCTTGATCGCCTTGAGCAGCGCCTCGAGCTCGGCGATGTCGTCGGGGGTCAGCCCGTCGGTCGCGGCGAGATGCGCGACCAGCGGCGCCGCGCGGCCGCCGAACAGCCGGTCGACGAAGCGCCGCGCCTCGCCGCGCGCATAGGCGCCACGTTCGACGGCGGGGCGATAGAGATAGCGGCGGCCATCCTCCTCATGGACGAGCGCGCCCTTGGCGAGCAGCCGGCCCAACATCGTCTTGACGGTGCGGTCGCTCCAGCCCCGCGCGGGATCGATCCGCTCGGTGACTTCGGTGGCGCTGAGCGGTGCGTCGGCCGCCCATAGCGCCTCCATCACCACCTGTTCGCCTTCGCTTATCCGGTCCGCCATGTCCGCCCAGCTCCCTACAGCTGATTACAACTGTAGTCATGATGACGATTACAGTTGTAAACATCAATGGGGTTTCGACGAACGGCCAAGGACGGGGGACAAACGGCCTGCCCCAATCCACCCCTCCCTGAAAGGGAGGGGCAAGGGGTGGGTCGCGATGTCGGAGGCTCGACGCCCCCGACGGAGCTTCACGCGGAACAGCCGGAAGGCTCGCTTTGCTCGCCACCCACCCCTCAGTCCCCTCCCTTGCAGGGAGGGGAAGAAGGTTCAGAACCGGTAGCTGACCGTCGCCTTGGCGCCGTGGCTGGTCCAGTCCTTCGAGATCTGGCCGACATAGGAGATGCCGAAGCTGAAGGCGCCGCGATCGATGTCGACGCCGCCGTCGATCACCGCCGCCTCGCGCGGCAACAGCACGCCGACGCTGGTGAAGGCGGTGCTGCCGGGCAGGCGCGCCGAGACGTCGCCACGGATGTCGCCCCAGATCTTCTGATAGCCCACGCTGAAGCGCGGGTGGACGCCGTCCGCGAGGGTCCCGCGGACATCGAGGCCGGCGATGCCGATCCCGACCTTCTGGGTGCCGCGGGTGACCGTCAGCGAGGCGGCGCCGCCGGCATCGGTGAAGCCGTCGGTGCGGCTGCGGACATAGGCCAGTCGTGCGAACGGCGTCAGGTTGATGTCCTGCGCGGTGTAGCGATAGGCCATCTCGCCGAAGAGCTGCAGGGTGGTGCCGTCATAGCTGGTCTTCGGGGTTTCCGAGACCGTTCCCAGCGTCACCTGCCGCCGCGCATCGATATCGTGCCAGGCCAGCGTCGCGCCGAGCTTCGCCGACAGGCCATGACTGGCATAGCCGACGCCTGCGCCGACGAACTTGCTGTCGACATCGGCCGAAGCCGACCGGGCATCGACGTCGAAGTCCGAGGTCGAATAGCCCGCGAGCGCGGTCGCGGTCAGGCCGTCATGGGCGATGCCGAAGCCGGCGACGATGCCGGTGGTGTCGTCCTGGAGCCCGGCGGCGCCGAAGCTGCCCTTCGACTGGCCCCAGTCGCCGAGCGCGCTGCCCCAGACGAAGCGGCCGTCCTCGCCACGAGCGTCGAGCGCGCCGAGCGCGGCATCGCGGACGAGCCGGCCATTGTTGGTGAGCCCCGACAGCGTCGTCGCATAGAGCTCGCCCGACAGGCCGGTGAAGCCGGCGCGCGCGCCGGCCGCGCTCTGGACCAGCGCCTGTTCGTACAGGACATTGCCGATGCCGAGCGCCTGGACCGCGGTCGCGACGCTCGCCTGGTTGAAGCTCTGCGCCACGCTCGCGAAGCTGATGTCGTTGCGATAGAGGCTGAGCGTCACGCTGTTCGCGGCATAGGCCAGCCGCGGGGTGAGGAAGGCCAGGTCGGTCGTCACCGTACCGAAGGTGCCGGTCACCCCGCCCGCCGCGGTCAGGATCACATAGTCGGTGCGCGGATTATAGGTGCCGGCGGCGGCGAGCACCTGGACCTTGGCGGTCGCGGCGATCGTCGCGGCGCCGGTCGCATCGGTGCGGTCGGCCTGGCCGGCGGCATTGGCCTCGACCTGGTAGATGCTGTTGGCGGCGAAGCTCAAGGCGCCGTTGACGGCCAGCCGGCCGATCGAGTTGCCGGGGGCGAGGATCGCGCCGCTCTGCAGGGTGACCGCGCCGACGCTGCCGGTGCCGCCGAGAGTGGCGCCGCTCGCGACGGTGACCGCCGAGGTCAGCGTGCCGTTGACGTTGAGCCGGCCGGCGGCAAGGCTGGTGGTGGCGAAGCTCGACGTGCCGGTCATCGCCCAGGTCCCGGACGTGACGTTGAGCGTTTCGAAATTGACCGCGCCTGCAAAACTGCCGCCGGTGCCGCCGAGGTTGACGATATCGGTGCCGGCGCCGCCATCGACGATGCCGGTGATCACCGAACCGGTCAGCAGGTTGAGGGTGTCGTTGCCGGCGCCCATCGCGATCGCGGTGCCGTTGCCGGTGATGACACCGGAATTGGTTATCGTGTCGGCGAAGCCGCCGACCAGACTGATCGCCGCCCCGCCCAGGCCGCGAATGGTGCCGGCGTTGGTGATGGTGGTCGCACCGGCAGCCGCACCGGCCGAACCATTGTCGACAAGGATGCCGACGCCCGCACCTTCGATCAGCGCGCCGGCGCCGTTCTCGATCGTGCCGCCGCCGATCGCGATGCCTTCGGCGCTGTTCGGCGAGCCGCCCGAGTCGACCCCGGCGGCGCTCAGGCCGCGGATCGTGCCGAAGTTGCGCACGGTGCCGATCAGGTCGATGTCGACCCCGTCGCCGTCGCCATTGGTGGCGACCCCGTCCCACGCGCCGGTGATCGTGCCATAGTTGACGACGGTGCCGGTGCCGTCCGAACCGACCCCCGATCCGTTGCGGCCATTGATGGTCCCGCGGTTGGTGACGTCGACCGCGACGTCGCTGGTGATGCCGTGGCGCAGGCCCGAGATGGTGCCGGTCACAGCGTTGATCACGACCCCCGATTTGCCCTGCCAGTCGATCCCGTCATAGCTGTTGTTGGCCGCGCCGTCGGAGCGAATCAGCCCCTCGTTGGTGACGACCGCGCCCTGTCCCGGCCGGATCGCGTCCTGGCCGACCGACTGGAGCACCCCGCCGACATGGTTGTTGATGACGATCGCGACGCCCGTATTGGCGATCGCGTCGAAATCGATCGCCTGGCCGCCATTGCTGGTGCGGATCGTCCCGAAATTGTCGACGGTGACGCTGCCGCCGGTGAGGTTGGCGTTGATCCGGACGGCGTCGTCGGCCGAACTGATCACCGCGCCTGCGGCGTTGGTCAGGCTGATCGTGCGGGCATTGTTGCCGCCGGCGAGGTTGATCGCGCGGCCGGTGGCGTTGGTGCTGCTGATCGTGCCCGCGTTGGTGATCGACACGCTGGTGCCGGTGGTCGCGATCGTCGCCGACAGCGCGCTGGTCAGGGTCGCGCCCGCGGCAACGCCATAGCTGGTGCTCGACAGCGCGCCGGTGAGCGCGAGGGTGCCGCCGCTGACGGTCGTCGCGCCGGTATAGCTCTGCGCACCGACGGTGAGCGTGCCCGATCCGGTCTTGGTGACGTTGCCGGCGCCCGAGATCGTGCCGGCCAGCGTGCTGGCATTGGCCTGGTCGAAGACCAGCGCGCCGGCATTGGCGATGTTGCCGACGATCGCGCCGGTACCGATCGCGGTGGCACCGCCGGCGATCGTCACCCCGCCCGAATAGCTTTGGGTGCCGCTCAGCGTCCAGCTGCCGGCATTGACCGCGAGCGTCTCGAAATTGGTCGCGCCGGCAAACACGCCCGCGCCGCTGCCGCCGAGGGTGATCGCGTCGGTGCCGGCGCCGCCGTCGATGGTGCCGGTGATCACCGAGCCGGTGAGCAGGTTGAGGGTGTCGTTGCCGTCACCCATCGCTATCGCGCTGCCCACCCCGCGGATCGTGCCCGAGTTGGTGATGACGTCGGCATAGGCGCCGACCATCGTGATCGCGGCGCCGCCGAGCCCCTCGATGGTGCCGGCGTTGGTGATCGTCGTCGCGCCATAGCCGGCGCCGCCCGCGCCATCGTCGATCAAGATGCCGGTGGCGCCGCCGCTGATCAGTGCGCCGGCGCGGTTGTCGATGCTGCCGCCGCCCATCGCGATGCCTTCGGCGCCGTTGGGACGGCCGCCCGAATCCACCCCCGCGGCGCTGATGCCGCGGATCGTGCCCGTATTGACGATCGTGCCGATGAAATCGATGTCGACCCCGTCGCCGTCGCCATTGGTCGCGACCCCGTCCCAGGCGCCGGTGATCGTCCCGCTGTTGGTGACGGTGCCGTTGCCGTCGGAGCCGACCCCCGATCCGTTGCGGCCATTGATGATGCCGGCGTTGGTGACGGTCAGGTCGACATCGCTGGTGATGCCGTGGCGCAAGCCCGAAATGGTGCCGGTCACGAGGTTGTTGACCGTCGCGCTGTGGCCCTGCATGTCGATGCCGTCATAGCTGTTGTTGGGCGCGCCGTCCGAATAGATCAGCCCGGCATTGTTGATCACCGCACCCTGGCCCGACCGGATCGCGTCCTGGCCGAACGAGCGCAGCTCGGCGCCGGCGGCATTGTTGATGGTGATGCTGGCGCCGGTCGAGGCGATCGCGTCGAAATCGATCGCCTGGCCGCCATTGGTGGTGCGGATGATCCCGCGATTGTCGACCAGGATCGTCCCTGCGGTGACGTCGAGGTTGATGCGGAAGGCATCGTCGGCGGACTCGATCAGCGCGCCGGCGGCGTTGGTCAGGGTGATGCTGCGCGGATTGGCCGACCCCGACGCGTTGATCGCGCGGCCGGTGGCGTTGGAGGTGCGGATCGTGCCGGCATTGCTGATCACCAGCGCGGTCGAGGCGGTGCTCCAGTTGATCGCCGGGTTGGTGCTGGTCTGGAGGGTGCCGGTCGCCTGCACGGTGATCGTGTCGGTGCCGCCGACGGTCTTCTGCGCGGTGTCGGTGGCGCCCGCGGCGACGACATAGTCGGTCGCGAACGCCGGCGTCGCCGACGCGATCGCCGCGACCGAACACAGTGCGAGTACCGTACGGCTCGCTTCGAGCATGATGCGCATTGCTATCCCCCTTATGATTCAAGGGGCTTCCGGTAGGCGAGAGATTTGAAGCTTATGTGACAGCAAGCTATTCCGTCGCCCCGGCGGAGGCCGGGGCCGCCCAAGGCTTATGCGTACCGTTCCATCTTGGGCGGCCCCGGCCTCCGCCGGGGCGACGTCAAACTCTATCCCATCACCGCCCGCGGCTCGAGGAAGGCCTCCAGCCCGAACACGCCGTTCTCGCGGCCGATGCCCGATTGCTTGAAGCCGCCGAACGGGGCGAGATTTTCCATCGGGGCGTTGTTGATGATCACCCGGCCCGCGACCAGCCGGTCGGCGACCGCACGGGCGCGGGCGGGATCGGACGAGGCGACATAGGCGTGGAGGCCGTAATCGGTGTCGTTGGCGATCGCGATCGCCTGCTCGTCGCCGTCATAGGCGATGATCGACAGCACCGGCCCGAAAATCTCCTCGCGGGCGATCCGCATAGCGTTGGTGACCCCGGTGAAGATCGTCGGCCGCACGAACCAGCCTTCGGCCTCGCCCTCGGGCAAGCCATCGGGTCGGCCCTCGCCGCCCGCGAGCAGGGTCGCGCCCTCCTCCTGGCCGAGCCGGATATAGGACTGGACCCGCTGCCACTGGCGCGCGCTCACCATCGGGCCGATCGTGGTCGCCGGATCGCGCGGATCGCCCGATTTGATATCGGCGACCGCGGCCTTGATCGCCGCCTCGAATTCGGCGAGCCGCGACGCCGGCACCAGCAGCCGCGTGCCCGCGAGACAGGCCTGGCCGCTGTTCATATAGCCGGCCTGGAGCGCGAACGGCACGGCCTCGGCGAAGTCGGCATCGTCGAGGATGATCATCGGCGACTTGCCGCCCAGTTCGAGCGTCACCCGCTTGAAGCTCTCGGCCGCCGCGCGCAGGATCGCCTTGCCGGTGCCGGTCGATCCGGTGAAGCTGATCTTGGCGATGTCGGGATGCGCACTCAGTTCGGCGCCGACCACGTCGCCGCGGCCGTTGACGATGTTGACGATCCCGGCGGGCAGGTCGGCAGCGGCGAGCGCCGCGATCACGACGCTGGTCTGCAACGCGCTCATCTCGCTCGGCTTGATCACGCAGGTCGATCCGCTGGCGATCGCCATCGCCAGCTTGCCGCAGATGAAGCCGGCATTGCTGTTCCAGGGCGTGATCACCCCGACCACCCCCATCGGCTCCATCGTCACCCGCGCGGTGCCGATCGTCCGCTGGAATGCATAGCTCTCGAGAGTGCTCGCAGCGTCGAGCAGCACGCTTTTGCCATGATCGACCATCCATGTCGCGCGCTCGGTCGGCGCACCATATTCCTCGACAACCGCCGCCAGCAGTTCGGCGTCGCGCGCGGCGAGCGCGTCGTGGATGCGGTGGAGGATCGCGATCCGTTCGGCCTTGCTGCTGCGCGAGAAGGCCGGGAAGGCGCGCTTCGCCGCGGCGATCGCGGCCCGGGTGTCGATCTCGTCGCCGAGCCGGACCTGGCCGATCACCGCGCCGGTCGCGGGATTGTGGAGGTCGAACAGCTCGGCGCCGTGCGGGACGACCAGCGCGCCGTCGATATAGCTTTGCTCGATCAGATACATGATGCTCTCCGAATATCGGTACGGCCCGCTATCTAGGTGGCTGGGATTGGATCGATAAGCCGTATAAACCAGCATGAAGTGATGCAGGATTTCGTACAATGATCCGGACGCATACCGAATATGACGCGGTACTCGCGGTCGCGCGGCTCGGCAGCTTCCGCGCCGCGGCGATCGAGCTCGGCATGTCGCCCTCCGCGCTCAGCCATGCGATCGCCGCGTTCGAGGCGCGGCTCGGGGTCAGGCTGTTCAACCGCACCACCCGCAGCGTGTCGCCGACCGACGCGGGCGCCCAGTTCATCGCCCGCATCGCCCCGGCTTTGGGCATGATCGGCGAGGCGATCGCGGCGATCGACAGCCAGCGCGAGACCCCGGCGGGCACGTTGCGGATCAACACCTCGGCGGGCGCGGCCCGGATGATCCTGACCCCGATCATCCTCGACTATCTGCGGCTCTACCCGGAGATGAACGTCGTGCTGGTGACCGAGGGGCGGCTGGTCGACGTCGTCGGCCAGGGTTTCGACGCCGGCATCCGCATCGCCGAAGCGGTGCCGCAGGACATGATCGCGGTGCCGATCGGCGGCGACCAGCGCATGGTGGTGGTCGGATCGCCCGCATATTTCGCCGAGCATCCGCGCCCGCAGGCGCCCGAGGATTTGATGGCGCATCGCTGCATCCGCGCGCGGATGGCGAGCGGGCAGATCTATCATTGGGAGTTCGAGAAGCGCGGCCAGGCGGTGGCGATCGACGTGCCCGGCCAGCTCGTGCTCGACGAATGGACGCTGATGCTCGAGGCGGTGCTCGTCGGCGCCGGGCTCGGCTTCCTCAGCGCCTGGTCGGTCGCGCCGCATCTGGCGAGCGGGCGGCTGGTCGCAGCACTCGAGGACTGGACCCCGCCTTATCCCGGCCTGTGCCTCTATTATCCCGGCCGCCGCCATGTCCCCGCCGGGCTGCGCGCGCTGATCGACCTGATCCGCAAGCGCAATGCGCAGGGCATGCTGGCCTGACGATCGCCCAGCCGGTTGCAGCCACGGCATCGCCGCGCCATGCTGGTCTCATGAGGATCGGGCGCCCTCGACGAAACATGTTGATCTTGGCCGCCGCGATCCTCTTCGTGGCGGACGGGGCATTCGTCATCGATCGGCTGGTGGTCCACCGGCTGCGCGCCTGGACGATCTACATGCCCGAGCTGGAGCAATCACAGCGCCAGAATCCGTTCTCCCTCCTTTTCACCTCGGAATTCTGGGACCCGAGAATTCCGCCATCGTCGGCGATCAATCCATTTCAACTCGACCGGCCTTCGATGATGCGCGACCTGCTCGCCTGCCGCCCCGAAACCTTGGTCTTCGAACATATGTCCGAGATGCTGCCTATTCGCTATTATGGCTATGCCCGAGACCCGGCCTTCGCTGCATGCGTAACCCGCTCGCTCCCGACCGGATATGCGTTGGCTGAAGGCGAGTTACCTCCGGAAATCCCGCCCGTCATTCCCTGACAACCGGGCAGCCGCAGCCATCCGGCGCGACGTAGACGAACGCCGTGCGCCCCGATCCCAGCATCACCTCGATCCGCGCATAGGTGTCGCCCTCATAGGCGTCGACCGCGGGCAGGTCGGCGGCCTCGATCGCCAGCGCCGATCCGATGATCGGCGCGGTCACCGCCGGATCGCGGCGCAGGATCAGATGGACCTCGCTGCCGCTCGCGCCGATCACGTCGGGGTCGGTGATGGTGACATGGTCGACGCGGAAACCGGCCAGGCTGTCGGGATCGCCATCGAGGAGACGCCCGAACACCGCACGCTGGACCTCGGGCTGGCGCAGGGTGCCGTAGGAGAAGATGATCATGCGGCCCGTCGTAGCGCGGTCGTCGCCCGAACAGGAGGGATTTCGTCCGGGTTCGGCCGGATGGTGCCCGACGCGCGCCCCGCCGGTCTGGCCAAGCGGCCTCGCCCGCACTACATGCGGCGCATGACGATCGCCGATATCGATGCGTGGCTCGGCAAGACGCTGTTCCTGCCGCCGATCATCAAGCTGTGCCAGATGACCCGCCAGACCCAGTTCGCGGTCTCGCGGCTGTTCTGGTTCCTGACCGCGCTCGACCAGCTCCGGCTCGCCGAGACGATGGCGTCGAAGATCATCGCCGGGCTGTTCAGCCTGGCGATGATGGTCAGCGCGTCGTTCCGCGCCGACCTGCCGTCCTTCTCGATGCTGTGGTTCCGCATGATGGCGCTCGCCTTCCTGGCGCTCGACCTGGCGCACGGGGTGACCGCCAACGACTGGCGCGGGGTCGAGATCTGGGTGCTGGTGCTGTTCGCCGAATATGCCGCGACGATCCGGACGATCCCGCCCGCCGAGACGAAGCAGAAGAAGACCGCCTCGCGGCCCGCCGACGTCCGTTCCTGACGCCGGTCAGCCCGCCATCGCCGCCCGGATCGGCGCATGGGCCGCGGCATGGATATGGTGGCCGCGGAAATCAGTGAGCGCGGCGACGATCCGGTCGGCGACGCCCTGGGCGCCGTCCCTGTCGACGATCGGATCGATATAGCTGACCCGGACGCAGGTGCCCGCGACCTCGGACAGCAGCGCCGCGGTCAGCCCCTTGTGGCCCGCGCTGCAGCTCGACCAGCGCTCGCGGCCTTCGGGGGGCATATAGTCGAACATCGCGCCGACATTGACGATATGCCCCGCATTGCGGACCCGCATCATCGGCAGCAGCGCGTGCGAAAGCGAGGACGCGGCGACGACGCCCGCGAGATAGCCGGCCAGCAGCGCCTCGATCGGCCCCTCGGCATCCTGTTCGCAATGGCGGATGCTCGCCATGTTGACGAGACCGTCGACCGGGCGCCCGGCGAGCGCCTCGGTGAGGATGGCCAGCCCGCGCGCGGTGGTGACATCGGCGGCGATCGTCTCGCTCACATCGGCCGACAGGCAGCTGTCGATGGCGACGACCCGGGCCCCGGCGTCGCGAAGCCGCTTCACCACCAGGCTGCCGAGGCGCCCGGCGGCGCCGGTCACGACAATCGTCCGGTTTTCGTTCAGCACCACCATCCTGCCCCCCGCTTTGCCCCGCCATGGGATAGACGGCGCCGAACGGACCGGACCGTAACCGTGCGGCGCGTCAGGACGATGAACCCAAGCGCTCCGGCCGCGTTGACCGGGCATGACGATGAACATCGAAGGATCCGAACTGGTGGCGGCGGTGCGTGCGGCCGCGGCGCGCCACAGCCTGACCTGGGACCAGTTGGTGCCGAGCAGCTTCGTGATCGACCTGAGCGCCGAGGCCGCCGAGGAGGAGGCGTATCGCGAGATGGCCGAGGTCAAGAAACGGCTGCGCGACCATATCTGCGCGACCTACGGCATTTCGATCCGGGAACTCAGCAGCCTGGCGATGCCTTGAGCGCGGCCAGCGGGCGTTCGTGGAACGGCGCGGCTTCGCGGTCGATCACCGTCTCGACGATCCGCCCGGCGAGCCGCGCGGCCGCTTCGCCGCCATGCTCCCCGCGAGGTTCGACATGGGTGACGGCGACGCCGCTGCCCGCCAGTTCGCCGCGCAGCGCCTCGCTCAGTCCCTTGAGCCCGGCTTTGGCGCTCGACCATTTGACGAAGCCCGAAAGCGGGGTGTCGCCGAACGGCGCACCGACCGTGACGATCTGGCCTTGGCCGCGCGCCTTCATCCCCGGCAGCAGCGCCCGCGCGATCATGGCGGGCGCGATCAGGCCCGTCGTATAGCCCGCCCATAATTGCTCGATCGACCGGTCGCCGGTCTCGCTATCGGCGAGGCCGGCGAGGTTGATCAGCACGTCGACCGCCCGCCCCGCGATCGACCGGCACAGCGCCTCGATCGCTTCGCGGCCGGCGAGATCGGCGAGGATCATCTCGTCGGCGTCGATCGCCGCCGCCTGATCGACCCCGACGACCCGCCCGCCGGCGGCACGGAGCGCCTGCGTGACGAGAGCCCCGACCCGACCCGCGGCGCCGGTGATCAATATCGTCCTGTCGTCGAGCCGTCCCACGACCTTCTCCCCGATCGGGCCGATCGCGATCCGCCCATCGACAGCAGACGCCGCCGCTGGTGCAGACCCGCACCCGGGCCGGGAAACTATTTTCGGATCGCATCTCCGGCTTGACCCCGGCCGAGCGGAGCGCCAAGCCGCCGGAAGCGATGGGGCGGCGGAGGCGATCCTGAAGATAGCGGTCGTGGACGAAAGCGCGGCACGCGCCGCGGTGATCGCGGAGGGACTGCGCGAAGCGGGCTTTTCCGACATCCACCTGCTGCTCGAACGGCGCGGGCTGGTCGCGGCGCTGCACGCGCTGTCGCCCGACGTCGTGCTGATCAACCTGGAGAATCCCGGCCGCGACGTGCTCGAGGAGAGTTTCGCGCTGTCGCGCGCGCTCGCCCGGCCGATCGCGATGTTCGTCGACCAGTCCGACGAGCGCTCGATCGCCGAGGCGGTCGATGCCGGCATCTCGGCCTATGTCGTCGACGGGATGCGCAAGGAACGGATCAAGCCGATCCTCGAACTGGCGGTGCGCCGCTTCAACGCCTTTTCGCGGCTGCAGGTCGAACTCCACGAGGCGCGGTCGGCGCTCGCCGAGCGCAAGGTCGTCGACCGCGCCAAGGCGATCCTGATGAAGCGCCGCAAGATCGACGAGCCCGCCGCCTATGCGCTGCTGCGCAAGCAGGCGATGGACGGCGGCCGCCGCATCGCCGAGATCGCCGAGGCGCTGGTCACCGCGGAGAGTTTGTTGGGAGGCGATCTATGAGCCTGTTCCGGATCGGCTTCGTGCCGCTGGTCGACGCCGCGCTGCCGATCGTCGCGCACGCGCTGGGCCTTGCCGAACAGGAAGGCGTGGCGATCGAACTGCACCGCGATTCGAGCTGGGCGACGGTGCGCGACCGGCTGATCTACGGCCAGACCGACGCCGCGCATCTGCTCGCGCCGCTGGCGATCGCGACCTCGATGGGGCTTGACCGGCCGGCGGTGCCGCTCGCCGCCCCGTTCATGCTCGGGCTCAACGGCAATACGGTGACGGTGTCGACCCGGGTGGCGGCGCTGCTCGGCGACTATCGGGTGAACGACGTCGCCGATACCGGCCGGCGGCTGGCGGCAGCGGCCAGGGCGGAAGCCGAAAGCGGCCGCAAGCTGCGGCTGGCGGTGGTCCACCGCTATTCGAGCCATAATTACATGCTGCGCTACTGGCTCGCCGCGTCGGGCTGCGACCCCGACCGCGACGTCGAGATCGTCGTGGTGCCGCCGCCGTTCGTCGCCGATGCGCTGGCGATCGGCGAGGTCGACGGCAGTTGCGTCGGCGAGCCGTGGAACAGCGTCGCGGTAACCCATGGCGACGCGGTGATCGTCGCGGCGACCAGCCAGATCTGGAACCGCGGGGTCGAAAAGCTGCTCGCCTTCCGCCGGCCCGCGCTCGACGAACGCCGTGCCGAGGTCGAGGCGCTGCTGCGCGCGCTCCACCGCGCCGGCACCATCGTCAGCGATCCGCGCCGCCGCGCCGAGGTTGCCGATCTGCTCGCCCATCCCGACCATATCGGCCAGCCCGCCGAACTGATCGAGCGCGCGCTCGCCGGCCGGCTGATGCTGCGCCCGGGGGAGGAACCGACCCCGGTCGAGGATTTTCTGGTGCTCCACCGCGAAGCCGCCAACTTCCCGTGGCGCAGCCAGGCGATGTGGCTCTATTCGCAGATGGTGCGCTGGGACCATGCCGACCTTGCCGGCCATGATTTCCAGGAGGCCGCCGACGTGTTCCGGCCCGATATCTACCGGTCGGCGCTGGCCGGCACCGGCGCCAACCTGCCGGGCGCGAGCGCGAAGGTCGAAGGCGCGATCAGCCGGCCGACCGGTGTCGGCAGCACCAGCGGGCGGCTGATCATGGGGCCCGACCGCTTTTTCGACGGGCAGTCGTTCGATCCCGACCGGGCGCGCGACTATGTCGAATCACAGGCCAAGTAGCGCTGGTTCCAGCGGGCGCGATGCACGGTCGGCGCGCAGCCGCTGGAGCAGATCCTCGAGCGCGAGCGGGCGACTGTAGCGATAGCCCTGGGCGAGCCCGACCGCCATCGCCCCGAGCAGCCTTTCCTGCTCGGCGGTCTCGACGCCCTCGGCGATCAGGCACAGGTCGAGGTCGCGCGCCATGTCGATGATCCGCCCCGCAACCTGGCTCGACGCCGACTCGGTACCCAGCGACTGGACGAAGATCCGGTCGATCTTGATATAGTCGATCTCGAGCCGGGCGAGATGGCCGAGGCTCGAATAGCCGGTGCCGAAATCGTCGATCGCGATCCTCACGCCGATCGCGCGCAGCCGCCGCATCGTGCTGCGCGCGAGATCGACGTCGAGCAGGCTGCGCTCGGTCGCCTCGACAATCAGCTGGCCGGGCGCGATGCCCGACCGGTCGAGGAAATCGCGGACCTGGTCGACGACGTCCTCGCGGTGCATGTCGTCGGCGGCGAAATTGACCGCGATGTGGAGCCTTGGCGCGGTCGGCAATATCGACCGCGCATCGGCCGCGAGCAGATCGAGGACATGCGCGGTGAGCTGGCGCATCAACCCGGCCTTTTCGGCGATCGCGACGAAACGGTCGGGCGGCATCGCGTCGCCGCGGCTGCGCCGCCAGCGGATCAGCGCCTCGACCCCGACGATCCGCCCGGTCGGAAGATCGACGACCGGCTGATAGACGAGATGGAATTCGCGCGCCTTGAGCGCCTGGCGCAACAGCCCCGGCAACGAGGCGCGGCCATGGACGACATAGATCAGCACCGCCGACAGCAGCAACCCGACGGCGATGCCGAGCGGCACCAGGATCATCGCCGCCTGACGGACGAAGCCCGCGGCATGGGCGATCGGCAGCGATGCCACCGCGCCGAGATCATAGCGTTGCGAATGGACGATCGCGACCATCCGGTCGCCGCTCTGGAACACTAGGTCGCCGGCCGGGCCGGCACCGAGCCAGGCCGGCGCGACATCGCCCCGCATCGCCATCAGCCGGCGCTTCGACGCGGTGAATATGCCGACCGCGAGGTCGGGTGCGGTGTCGACGAAGCTGAGCACCAGCTCCTTGTGGACGATCCCGACGAAGCTGCCATAGCCGACCATCAGATAGGATCGGCGCGGATCGATCAGCCGCACGTCGGTGCGGATGCTGGTGCCCTTGCGCGAGACGAAATCGGGCCTGCCGACCTCGAAGCCGCGCCGCCCGGCGAAGGACGAGCAGGTCATGCGGGTGCCCTCGACATGGCCGACCGCCTGCAGCAGCGTCGAGCCGAGGTCGATCTGGCGCATCCGGTCGATCCCGGCATCCGAACAGATCGTGGCGTCGTCGAAGCCGGCGATCGCCTGCGTGCCCGCGATGAGCTGATCGGCGGTCATTTCGGAGCGGGCAAGCGCGCTGCGCGCCTGGCCGAGCAGATAATCCTGCTCGCGCTCGATCGCCTGGCGCCGTGCGAGGTTGAGCGAAGCCGAGATCGGAAGGCCGGCGGTCAGGAACACCCCCGCCACGATCGTCGCCGTCAGCCGGCTGAAAAACTTCATCGTCGCCCCTCTCCCGGCGCCGCCTAGCATGGTCGGGGTGCGAATTGGTTAATGACCGCGACCATGTCCCGCGACGGGATCGGTCGCGCGGCCGATACGCGATCTCGAAGATGCTGACGCATCCTCGATCGATATGCTCAAGCGCCGCTCGGGCTGATACCGGACCACGATGAGTCAAGCTCATCGGGATCCGGTATCACATCGTCAGCGGCCGGTCGTAACCGGTGAGCTCGAGATAGCCGCGCCCGCCCGCGGTGCGGACCGCACCTTCCCAATAGACCGGCAGGCCGCTGCGGCGGCCGTCGAGTTCCTGCGCGGCGAACAAGGGCGTCAGCCGCCAGCGGCGGATACCCTCGGGCAGCCGGATGCTGAGCCGCTGCGCGACCGGATAGACCGCGCCGGTCGCAGGACTCCGCCATGTCGCGAGCGGCTGGAAGGCGACGTCGCCCGGCCCGAGCACCGCCACCGTCCCGTCGGCACGGCGCAGCGATCCCCCCGCCCAGACGGTGCCGCCGCCCTTGCGGCGGATCCGGAACGCCATCAGCGCGCTGCCGTCGTCGAAGTTGAGCCCGGTCCAGTCCCACCCCTGCGCATCGGGGGCGAGATAGTTGGACGACCATTCGCGATCGAGCCACGCCTCGCCGGTGACCGCGACCGCTGCGCCGCCGCGGATCACGGTGCCGCGCACCCGCAGATGCGGGATCGAATAATAATGGCTCGCTTCCTCGGGCTTCGGCCCCTTGCGGCTATAGCCGCCCTGCCCCTGGAGCAACGGCTTCTGGGTCGGCACGAAACCGAGATCGAGCACGAAGCCATCAGCGGCGATCCGGCTGGTCCAGCGCCCGTCGGGCAGGCGGCGCAGCTGCCAGTCGCGGATCGCGACATCGGCGTCGCCGACGCGCGCCCCGGCCAGGCCGAACCCCGCCCGCGCCGCGCGCTCGCCGTGGAGCAACCGGCCGGTTCGGGCATCGGACAGCGCGGCATGCGCGAACATCACCTGCCGCGCGGCGAAGCGGCTGGGGTTGGCGGGATCGACCGGCGGCCGGGTGCGGAAGAAGGTGACCTGGAAACCGAGCGGTTCGCCGCTCCGGGTGCGCAGCCAGCCGGTGACATACCACCATTCGGTGCGGAAATCGGGATGCGCGCCATGATCGCGCGGGAAACGCATCACGATCCCCGGCCGCACCATGGGATAGGGCGTGGCCGCCGCGGCGGCGACGCTCAGCGCGGCGATCGATAAGGCGAGGAATCGCAGCAGCTTCATCACCAGTCCTCGCGCACCGACTGAACCGCCCCGCGCGCGGTCGCGCGGCGCCCCGCGAGCATCGCGGTAAGCGCCGCGGCGATCGTCAGCGCCGCGGCGACCGACAGCAATGTGCCGAACGGGATGCGGGTCGCCATCGTCCAGTTGAACGATTGCGGGTTGATCACATGGATCAGGATCTGGGCGAGCACCAGCCCGAGGCCGATCCCGGCGAGCGCCCCGGTCAGCCCGACGATCGCCCCCTCGGTGGCGAGCATCGCGGTCAGTTGCCGCCGGGTCAGGCCGAGATGGCGCAGCATCCCGAACTCGCGCTCGCGCGCCATCGTCTGCGCCGACATCGTCGCGGCGACCCCGGCAAGCCCGACCAGGATCGCCACCGCCTCGAGCAGATAGGTCACTGCGAAGCTGCGGTCGAACAGCGTCAGCGCGAGCCGGCGCAGCGTCGCGGGCTCGGCGACCTCGACCTGCTCGCGCAGCGCCGCCGGCAGCCGCGCCTTCATCGCCGCGGCGACCGCACCTGGCCTCGCTCCCGGCCGCAGCCAGGCCGACAGCTCGTCGCGGCCGGTGTCGCCGGTCAGCCGCTGATAATCGCCCTCGTCGACCAGCACCGCCCCCGCCTGCCGCGCATAGTCGCGCCACACCCCGGCGACCGCGAAGCGGGTGCGGCCGGCGACAGGAAGCGTGATGATGTCGCCGGGGTTCCAGCCATAGAGGCGCTGCGCGGGTTCGGAGACCCAGACGGGCAGCATCCCTGGCTGCAGCGTCTCGGCGCGATCGATCAGCACGAGCAGCGGATCACGGCCGTCGCGCTCCGGCCGGGCGATCAGCATCACCGGCGGACGATCGGGCGCGATCGTCAAAGGCTGCGACCGGCTGAAGCTGAGCCGTGCAACGCCCGGAACCGCTGCAAGCGCGGCGCGGTCGGCCGGATCGAAGCTCGCCCCGACTCCGCTGCGCAGATAGAGATCGGCGCCGAGCACGTCGCCGAGCCAGTCGTCGACCGCGCTGCGGAAACTCGTCACCATCACCGCCATCGCGATCATCAGCGCGGTCGAGGCGACGATCCCGCACAAGGCGGTCGCCGCCTCATTGGGGGCGCCGTGGAGATGGCGGACCGCGAGCAGCCGCGGGACATGGCGGCCGGTGCCCCGCGCGAGCGGCGCCAGCAAAGCGCGCGCGAACCACGGCACCCCGGCGATCCCGCCCGCGAGCAGCAGCCCGATCCCGACGAACCCGAACAGCGGCAGCCCCGCGACCGGCGGTAGCAGCGCGACTGCGCTCCCGGCGGCCAGCAGCACCGCCGCAGGCCACCAGGCGACCAGCGCCCGCGGATCGATCATGTCGCCGGCGTTCTTGAGCGCGGCGGCCGGGGCGGCCCGCGCGGCGAGCCGGGCGGGCAAGGCGCTGCCGAGCACCGCCGCCAGCAGGCCGAGCGCGAAGAAGCCGATCGCGGCAACCGGCAGGAAGACCGCCCGCAATGTAACGCCGCCGAAATAGCCCGCACCGAGATCGCCGCCGAGCCAGTGGAGCGCGCCCCAGGCAAGGCCATAGCCGGCCGCCAGCCCGGCCATCGACCCGACCATCCCGATCGCCAGCCCCTCGACCACCACCGCGGCGATCACCCCGCCGCGCGACAGGCCGAGCGTGCGCAGCAGCGCGAAGGCGCGCTGGCGGCGGACCACCGCCAGCGACTGCGCCGAATAGACCAGGAAGCCGCCGGTCAGCAACGCGACCAGCGCCAGCATGTCGAGGTTGATGCGATAGGCGCGCGACAGCGCATCGCCTTGCGCATTCTGCGCCTCGGCGCTCGATAGCACCGCATCGGCGGGCAGCAGCGCGCGCAGCGCCGCTTCGGCCGCCGGGCGATCGGCGAGCGCAAGATCGACCCGGTCGATCCGGCCGAGCCGCCCGAACCGCCACTGTGCGGCGGCGATGTCGATCACCCCGAACGCCGCCGCCTCACCCGCCGCCGGCAGTGTCCCGGCGATCCGCAGCGATACGCTGCGGCCATTGGCCAGCACCGCCACCGACTGGCCGACCCGCAGCCCCGCCTGGGCGAGCGCGGCGCGCGACAGGAACAAAGCCGCCTCGTCGAACGCGCCGTCCTTGCTCTGGTCGGGGCCCTGCGGCCGCAGCCCGACCAGCGTCGGCGTCACCGCGGCGGCGCGGATGACGTCGATCCCGAGCAGGGTCAGCCGGGTTTTGCCGATCCGCGCGTCGAGCCGGACCACCGGACTGGCATCGGCGACCCCGGCGGCGCGGACGATGCGCGGATAGAGGGTCTCGTCGAAGCCGAGCCGGCTGGTCGCGCGCACCGACAGGTCGGCGGCGCCGCTGACCCCGCGCATCGCCCCGTCGAACGAAGCCAGCGCCGATCCGTTGACGATATGCACCGCGAAACCGAGCGCGACCCCGACCGCGATCGCCACCGCGGTCAGCAGGAAGCGCGCGGGGTGGAAGCGCGCTTCGCCGCCGATCAGCCAGAGAAGCGCCAGCCGGCCGGACGACAGGCCGGGCTCAGCGCCCACGTTCGACCAATCCGTGTGCGGTCAAGGTCAACACCCGGTCGGCGACCGCCGCGGTCGCCTCCGAATGGGTCACCATCACCGCCGCCGCGCCGCCCTCGCGCACCGCCGCGCCGAACAGCGCCAGCACCCGCGCGGCGGTGTCGGGATCGAGATTGCCGGTCGGCTCGTCGGCGAGGATCAGCGCCGGGCGGTGCACCAGCGCACGGGCGATCGCCACCCGCTGCAGCTCGCCCCCCGACAGATCCCGCGCATAGCCGGCGCCGCGCCCGCCGAGCCCGACCGCCTCTAGCATCGCCTCGGCGCGCGCCTGCGCTGCGGCGGCATCGGGCGAGACGAGCGCCAGCGGCAGCGCGACATTCTGGCGCAGGGTCAGATAGGGCAGGATATGGAAAGCCTGGAACACGAACCCGATCCGCTCGCGCCGCACCCGCGTCCGCGCGGTCTCGTCGAGCGGTCCGAGCACGACCCCGTCGACCGCGACGCTGCCCGCATCGGCATCGTCGAGCCCGGCGAGGATGTTGAGCAAGGTCGACTTGCCGACCCCGGACTCGCCGGTGATCGCCACCAGTTCTCCCGCCCCGACATCGAGATCGAGGTTGCGGAACAGGCTGCGCGGGCCGGGCACGCCCTTGGCGAGCGCGCGGACGGCAAGGAGAGCGGGCGGCATCATGGCATGGGTTTGGGGGAGTGCGGGGGAAGCTTCAAGGGTGATCGAGCCCCGTCCCACCCACGTCATCCCGGCGGAGGCCGGGATCTCAGGAGGTTAGCGCGCGCCCTTGCCTCCCGAGATCTCGGCCTTCGTCCATTGGCGCTGACTTAACCCGTCGCCCCGTACTGGTTGCGGGGTCCATGGCTGGTGCGTCGAGTGCCATGCCTAAAGAAAGAAGAGCAGATAAGCCTGGGTTCAACCCCGAGCGGCGGTCTGCGCGGCGATAGCCATGGCCCCCGCAACAAGTGCGGGGCGACGAAGAAGAAAGGTCGCCCCTCACTCCCGGTTGCGCTGAAACTGCGGCACATCGAGCGGCTTCACCCAGGGCAGCCGCCGGATCACCCAGCTTTCATATTGCGGTGCGAATGCCGCCGGGTCGTCGAAGCTCGCCAGCGACAGCTCGATCTCGGGCCCGGCGAAGCTGGCGACCCGCGATCCGCAGTGCGGGCAGAACAGCCGGCGATAATCGCGGGTGCTGTCCCAGCCGGCGGTCTCCCCCGCGAGCTGGACATGATCGCGCGCGAAGATCACGAACGGGAAATAGGCCGAGGCATGCGCCTTCTGGCAGGTCAGGCAATGGCACAGCCCGCAGCGTATCGGCGGGCCGCGGACGATGAAATGGACCGCGCGGCAGGCGCAGCCGCCCGAGCGGACCTTGCCGATCCGCACCTTGCCGGCGCGGATCTCGATCTGGGTCGGAACTCTGCCACTGTCGTCCATAGCCCGGAAAACGCGCGATTCCGCGAAAAGATGCCCGTTCCCGCTTGTCGAAGCCAACGCCTCCTTCCCGTCATTCCGGCGAAAGCCGTAATCTCTTTGCCTTTCGCGGGCGCAAGAAGAAGTGAGATCCCGGATCAAGTCCGGGATGACGGATGAGGGGCGATCAGACCTTCGCCACCCCACCCCGCACCAGGCTGTGGCGCCGGCCATAAAGCAGATAGACCGCCAGCCCGATCGCGTTCCAGACGAGGAAGCGCAGGATCGTCGCGGTCGGCAGGCTCGACAGCAGATAGAGGCACCCCAGAATCGCCAGCGTCCCGACGACATAGGGCGCCGGGCAGCGGAACAGCCGCGGCATGTCCGGCGCATGGCGGCGCAGCACCATCAGGCACAGCCCGACCGCGATGAAGGCGAGCAGCGTCCCGGCATTGGCGAGTTCGGCGATCTCGTCGAGCCGGAACAGCCCGGCGACCAGCGCGATCGACAGGCCCGTGAGCAAAGTGATCAGCGTCGGCGCGCCGGTGCGCGGGGAAACCCGGGCGAGCCCGCGCGGCAGCAGCCCGTCGCGCGCCATCACGAAGAAGATCCGGCTCTGCCCGTACATCATCACCAGGATCACCGACGGCAAGGCGACCACCGCGGCGAGCGCGATCAGATGCGCCGCGACCGGGTGCGACAGCGATCGCAGCACCAGCGCGAGCGGCTCGGGCGAATGGCCGAGCGCGGTATAGGGCAGCGCGCCGATCGCGGCGATCGCCACCCCCATATAGATGGCGGTGCAGACCAGCATCGATCCGACGATGCCGATCGTCAGGTCGCGCCCCGGATTGCGCGCCTCCTCCGCCGAGGTCGCGACCGCATCGAAGCCGTAAAAGGCGAAGAACACGATCGCCGCCGCCGCCATCACCCCATGTTTCATGCCGCCGCTCTCGGTGCTGCCGAAGCCATAGGGCATGAACGGGTGGAGGTTGGCGGCGTCGAAGGCGGGCAGCGCGAAGGCGACGAACATCGCCAGCGCGACCAGCTTGATCACCACCAGGATGATGTTGAGGGTGGCGCTCTCGCGGGTGCCGGCGATCAGCATCCCCATCACCGCGAGCGCCACCAGCACCGCCGGCAGGTTGACGATGCCGCCGCCATGCGGCCCGCTGAGCAGCGCCGCGGGCAGATGGATGCCCGCCGAGGCGATCCAGCCGACCAGATAGCCCGACCAGCCCACCGCGACCGTCGAACAGGCGAGCGAATATTCGAGGACGAGGCTCCAGCCGACGATCCAGGCGACGGTCTCGCCGAGCGCGGCGTAGCTGAACGTATAGGCGCTCCCCGCCGCCGGGATCATCGTCGCCAGTTCGGCATAGGCCAGCGCCGCGCAGGCGCAGACCGCGCCGGCGATCGCGAACGCCAGGATCACCGCCGGCCCCGCCCGCTCGGCGCCGACCCCGGTCAGCGTGTAGATACCGGTGCCGACGATCGCCCCGACCCCGAGCGCGATCAGATGCGGCCAGGACAATGTCTTGGCGAGCCGGTGCGCGGCATCGTGGCGGACCAGATCATCGAGCGACTTGCGGGGACCGAACATCGATTCTCCTTGGATTGTTTGCCTTCGATCCTCCCTGAAGCGCAGCTTTGGGGAGGATCAAGGGAGCGGGGCGACGCCGCCAACCTCACACCGCCAACCGATACCCGGCCAGCCGTTCATAAAAAGGCTCCGCTTCCTCGGCGATCCGCCGCAACCCCTCGGGCAGATCGTCCAGCCCGACCGACCGCCCCGGCGCGGCGAACCCCGTCGAGCGCTCGACCGCATCATACCAGGCCGGCGCCCACACCCCGTCGCTCGCCCGCGATCCCGCCGGCCACGCCAGCATCGCCTCCGAAAAGGCGATGCCGATCGACGCGCACAGCGCCGCCAGCGTCGACCGCGGATCGGCGAGCACCTGATCGGTGTCGACGACGATCGGCGCCTCGCCGCTGCGCTGGGCGACATGGTCGAAGATCTCGCTCTGCCGCACCACACCGATATCGTCGAGGGTCACCTCGGCGCGCTTGACCGTATAAGAGGCGAGCACCCGCTCGGGCCGGCGGATCAGGAAGACATTGGCGCAGGCCTCGGTCCAGTCGAGCCCGACATCGGCCAGCATATGATGCGCCATATGCTTCTGGTACCAGAGCGGCGATCCGTCGGGTGCCTCGCCCGCCATCGCCGCGGCGACGTCGCGCCAGTCCTGCGGCTGCGAGGCCAGCACCGCGTCGCGCATCGGATGATCGAGCCCGGTCGCCGCGAGATAATGTGCATAGAAGGGCTCGTCGGAGACGGCGCAGTCGGCGCGGTTCTCGAACGATCGCATCATCGCGGTCGAGATGTTGCGTGGCCCCGACCACATCGCGATGCGCAAGGTCATGCCAGGGACCTCACAGCAGCGGATGCGCGGCGGCGTCCGCGTCCTTGAGCGCTTCATAGGCGGCGGCGAGCGCCGCGGTCACCGGCGCGCCGGCGCCGGGCAGCGTGCGCCCGTCGAGCTCGCGCACCGCGGTCACCCCACCCATCGTCCCGGTCACGAAGACCTCGTCGGCGTCGCGCAACGCCTCGATCGGGAAATCGCCCTGGTCGAGCGAGGCGACGCCCGATCGGCACAGGGCGATGATGTTGGCGCGGGTGATGCCGTTGAAGCAGTGGAGATCGCCCGAGGTGAAGACCCTGCCCGCCTTGACCCAGAACAGGTTGGTGGCGTTGCAGGTCGCAACATGGCCGTGCGGATCGAGCATCACCGCCTCGTCGGCGCCGCTGTCGATCACATCGAGCAGCGCGCGGATCAGGCTCACCCGGCTATGGGTGTTGAGCCGCATGTCGAACATCTCGGGCGCGGTGGTGCGGATCGCCGAGGTGCGCAGCACCAGCCCGCCGCCGGGGGGGACCATCGCGCGGGTCTTGAATTCCGCGGTGCAGACGATCGTCGCCTTGCCCAACGCGTTGCGCGGATCCTGATTGACGGTCGCCTTGCGCCCCCGGGTGACCATCAGCCGCAGATGCCCTCCATCGGCCATCGCATTGGCGCGCAGTAGCCGCACCAGTTCGGCGACGAGTTCGGCCCGGCTCAGCCCGATGTCGATCCGCAGTTCGGCGGCGGCCGCATAGAGCCGGTCGAGATGCGCCTCCAGGAACAACAGCGCCCCGCGATGGAGCCGCAGCCCTTCCCAAACCCCGTCGCCAAGCCCGAATCCGGCATCGAAGATCGACACCGTCGCCTCGCGCATCGGCACCAGCGCCCCGTCGACCAGCGCGAACACGTCGCGGTTGCGCGGGTCCTCGACGAAATCCTGACTACCCGCCACGCATTGCCTTTCGTCCCGATCGAACCATGGCCAAAGGTAGCATCGCCGATGCGGGAGTCGAGACACCGGCTCGCATCGCTGCCGCAGGCGACGATTCCTCCAAAATGGCGTGATCTCCCGGCGCGCCCGGCTTGGCAAGGCGGTCGGCGATGGTGCATGCGGCGATCCGACAACCGGGGGGTTCGACATGAAATTTTTGAAGGCTTCGGGCCTGGTGGCCGTCGGCATGTGCGTGGCGATGCCGGCCCACGCATCGGACAAGCAGGATTTCGAATCCTGTGACGGGCGGCTCCAGCCGGGCCGCCAGGACGACGGCATGCGCGGTGCGGCGAGCACCAGCTCCTATGCGATCATGCTCGGGCAGCGGCCCGATTCGGTGGCGGCGTGCGACCGTGCGCTGGCCAGCCCCCGGCTGCTGCCCACCCAGACGCTGCGCCGGGCGCATCTGCTGCGGGCCCGGGCCGCCGCCTATCTTCGCATCGGCGACACCGGCAAGGCGCTCGCCGATATCGACCTTGCCGAGGCCGCGACCGCCGATCGCGCCGCCGACCGCTTCCACCAGCGCAGCATGGCGGTTTCGCTCAAGCTGCTGCGCGCGATCGCGCTGGCGCGATCGGGCAACATCGCCGGCGCGGTCCCGCTCGCCCAGGCGGCGATGGCGGCACGGCCCTATTCGCTCCAGGTCCAGGAGGCCGGCGCGGTGATCCTGCAGGCCGCTCGCCCGGTCGGTACGCCGTCGCCATCGCCGTGGATCGGGGTGGCGGCGCTCGAACCCGATGCGGGCGCCAAGGCCGTGATCAGCGAAGCCGAAGTCGGCAATTTCGCCGGTGTGCTGACGCTGCGCCCGAACGTCGCGCTGGTCTGGCCGACCCAGCCGCTGGCGCCCTTCGCCCTGGTCTCGCGATCGCCCGACGTGTCGCGGATGCTGTCCGCCACGGTCATATCGCTGCACGGCGCCTATGCCCGCGCCGCCACCGGCGACCCGGCCGGTGCACGCCGCGAGATCGCCGAGATCCGTGCCCATATCGCGACCGCGCGACCGCTGACCGCCGAAGGGCCGGCCGGCGAGGCCGGAGCCTCGTCGATGAAGGCGATCGAGCGCTATGTCGACATACGTGCACACCAGACCGAGGCGCGGATCGCGGTCGCCGAGGGACGCGTCCCCGATGCGATCGCGGCGCTGATCGCGACCCCGATGCCGCGCGATGCCGCGACGATCGAGCTGCTGGCCGCGCTGAAGGCCAAGGCCGCGGCGAAGGATGCTCCGATGCTGCCCGACGCGACGCCGTTCGCCAAGGAGCTCGACGACAAGCGCCGCGAGGAGATTACATCGGCGGTCGACATCGCGCTGATCGAGCCCGAAACGCCGCGCGCGGTCGTCGACTATGAACGATCGCGCCCGAACATCCTCGGCGCGCTGGTCGGCGGCGCGCTCAGCATGGGGACGACCCTGCTCGGCGGGATCAACCGCACCGACGGCTTCCGCTCGACCCCGAATCCCGACGGCACCACCAAGGTCGAGTTCATCGGCAACACCCCGTCGGCGGCGCTCGTCCAGGAAATGACGCTGCTGCGCGCCGCCGAACTCACCCGCACCGCCGGCAAGACCGCCTTCGTCATCGTCGACCGCCACGATTATTCGCGGCGGCTGACCACGACCCAATATGGGCGGGAGGTCAGCAGCGTTCCGACCGGCTTCAAGACCGAACTCACCATCCGCCCGGTCGACGCGACCCCCGCGACCGAGCGCATGCTCGACGCGGTCAAGATCATCGATGCGCTGGGGCCGCTTTATTATGAGGACAAGCCGGCGGTGAAGAGCTGATCGGCGCCCAGTTGATCTATCCGCGAAGAACGGCTGCCCCAGGTTCGTGGCGAACCACAAATCGGTGACAGCGCACTTTTAGCGACCGGCTTCGGACTCGTCGTGCGGGCGAAGGCCCACGTCATCATGACTTCGATCCGAAACCCGCTTCCCACCATCCAAAGTTGCAAATGTTGCACTGCCGCAAAAAGAATCTTGCGGGAAAGCGCGATCCGTGACAGCTTCATGACGGTCGAGACGATGAAGTCCCGATTCCCATAGCCGGGCCGCTCCAACGACGGGGCGATCCGGGCCACGGCCCCCAAAGGCCACGGCACAGGCAATGACGCCGCCCGAACCGGTCCCGACGACCGCGCTTCGAGGCGGCTTTTTTCTTGTCCGCAGAAGATCGGGCTTTCCGGCCCGCACCCATGCGGACGACCTCGAACCAAGGATCGTTCATGCGGACCGGGCTGCTTATCGCGAAGGATGACGAAGGCGGGTGCGACACCCTGCCCCGCCGCCTGCGCGCGCCCGCCGCCACCATCTCGCCGCGCCTGCTCCCCCCTGCGCCCCGCGTAAGCAGCCGCTCTTCCGTCGCGCCTTCTCTTTGGAGATTTCGATGAACAAGGGTTTCTGGGCTGCCGGTCACCGGCCGACATTATTCGCCGCCTTTCTCTATTTCGACCTGGCCTTCATGGTCTGGGTGCTGCTCGGGCCGCTGGCGCCGGCGATCTCGGCCGATCTCGGCCTGTCGCCCGCGCAAAAGGGTTTCATGGTCGCGGTGCCGACCCTCGCCGGCGCGATATTGCGCCTCGTCAACGGGGTGCTGGTCGACCGGATCGGGCCAAAGCGGACCGGGGCGATCAGCCAGATCATCGTCATGGCCGGGCTGCTCACCGCCTGGCTCGCCGGGGTCCACAGCTTCGGCGGCACGATCGCGGTCGGAGTGATCCTGGGCTTCGCCGGCGCCAGCTTCGCGGTCGCGCTGCCGCTCGCCAGCCGCTGGTATCCGGCCGAGCATCAGGGCACCGCGCTCGGCATCGCCGGCATGGGTAACAGCGGCACGGTGTTCGCCGCCTTGTTCGCGCCGATCCTCGCCAAGCTGCTCGGCTGGAACGCGGTGTTCGGGCTTGCGGTGATCCCACTAGCGATCGTGTTCGTCGTCTATCTGGCGCTCGCCAAGGATGCCCCCAACCCGCCAGCGCCCAAGCCGGTCACCGCCTATCTGGCGGTGCTGCGCAAGGGCGACGCCTGGTGGTTCATGCTGTTCTACGGGGTCACCTTCGGCGGCTTCGTCGGCCTGTCCTCGTCGCTGTCGATCTACTTCACCGACCAGTTCGGGCTGACCCCGGTCACCGCCGGCTATTGCACCGCCGCCTGCGTGTTCGCCGGATCGCTGGTGCGACCGATGGGCGGGGCGCTCGCCGACCGAATCGGCGGCACCAAGGCGCTGACCATGGCCTATATCCTCGCGGCGCTGACGCTCAGCGCGATCAGCACCGGGCCGGCGACGGTCGTCCTCGCGCTGGGCCTGTTCGTGGTGGCGATGCTCGCACTCGGCGCCGGCAATGGCGCGGTGTTCCAGCTGGTGCCGCAGCGCTTCAAGGAGGAGATCGGGGTGATGACCGGGCTGGTCGGCTTTGCCGGCGGGGTCGGCGGCTTCTACCTCGCCTCGTCGCTCGGCCTCGCCAAGCAACTCACCGGCAGCCCGCAACTGGGCTTCCTGATCTTCGCCGGGCTCGCGCTGGTGGCGCTCGGCGGGCTGACCCTGGTCAAGGGCCGCTGGCGCGCGACCTGGGCGACCGCGCTGGCCGGTGCGCGGATCTGATGCGCGCCTTTCTTCCCATCGCCATCGTCGGGGGCGCCATCGCGTCCCCGGCGCTGGCCGCCCCTTTGACCCTCAAACCCATCGTCGAAGCGCGACTGCGCTATGAAGGCGTCGACCAGGACGGCATCGCCCGCAACGCCGACGCGCTGACCGCCCGGCTGCGCGGCGGGATCGAGGCCAGCAGCGGCCCCTTCTCGGCGCTGGTCGAGGCCGAGGGCACGCTGGCGATCGCCGAACGCTACAACAGCAGCACCAATGGCAAGACCCGCTTCCCGACCGTCGCCGACCCCGACAATATCGAGCTCAACCGCATCCAGCTCCAATATCGCGGCGCGCCGAAGACGGTGGTCACGCTCGGGCGGCAGCGGATCAACCTCGACGACCAGCGCTTCGTCGGATCGGTGGCGTGGCGCCAGAACGAGCAGACATTCGACGCGATCCGGGTCGAAAGCAGCGCGATCGGCCCGGTCGCGGTAGATATCACCTATAGCTGGTCGGACCGGACGATCTTCGGGATCGACAGCCCGATCCGGGCGATCCACGGCGACAATATCTTCGCGACCGCCGGCACGAAGATCGCAGGCGTGACGGTCAAGGGCTTCGCTTTTCTGATCGACCAGGACCAGGCGACCCGGCGGCAATATTCCAGCCAGACCTATGGCGCGCGCGCCGCGGGCAGCTGGCCGATCGGCAAGGCGGCGAAGCTGGCGCTGACCGCGAGTTTTGCCCGCCAGTCGGACTATGCCGGCAACCCCAACGACTATGCCGCCGATTACTGGCTCGGCGAGGCCGGGCTGACGGTCAGGGCGCTGACCCTGACGACCGGCTATGAGATACTCGGCGCGTCGAACGGCGCCGCCTTCACCAGCTTCCAGACCCCGCTCGCCACCCTCCACAAATTCCAGGGCTGGGCCGACAAATTCCTGACCACCCCAGCCAACGGCATCCGCGATGCCTATGCCAGCGCCGCCTATGGCGGGGTGAAGACCCCGGCCGGGCCGCTGTCGCTGCTGGTGGCCTATCACCGGTTCGAAAGCGACCGGCTGTCGCAGCACTATGGCAATGAATGGAATGCGCAGGTCGGGCTGAAGGCCGGCCGGCATGTCGCGCTGCTCGCCAAGTTCGCCGACTATCAGGCCGATCGCTTCGCGACCGATACCCGAAAATTCTGGCTCCAGCTCGATTATACGCTCTGAAGGAGATGGTGATGCTTGTCCCGAATGTCCCTCTCGACCATCTTGTGGTGATCGGCAACGGCATGGCCGGCTGTCGCGCGGTCGAGGAAATATTGGCGCGCGATCCCGGCAAATACCGGATCACCATCTTCGGTGCCGAACCGCATGTGAACTATAACCGGATCATGCTGTCGCCGGTGCTCGCGGGCGAGAAAAGCTTCGACGAGATCGTGATCAACCCGATCGACTGGTATGCCGACAACGGCATCGATCTGATCGTCTCCGATCCGGTGGTGGCGATCGATCGCGCCGCGAAGACCGTTACCGCGAAGAGCGGGCGCACCCTCGATTATGACCGGCTGCTGATCGCGACCGGGTCCGATCCGTTCATCATCCCGGTCCCCGGCAAGGACCTGCCCGGGGTGATCAGTTTCCGCGACATGCACGATGTCGACGCGATGCTCGCGGCGGCGGCGCTGGGGGGCGACGCCGTCGTGATCGGCGGTGGTCTTCTTGGCCTGGAGGCGGCCCATGGGCTGACCCTGCGGGGCATGAAGGTCACCGTCATCCATTTGATGGACACGCTGATGGAACGCCAGCTCGACGAGGCCGCCGGCTGGCTGCTCAAGACCGCGCTCGAGGGGCGCGGCCAGACGGTTCTGACCGGCGCCAATACCGAGGCGATCCTCGGCACCGACAGGGTCGAAGGCGTGCTGCTCAAGGACGGGCGGACGATCCCGGCGAGCCTGGTGGTGATGGCGGTCGGCATCCGCCCGAACGTCGCGCTCGCCCGCGACGCCGGGCTGGCGGTCGGCCGCGGCATCCAGGTCGACGACGCGATGGTGACCAGCGATCCGGCGATCCTCGCGGTCGGCGAATGCGTCGAGCATCGCGGCCTGGTCTATGGCCTGGTCGCGCCGATCTGGGAGATGTGCCGCGCGCTCGCCGACGGCGTCACCGCGAAACCCTCCGACGGCTATCAGGGATCGGTGCTGTCGACCAAGCTCAAGGTCGCCGGGCTCGACGTCTTCTCGGCGGGCGATTTCTCCGGCGACGACGGCGCCGAGGACATCGTCCTGCGCGACGCCGCCCGCGGGGTCTACAAAAGGGTTATCGTCAAGGATGACCGCGTCGTCGGCGCGGTGCTCTATGGCGATACCGGCGATGGCGGCTGGTATTTCGACCTGCTCAAGAAACAGCAATGCGTCGCCGACATTCGCGACGCGCTGATCTTCGGCCAGGCTTTCGCGTCCGGTGGAGGGGCGCTTGCGGACCCTAAGGCGGCCGTTGCGGCGCTCTCGGACGATGCCGAGATCTGCGGCTGCAACGGCGTGTCCAAGGCGAAGGTCGTCGGCTGCATCGAAGCCGGCGCCGCCACGCTCGACGCGGTGCGGGCGACCTGCAAGGCTTCGGCCTCGTGCGGGTCGTGCACCGGGCTGGTCGAGACCCTGCTCGCGCTGACGATCGGCGAGGATTATGCCGGCGAGCGCGCGACCAAGACGATGTGCAAATGCACCAGCTTCGGCCATGACGAGGTCCGCCGGCTGATCGTCGAAAAGGGCCTGAAGGCGATCCCGGCGGTGATGCAGGCGCTGCACTGGTCAACCCCCGACGGCTGCGCGAGCTGCCGCCCCGCGCTCAACTATTATCTGCTGTGCGCCTGGCCGGGCGACTATCGCGACGACCAGCAGAGCCGCTTCGTCAACGAGCGGATGCACGCCAATATCCAGAAGGACGGCACCTATTCGGTGGTGCCGCGAATGTGGGGCGGGATCACCAACCCCACCGAACTGCGCGCGATCGCCGACGTCGTCGAGAAATATGACGCGCCGATGGTCAAGGTCACCGGCGGCCAGCGGCTCGACATCTTCGGGATCAAGAAGGAGGATCTGCCCGCGGTGTGGGCCGATCTCAACGCCGCCGGCATGGTCTCGGGCCATGCCTATGGCAAGGCGCTGCGCACGGTGAAGACCTGCGTCGGGTCCGAATGGTGCCGCTTCGGGACCCAGGATTCGACCGGCCTCGGCGTCCAGCTCGAACGCAAATTCTGGGGTTCGTGGATGCCGCACAAGTTCAAGATGGCGGTGTCGGGCTGTCCCAGGAACTGCGCCGAGGCGACGATCAAGGATTTCGGGATCATCTGCGTGGACTCGGGCTATGAGCTCCATGTCGGCGGCAATGGCGGGATCAAGGTCCGCGCCACCGACCTGCTGTGCAAGGTCGCGACCGAGCGCGAGGCGATCGAGCATGCCGCCGCCTTCGTCCAGCTCTACCGCGAGGAGGCGCGCTATCTCGAGCGCACCGCGCCGTGGATCGAACGGATCGGCATGGATTATCTCAAGGCCCGGATCGTGCTCGATCCCGAAAACCGGGTGGTGCTCGCCCAGCGTTTCTGGCTGAGCCAGAGTTTCAGCCAGGACGATCCCTGGGCCGAACGGGTCGATGGCGCCGACCGCAATCTCCATCGGCCGCTCGGCGAGATCCGACCCCACCCCGCGCAGGAGCAGTTCGCATGAGCACCCCTTTCGCCGCCGACTGGATCGATGTCGGCGCGGTCGTCGACATCCCGCTGCGCGGCGCCCGCACCGTGCGGATGGCCGATGGCGAGGAGATCGCGATCTTCCGCACCGGCAGCTCGGCGGTCTATGCGCTGGTCAATGCCTGCCCGCACAAGCAGGGGCCGCTGTCGCAGGGCATCGTCCATGGCACCAGCGTCACCTGCCCGCTGCACAATTGGGTGATCAGCCTGGAAACCGGCGCGGCGCAGGGCGAGGACAAGGGCTGCACCCCGACGATCCCGCTCCGGGTCGACGCCGGCCGCATCCTGATCCGCCGCGCCGACGCGCTCGGCCGGGCCGCCGCCTGATGTCCGCCGGGCCGCCGGGCGCGATCCGCACCACCTGCGCCTATTGCGGGGTCGGCTGCGGCGTCGTCGCCTCGGTCGACGGCGCCACCGGCACGGTGCGGATCGCCGGCGACCCCGACCATCCCGCCAATGCCGGCCGGCTCTGTTCGAAGGGCACCCATCTCGGCGACACCGTCGGGCCAGAAGGCCGTCTGCTCCACCCCGAGATCGACGGGCGCCGCGCAAGCTGGGACAAGGCGATCGCGCTGGTCGCGAAGCGCTTCGCCGACACCATCGCCCGGCACGGCCCCGACAGCGTCGCCTTCTATGTCTCGGGCCAGCTGCTGACCGAGGACTATTATGTCGCCAACAAGCTGATGAAGGGCTTCATCGGTTCGGCGAATATCGACACCAATTCGCGGCTGTGCATGTCGAGCGCGGTCGCCGGGCATATGCGCGCGTTCGGCGAGGATATCGTGCCGGCGAGCTATGACGATCTCGACGCCGCCGACCTGATCATCCTGGTCGGATCGAACACCGCCTGGTGTCACCCGATCGTCTATCAACGGATCATGAAGGCGCGCGCCGAACGCGGCACCAGGCTGGTGGTGATCGACCCGCGCCGCACCGAGACCTGCGAGGAGGCCGATCTCCATCTGCCGCTGCGCCCCGGCAGCGACGTCGCGCTGATGAACGGGCTGCTCGCGCATTGCCGGCGCGAGGGACTGGTCGACGAGGATTATCTCGCCGAACATGTCAATGTTCCGAACGACTTCTGGGACGATCTTGCCGTCGATCACGATCTCTGGTCGGTGGCGAAGACCTGCGAGCTGGCACCCGCCGATCTCCAGCGCTTCTACGATCTGTTCGCCGCCAACCCGCGGACGGTGACGATGTTCAGCCAGGGGATCAACCAGTCGATCCGCGGCACCGATCAGGTCAACGCGATCGTCAATCTCCACCTCGCCACCGGCCGGATCGGCAAGCCCGGCGCCGCCCCCTTCTCGATCACCGGTCAGCCCAATGCGATGGGCGGGCGCGAGGTCGGCGGGCTCGCCTCGACGCTCGCCGCGCATCGCGACTTCGCCCCCGAGAACGTCGCCGAGGTCGGCCGCTTCTGGGCGGCGCCGGCGATGGCGACCCGGCCGGGGCTCAAGGCGGTCGACCTGTTCCGGTCGATCCGCGAGGGCCGGATCAAGGCGCTGTGGGTGATGGCCACCAACCCCGCGGTCAGCCTGCCCGACGCCAACATGGTCCGCGAGGCGCTCGCCGCCTGCCCGTTCGTCGTCGTCTCCGACTGCATCGCCGACACCGACACCGGCCGCACCGCCCATGTGAAGCTGCCCGCCGCCGGCTGGGGCGAAAAAGACGGCACCGTCACCAACAGCGATCGGACGATCAGCCGCCAGCGCGCCTTCCTGCCGCTCGCCGGCGAGGCGCGGCCCGACTGGTGGATCATCGCCAAGGTCGGCCAGGCGATGGGTTGGAAGAGCGCCTTCGCTTTTGACCGCCCCGCCGACATCTACCGCGAACATGCCCGGCTGTCGGCCTATCGCAACGGCGGCAAGCGGCTGTTCGACATCGGCCGCCACGGCGCGATCGCCAATCCCGATTATGATGCGATGACCCCGTGGCGCTGGGGCGACACCCCGTTCGCCGACGGCCGCTTCCCGACCGAGGACGGCCGCGCGCGCCTGGTCGCGGTCCGCCAGATGAAGCTCGCCGATCCGCTCGGCGACTGGCCGCTGACCCTCAACACCGGCCGCTATCGCGACCAGTGGCATACGATGACCCGCACCGGCCTGTCGGCACGGCTGTCGCAACATCGCCGCGAACCCCTGGTCGAGATCAACCCCGGCGACGCCGCCCGGCTCGGCCTCGCCGAGGGCGATCTGGCGAAGGTCGCGACCCCGCAGGGGGCGAGCCTGTTCCGGGTGAGCCTGAGCGAGGGCCAGCGGCGCGGCGACATCTTCGTGCCGATCCACTGGACCGACCGCCAGTCGACCGGTGGCCGTGCCGGGCTGCTGCCGCGCGACCTGGTCGATCCGCATTCGGGCCAGCCGGGGTTCAAGTCGACCCCGGCGCGGATCGAGAAGGCGGCGGTCGACTGGCGCGGCTTCCTCGTCACCCGCGATGCCGTCGCGATCGAGGCGCTCGATTATGCGACGAAGATCCGGGTGTCATCGGGCTGGCTGGTCGAATTCGCCGGCAGCGGCGATCCCGTTCGCGCCACCGCCGCGCTGCTGCCCAGGGGGCAGCGGATCGAGACCGCCGATGCCGCGCGCGGATCGCTGCGGGTCGCGGTGATCGAGGACGGCCGGGTCCAGGCCGCGCTCTACGTCACCCGCAGCGGCCGGCTGCCCGAACGCGACTGGCTGATCGCCCAGCTCGAGGCGATCGAGGAGCCCGGCGCGATCGAGCTGCTCGCCGGCCGCCCCGCCACCCCGCGCGCGGATCGCGGTGCCATCGTCTGCGTCTGCTTCGACGTCGGCACCAAAACGATCCTCGCAGCGATCCGCGACCAGCAGCTCGCCAGCGTCGAGGCGGTCGGTGCCGCACTCTCGGCCGGAACCAATTGCGGATCATGCCGCCCCGCCATACAGCGCCTGATCGGCCAGTCGAAGGAAGCCGTAAATGCATGATCATCGACAGGATCGCATCGCCACCGGCGAGGTCTGGCTGGTCGGCGCCGGCCCGGGCGATCCCGAGCTGCTGACGATCAAGGCGCTGCGGCTGATCGAGGCGGCGAGCGTGGTCTTCTACGACGCGCTGGTCGGCCCCGGCGTGCTCGACCTGATTCCGGCGCATGTCCGCCGGGTCCCGGTCGGCAAAAGATCGGGCCGCCATTCGAAGGATCAGCGCACGATCGACGCGCTGCTGGTCGAGGCCGCGCTCGACGGCGAACGGGTGGTGCGGCTGAAGGGCGGCGACCCGGCGATCTTCGCGCGCGCCGCCGAGGAGGTCGAGGCTTGCGCCGCGCACGGCATCACGGTGCGCATCTGCCCCGGCATCACCGCGGCGAGTGCGGCGGCGGCAAGCGCCTGCGTGTCGCTGTCGCTGCGCGGCCTCGCCCGCGAGCTGCGCTTCGTCACCGCGCATGCCAAGGGCGCCGAGCCGCTCGACCTCGACTGGGCGCGGCTGGCCGATCCGGCGGCGACCACCGCTTTCTATATGGGCCGCGCCGCAGCACCCGAGATCAGCAAGCGGCTGATCCGCCACGGCCTGCCCGCCGAAACCCCGGTGCTGATCGCCTGCGACGTCAGCCTGCCGAGCGAGCGGCTGCTTCACACGACGCTGGGGCTGCTCCCGCTCGCCGCCGATGCGCTGGCGGCGGGGAGCCCGGCGCTGATCGTCATCGGCGAGGCGACCCGGCCGAACATCGCCCGGGCGGTGCGGCAGCCGGCTTGCGCTTCGGTCGGCGGTGCGCAAGGTTCGACGCGAACCCGATAAGGCACGCGATCACGCGGCCACGGACGAGGAGAGCGATGTGGCCAACGAGATGCCGAACCCCGACGATTATACCGGCCTGTCGCGGGCGGTCCTGCAATATAGCGCGGGGTTCAAGCAGATCGCCGACAAGGCGCATGCAGGACCGCTCGTCGATGCCGACTGGGACGTGCTCGAACGGCTGGTCGATGTCGATGCGTTCGAACGGCTCGGCGTCTTCCTGGGGGCCAAGGCCGAACGCTTCGGCTGGGACATCTATAAAAGCTATATCTCGCAATATGCCGGCTTCACCACCTGGGAAGGGACGGTGCGGCACATCACCGAGAATCCGGGCCGGGTGATCCTCGAACTCGAGGAGCGCAACACCCGCGACGGGGTGACCGACGTGTCGAACACGGTGACGATCTACGAATTCACCGATGCGGGCAAGTTGCGCCATCTCGACGTCTATGTGATGCCCCTGCCCTGAGTATCGGCCGCGATCGGGCGGCCGGCAGGAGATATTGATGGCCCGTATCGATCGCGCGCGGCTCGACGCCGCGACCTTCCCCGTGACCATGGCGGTGCCGACCCGCTATGCCGACATCGACATCCAGGGGCATGTCAACAATGTCGCCGCGGCGGTGATCCTTCAGGAGGCGCGGGTCCAGTTCAACACCACCGCCGGGCTGAAGATGGAGCTTGGCGGCCTGCGGGTGATGGTCGCGGCGATCGCCATCGAATATGCCGGCGAGATGCACCATCCCGATTCGGTCGAGGTCGGCACCGCCATCGTCGCGATGGGCCGCACCTCGCTGACGATCGCCCAGGTCGCCCGCCAGAACGGCCGCACCGCGCTCTACGCCGAGACCGTGCTGGTCCTCGCCGACGCCGACGGCCCGGCTCCGATCCCGGCGGGACTGCGCGAGGCCTATGGGCGGCTGATGCTGGGATAGAGGTCTATTGAGCCCCTCCCTTTCAAGGGAGGGGCTCATTTCAGATCACGCCGGAAACGCCGCGACGAACGCCACGAAATCGTCGAACGCGTCGGGATCGAACTCGAGCCCGGTCGGGGTGCGGATCAGCCGGATCCGCGCCGCCGCCTCGCGCACCGCCGCGGCATGGTTGGCGTCCTCGGGCGGGTGCGCGAGGTTCCACGCCTGCAGCGCGGCGATCCGCGCCTGGAGCGCGAGCGCGGCGGCGGGTTCGGGGCGCAGGCTGCGATCCTGGGCGAAGGCCTCGAGGATCAGCGTCTGCGCCGAGGGATCATGCTTGCGGCCGACCGGCAGCAGCGCGAGGCTGCGCAGCGCCGCATCGAGAACATCGCCGCTGAGCTTCACGGCATTGAGCGCATCGAGCGCGTGGGACATGGGACGGCACTCCGATCGAGGGAAGGTCGGCGCGCCGAAGCGCAGCCACTTGAACCCGATATGGGAGCCGAGGCCGAAGCTTCAAGCCGGCCGGTCAGCGCCCGTCGGCGCGCAACGTCAGTATCTCGACCCCGTCGGCGGTGACCGCGACGGTGTGCTCGAACTGGGCGGACAATTTGCGATCCTTGGTCACCACCGTCCAGCCGTCGTCCTCGGTCTCGACCATGCGGGTGCCCTGGTTCACCATCGGCTCGATCGTGAACACCATCCCCTCGCGCAGCTTGAGCCCGGTGCCCGGCCGGCCGAAATTGAGGACCTCGGGCTTCTCGTGCATCTCGCGGCCGATCCCGTGTCCGCAATAGTCGTGCACCACCGAATAGCCGTTGGTCTTGGCGTGGCGCTCGATCGCGAAGCCGATGTCGCCGAGATGCGCGCCGGGGCGTACCGCGCGGATCCCCTTCCACATCGCCTCCTGCGCGACCCGCACCAGCCGGCGCGCCGCCGGCGGCGCATCGCCGACCAGATAGGTCTTGCTCGAATCCGCGATGAAGCCGTTCTTCTCGAGGGTGATGTCGAGGTTGATGATGTCGCCGTCGCGGATGATCTCCTCCGCGTCGGGCACGCCATGGCACACGACATGGTTGATCGAGCAGTTCAGCACATATTTGAAGCCATATTGGCCCTTGCTCGCCGGCCGCGCGCCGAGATCGTCGGTGATGAAGCGCTCGACAAGGTCGTTGACCGCCATCGTCGACAGGCCGGCGAGTTGCTGCCCGTCGAGCATCTCGAACACCGAGGCGAGCAGCTTGCCCGAAATGCGCATCAGCGCCAGTTCGTCGGGAGTCTTGACCATGTCAGGCCGCCACCGTCCCCGTCATCCGCACCTGCGCGCCTGCAAGCTGCATCCGGACGATCTCGTTGAACGACAGGGTCGGGTTGGCCTCGGCGAGCATGCCGATCTTCATCCAATATTCGGCCTGGGCGTTGATCGACCGGCACATCACCGTACTCGCCCGCCGTGCCTCGGCGTGGAGATCGTCGTCGATTTTCACAATGCCCATCGAATCCTCATAGGCTGATCGATATACGAAACGTATATGATTCATATATCAGCTCTGCAAGAACCAAGGCTATGCCGGCGTAGAGATCACTCGTCGAAACCCGCCGCCCCATCGACGCGAAGCGTCCGTCAGATCGTTGCCCGCACCTGTTGCGGGGCGACGGCTATCGCCGAAACTCGACGCGGCAGCCCGCCCTGCTCCGATATGGTCTGGAAGAAGCCGGCGCATCCCGGCTCTATTGCTAGAGCGTTCAGGTCAGGTGGAATCATCTGACGGTTCGAAATGCGGAAAACAAAGGCTATTAGAGTGTGTTCCGATTCAATCCGATCGGGACACACTCTAGGGTCTAAACCCATAAATTGCGAGGTCGTGATGGTATCAAAGCGGGAGGAGTTGCGAGGAAAGCGGATGAAAGCATGGCAGCTTTATGGTGAAGCCGCTTGACGATGCAGATCACCCGCTTTGACACCACCCGCAGGGCAAGGGGTAATTTCGCCCGCGGCTGCGTTGCTCGCTTGCCGGATAGCGCCGCTATCCGTCTGCGCTCCCGCCTTGCCACGAACAAAATTACCCCTTGTCACGGCCTCGCAATTTATGGGTTTAGACCCTAGATCGCCGCCCGCCTCATGGCCGATCAGCTGACCTCATAAACGACCGGGCAATGGTCGAACTGCGCGATGATGTCGGTCCAGGTCGACGCCCTTTTGCAGCATCGCTTCGCCTTCACGGTTCGGGCACTGCCGTACATGATATAATCGAGCACGCGACCGGTGTTGATATTCTGATATAGCGGCCTTGACAGACCAAGGGTCTGCGGGTCGGGATATTGGTATCCATTACGATTCCACTGTGTGAAATCCAGATCCACCTTGTCCCACCGTTTCGACCTTCTTCTGCCCCATTCAAAACCGTCATCGACATCTTCGAACGCATAGTTGAAGTCGCCGCCAACCACCGCATTAGGTTCCAATTTCAGATAATCGATGACCTTTGCGACGGCGTTTCCACCACCTTTCTTGGAAGCATTGGCGTGAATCACCCAAAGCGTCAGCGGCGGGTTGATGCCGTTGCACACGACCTTCAGCAATCTTCGACGTTGCGTCAGCCGGGGAAGCCGTAACCCCGTCCCGGTGAAATTGAGGTTCGACCCCGCTTTCCTCAATGCGACGAGGTCTTTCGTGCTGGGATCGAAATTGAGGTCGAGCGGGGACATGCGGTGAATTTCGACCATCTGCGTCGCATCTTCGAGCGCCTGACGATCCAGTGTGTGACCGACTTCTTCGAGCAGCAACAGATCGGGGGCGATTTCGCCGCACCATGTGCTGAACGTGGCCTTGCGATGGCCAAATGACGTCTCGCCCATATTGACGTTCCAGAACGCAATTCTCATCGCCAGCCGTCTCCCGAAATCCGGATCGACGATAGCGAAATGCAGAGATCCCCGATTGGTCTGGCTGACGAAATATCCCGCCTAAACGCGCAAATGGCGACGAACCACGGGATTGGACGCGATATCCACGCCGCGTCGAACGCGCGAGGGCGTCAGGACGGGGCGCATCCACCCACTCAGGCTGCCGCCCTCTGCCCTTCGCCCGTCGCCGGCACCCGCAGATGGACCGGCGGCAGGCCGGCCGCGTGGCGCTCATGGGCGAGCTCATATCCACGCTCGAGATGGCGGGCATAAGATATACCGTCGAACAGGGGCGTCGTCTTGCGGTTCGCGGCGAGCGTCGCCTTGACCGCAGCGAGCCGCCCGGGATCGGTCGCGAGCGCGAGCGCGAGTTCGGCATAGGCCTGCGGCGTCTCGGTTACCAGTTCGGGCAGGCCGATCGCGTGGAGCAGGCTCGCGGCGACCCGCGCCGGGAAGCTCGCGCCCAATTTGGTGACCAGCGGCACCCCGGCCCATAGCGCGTCGCTGGCGGTGGTGTGGGCGTTGCAGTGGAAGCTGTCGAGGAACAGGTCGGCGCAGCGCTGGCGCGCGAGATGGTCGGGCAGCGCCATCCTGTCGGCGAACACCAGCCGCTCGGGATCGATGCCCCGCGCCGCGGCCTCGCATTTCAGATTGGCCTCGGCCCAGACATTGTCGCGCAGCAGCCACAGCACGCTGCCGTCGACCTTCGCGAGCAGGTCCATCCAGATCGCGAATTCGGCCGGGCGGATCTTCCACGATCCGTTGAAGCTGCAGAAGACGATACCCTGCGCGGGCAGGCCGAGTTCGGCGCGGGTGAACAGCCGGTCGGACATGACCCGGTCGTCGTTCGCCTGATAGCTGTGCGGCAGGCTGATGACCTTCTCGCTATAATGGATACGGCCAGCCTCGGGGATGACGATGTCGTCGGCAACGATATAGTCGATGAAGTCGGCGCCGACCGACCCCGGATAGCCGAGATAGGCGATCTGCACCGGCGCCGGGCGATGCGCGAAGATGCCGATCCGCATGTCCTGGCTATGGCCCTTGAGGTCGACCGCGATGTCGATCGCGTGGCTGCGGGCGAGATCGGCGATCGCGCGGTCGCTGAGCGCGCTCACCTCGTGGAAATGATCGACCGCCGCGACGGCGCGCGCGCGCATCGCGTCCTTATGGTCGACGCCATAGGAAAAGGCGTGAATTTCAAACCGGTTGCGGTCATGTGTTTCGAGCAATTTTGCGATCAGGTGCATCGTCGCATGGTTGTGGAAATCGGCCGAGAAATAGCCGATCCGGATTCGCGAACCGGTGCGCACCCGCGCCGGGCCGGCGACCAGCGGGGTCGTGACATGGTCGGCGATCCACTTGCGCGCACGGGCGAGCTGGCGGTCGGGGCGGTCCTCGACGCCGATGAAGGTGAAGGGGGTGATCGCCGCCGTCGACAGGCCCAGCCGGGCGAGATCGGGCCGCGGCAGATCGGGTGCGCGGTCGGCATCGCTCCACATGCACATCCGCGCCTGCTGGTGGATCAGCTGGCCGCTCGCCCCGGCATGATCGGGCTGGAGCGCGATCGCGGTGCGATAGGCGGCGACCGCCTCGTCGATCCGGCCCTGCTCCTGCAGGACATTGGCGCGGTTATAATGGCCGGCGGCATCGTCGGGCCGCAGCCGGATCGCCTGGTCGTAGCTGGCCAGCGCCGCGTCGAGCCGCCGCTGCCCGTGGAGCACGGTGCCGCGATTGGCGTGTGCGTCGGCATGGTCGGGGTCGATCGCGACCGCGGCGTCGTAGCACGCGACCGCATCGTCGGACCGCTTGAGCTCCTGGAGGATGACCCCGCAATTATACTGGACCTGCGCCGAGCCGGGCTGGAGCCGCACCGCTGCCTCGCAGGCGGCCAGCGCCTCCTCGAAGCGGCTCAGCCCCTGGAGCACCCCGCCGCGATTGCTGTGCGCCTCGGCGAAGGCCGGCGCGAGGGCGATCGCCGCGTCATAGGCCTTGAGCGCGTCATAGGGCTGGCCGAGCGCCTTATAGGCATTGCCGCGGTTGCTGTGCGCGGCGGCATGGTCGGGGCGCAGCCGGATCGCCTCGTCATAGGCGGCGACCGCCTCGAGCGAACGGCCGAGATCGAGCAGGACATTGCCACGATTATAATGGGCGTCGGCCGATCCGGGCTGGAAGCGGACCGCGGCGTCATAGCTGACAAGCGCCTCGTCGGACCGGCCGAGCTGGCGCAGCACCAGCCCGCGATTGCTGTGCGCGCCCGCCGCCTGCGGCTGGAGCGCGATCGCGCGATCGCAGCTCGCCAGCGCCTCGTCGAACCGCTGCAGCCGCAGCAAGGCGACCGCGCGATTGCCATGGACGTCGCCATGGTCGGGGCGCAGCGCGACCGCGCGGTCGTAGCTGGCGAGCGCCTCGACCCAACGGCCGGTCCCCGCCGCGGCGGCGCCGGCGACATTGTGGAGATCGGCTTCGTTCGGCCAGGACTGGGTGAGCAGCACGGCATGATCATAGGCCTCGCCGAGCCGCCCCTGGTCGTAGAGCGCGAGCACCGCCTGCATGCCGCGGTCATAGGCGCCGCCTGGCTTGGGTGCGGCGAGATCGCGCAGGCCGTCGAGCGCACGCTTGTTGCTCGGGAAGACCGCCAATATCTCACGATAGAGCCGCTCGGCCTCGGCCGCCTCGCCCTTGCGTGCCGCGGACTGCGCCTTGCGCAGCGACTGGTCGACATTGATCTTCATGGCATGGTCTCACCGATATCGCCGTGCGCGCACGACAGGGCATCACCGCACATATCCGGGGATTGGCTTAAAAAGCGTTAACCATGATCCCGCGGCCGGCGGCATCGGAACCTGTTGCTTGCCAATGGGTTGCGACGATCGGTTCGATCGCGACATCAGCGATCGGCGATGGGGAGGGACGATATCGATGCGCCATCATTGGCCAGTCATCCTGGCAGCGATCACGACGCCGGCGACCGCGACACCCTGGTGGTATGCCGGGCGCGCGGCCGACCGGGTGGTGTTCGTCGATGCCGGATCGATCGAACGGACCAGGGATATCGTCCGCTACTCGGCCAAGACGGTCATCCGCGACCGTGCCGATCCGGTCGCGATGACGCTCGCCTTCATGCAGGCCGACTGCGGCAAACGGCGGATCGGCTGGGCCGGCATCCAGCGCTACGGCTATGACGAGCGCGTCATCGACACCTCGACCCGGCGCAAGGCCGAGATGGCGGACGTCCCCGCCACCTCGCTCGCCGATGCCGAGCTCGGCTTCGTCTGTTCGGACGCGCAGGCGCGCGAGGCCGCGGGGCTGTTCGCGCTCACAGTCGACGACGCCGCCTTCACCGAGGCGCTGCTCGCCGCGCAGGATATGGCACCGCGCGCGCTACACGACCGGATGTCGGCCGATCGCACGGTGCCGGTGATCCGATCGACCGCGCCCGATCCCGCCAGCTTCGGCACCACCCGGACGGTGAAGACCGGCGAGCCGATGGTGCCGCCGCGCGACTATGCGAAGGGCGCGCAGCTGCCGAACCCCGCCGACTATGACCCGATCGAGGCCGGGCGGATCTACGACATCGCCTATCAGGGGGTGAAGGACGGCGAGTTGCAGTTCGAGATACGCGGCTATGCGATCGACGATCTCGTCCACCCCGCCTCGGGCCAGACCGAGACCGTGCGCGTCGGCGCGAAATCGATCGCCATTCGCGACCTGGCGATCACGATCGAGAGCGCCCAGCCCGACCGCATCCGCTACCGGGTCGCGATCGAAAAGCGCGCGGCCGTCGTCCCCGACTGTCCGCCGGGCGGCTGCACCGAAGAACCGGTCGCGGTCGAGGCGTCGCCGCAACCGTGAGGTGCGTCACAGCGCCGTCCTTCAGGCGGTCTATGGCCCGGCCGATGATAAATGATATTCTCCTGCGGATCGTGGAATATAGCCGCAGGCCAGGGAGACGCGCGCGATGAACATGGTGCCATGGCTACCGGTCGCCGTCGTGGCGGTGCTGCTGATCGGCATCGTCCTCATCTACAACCGGCTGGTGCGGGCCCGCGCGCAGGTGCGCGAAGGATGGAGCGGGATCGCCGTCCAGTTGCGCCGCCGCGCCGACCTCGTCCCCAACCTCGTGTCGACGGTCGCCGCTTATGCCGATCATGAGCGCAGCCTGCTCGAAGAGCTCACCGCCCGCCGCAGCGACGCGGCCGGCGCCGCGAATGCCGGCGATGCCGCGCGCGCCGACAGCGCGCTCGGCGGCGTGCTCGGCCGGCTGATGCTGGTCGCCGAGGCCTATCCCGAACTCAAGGCCGATGCCAATTTCCGCAGCCTGCAGGACGAGCTGGCGGCGATCGAGACCGAGTTGCAGGGCGCGCGCCGCTATTACAACGCCACCGTGCGCGACCTCAACAGCCGGATCGCCTCCTTCCCCGATCTGCTGATCGCCCGCCCGCTCGGTTTCCATGAGGAAGCCTATTATGAGGACGACGATCCGGCGATCGCGACGGCGCCGTCGATCGATTTCAAGACCAGGCGCTGACGCCGTGCGGGGGCTGGCAAAGGTCGTCGCCGCGCTGGCGCTGCTCGCCGCCGCGCCCGGTTTCGCCGCGGAGCGCATCACCAGCTTCGTCAGCGATGTCCGGGTCGAGGCGAATGGCACGCTCGACGTCGTCGAGACGATCGACCTCGTCTCCGAAGGCACCGAGATCAAGCGCGGCATCCAGCGCGATTTTCCCACCCGCTACAGGAGCGGCATCGGCCGCCAGGTCGTCGTCGGCTTCACCGTGGTCGACGTCGCGCGCGACGGCCATCCCGAGCCCTATAGCCTGATCGGGATGAGCAATGGCGAGCGGGTGCGGATCGGCCGTGCCGACACGCTGCTCGCCCCCGGTCCGCATGTCTTCCGCATCCATTACCGCACCACCCGCCAGATCGGATTCTACCGCGACTTCGACGAGCTCTACTGGAACGCCACCGGCACCGGCTGGACCTTCCCGATCGAGCGGGCCGAGGCGCGGATCACCCTGCCGCGCGCGGTGCCGTTCGGCCGGCGCGCGGTCTATACCGGCTATCAGGGCGCGCAGGACCATGACGCCATCGTCGCCGCCGAGGCGCCCGGCCGGATCGTCTTTCGCACCACCGGGCGGCTCGAGGCGTCGCAGGGGCTGACCGTCGCCGCATCCTGGGCCAAGGGCGTCGTCGCCGAACCCGGCGCCGCGACCCGGTTCGGCTGGGCGGTGCGCGAACAGGGGCCGCTCCTGCTGGCGATCGCCGGGCTGCTCGCGCTGTTCGCTTACCTCGCCGCGACTTTATGGCGGGTGAAGCGCAACCCCGATCGCCGGCCGATGGTGCCGCTGTTCGCGCCGCCCGACGATCTGTCGGCGGCGGCGCTGCGGCTGATCTGGCGGATGGGGTTCGATGGCCGCGCCTTTTCGGCGGCGATCGTCGACAGCGCGGTGCGCGGCGGCCTGCGGATCGTCGAGGCGCCCGGCGGCGGGCGCAAGCCGGCGCGAACGCTGGAGAAGGGCGAGGCCGACGCGGCGCTGCCGCCCGCCGAGGCGAAGATGCTCGCCCGCCTGTTCCGCGGCAAGGCGTCGGTGGCGCTCACGCTCGACAATTATGAGCGGCTCACCGATGCCCGCGAGATATTGCGGGACGAACTCGAGCGCGCGCATGGCGACGGCCGCAGCTTTTCGGACGCCGCCAGACAGGCCTTTGCCGGCTGGCGGCTCTTCGCCGGACTGTTGCTGCTCGTCGCCTTCGCGCTGGCGCTGGCGGGCGGATCAACGCCCTGGCCGACGACGCTCGGGATCGCCGCCGCCGCGATCGCGATCTGGTTCGCACTGCGGCTGCTCGCGCGCGGGCGCAAGACGATGCGGTCCGGCCGCAAGATCCTATCGTGGATCGGATCGGCGCTGCTGTGGATGGCGCTGATCGGACCGTACGGAATGCTGCTCGCGCTCGGCCTCACCAGCGGCAATATCCTGCCGCTGGTGATCCCGCTGATCGCGATCCCGTTCATCGCGATCACCGGGTCGCAACTGCGGGCACCGACCGCCGAAGGCTGGGCGATGCGGGCGCGGATCCTGGGGTTCCGCCATTATCTGTCGGTGGCCGAGGAGGACCGGCTCGAGAAGCTCCACCCACCCGAGCGGACGGTCGCGCTGTTCGAGCGCTATCTGCCTTATGCGATCGCGCTGGGCGTGGAAAATCGCTGGGCGATGCGCTTCACCGCGATGCTCGCCGCAGCGGCGGCAGGCGATGCCGCGCAGGATCAGCCATTGGGCTGGTATAGCGGGCGCAGCGATCGCTGGCAGGACCCCGGCAGCTTCGCGACGGCGATCGGCGCGTCGCTCTCCGCGTCGATCGCCTCGGCGACGACCCTGCCCTCCTCGTCGAGCGACAGTTCGAGCAGCAGTTCGTCGAGCGGATCGTCGGGCGGCGGTTCGTCGGGCGGTGGTGGCGGCGGCGGCGGCGGATCGGGCTGGTGATCGGTCAGCGCGGGGCCAGCGCGGTCAGCGCCCGCTGCGCGCCTGCCGTCTCGGGATCGATCGCGAGTGCACGCCGGTAGAGCGCCGCGGCGCGATCGAGGTCGCGCGTCACCCCCGAACCCGCCTGATAGACGCGGCCGAGGTTGAGACAGGCCTCGGCATTGTCGAGATCGCATCCCTTGTCGAACTGCGCCGCCGCCTTCTCGGCATCCCTGGCGACGCCGATCCCGCTCTGCGTCAGCAGCCCGAGATTGCCGCAGGCCAGCCCCTCGTCGCGGTCGCACGCCCCGTCGTAGAGCGAGGCCGCCCGCGCCGGATCCTTCCTCACCCCCAGCCCCTGATCGTAGATCACGCCGAGATTATAGCAGGCATGGGCATCCTCGTCGTCGCAGGCCCGGGTGAACAGCTTCAGCGCCCGCCGCGCGTCGGGCCTGACCCCGACCCCGAGCGAATAAGCGGTGCCGAGGCTCGAGCAGCTCGCGACATTGCCTGCGTCGCACGCTTCGGCGAAATAGCCCGCCGCGCGCCTGGGATCCTTGTCGACGCCGTCGCCGAGCGCATAAGCGAGCCCGATATTGCCGCATCGCGCCGCCCCGCCCTTTTCGCAGGCCAGCGCGAAGAAGGCGGCGGCATAGCGGGCATTCTGCGCAACCCCGACCCCCTTGCGATAGGCGATGCCGAGCAGGGTGCAGCTATCGGCATCGCCGCCGCGGCACGCGCGGTCGAGCGATCCGATATCGGAGCCGGATGCCGATGCGGCGGTCGCGGTCGAAGCCGTGGCGGTCACCGCTTCGACCGCGTCGCTCTCCTCCGGTTCGGGCACCGGAACGACCGGCACGACGACGGGCACCTTCGCGCCGATCATCGCGTCGTGCAGCGCACGGGCATCGCCGGGCTCGTTGCCGCGGGCGATCAGGGCCTCGGCGAAGGCAACCTCGTCGACCGCGAGCGCGAACAGATCGTTGGCCACCCGATGCCCCTCGTCGCCACAGGCGAAGCGCAGTTCGGCATCGCCCAGCGTGTCGGGGGCGACATCCTGCATCGGACCCGGCCGCATCCCCGGCGGCCCGATCGGCCGGCCCTTGTCGTCATAACGGAGGATGCCGAGCAGCCCGAGCCGGTGCCGGCCGCAATCGGCGCGCATATGCGATTTGGTCATCGCCTCGGGATCGGCGGGGCGGATCACGACCATCGACCAATAGGTGACGATATCCTTGCGACGCTCGATCGATCGGGCATCGACGAAGACGACGCGTCCGGGCCCGCTGTTGACATACCACCATTCCGACGCGCCCGCGGAAACCGGCGCCATTATCGCCAGCAATGTCCCGAAGCCTGCAAATGCTCGACGCGACATTCACTCTCCCGGCATCGTTCGCACGGCCAACGCCCGCCGGCTCACGCATGTTCCTGGCGGGCGTCAGGGGAAGCGCCGCTCGGGCCGCGGCGGGATGCGCGGCATTTCCGGAACCCGGTCGAGCTTCGTCGCCGGCGCCGGGCGTCGGCCCTGGGTGAAGAACGCCACCGCGCCGATCATCGCGAAGGCGACGACGACCATCACCAATATCAGCGCCACGGTCTGGATCGGGCTGCGCGCGAGAGGCGTCGGCGGCGCAGCCCCTCGACGGGCCCTCGCGGCATCGGCCTCGCGTTCGATCAGCGCGCGGAAACCGGCGATCGGCCCCTCGCCGTCGTCCGACGATCGGCCGAGGATCGTGTAGCGGCCGCTATGAACGTCGATGTCCGCGGTCAGCGCGATTCCGGCGAGATGCGAACTGATCGCCAGCCGCGCGACGCCGTTGCGCGGAAAGCGGACGGTGCCGTCCCAATCGGTGCCGCGCAGATCGATCAGGATGCGATGCCCCGCAATCGCGACGACGCAGGGCGACTGGATCCAGTGCCCGTTCCCCCATTCGGCAGCCTCGAGTTCGACCAGCAGCGATCCGTCGGGGGCGATGAAGCGGCTGAGATAGGCATTGGCCTTGTCGAGGCTCTGGCGAAGCGCCTGCGCCGCCGCGTCGGCCAGCGCTGCGAGCGGGCGTTCGGGATCGGGTTCGACAAGGTCGTGGAAGCTGCCGGCGACCGGATCGATCCGGAAGATCGTCTGGCGATATTTCTGCTCGAGCACCAGCAGCAGCCCGCCATCGGGCTGCGGCACGATCCGGCTCGAAAACCAGCCCGCGCCGTCGAACAGCAGCGCGCCGGTCGCCGCCAGCCTGAGCGTCGCCTTCGGCGCGACCGCGTCGAACCGGCCGGCCGCCGCCTCGCCGAAGCTGTGGCTATAGACCAGCGTACCGTCGGCCGAGTGGGCCTCGGCGGCATCGGCCGGCACGATCCAGCGGTAGAAGCCCCAGACCCCGTTCGAAAGCTCGGCGGCGGCGAACCGGGTCGCTTGCGCGCCATCGTCGACGGCGTGCACCGTGAAGCGATGGATCTCGTGCGGATGCGCGGGGTGCGGCAGCATCACCGGCGGCCCCGGTTCGGCGCGCCAGGTCGCCGCCCAGATGCCGATCCCGTCGAGCAGCAGGCCATCGCGTGCGAACCCGACATGCGCGGCGTGCCAGCCCGACGGCGGTTCGAGGCTCGGCGTGAAGGCTGGTATGGCGATCGGCAGGGGTGCGGCCGGACGCGGCGGCGGCGCGGCTTCGGCCGGCCGCGCCGGTGCGGTCGATCGCGGACGCAGCAGCGCGGCCAGGCCGACGCCGATGCCGAAACCGACAAGCGCGGCGACGACCCAGGGTATTGCCAGGATCGATCCGATCAGCCCCAGGCCGAACAGCAGCTGGCCGAGATCGAAGGTCTTGGCCGGATCGTGCGCGACCTCGACCGCCGCCATCGCGACCAGCACCAGCACCGGCGACACCAGCCATGCCAGCAGCGCGCGCAACCGCCAGCGGCGCGGTACGAACCCGCCGATCAGCGCCGGAACGCCGATCGCCGCGACGAGCTGGGCGATGAGGAAGGCTGTGCTGCTCATGACCGGTGCCCCAACATCCATCGCGCGTTTTCCTAAGCCCTCGAAAACGCGTCGATCTTTGTGATGACCGGCTTTCATCGGTGCGAAAAGCTGTTATCGTTACGCAATCGATATCTTTCCGGCAGCATCATCTTGACCGCGACGGCGCGCAGCCGACCTTCCTTCCATCATGCGCCATGGCTCGCTATCGGCCTGCTGGCCTCGCTGGCCGGCATGCCGTCGGCCGCCGCGCCCATTGCCGACCGCTGGAGCAGTCTCACCACCACGGTGTTCCACAACTATGGCCGCGACCAGGGGCTGCCGCATCCGGTGCCGACCGCCTTGGTGCAGGATCGCGCGGGCTTCATCTGGATCGGCACCCAGGGCGGGCTCGCCCGCTGGGACGGCTATCGCTTCCACAGCTACAAGGCCGACGCGGCGGTGCCGGGCAGCCTGCCCGACGACTGGATCCAGGCGCTCCATATCGATCGCGCCGGCCGGTTGTGGATCGGCGGCGGCGCCGGCGGGCTCGCGCGCTACGACGATATCGCCGACCGCTTCGTGGCGGTGCCGCTCGGGCCCCGGTCGGCGCGGCGCAGCCATATCGGCGCGATCGCCGACGACGGCGCCGGCGGGCTGTGGATCGGCAAGGATGACGGGCTCCACCATCTCGATCCTGCGACCGGCGCGACGCGGCCACCGCCTCCGGGCGGCCCCGACGGCGGCGTGCAGGCGATCCTGCGCGACCGGACCGGCGCACTGTGGGTCGGCACCGGCACCGGGCTGACGCGCCGGGCGCCCGGCACCACCGCCTTCGCCGCCGTCCCGCTCGACGGCAGGGCGGCGGGCGTCACCACCCTGTTCGCCGACGACAAGGGCCGGATCTGGATCGGCACCCGGCGCCATGGCCTGTTCATCGTCGACCATGCGGACGCCGCGCCGCGGCCGGTCGGCGCCGGATCGCCACTGACCTCGGGATCGATCGCGGCGATCGCCGCGGCCGGACCGGACAGCGTCTGGGTCGGCCTGCGCGGCGGCGGCATCGTCGCGGTCGATGCCGCGACCGGGCGGCTCCAGCCGATCCGGCAGGACCGCGCGGTGCCCAACAGCCTGATCCACGACGATGTCTGGACGCTGCTGCGCGACCGCTCGGGCGCGATCTGGGCCGGCAGCACCGGCGGGCTCAGCTACCATCCCCACGACGCCGGGCTGATCTCGACCGTCTACGGCGCGACGATGCGGCCCGGCGGGCCGAGCGCGGCGGATGTCATGTCGATCCTGCCGGCGCGCGACGGCCGGATCTGGGTCGGTTATCTCGACGGCGGCGCCGACCGGATCGATCCGGCGACGGGCCGGGTGGAGGCGCTGCGCCCCGACGCCGCCCATCCCGATCATGCGCTGCCGCCCGACGCGATCTTCGGCATGGTCGAGGGCGATGACCGCACCGTCTATTTCGGAACCCGGCGCGGGCTCTACGCCAAGGCCCCGAACGCGCGCGCTCCGCATATCGTTGTCCTGCCCGGCCGCCGTCCCGACGCCTCGGTCGGCGCGCTCGCCTTCGACGCGGGGCTGCTGTGGATCGGCGGCGAGGATGACGGGCTGCGCGCGATCGCACCGGGCAGCCGTGACAGGCTGCGCTTCAGCCCTGTGGATTCGGCGAAACTCCCCGACCCCGGCGTCAACGTGATCCGGCGCGGCCGCGGCGCCGATCTGTGGGTCGGCACCCGTGACGGGCTCGCGCGGATCGACCTCGCCACCCATGCGATCGAGACCATCGCCGCGGTCCCAGCCGACCCGGCCGCGCTGCCGGGACGCTTCGTCGTCGCGCTGCTGATCGACCGCCAGGGCCGGCTGTGGGTCGGGACCTTCGGCGGCGGGGTCGCGGTGATGACCGGCCGCGGTGCCGATCGCCGGCCGCTCTTCCGCCGGATCGGGCTCGCCGAGGGCCTGCCCCATCTCAACGTGGACAGCCTCCAGCTCGACGGGAGCGGCACGATCTGGGCGGGAACCGACGACGGCCTCGCGCGGATCGATCCGGCGACGCTCGCGGTCCGTGCGGTGCGCCCGGCCGACGGTGCGCCGCTGATCGACTATTTCGGCGGCGCCGGCGCGACCCTGCCGACCGGCGAAGCGCTGTTCGGCGCCAAGGGCGGCTTCAGCATCGTCCGGCCGGGCCCGCTGCCGCGCTGGCGGCTCCAGCCGCCGGTCATGGTCACCGATCTTCGCGTCGGCGGGATCGCGTTGCCCGCCGGCCGGCTCAACCGCGGCGGGGCGATCGCGCCGGTCACGGTCTCGCCCGGCGCCAACAGCCTCAGCGTCGAGTTCGCCGCGCTCGACTTCTCGGCGCCCGAACGCAACCGTTACGCCTATCGGCTCGACGGTTTCGACGGCGACTGGGTCGAAACCGACGCCAGCCGGCGGCTTGCGAGCTACACCAACCTGCCGCCGGGCGACTACACGCTGCGGCTGCGCGGGTCGAACCGCGACGGGGCCTGGTCGGTGCGCGAGCTCGCGCTGCCGATCCGGGTGCTGCCGGCCTGGTATCAGCGGCTATGGTTCAAGGCGACGATCGGCATCGCGCTGCTCCTCGGCGTCCGCGCGCTGATACGCTGGCGCACCCGCTGGCTGCGCCGCCGCCAGCGCGAGCTCGAGGCGCAGATCGCCGATCGCACCGCCGACCTGCTGGGCGCCAATGAACGGCTCGCGCATCTGGCGATGACCGATCCGCTGACCGGCTGCGCCAATCGCCGCCATTTCATCGAGCGCGCGCAGGATCTGATCGCGCTCGCCGGGCGCCGGCGCATGCCGCTGAGCCTGGCGATCCTCGACCTCGACGATTTCAAGCGGATCAACGACCATTTCGGCCATCCGGCGGGCGACGCGGTGCTGGCGATGGTCGGTCGCGTCATCGACGACCATATCCGTGCGAGCGATCTCGCCGGGCGCATCGGCGGCGAGGAATTCGCGCTGCTGATGCCCGACACCCATGCCGCCGGCGCACGGTTGCTCGCCGATCGGCTGCGGGCCGCGATCGGCGAAGCCATGGTCGAGGCCGATGGTATCGAGATCCGCGTGACGAGCAGCCTCGGCGTCGCGGGCATGCGGTCCGGCGAAGATTTCGGCGAACTCTATGTCCGCGCCGACACCGCGCTCTACCGCGCCAAACAGTCAGGCCGGAACCGCGTCGAGATGGCAGGGGACCGGTCGGCGGTTCCGGTGCCCGCGATCGTCACCCCCGACTGAGAATCCCCTCAGCTGAGGATACCCGGCCAGAGGCATCAACGGTTCGTCGATAAAATAGCACGGATTGTCGCTTGGATATTTCAATCAAACTGATAGAGTTTGCGCGAAACAGCCCAGGAGATGTCGATGCGAAAACTCGGCCATGGTTCACACCGCGTGGATCTGCACCACTGGTTCCTCCCGTTTCTGATACTGCCCGCCTGCCTGACGGGCTGCAGCAAGGCCGAGACCGCGTCGGAGGACGCCGCGCCCCCGCCGACCCGGGTCACGTCGACGAAGAAGGAATGGAATGTCGCCGGCATCGTCACCGGCAAGGTCGAGACCTCGACGAGCGAGCCGGTCACGTCGCCCGCCCCCGACGAAGCCCCGCCTAAGCCGGTCGCCCAGTCGGGAAACCTGACCGCCGGCGACTATGACGATCTGCTCAATCCCGGCCTCTATGCGCGCTATGCCGGCGATTTCCTCCAGCAGCACGGCACCGAGCTGCCGTTCGTCGATACGCGGACCCGGATCGCGATCAAGGTCGTCGATGCACGAGGTGCGCCGGTACCGTTCGCGAAGGTCGATGTCGGCCGCAACGGCAGCCCGCTGCGTCTGACCGCCGCGGCCGACGGCTCGGCCTCCTTCTATCCCCATTTCGACAAGGTCCCGGCCCAAACCCGCGTCAGCGTCAGCGCCGACGCGGGCCAGGCCAGCCGTTCGATCAGCCTCGCCGGCAAAGCCGGCATGCCGGTGACGATCCAGCTTCCCGGCGTCGCTCGGCCGGTGGCGGCGATGGACCTTGCGCTGGTGATCGACACCACCGGCAGCATGGGCGACGAGATGGCCTATCTCCAGGCCGAACTCGGTACGATCGTCGCGCGGCTGAAGCGCGAGTCGGGCAATCTCGACCTGCGGATCGGGGTGATCCTCTACCGCGACGACGGCGACGACTATGTCGTCCAGTCCTTTCCGCTCACCGCCGATCTGCGCACGGTGCGCGCGACGCTCGCCGATCAGACCGCCTCGGGCGGCGGCGACCTGCCCGAGGCGGTCGACCGCGCGATGGGGGCCGCCGAGACGATGCAGTGGCGCCCGCAGGCGGCAAAGGCGCTGCTGCTGGTCGCCGATGCGCCGCCACACAAGGACGCCATCGCCTCCACCCTCGCCTCGACCGAGCGGCTGCGATCGCGCGGGGTCCAGATCGTGCCGGTGGCCGCCAGCGGGGTCGAGGACAATGCCCAATATGTGATGCGGACGATGGCAGCCCTCACCCAGGGCCGCTACATCTTCCTGACCGACGACAGCGGCATCGGCGAGGCGCATGCCGAACCCGACGTCGCCTGCTATGTCGTGACCCGCCTCGACCAGCTCGTCGGGCGGGTGCTCGCCGGCATCGCTCAGGGCAAGCGCATCGAGCCCGCCCGATCCGAGGTGATCCGCACGGTCGGCGACTATGATCGGGGACGGTGCAGGATCGCGCAGGTCGCCTCGAACTAACCGTTGGACCTTGCCATTGCGTCAGGCAGCCTGGTCGAACAGGCTGCCTGGCTCGATGGTCGAGAGATAATCCGCGGCGGTGCTGCCCTGCGCGTCGGCGGCGGCCTGCCTGCCATATTTCGCCTCGTCGGCAGTGCTCGCGGCGCCGGTGGTCGTTTCCGAGGTGCCGTCGGTATAGGTGATGGTGGTGGTCTTGATCGCACCGGCGACGGTGACGGTGCGCGAACGCTCGGTCTTCTGGGTGCTGCCCCCTGCCCCGCCGCCGCCTCCGCCACGCGGCCCGCCGCCCGCCTTGCCCGATGCTTCGGAGGCGGTCTCGCCGTCATCGCCGGCGGCGGCCTGCGGTTTCCCGTCGATCTCGTCGAGCGCCTTCTTGACCTCGGCGGCGTCGCTCTCGCTGAGCTTGCCGGCGGCGACGTCCGAGGCGATCCGCTTGTCGAGCGCCGCGCGCACCGACAATTTGTCGGGTGCCGCGCCAGCAGCTGCCCCATTCCTACCCCGGACTTCCTTGCCGGCCACCTCCTTCACCGCGGCGTCCATGTCGGATGCGACCAGCGAGGCCTTGTCCGACGACAGGCCCTGCGCCTGCAACCGCGCAAGCACCGGATTGGTCGAACTGACGCTGCTGCTGATCACGGCCTGTCTCCACGGATTCCCCGATGGAAACGACGCGATCGCGCCTTTCTTTAGAGCGATATGGCAACAAGTGGCATGATCCGGCGGCTCACATATCGCGACCTCTGTCCGGCATGCCGGTGAACAGCCTCAGAAATTCGCGATCTGGCTGGCATCGACCGCATAGGCACGCAGGAACAGCCCGACCGCGCGGTCGATATCGACCGCGATCAGCTCGGGGGTGGCGCGGTCGATCAGGCCGACCAGCAATTGCTGGTGGCAGCCCGACAGGCACAGGCTGGTCAGCATCCGCGCGAGCGCCATCGGCTCGCCCTGGCGCATCGCCCCGCGCGCCATCGCCCCCGCCAGATAATCCGCCAGCAGCCGGTGGGTGAGCTGCGGCGCGCGGTCGTAGAAGATCACCCCCATTTCGGGGAAACGCCCGGCCTCAGCGACCACCAGCCGGTGCAGCGCGATCGCATCGGGCGAGGTCACCTTGGTCATCAGGCTGGCGTAGAAGCATTTCAGCGTCTCGCCGAGCTCGCCATGGGGATCGAGGATTTCAGAAAGATGCGCGCGGAAGGCGATCGTCTTCTGATCGATCACCGCCGCGAACAGCTCCTCCTTCGACGGAAAATAGCTCCACAGGGTCCCTTTCGAGCCGCCGAGCGTTGCCGCGATGCCCGACATGGTGGTGCCGGCATAGCCGCGCTCGAGAAAGGACTGCGCGGCGACCGCCAGGATCGCCTCGCGCCGGTCCTGGCGGCGCAGTTCGCGGCGGCTGCACATCGAAAGGGCACTGGTCTTCATGGCCGTACCATATAGTACGGTTTTTTGGTTGACAAGGTCATCGCTGCGGCGCAATGGCGTTTCCATACCACACAGTACGGTACGATCATGATCGCGACTCGATTTTTCCAGGCTACATCCTCGGTCGCGCTGGCCGGCGCGCTGCTGCTCGGCGGCTGTGCGCCGATGCCCGATCTAGGCAAAAAGCCGCTTGTCCGCGGTCCAGAGACGGTGGCGGCGGGCACGGTGCTGGCGGGCAACCCGGCCGGGGGTGCGACCGCGCGCTGGCCCGACCAGGCGTGGTGGACCGGCTATCGCGACCCCCAGCTCGACGCGCTGATCGACGAGGCGCTGCACAACTCGCCCGACGTCGCCGCGGCGGCGGCGCGCTTCCGCCGTGCGGCGGGCCTCGCCCAGCAGGCGCGCGGCGCGCTGCTGCCGTCGATCGATGCCGAAGGCAGCGCGGGCTACACCAAGCAAAGCTATAATATGGGCTTCCCCAAGGAGTTTGTCCCCAAGGGCTGGCTCGACAATGGCAAGGCCTCGCTCGATCTCAACTTCGATATCGACCTGTGGGGCAAGAACCGCGCCGCGCTGGCGGCGGCGACCTCGGACACCCGCGCCGCCGAGATCGACGCCGCGCAGGCGCGGCTGATGCTGAGCACCGGCATCGCCAGCGCCTATGCCGATCTCGCCCGGCTCCACGCCGAACGCGACATCCAGGCGCAGACGCTCGAGATCCGCACCAGCACCCAGAAGCTGGTCGCCGGCCGGGTGGTGAGCGGGCTCGACACCCGCGGCGACCTGCGCCAGTCCGACGCCGGGGTCTCGACCGCGAAATCCGACCTCGCCGCCGCCGACGAGGCGATCGCCCTGCGCCGCAACCAGATCGCCGCGCTGGTCGGCGCCGGCCCCGATCGCGGGCTACAAATCGCCCGCCCCGCGCTCGCGGCTCCGGTCACCGACGGCGTGCCCGCGGGTGCCACCACCGATCTGATCGGCCGCGTGCCGACGGTCGCCGCCGCCCGCGCCCGCACCGAAGCGGCGGCAAGCCGGATCAAGGTGGCGCGGGCCGACTTCTTCCCGGCGATCAGCCTAAGCGCGCTGATCGGGGTCCAGTCGCTGGGCCTGGGCAATCTGGTCGAAAAGGATTCGCTCTACGGCAATGCCGGCCCGGCGATCAGCCTGCCGATCTTCCATGGCGGCGCGATCCAGGGCCAGTATCGCGGCGCCCGCGCCAGCTATGACGAGGCGGTCGCCGATTATGACAAGAGCGTGGTCGACGCCTATCAGGCGGTCGCCGACGCGGTCACCAGCCAGCGCGCGCTCGCCGACCGGATCGGCAATGCCCGCACCGCGCTGACCGCGTCCGAAGAGGCCTACAAGATCGCACGGCTGCGCTATGAAGGCGGGCTGTCGACCTATCTCGACGTGCTGGTGGTCGAGGAGCGGCTGGTCGCCGCCCGCCAGGCGGTCGCCGAACTCGACGCCCGCGCCTTCGCGCTCGACGTCGCCCTCATCCGCGCTTTGGGCGGCGGCTTCGCCACCCCGACGACCATCACCGCCAAGGACAGTTCGCATGGCTGACGCCTCCCCCGCCCCTCAGGACCAGAAGCAGGATGCCGCCGCCGAACAGGCGCAGGCCGATCGCACCGCGACCCGCAAGACCTGGCTGATCCGCCTCGCGATCGCGGTCGCGGCGATCGGACTGCTCTACGGGCTCTATTATCTGCTGATCGGCCGCAACCATGTCGGCACCGACAATGCCTATGTGAATGCCGAAATGGCGCAGGTGACCCCGTTGATATCGGCGCAGGCGATCGAAGTCGCGGTCACCGACACCCAGGCGGTCAAGCGCGGCGACGTGCTGGTGCGGCTCGACCCGGCCAATGCCCGGATCGCGATCGCCCAGGCGCAGGCCGACCTCGCCGAGGCCCGCCGCAAGTTCCGCCAGAGTGCCGCGACCAGCACCGCGCTGTCGGCGCAGGTCGACGCGCGCGGCGCCGACATCGCCCAGGCCCAGGCCCAGCTCGCCACCGCCCAGGCCGATCTCGACAAGGCGAAGATCGACCTGCAGCGCCGCGAACGGCTCGATGGCAGCGGCGCGGTCTCGGGCGACGAGCTGACCAGCGCGCGCAAGAGCTTCGCCGCGGCCAAGGCGGCGATGCTGCTGGCGCAGGCCGGGGTCAAGCAGGCCCAGTCGACCCGCGGTGCAGCCCTCGGCGAACTCGCCGCCAACCAGGCGCTGGTATCGGGATCGACCGTCGACACCGACCCGGCGGTGCTCGCCGCCCGGGCCCGGCTCGATTCCGCCAAGCTCGACCTCGATCGCACCATCATCCGCGCGCCGATCGACGGCATCGTCACCAAGCGCCAGGTCCAGGTCGGCCAGCGCGTGACCCAGGGCACCCCGATCATGGCGATCGTCCCGGTCGCCCAGGTCTATGTCGACGCCAATTTCAAGGAACGCCAATTGCGCGACGTCAAGGTCGGCATGCCGGCGACGGTCACCGCCGACCTTTATGGCGGCAGCGTCGAATATCATGGCAAGGTCGCCGGCATCGGCGGCGGCACCGGATCGTCGATGGCGCTGATCCCGGCGCAGAACGCCACCGGCAACTGGATCAAGGTGGTCCAGCGGCTGCCGGTGCGGATCGCGCTCGATCCGAAGGAACTGGCCGAACATCCACTGCGGGTCGGGCTGTCGACCGAGGTCGAAATCGACCTGTCGGGCCGATAGGGCCCGACCGATGGCCGCGCAAAGCTATGATGCATCGGCGATCGCGCCGTCCCGGCGCCTGCTCGCCGGGCTGGTGCTGGCGCTCAGCAATTTCATGGTCGTGCTCGACCTGACCATCGCCAATGTCTCGGTCCCGCACATCGCCGGCAATCTCGGCATCTCGGCCGACCAGGGGACCTGGATCATCACCTCCTATGCGGTGGCGGAGGCGATCTGCGTGCCGCTGACCGGCTGGCTGTCGCAGCGCTTCGGCACGGTCCGGGTGTTCCTCTACGGGATGATGGGCTTCGGCCTCTTCTCGCTGCTGTGCGGGATGTCGGTGACGCTCGGCATGATCGTCGTCTGCCGGATCGGCCAGGGGCTGTGCGGCGGCCCGCTGATGCCGATGTCGCAGACCCTGCTGATGCGGATCTTCCCGCCCGAACAGCGCGGCCGGGCGATGGGGTTATGGGCGATGACGACCCTGCTCGGGCCCGGCCTTGGCCCGATCATCGGCGGCTATATCAGCGACAATTGGAGCTGGCACTGGATCTTCTTCATCAACATCCCGATCGCGGTGCTGTGCACGGTGGCGGGGTTCGCTCTGCTGCGCTCGGCCGAGACCCCGACCGTCCAGCGCCCGATCGACAAGGTCGGTCTCGCCCTGCTCGTCTTCTGGATCGGCTGCCTGCAGGTCATGCTCGACATCGGCCGCGACCATGACTGGTTCGGCGATCCCAAGATCGTCGCGCTGGCGGTGATGGCGGCGATCGGTTTCCTGGCGTTCGTGATCTGGGAACTGACCGAGGAACATCCGATCGTCGACATCCGGATCTTCCGCTACAAGGGCTATAGCGCGGCGGTGGCGACCCTCGCTCTGTGCTTCGGCGCCTATTTCGCGTCGATCGTGATCATCCCGCAATGGCTGCAGCTGTCGATGGGCTATACCGCGCAGAAGGCCGGCGTCGTCACCGCCTTCACCGCGCTGACCGCGCTGACCACCTCGCAGATCGCCGCGCGGATGATCGGCAAGGTCGACCCGCGGATGATGGTGTCGTGCGCGGTCGCCTGGCTCGGCTGCATGTCGCTGATGCGCGCGCAGTGGAACAGCGGCGCCGATTTCTGGACGCTGGCGACCCCGCAGATCCTGCAGGGCTTCGCGATGTCGTTCATGATGATCCCGCTGACCAGCCTGACGCTGAGCACGGTCCGCCCCGACGAGACCGCATCGGCGGCGGGCCTGCAGAATTTCCTGCGGACGATGGCGGTGGCGATCTCGACCTCGCTCGCGCTCACCGTCTGGGGCGATGCCCAGCGGGTCGCGCAGAACGACCTCGCCTCCAAGCTCCAGCCCGACGACGTCCAGCGCCAGTTGAGCGCCTCGGGGATGTCGATGGAGCAGGCGCGGCAGATGATCGGCAACATCGTCGACCAGGAAGCGGTCGCACTGGCGGTCAACCACACTTTCTACCTGACCGCCGCGGTGCTGTTCTTCGCCGCCGCGGTGGTGTGGCTGTCGCCCAGGCCGAAAGGACCGCTGGCGGCCGGCGGCGGGGGTCATTAAAGCGCGGGGCGATATGCCTTCCCCTGCCCCGTCCCCAACCCCGTCGACCGCCCGCGTCTATGCGACGCTCAGCCTCGTCATGCTGCTGTGGGCGGGCAACTCGATCGTCGCGCGCGCGGTCCATGAATCGATCCCGCCGTTCAGCCTCGCCTTCTTCCGCTGGACCGGTGCGCTGCTGGTGCTGCTGGCCTGGGCGCGCACGACGCTGCCCGCCGACGCCGCCGCGATCCGGCGGCACTGGCGGACGATCCTGCTGCTCGGCGCGGTCGGGGTCGGCTGTTTCAACGCCTTGCTCTATTCGGGGCTGCGCACCACCACCGCGACCAACGCCCTGCTGATCCAGGCGGCGATCCCGGCAACGGTGCTGCTGTTCGATCTGATCCTGTTCCGGGTGCGGCCGCGCCTCGCCCAGGTCGCCGGGGTGACGGTCGCCGCGCTCGGCGTGCTCGTCATCATCTTCCGCGCCGATCCGGCGGCCTTGCTCGCGCTCAGCTTCGGCCGCGGCGACGCGCTGGTGCTGGCGGCGGTGGTCGCCTGGGCGCTCTACACCACCCTGCTGCGGCTGCGCCCCCCGATCGCGGCGGCGAGCTTCCTGTTCGTCACCTTCCTGATCGGCGCAGTGGCGATGCTGCCGCCGGCGATCGCCGAATGGCAGGCCGGGATGCTCCACCCGACCCACGGCGCGCTGCTCGGCATCGCCTATGTCGCGATCTTCCCGTCGGTGCTCGCCTATTTCCTGTTCAACAAGGCGGTCGCCGAGATCGGCGCCGGCCCGGCCGGCCAGATGATCGCGCTCCAGCCGCTGTTCGGCGCGCTGCTGGCGATGCTGCTGCTCGGCGAGACGCTCCACCGCTATCATCTCGCCGGCATGGCGCTGATCCTCGCCGGCATCGCGCTGCCGCTGATCGGTCGTCGCGGCCCCCGCGTCCTATAGCGCAAGCCGCAGGGACAGCGCCGTCACCGCGTCGATGTCGGCAGCAGTCGCGGCCGGTGTGATGGTTGGAATGATCGACATCACCGCTCTCACCATCCTGCAAAGCCAACGGCGTCCCATCATACGAGATTCCGGCGCAGGCCGGAATCTCGTGAGACGCCATCGCGACGTTGTCTCCTGAGATTCCGGCCTGCGCCGGAATGACGACAATCGAGGGACACGAACGGAGGCCGGCAAGCCCGCTCGCTATCGCGACGACATGACAAAGCTGTTGCCGTCGGGATCGCTGAACTTGGCGAATGTGCCCCAGGGCTGCTTCTCGGGCGGGCCTTCGAACGCGACGCCCTTCGCACGCATCTGGCGATAGCTGTAATCGATATCGTCGCATTCGAACGAACCGTTGAAGAAGGTGCCGATCCGGTCCTCATGGCCTTCCGGCGTGAACAACACGATACGGGTGTCGGCGCCGGGGATGCCGAGTTCGATCCAGCGCTGGCCCGGCCCCATCGGCTGATCGGTCATCACCCGAAAGCCGACCTTCTCGGTCCAGAACAGCACCGCGGCGTCCTGATCCCTGGTGGGGATCGATGCGAATTTGAGCATGGTGATCATCGGTCGTTCTCCTTGGGCCAAGGCTAGGAGCCATGCTTGACCCGGTCGAGCGACGCAGCCATTGCTATGGCAATGGTTGCGCTGACGATCGATAGCTATGTCCTCGACACGCTGATGGCCGATCTGGTCAACCATGACCGGCGGCCGTCGGCCTATCTGGTCTATCTCGCGATCTGGGCGGCGGGCGACGGCGGCCGCATCGCGCTCAGCCATGCCGATCTCGCGGGGCGCACCGGCCTGTCGAAACGCTCGGTGCAGGCGGCGACCGGGCATCTCAAACGGCGCGGGCTGATCGAGGTCGAGACCAGCGGTCCGACCGATATCCCGCGCTATCGGCCGCTGACCCCGTGGCGGCGCTGGCGGAAACCATGATAGCATCGGCCATGCGCCTTTGCCTCGCAGCCCTCGCCACGCTGGCGCTCGCCGCGTCCGCTCCCGCCGCGGCGGTCACGCCCAACGCGGCGGCCACATCCGATCCCTACGCCCCCGGCCGCGCGATCATCGCCGATATCGGCCGGATCGTGACCCCCAATGGTATCCAGGAGACGTTCGAGGCCGAATTGGGCGGCGCGCGGCAGGTGATCAATGTCCGCGGTGCCGACCGCGCCAATCCGATCCTGCTGTTCGTCCATGGCGGCCCCGGCGCGGTCGAGATGCCGATCGCCTGGGCGTTCCAGCGGCCGTGGGAAGATGTCTTCACCGTCGTCCAGTGGGACCAGCGCGGCGCTGGCCGCTCCTACCGGCTCGAGGATCCGGCGAAGCTCGCGTCCACCCTCACCTTCGAACGCTATCGCGACGATGCGATCGAACTGATCGAGCTGCTGCGCAAGCGCTATGGCAAGCGGAAGATCGTCCTGCTCGGCCATAGCTGGGGCTCGTCGGTCGGGCTGGCGGTCGCGATCAAACGGCCCGACCTGCTCTACGCTTATGTCGGCATGGGCCAGCTGATCGACTGGCGCGAGAATGAACGGCGCGGCATCGCCTGGACGCTCGCGCAGATGAAGGCCGACGGCAATGACCAGGCGGTGCGCGAGATCGAGGCGCTCGCCCCCTATCCCGACGGCGCCTTCACCATCGACAAGGCCGATGGCTGGCGCAAATGGGCGATCGGCAAGGGCTCGCTCGCCGCCTACCGCGCCGACGCCGATTTCTACCTGCGCGCGCCGCGGCTCTCGCCCGAATATACGCCCGCCGATCTCGAGGCCTGGGACAAGGGCAGCGCCTTCACCGTCACCACCCTGTGGCCGCGCCTCGCCGATGTCGGCTTCCTCAAGATCACGAAGCTCGACGTACCGGTGCTGATGCTGATCGGCCGCCACGACCACACCACCGACGCCGCGCTCGCCGGCGAATGGATGGACCGTCTGAGCGCGCCGAAGAAACAGACGGTCTGGTTCGAACATTCGGCGCATCTGCCGATGATCGAGGAGCCTGGAAACACCTTCGCGGCGCTGCTCCGCTATGCGCGGCCGCTGGCGGATGAGGGGCAGCGGTAGAGTCCGCTTTTGAAATGCGCAGCGCCAATCGCCCGCCAGAGAGACATGGCGAACTCCGGGCGTGAGTTGCGCAACTTACACAACTTCCTATATCTGACTATCTGACCAGTTGGAGTCTCGAAGATGTCCGCGCCACCTATCATGCGCCATGGCCCCAAAGGCCTGAAGTCTGCAAGCGGCTGGAAGCTCGAAGATGCGAAAGCGCGCTTCAGCGAGGTCGTACGGCTGGCCCGCAATGAGGGACCGCAGCGGGTCACCGTGCGCGGCCGTGATGCGGTCGTCATCATCAGCATCGAGGAACTGGAGCGGCTGATGCCGGCGGAGCCCCGCGCGCCGCTCGTCGCCTTCCTCGAAAGCCTGAGACTGGACGGCCTCGACCTCGAACGCGAGGCCGACACGGGACGCGACCTCGACCTATGAAGGGTTGGCTGCTCGACACCAATGTCATCGCCACGCTGATCAACCCGAACGGAGCGCCGACCGTCAAGGCGTGGGCCGCCGGCCAGCCCGAACAGACATTCTTCCTGAGCGTCCTGACATTGGCCGAATATGATAAGGGCATCCACAATCTGGCGAGCGATCATCCGCACCGGTCGCGCTATGCAGCGGCGCGCGATGCGCTCGAAGCGCGCTTTGCCGGCCGCATCCTGCCCGTCGACGATAAGGTGGTGCGAAGCTGGGGACGGATCTCGGGCAGGGTCAAGCGCGAAACCGGCGAGGCGCCCGGCGTGATCGACACCTTGCTGGCGGCGACGGCGATCGAGCGCGACCTGTTCCTCGTCACCCGCAACGTCCGCGACGTACGGTCGAGCAGCGCCGCGATCTTCAATCCCTGGGAGGATGATCCGGCCGACTTCCCGCTCGGGTGAAGTCGGCCCACGGACTACCGGGGCACTCTCTTCAATAGTGTGTTGCCGCTATGGATGACAGAAGACCTCGCGGCAGACCGCCAGAAGATTGGCGCCATATGAGGCGTCGATGACGACCAGGCAGACGTTCGCATTTTCTATGCGGGTCAACTGCCGCCTCATGAAAAGCAGGTGTTTTTCGTGATATTGCGGAGCAGCCGAAGGGTGCGGAGGAAGGAAGAGGCGATCCAGGTCGATGTGCGTCGCAGGCGCCCTCCCCGTGACGATTTCAACGAAGGATATGATGTTCCCCTCACGAAAATCATCGATTGCCAGCGCCTCGAGGCCTTCGAGAAGGAGTTCGCAATCAGCCCCGCCTACCTGCCGAAGATAGAGGGTGGCAGCCCCGTCCCGGAGACGAACGCCGGTCAGATGACCGTCATGAAAATCGGGGATTGTGTCCCATCCGCACCTGAATTACGGGGGCGCCCTCTCCGTTTCAACCAGCACGAAACCCAAACATGACACCCTCCGCGCCCGACCTGATAATTCGGTGACAGGGTAATTCGGTGACAGTGCACTTTTAGTCACACTGCGCGGACGGGAACGCGCAGCACCAGGACCGTCCCGATCAGCATCGCCCCGGCCAGCATCAGCAACGCCGCCGCCGTCCCACCCGACACATCCCTGATCCAGCCGACCGCATAGGGGCTGACGAAGCCGGCGATCTGGCCGATCGAATTGATCAGCGCAAATCCCCCGGCGGCGACCCCGGCGCCGAGATGGCGGTTGGCCGCCAGCGTCATCCCGAACAGCGACAGCATCGGACCGGCAGTGGCGCCGGCGGCGATCGTCAGCCCCGCCACGCCCAGCATCAGCGGCAGCGCGAGATGCCAGCGCCGCTCGTCGCGCCGGTCAGCCGAGCGCCCCATCGCGATCATCAGCACGGTCGCGGCGCCATAGGGGACCGCGCTCATCAGCCCGATCCTGAGCGGCGCGCTCTCGCCACTCGCCTTGATGATCGTCGGCAGCCAGAAGTTGATCGCATAGACCCCGCTCTGGATGCAGAAATAGAGCAGGCCCAGCCTCCAGACCGCCGGATTGCGCAGCACCGCTCTGAAACTGTCGGCGGCGCCGGACGGCGTGTCGCGCGCGTCGCGGGCCAGCGCCTCGGACAGCCGCCGCTTTTCGGCCGGATCGAGCCAGGACGCCTGCGCGATCCCGTCGCTCAGCACGAACCAGGTCAGCACGCCCAGTGCGATGGTCGGCAGGCCCTGGAGCAGGAACAGCCATTGCCACCCCGCCATGCCGCCCTGCTCGCCCGAGAAATGGTCGAGCATCCAGCCCGACAGCGGCCCGCCCAGCACCCCCGAAACCGGGATCGCCGCCATGAAGACCGTCATCACCCGGCCATGGCGCGCGCGCGGGAACCAGCGGGTGAGATAGAGGACGATGCCGGGGAAGAAGCCCGCCTCGGCCGCGCCGGTCAGGAAGCGCAACGCGTAGAAGCCGGCCGGCGTGGTCACGAACAGCAGCGACGTCGAGCACAACCCCCACGCCACCATCATCACCGCCACCCAGCGACGCGCGCCGAGCCGTTGCAGGATGAGGTTGCTGGGCACGCCACAGGCAAGATAACCGATGAAGAAGATGCCGGCGCCGAGCCCGTAGACGGTGTCGCTCATGCCGAGATCGTCGAGCATCTGCAGCTTGGCGAAGCCGACATTGACGCGGTCGAGATAGTTGAACAGGTAGCAGACGAACAGGAACGGGATCACACGCAGCGCGATCTTCCGGTGAGTGCGCTCCAGTTCGTCTGTCGCCGTCACGCCGCTCTCCTCATCTTTCCGCTATTCTATCAGCCCAGAGCATGCCCTGATCAGATTGATCAGAACATGCTCTAAATTGTCTTTGTTTTCCGTATTTTCTGAGCCGTCAGGTAATTCCACCTGACTTGAAAATACTCCAAGGCCGCGACGTCAGGGCATCGCCCCCCGCACGAAATCGACGAACGCTCTCAGCGCCGCCGGCATCTGCCGCCGGCTCGGATAATAGAGATACATGCCGGCATAAGGCGGGCACCAATCGTCGAGCACGCGGACCAGCCGGCCGGCGGCGAGGTCGGCCTCGACCTGCGCCTCGAACAGATAGGCGATGCCGGCGCCCTCGCGCACCGCGTCGATCATCAGGTCCTGGTCGTCGAGGATCAGCCGGCCCTCGACCTCGACGATCCGCTCGACCCCGTCCTTCTCGAACTCCCAGCCATAGAGCCGCCCCGACTGGAAGCGCAGCCCGATGCACGGCAGGCCCTGCAGATGCTCGGGCTCGGTCGGCCGGGGATGCCGCTCGAAGAAGTCGGGCGAGGCGACCACCGCCGAGCGCTGCTGGCCGCCGATCGGCACCGCGATCATGTCCTGCGCGATCGTCTCGCCGAAACGGACCCCGGCGTCGAAGCCCTTCGACACCATGTCGACCAGCCCGTTGTCGACCGCGATCTCGACCGACACGCCGGGATGGCGGGCGAGGAAGCGGGTGACCAGCGGCAGCAGCGCCACCCGTGCCGAGACCCGCGCGGCGTTGAAGCGCAGCGTGCCGATCGGGGTGCCGCGGAAATTGTTGAGATCGTCGAGCGCGTCGTCGATGTCGCGAAACGCCGGCGCCACCCGCGCGTGCAGCCGTTCGCCCGCCTCGGTCAGCGCGACGCTGCGGGTGGTGCGGTTGACGAGCCGCAGGTCGAGCCGTTCCTCGAGCGCGCGCAGCGCATGGCTGAGCGCCGACGGGGTGCAGCCGAGTTCGTCGGCGGCGCGGCGAAAGCTTCTGTGCCGCGCGACCGCGAGAAAGGAGGTCAGGTCCGAGGGGCCGATGGCACGCATTAGTGAATAATGCTCAACAGCTATACGAAAATCCAGTCGATTATCTCATCTCTTGGATCGGCCTATCCCTTGCCCATCGCCGGATCGGCCGGCGCAAACCCAAGGAGATTGATCATGCGGACCTGGTTCATCACGGGCGCGTCGCGCGGCTTCGGCGCTCTCATCACCGAACATGCGCTGGCCAAGGGCGACGCGGTCGTCGCCGCCGCGCGCAACCCACGCGCGATCGCCGATCGCTTCGGCCATCAGCCCAATCTGCTCGCGGTCGCGCTCGACGTCACCGACGAGGCGCAGGCGCAGGTCGCCGCGAAAGCCGCGATCGACCGGTTCGGCCGGATCGACATCCTCGTCAACAATGCCGGCTACGGCCTGCTCGGCGCGGTCGAGGAAGCGACGGGAGCAGAGGTCGAGGCGCTCTACCGCACCAATGTGTTCGGGCTGCTCGCGGTCACCCGCGCGGTGCTGCCCTACATGCGCCGCCAGCGTTCGGGGCGGATCATGAACCTGTCGTCGGTCGGCGGCTATGCCAGCGGCGCGGGGTTCGGGGTCTATTGCTCGACCAAATTCGCGGTCGAGGGGCTGACCGAGGCGCTCGCCGCCGAACTGGCGCCGCTCGGCATCCACGCCACCGCGATCGAGCCCGGCTATTTCCGCACCGACTTCCTCGATGCGACCTCGCTGAGCGTCAGCCCGGCCGAGATCCCCGATTATGACGAGACCGCGGGCGCGGTGCGCCGCTTCGCCAAGGTCGTCAGCCACAACCAGCCCGGCGACCCGGTCAAGTTCGCGCAGGCGATCGTCGCCTTCGCCGACGCCCCTAACCCGCCGGTCCGCCTGCCGATGGGCAGCGACACCGTCGCGCGGATCGCCGAGAAACATGCGTCGGACGCCGCGATCGTCGCCGAATGGCGCGCGGTGTCGGTCTCGACCGACTTTGCGGAGGCAGGATCGGCCACCTGAGAGCCGTTCGCGCGTCTCACCATCATCTTCGAAAAGGGTCAACCGGCGCAAATCGGTCCGGAGACCAACGGTCGACGGCGAAAAAATTTCCTTTCATTGGGCATCGCAAAGTGTCCAGATGCAGGAAAATCGGCGCCGAATCTCTGGAGATGTCAATGGATTGCCGAATCCTGCGAATGCTTACTTTGAAGAGCAACGGCCAACTGGCCTGCGACGACAGTAGCGGATACGGAATCATATTGGGCGAGGTCAGCACCGGCATCGGCTGGGACATTCGCAAAGTCATCGACGGTCCGATCTATGCGCATGTCCGCCGGTCTTTTGCCGAGGGGCGCGTGCCCTGGCCAGGCACGTGCGAAGGGTGCCACACCTTTTCGAGCGGCGGCGTCGCGCAGGACATGTTGGGCAGCCGGATCAAGTTGATGATCGAGCCAACCCTGGCATGCAACCTCGGCTGCCCGTCCTGCCAGCGCAAACGCGAGGGCAAGATACGAACCGGCAAATGGGATCTACAGCCGGCGACACTCGAAGCACTTCTGAAAAGCTGCTCGAAAAACGGCATAGAGATAGAGGAGGCGCATTATCTGGGTTGGGGCGAGCCGCTCCTCTACGAAGGGTTGGCCGACCTGACGCGTCTGGTCCGCAAATGGCATCCCCACTGCGTGCAGGAAGCTACGACCAGCGGCAGCGTCGACGTCTCCGATCTTCTGATCGACGTCGATCTCGATAAGCTGACCGTATCCTGCGATGGCGTGAAACAAGCATCCTATGAGCGCTATCGCAGGGGCGGCGACATCTCGAAGGTCTTCGCTCTCCTGGAATTCATGGCGGGGCAGGCGCAGCGACCGTTCGTCGAGTGGAAATATATCGTCTTTTCCCACAATGACAGCGACGAGGACCTGGCGGAGGCACAGCGACTGGCCGAACAGTTCAAGGTCGACTCCCTGCTGTTCATCCTCACCCATTCAAAGGGCGCTTCTACGCGCTTCACCGCGGCCAATATCGAGGAATTTCCGCTCACCTATGACCGGGCGACAGTCTCACCCGCCGCCGGCATGATGACCATCAAGCGCGCCGGACGGGTAATTGCCGATGCGTCGTCGCTCGGCGACCAGGAAAGCTTCTCCCTGTACATCGATCAAGTACAGATCACGCATAGCGACATATTGGAAGTGCGCGGCTGGAGCCTGCGCGCCGATGGTGGCTATGTCGATCGCATCGAATGCCATTTGGGCGAAAGACGGATCGGCCGGGCCGTTCCAAGAGAACGACGCACAGACGTTATCCGTGCCAGGCAATATGCGACCGGCCCGGATTGCGGCTTCTCCTTGAAACTGCCGCTGAAGCACGGTCAATTATATGAAACACTTCAGTTCACCGCCCTGTCAGGCAACCAACATCATATGTTTTCGGCCGTCTTCCGCTTCGATTCCGACTTTTAAATCCATGCCTGGAATACATAACATCGGAAAATAATCTTCCAGGACCGCCTGATTGGCAGCGTAGACGATGACATGCCGCGTCGATAGTCGCGTGTTGACCTGGCCGATATCGGCTACTGTTGTTCGCCGAGGTTCAAAAAATGCTCCGGGTTTGCGACATGCCAGCGCGAGATCCGGCACCGTCTTGTCCTCATCATGTCGCCGTCGCCATGACCTTTCCAGCCCTCCTTTCACGACCATCGTGGCATAGCTCCGAAGAGGATCGGTACAGCCATCACGCCCCGCCCAACGGCAGTTCCATCGTCCGGTCGTCGACCTCGCCCAGCACCAATCCCAGCCGGTCGGCGATCGTCCCCGCCAGTTCGTCGGCGGCGCGCAGGCGCAGATCGGGATCGGTCATCGTCAGCCCCACCCGGGCCCAGCCGGGCGCGTTCAGGATGACATCGGCGAGATGGTGGCGGGTGACTCGTTCCATGTTTCGATAAGAACAAAAAGAGAACATATCGTCAAGCGGCGACAGCGGGAATGGATGCGCAATTTTTGCTGCATCGCATCAACCGGCCTCCCCTTTTCGTGCGCGCCGCCCTATGACCGGCTGACGCCCGCCCGCTGCCCCTCCTTGCGATCGCCGATCGCATGGTGCGGACACCGATGCGGCTTCACGCGTTCACAGCGTCCAACAGCGGGAACCCCGATGCGCCTTCAGATCGACGCCGACCTTCAATATCGGCTGTGCCAGCCGACCGACCTGCTGCTGACCATCGAGGTCGCGCAGATGGTCGACCAGACGATCGTCAGCGATCTGCTGACGATCGACGGGGTCGGCCCGCTCCGCGCCACCGAGGGCGAGGACGGGATCGGGCGGCGGACCTGGATGTTCGGCCATGACTATTTCCGCGCACGTTACCAGGCGGTGGTCGATGTCGATCGCCGGCCGGTCCGCATCGACGAACTCCATATCGCCCCGCGCCGCGACCTGCCGCCCGAGGTGATCCCCTATCTCTGGCCGAGCCGCTATTGCGAATCCGACAAGTTCGAGGCGTTCGTCGCGCGCGAATTTCCCGGCGTCGACCATGGCTCCAAGCTGCTCGAAATGGCCGAGTGGATCCATGAGCATGTCGACTATCGCATCGGATCGAGCGACGGATCGACCACCGCGGTCGACGTCTTCGTCAAGCGCCAGGGGGTGTGCCGCGACTTCGCCCATCTGATGGCCAGCTTCGCACGGGCGGTGGGCGTGCCGGCGCGGCTGGTGTCGGCCTATGCCTGGGATCTGAACCCGCCCGATTTCCATGCGGTGGTCGAGGTCTGGCTGGAAAATGACTGGTATCTGGTCGACGCCACTCAGCTCGCCCCGCTCGACGGACTGGTGCGGATCGCGGTCGGCCGCGATGCCACCGACATCGCCTTCATGACTGTGTTCGGCGAGGCCGAGCTGCTGTCGCAGAGCGTCGCGGTCAGCGCACTGCCGAAACCAGACTGACCCGCTTTCCTGTCCGAGGTTGCTTCATGCCCGATCCGATCGTCATCGACATCCCCCACAAGGCCGGCCGGGCCGGCGCGCGCGCGAAGATCGAACAAGGCTTCGACCAGCTGATCGGGATCATTCCCGGCGGCCGGGTGACCGAGCATCGCTGGGAGGGCGACACCCTCGCCTTCACCGTCGAGGCGCTCGGCCAGCGTGTGGCGGCGCGGATCGACGTGCTCGACGACAAGGTCCATGCGCTGCTCGACCTGCCGCCGACGCTGGCGCTGTTCGCCTCGACGATCAAGGACAAGCTGCTCGAAAGCGGAACGAAACTGCTGCGGTGATCCGCACATGAAAAAATTCGGCGATGCCGGGAACCATGCATCCCTCTGGCGGTTATGTTCCCCGAGGTCGCTTTTAGCACCCCCCCCCCGCTCAGCGGCCTCCCTTCAGACCCGTCGGCATCCCATGCCGGCGGGTCTTTTGCCATGGTGCCGGCGAACGTGCCGGACGTTGCATGTCAGCGGCTTGCCACAGCGCGGCGGAATTCGCGCGGGCTCTGGCCCACGATGCGCCGGAAGCTCTTCTCGAAATGACTCAGATCCGCAAAGCCGACGCTCAACGCGATGTCGGTGATGTTGCGCCGGCCGTCGGCCGACAGCAGCTCGCGCGCCTTGTGGATGCGTATGTGGCTGAGCAGGGTCTTGAACGGCATGCCGATGCCGCTGCGGAACAGGAAACTCAGGTGCGACGGGCTGACATTGGCGTGCCAGGCAAGCTGCCCCAGAGCGATCGGCTCGTCATAATGCTGGCCGAGATGGACGAGCGCGCGGGCGAGCGCATCGTGGAGCCCCTGCAGCCGCGTTCCCGCTCCACCGATCGCGAACCGGACCCAGCGGTCGGCCTCGTCGGGCTCCACATTCTCGTCATCGGCTTCGCTCGCCTCCACGCCTTCTTCCTCGCAACGTTCCGGCACGATCGCGGGCGCGTGGCGGCAGATATCGCGGCGGTGGATCGGGCGCCCTTCGGTCATCGCCGCCAGCCGCGCGATCACCCGTTCGAGTTCGAACAGATTTTCGGGCCAATGATGCGCCTTGCACAAGGCGACCAGGGTATCGGTGCGCTTGTCCTCGGCACGGTAGCCGTTGCGTTCGAGCGCCTGACAGATCAGCGCGTCGATATCGCCGGCCCGATCGCGCAGCGGCGGTATCGTCGCCGACAGGAAATCGAGTTCGGCGAGCAGGGCGCGCGAAAATGTGCCATCGAGCACCCGGTCATGAAGATCGGTGGTCGTCGATGCGATCAGCCGTATCGATTGCGATTGCGGGGCTGACAGCCATTGATCGAGCCGCGACGGCAGATATTGGGGCAATTGCCGCTGCAATCGCGGATCGAGTTCGTCGACCCCGTTCAGGAACAGGGTGCCGCCCTGGGCACGTTCGACCCAGGCTCCGGGGGCGCCCCAGGGCTCGGCGCAATCGACCTGCACGAAAGCACCGGCCGCGCAGGGGCTGCAGCAATGAATCGTCGCGGCGAGCTGGACCTTCTCGGTCCCGAATTCTCCCCGCAGCAGCACCGGCAGCGCATTGCTGGCGGCAAGCTCGAGAAAGCGCTCGAGGTCGCGCAACGGCTTGCTCATGCCCACCAGCAGCAACGGCCGCCCCAGCCGCTGTTCGGACCAGCAGCGTACCTCGTAGCGCTTGACCAGCAGCCCGCAATGGCGCGCGAAATGCAGCAGCAGCTCGCGCGCCGGATCCGTGGGATCGAGCGGCGCGGGCATGACCAAACACAGTTCGCCGAGTTCGACACCGGCATAGCTGATGGGAAAGAGCAGCGCGGCTTGGTCGTCGCCTTCGTCCAGCCGCGCCGGCTTCGGAGGTGGCATGTCGGCGGGCGCCGGCATCGTCATGCCGCTCCCCGCGGGTTCACCGAGCCACTCCGACATCGCCTGTCCACCATGATGACCGATCGCCAAGGTCCCGATCCCGCGCAGGCGGATATAGCTGCTGACGGGACCCACGCGTTCGGCGAGCGCCCGCATCAGGGCATCGAGCAGATCGGGAAGGGTTCGAAACGATCCGCTGATGCTGGTCAGCAGTTCGTCACCAATATGATGCGCCGAAAATGCCACGACAATTCCCTCGAAGAAAATTGCTCAAAAGGGCAGACGGCCGCGACCCGTCCCTAATTCGGCAATGGACATGCCAAACGGACTTTCGGTGTCACGATAATATTACCTGCCCCGCAGAACATGATTAAAAAGCAATGTATCGAGTCGTGTCAACAATCATTTCAATGATTTACGGCACGTTTTTCGATCCATGCTTTTATTATGGGACAAGCAATGTTTAAGGGACTCGCATGGCATCTAACCCTATCGTGGCGCAGCCAATAGGGGATGGGCGGTGCGATGATCGCATGATCTCCGGGCGATTGGGCTTTGTGGTCAGCCGTTCGCGCCTGGCTCCGTGGGCGTGACCGCGGGCGTCGCCGGAGCGACCGGCACCGAAGCGGCCACCGCATTGGCGATCGCCGCCTCGGCGGCGGCGAAGGCCCGCGCCTGTGCGTCCCGCGCGTCGGCGAAGGCCTGCGCCATCGCCGCCGAAACCGCTGCCGCCTGTTCGGTACGCGACTGGGATGCCTGCTCGACCGCCATACGGGCGGCATTGGCGGCCGCCATGACCGCGGCCTGGGCGATCGCGACCGGCGAAGCGGCAGGCTGGTCGGCCGGCGTCGGCTGGTTTTCGGAATCGTCGATCATGATGCAACCTCCGTGCTGGCGTCTGTGACGGGGGCTGCGGCCGGCGCGAGCCGGCCGAACCCGCGCAGGGTGATCATGCCCGACGGCGCCAGTTCGATATCCGCCTGATCGCTGTCCGACTGGATATGGAAAAGGCAGGACGCCCCATTCTGCCCCAGCCGCCCCCGTCCGATCTCGGCGGCATTCAACAGCAGCTGGGCGCGCACCAGATAGTCGCGCACGATCGCCTGTGCTTCGCTGCCGGTCTGCCCGCCATAGCCGGCATTGGTGACGAACTGCTGGAATGCCAGCGACACGCGACCGAAGCCGATCTGGCGCCCCATCAGCAGCCATTCGCCGATCGCCGCCCCCACTTCCCATGGTGCCACCAGCCCGTCGACGCTGGGACAATCGAGTGCGCCAAAGGTCAGGGGCAGCAGCGTATCGAGCGCCGCCTGCATCGCCGCCGCTCGCTGCGGCTGGCCCGTCGCGCCGAGCCCGCCCGCATAGCCCCGATAGGCGCGGAAATAATCGATGAACTCCATCGGCGTCAGCGCTTGCGCGACCGCAAAGGCGGCGGCTTCGGTGCCCGGCACCGCCGCCATGTCGCCATCGCGCTGCAGGCCGAGCATGGCGATCTGGTCGTCCAGGCTCATCGCCTGGAACAGGGGCGCACCGCCGACCTGCAGATCGGCGAGAAACCCCGTGACCGGCTCCAGATCGCTCTGGACGACCAGATTGTGCAGGGCGAGGACATTCTGGAGGCCCGCGGGATCGGGTGCCGGATCTGCGCCGCCTTCGGCCCGGGCCAGCATGCGCAAATCGGCCACTCCCATCGTCATGAGCTTGACCGGACTGACCCACAGGCCGAGGCGCGGCAGCAGCATCAGCGACGTGCCGTGCAGGCCCGACTGGATGCCGGCGACGAGCGTGCTCTCGTCGCGGAAATGATAGCGCGCCTGCTGATCCTTCATCGCCCAGTCCAGCCATTGCTGGCCGCCATCGATCATCGCGACGACGACGCGCCCGACCTCGGACAGCCCTGACGGCCGATATATCCTGCTCGATACCGATATCGTCATGTCCTCAGCTCCTCATCAGCCGGATGGGAAGTCACTGAGGATCTTGGCGGCAGCCGCGCCAATTCCGGCATAATCCTGGGTGGCGTTCTTGACCATGTCCTGGGCATATCCCATCGCATCGGCATATTGCGGCAGACCGGTCGCCAGATATTGCGCCATCGCCACGCCGGCGGCCGTGGTCGCGATCGTCGATATGTTGCGCAACGCATCGGTCGCGTCCTGCACCGCGATCGCGGTCGACTGCGCGACCGATTGATAGGCCTTGCCGGCGCCGCTGGTCAGCACGACCTGCGATGCCATCGTCGCCAGATGCGACTGGTTGATGATATCGATAACCTGTGGGTTGACCTGGTTCTGATCGGGCATGGCTGTTCCTCACATCAAGGGCGGCCTGACGGCGGCGGCACCGTTTATGTCGGCGTCGGCGTGGGTGATGGCGTCGGCGTGGGTGTCGGTGTCGGTGTCGGTGTCGGTGTCGGTGTCGGTGTCGGTGTCGGTGTCGGTGTCGGTGTCGGTGTCGGTGTCGGTGTC
>NZ_JBXANN010000007.1:235679-316398 GCF_058801765.1 Rhizorhabdus sp. GW822-FHT03C02
CGGCGTGGTGCTCGCCGCCGCCAGCGCCGCAAGGCTTTCGCGCGCGCTCTCCGCTTCCGCCGTCGCCATCGACTCCTCGAGCAGCAGCGTGTCGATCGCCTGCTGCGCCTCCGCCGCGGCGGCGGCGATCGCCGCCGCCGGCGACGACGGCACCGGCGGCAGCGGATTGACGACAGCGCGCGGGGTGGGCGGCGGTGCGGGCTTGGGGGGGACCGGGAACGGCACCCCCAGCATCTTCGCGCAGGCGGCGGTGACCGCCGCGGCCCCGACCATGCTCGAACCCTGCTGGCGGTTGACCGCGTTGTACATCGCCATGCCCAGCGTTTCCGCCATCACGGCATCGAGCATCGCGAAGGCCTGGGCCGGCGCGGTGCCGCTGGCGATCGTCACCACGTCGGAGACCGCGTCGAGGATCTGGTCGTTCACGCTACCATCGGCCATCAGCTACCTCCCTTGGCAAGAATGAGCGCCAGCACCTGGGCGAGCGCCGCCTCGCCGATCAGCTGGCCGCGCTGTTGAGTGGCGGCGGCGTTGCTCATCACCAGACCGATGCTGCCGGCAAGCGCCAGATAGGTCATCGCCATCGCGACGTCCGGCGCCTCGCCGACTTCGATCAGGACCGAAACCGACGCTCCTGTATCAACCACGGCCGAGCGTCCGGGTGGCGATCAAAGCAGGACTACGGCCGGGGTGGCATCGTCACCCGCCACTCGTCACGATCAGGGGATCGAGATATATTTGCCGGTCACCTTGTTGATGGTGACACCCGACTTCTTCTTCACGAGCCCGCTCCTGAAGATATCGCGCGTCGCGATGCCGTCGGAGGCGGTGTCGATCGAAAACAGCGTCGAGACCGACTGGGTCGTCGATGCCTGCATCGTGACATAGCTCTGCTGCTGGTTGTTGGTGGCATTGTGCGCGGCGTTGGACAGCGCCTGTCCGGTCGCGACGAACAGATTGCCCATCGCCACGGCCGGGGCATCGCCCAGCACCTTGGTGTTGACCTGGGTGATCGAGTCGGTGATCTGATCGTTGAGCTGTGTGGGAAAAGACATGATGTTCGCTCCTTCAGTCGTCGATGAAAGGGAATGTCCGGGCCGTCATCACCCCAGGATCTTCTTGGTCGCGCTGCCGTCCGACGCGGTGCCCAGCGAATAGAGCAACGCCACGCCGGTGGTGGTCGCGGCCTGCGCCGCGACATACATCTGCTGCTGCGCCATCGTCGCGTTGTGCGCGGCATTGGCGAGCGCCTGCGCGGTCGCCTGATAGAGGTTGCCCATGGCGACCGCGGGCGCGGTCGCCAGCACCTGGACGTTGGTCTGCGTCACCGTATCCGTGATCTGGTCGTTGACGGCGGTCGGGAAGGCCATGGGTCGAAATCCTCATGCGGCTGTGGCGATCGGCCAGTTGCGCCCGGATGGCGCGATCAGCTCGACAATATGTCGCTGGTCGCAATGCCGGTGCTGGCGGTATCGATCGAGAACAGTGTCGCCACGCCCATCGTCGTCGCCGACTGGACGGTGACATAGCTCTGCTGCTGGGCGTTGGTCGCATTGTGCGCGGCATTGGCCAGCGCCTGCGCGGTCGCCTGGAACAGATTGCCCATCGCGATCGCCGGCGCGGTGCCCAGCACCTCGGTGTTGGCCTGGGAAACGGAGTCGGTGATCTGGTCGTTGACCGATGTCGGGAAAGCCATGTCATGATCCTCGTGTTGGGAGACCTGGGAACGGGAAGCTGATCGACCGCCCGATTATGCCGCTGCGGCCACGGCGCCCGAGAGGCGGCAAGCGGTCCGGCGCGCGACGGACGGCATGATCAGCCGAGTCCGGCGACCTTGGTCTTCAATATGTCCTCGGTGGCGATGCCGGTCGACGCGGTGTCGATCGAATAGAGCGTGGCGACCCCCATCGTCGTCGCGGTCTGTGCGGTGACATAGCTCTGCTGCTGGGCGTTGGTCGCATTGTGCGCGGCATTGGCCAGCGCCTGCGCGGTCGCCTGGTAGAGATTGCCCATCGCCACGGCCGGGGCATCGCCCAGCACCTTGGTATTGGCCTGGGTGATCGAATCGGTGATCTGATCGTTGACCGACGTCGGGAAAGCCATCGTCCATTCTCCTGCTGATGTCGCGGGCGATCCGCAGACTGCCCGGGAACAGCGTCACGATAGGCCGGTCGGCCGGTCGGCGATTGGGCGAAACGATGGTTTTTCGGGTGGCGATGACGGAAATTGCGGTGGGATCGACGATCGCACGCGAAATCCGTGCAAATGATACAAGGACATAGCTGAAAGGCGGCGGCTCGCTATCGCAACGATGGCGGATCCCCCGAGCCCATCGATCGAGGATACGCCATCATCTTCGGAATTCGGGATCGCATATGGGGCAGCCGGGTGCGGGCGATCGCGGCTGGCCGCGGATCGGCCCGATCGCCGCGGCGGACCGCCGCCCACCCCTACTGGATCTGCAGGACGAAGTGGGGCATCCCGCTCTTCACGGTGCAGGCGCTGACCAGGAATTGCCGGATCGCCGGGGTGATCAGCGTGCCCGTGAAATCGTCGGCCTCGTCGAACGACATGCCGCCATGGACCCCGATCAGATCGGCCAGCCGGGTACCGTCCGCGGTCCGCCGCGTCGCGAAGATCGGGCCGCCGCTCACCTCGGGGCCGCTGTCCCCGGCATAGCTGAGCATGTTCCGCGCGATCTCCACCGCGGCCACCTCATAGCTCTGCTTGCGCATGATCGGGCCGGCCGCTTCGGGATAGCCGCAAATCTTCACCTTCGCGCCGATCAACCCCTCCGGGCCTGGCTGCGCGACCGGCGCGAAATAGCGCCAGGCGGCGGCGGTGGCGGCGCCCAGCTTCTGCTCGGCATAAGCCGGCACCATGCCATAAGCGAGCGCCGGCATCGGCGCCATCAGCCGGTAGACGCCGATATCCCAGGCCGGGGTCGCGGACTTCGCGAAATTCGACTTGAGAAAGCCGTGTCGCGCACGGACGCCGGGGATCGGCACCCCGCCATTGCATTTCGGGTAGAAGACCGCCCGCCGCGCCAGCGCGCCGTCGAACTTGATGCGATGCCCCGCGGTCACGACATGCTGGCAATCGATCAGCGCGCCGCTGCCATGGATGATCCGCCCGTCGGCGAGCTCGATCTCGAGCAGCCCGACGCAATCATATGGGAATTTCCCGGCATCGTTGACGATTTTTCCGAGCATGGCGTCCTCCGTTGATCGCGATCGCCGATGGTCCGCGACCCGGCGCAAGGGGCCGGATGGCGTCAACCGCCGGCGGCAGGCTTGGCCGGCGGCGTGGGAACGGTCGCGGCGGTATCGACCGAGAAGATCAGGCTGACCCCCATCGTCGCGGCGGCCTGGGCGGTCACATAGATCTGCTGCTGCGCCGACACCGCATTATGCGCGCCATTGGCCATCGCCTGGGCTAGCGCCTGGAACAGATTGCCGACCGCGACCGCCGGCGACACCGCGAGCTGCTGGACATTGCCCTGGGTCACCGCATCGGTAATCTGGCTGTTGACGGTCATGGGAACGGGCATTGCTCGGTCCTTTCAGAGAGCAGTCACCAAAATCTGTCGAACCCCACCTCTACGTCGACGCTATTTTTTCGAAAATATAATTGTCACCATCCACACCATCTATAATAACCTTAGCTACATTTTCATCGTTGTCGAATAATATGAAAATTACACTAGCAGCAATTTCGTTATCAAGCCTCGCATTTCTATGAATAATTTTTGAATATATTTTTCTATTTTTTCCCTTTGTTCCGGATATCGTTTTTTGGGCGAATTTTCCGAATTTTTGCAAGGTAGATAAATTCGACACCCCTGGAACGACTCCAATCAATAATCTGTAATATTTTTTAGTTTTTTTTGCGATTATATACTGAATTGCCCTAGACACCTCCATCTCTTCATTTGAGATATTAGAAATATTTGCCTTTATCTCTGAATCGCTAAATTCTAATAAATATTTTAGCTGATTTATTTTATCCAAAGTACTCAATATCGCTATCGCGCTTTTTGAAGCCATTATGGATTTAGATATAGCCGATAACGGAATAGGAGATATGGCCGACGAAATTTCTACAACCGACGGAATATATTCTGTGATTTTTTCCAATACATCTTTTGCACTTCCGAGAATTATGTTTGCTTTCGCTGATAATTTTACGATATTTGTGCTAGTTATATTTTTATATTTAATGTTATTTCTTTTTGCCGATTGCTCGACCGTTTCAGACTGACTCCACTGGCCTCCCATATCATCGATCAGCTCTCCCCCTCCAGGCAACCTTGCATAACCCTCAGCTTTATTTTCAAGATTTGATAATATATTTAATATTTTTGACATAATAAAATTCTCCAATAATTATAATAATAAAATGAAATTTAATTTGTTTTTTTAATATTATCCAATTTAATTTCTTTACATAACAGCATACTTATTTCACCAAAACCGGTGCGAGCGCGGACACGAACAAAGGTGCCCCTCCTCGCTTCCGCCAAATCGGCCCGGCCAGACCCCAGTCCGACATCGCAGCGAAAATCGGGGAAGGTCATGCAGTAGGGCTCCTGCGACACGATCCGGAACATCTCGGCGACATGGCGGGTGCGTTCGGCGCGTAACCTCGCCCGACGGTTTTCTTCGCCATCGCCTTCGCCACCATCGGCGCCCGCATCATCATCGCACGCGACGATCGCGCGGCGATGATGTGCCAGTGCGAAACCCGGGATGAGCGCTTCCTCGATGAGGTCCGGAATCGACTTTCCCGACATTGCAACAGTCCCGTGCAAGAGAGGGCAATGGCCCCCTATCCATCACCCCGCCCGGTTCGCCGGCAGCCGAGGCGGCCGGATGGCGATCACAGGCCGATAAGGCTCAAAATCTCCTCTGCCGCCCGCACCCCGGACTTATAGGCGCCCGCGATCGTGCCATATTCGGGGAGCCAGCTGGCCTCGCCCGCGAAATGGATCCGGTAATGCGGCTGCGCGATCTTCGGCCGCGCACCGAGCGCGGTCGGATCGTCCGCGGGCCCGCCATCGTAGCGCGTGTAGGAATAGGCGCCGCGGATATGCGGCTGCGCCGACCAGTTCGTGACCATGTAGTTGCCGTTTTGCGGCGTGAAGTCGCCGCCGGGATAGGCCTGCGCGAGCAGCCGCTGCACCATCTCCATCGCCTGCGACGGCGTCACCCCATCGAGCCTGGCCGCGAAATTGCCGGCGGCGACGCAGATCAGGATCCCGTCGTCGCTGGGCAGTCTGAAATATTGCCAACAGCCTTTGGCGTCGCCGTCGTAGATATAATGTTCGGTCTCGGTCGCGATCGCATCGATCCACTGATCGTCTTCCTCTTCGACCCGCGGGAACTGCGTCGGGCGGAAGGCGACCTTCTTGTACGACCCGAGCTGGATATAGCCGTTGGCGACGGTGCGTTCATAGGACAGCGGCGGATCGAAGCTGATCTGCGGGATGACGCTGCACGGCACCGTGACGATGCAATAATTGGCCGCGATGATGCTGTCGGCATTGGTGACGATTTCCACGCCCTCGGCCGTCGACCGGATCGCCTTGACCACGGTATCGAGGCCGACCGTGAAGCGGCCGTCCTGGCGATCGCGAAGGCTGTCGGCGAAATCGCTCACCAGCTTGCCCAACCCGCCATCGACATAGATATTGTCGCTGCTCGTCACGCCGTCGTTCCGGTATCGCGGATCGTCGTTCACCGACTGCATGTCCGGATCGGCCTGGCGCGCATTGTCGCCGGCGACATATTGCCAGGGCTCGGCGGACTCGGCGATCGCGCCATAGCCGCTCGATCCCAGGGCGAGACCGACATATTGATCGTCGCCGGGATAGACGCCGAGCGGCGCCTTGTTGTCGAGGACCGCCGCCTCCCGATATCCGCGTTCGATGACATCGTTGAAAAAGGCGGTGCCCGGCGGGTTGAGCGCATCGCTCCAGCCGGCCCCGTCATGGACCCGAAACCGGTATTTGACGTCGGGCTGCCTGTAGCCGCGACCGAGCGCGACCATGATCCGGTACCAGGGGTTATATTCGGGTTCCTGGATGAACTGCGGACCAAGATCGACGGGAAGGCCATCGGCATCCGACGTCCACGCGCGCCCACCGAGCCGGTGCGCGGCCTCGACCAGGACCACTTCGATCTCGGCCTTTTCGAGGAAGCGGCCGGCGGCGGCCAGGCCGGCGCAGCCGCCTCCCACGATCGCGATCTTCATCGGCATTCGGGATGCTCCTCGAAAAATCCGGTGGCCGGCGGCGGATCATGCGATCCCGGTTCGCCCGGGCATCCACCGCCGCCGCATCGGCACGTCGTCACGGTGCGATCACGCGATCGTCGGCGGGGGCCCGGGGGGCAGGGCCCCCGCCTCGTTCGGCATCGAGATGCCGCCCGATCAGCTCGACAGGATGCTCTTGGTGGCGATGCCGGTCGACGCGGTGTCGATCGAATAGAGCGTCGCCACGCCCATCGTCGTCGCCGACTGCGCGATCACATAGCTCTGCTGCTGCGCGTTGGTGGCGTTGTGCGCGGCATTGGCCAGCGCCTGGGCGGTCGCCTGGTAGAGATTGCCCATCGCGATCGCCGGCGCATCGCCCAGCACCTTGGTGTTGGCCTGAGAAACGGAGTCGGTGATCTGGTCATTGACGGATGTCGGGAAAGCCATCGTTCATTCCTCCTCGATATGTGCGTTGCGTCGATCGGATGGATCGCCCGGAACACGGCGAGGATAATCGACCGCCCCGACGGCGGATTGGGCTGGTCGACGGAATATGCCGCCTAACCGCGCAAATCGGCGACGGGCGACCGGCGATACCGACGAATTCACGCAGTAACGGGCGTTTGCGGGGTCGGCCTACCGCGCCATGCCCAGAGCCCGCACGGCGAGCGCGTCGCAGTCGGCATCGCCCGCGACCGGGCCGTCATCGCCGCCGAACAGCCGGCCGACGCTCCTGAGCAGCGCGCCCGCCGCGCCGCCCTTGCCGGGCAGGCTGATATCGGGCGCCTTGATCGTCCCGCCGACCCCGATCTCACCATCGAGCCGCAGCGCGGTCTTCGCCTTGGGAATGCCGCGCATCGTCAGCGCCATCCGCTCGTCGGCCAGCGCGATGCTGCCGGCGAAGCGGCTCTGCGCGCGCGACGTGTCGATCAGCAGCGGTGCCGGCCGGGCGGTGCCGCCCTGCACGTCGAAGCGGGCGATGACGCAGCGCAGTTCGGCCTGCTGGTCCTTGCCGCCGAACAGGCCGTGCGCCAGATCCTGGCCGAGCAGCGAGGCGGTGCGCGCGGGCAACAGCCCGTCGCGCGCGACGATCGCGACCGCGCCCGTCGACCGGCCGATCGCGGCGCGCACGGTGCGGCCGGGGCCCGCCAGCCGCAGTACGCCGTCCATCCGCCCGTCGATCCCGGCATCGGGCACGAAATCGTTCAGCCGCGCGCCCTGGAGGTGCAGGTCGGTGGTGAGCACCGGATCGCCGTCCTTGCGCTGCTCGACCGTCACCGGCCCCGCCATCGTCCCGTGGATCAACCCGAGCCGCAGCGGCGCGATCGTCAGCCGCTTGTGATCGACCTTGAGCACCGCGTCGAGCGAGCGGAACGGCGACGGGCCAGCCCAGAGCAATTGCGCGACATGGACCCTGAGCGTGCCGTCAGTGCGCGCGACATTGTCGAGGTCGATCGCGGTATCGGGCACCAGCCGCCGGCCGAACAGCGCGCGCTTGGCCGCCGCCCGCGCGCGCCCCTCGGCATCGGACAGGTCGTCGAAATCGAACCGCGCGCTGTTCAGGGTGGCGTCGATCAGGTGGCGTCCGTCGCGCTTGCGGATCGTTGCCTCACCGGCGACCGCCGAGCGGCCGATCGTCCCGCTGAGCTTCGTCACCCGCCAATCGGGCCGGTCGCGGCGGACGGTCGCGCGCAGATCGACCGGCTGGGTCCGGGGCAGCCCCGCCTCGACGATCGCATCGACCAGGTTGAGATTGGCGGCGCGCGCACTCACCGTCGCGTCGAGATGGCCGATGTCGAGCGGATGATCCATCGTTCCCGCAAAGCGCATCGTCAGCGCGGGCCCGGTGATCGCCGCGCGGAACGGCCAGCGCCCTTCGACGAGCTTCGCGCCACGCACCGACACGCGGACCGGGGTGCCGCGGACATGGCCGTCGCCGTCGAGGCGCAGGCCCTGGACCGGATCGATCGCCAGCCGCGCCGCGACGTCGCGCTGCCGCTTGGCATCGCGATAGGCGAGCGAAACGTTGCGCACGCTGAGGTCGCCGAGATGCGGCCGTCCGCCATCGCCGCCATCGTCGCGCTTCGGCCCGTTGCGCCAGCTTTCACGGCCCTGGGCATCGCGGACCAGATCGATCGCCGCGCCGTCGATCGCGACGCTGTCGGGCCGGAACCGGCCGATCAGCAGCGGCAGCGCGGCAAGCCGCACGGTCGCACGGTCGATCCGGATCAGGTCGCCCGTTCCGGCCCAGCCCGCCTGCGGAATGCGCAGGCCGCCGACGCGGATGACCGGATGGAAGGAGAAATGGTCGGCACGCGCCATCGTCGCGATCGTCACCGGCCGCCCGAACTGTCGCGACAGCGCGCGTTCGGCGAGCGGCCTTGTCACACCCCAGGGGAAGGCGGCGAGCAGCAGGAGCAGCGATGCCAGCACTCCGCCGATGATCGCCGCGCCGATGATGATCCTGCGCCGGGCCGCGCTGCCGATTGCCTGCAATATCGCCTCGTCCTGTCGGTTGTGGCGACACAACGCGCAAAAGGCTTTTCGGGTGCGGCGACTATACGACCGCGGCGATCAGCCCGTCGGCAATCCACCGCGACAACATGCCGCTCGCCAGCGCGATGCCGTCGTCGACGCCATGCGCCTCGACCAACGCGGCGCAGACCATGCCGAAACTCTCGCCTTCGCCGATCTGCACGAGCGCCAGGCGTTCGGCGCGATCGATCGCGCGGAAGCACGCGACGAAATCCTGCCGCCAGATCAGCAGCCATGCCGGATCGGACAACGATGCGGCTGCCGGCGGCATCGCGCCCGCCGACAGCGCCGACCAGATCGCCGGCGCGTTGGTGGTGACGACGTCGACCCGCAAGGTCGGCACCCATGTCAGCCGCGCGGCGTCCCAGTCGACCCACGCCAGCGCCGTCGGATCGACTACTGCGCTGTCGGAGCCGACAAAGGCATCGGCGAGCGCCCGATCGAGCCGGGCGAGCTCGGCGATTTCGGGATCGTCGGGATAGAGACGGGCCAGCGTTTCGGGAAAATCCGCGCCATAGGCGTCGAGCGTCCAGCCCGCCGGCGGCGTCCGGTCGACATGGGTCGCGGCGGCCACCGCGAAAGCCTCCTCGCCGATCCAGAGCCGCACCCGTTCGAAGCCCTCGGACAGGCAGGCGACAAGCTGGGCGCGGTAATTGTTCTGATAGATGCCGAGACCGGCCCTGGCGGCCCGCTCGTCGGCTGCGGCCATCGCGATCCGATCCGCGGCATCTTCGGACGCATCGGCCAGCCAGCCGAGCATGTCGCGCTGTAACGCGAGCAGGCTCATGCCGCCCGCCTTTCATCGGCCGCGGCGATGCGCCGCGCGATGGCCAGTTCGTCGATGAGGTCACCGATCGGCGGGATCGCATCGTCGCGCTCGATCATCGTCGCGACCGGGCCGACCCGGGCGATCGCGTGCCGGTACAATGCCCAGACATCGTCGCAGACCGGGGCGTCGTGGGTGTCGATCAGCATGCCCGCATTCGCCCTCTGCCCCCGGCTATGCCCGGCGAGATGGATCTGGCGCACCCGGTCGGCGGGCATGCTGTCGATATAGACGATCGGATCGAAGCCATGATTGACGGCGCTGACGAAGATATTGTTGAGGTCGAGCAGCAGCGCGCAGCCGGTGCGGGCACAGACCGCGCCGAGAAATTCCCATTCGGTCATCGCCGTGCCGGCGAAGGCGATATAGCTCGACGGATTTTCGATCAGCATCGCGCGGCCGAGTTCGTGCTGGGCGATATCGATATTGGCGCAGACGATCTCGAGCGCCTCCTCGTCATAGGGCAGCGGCAGCAGATCATGCGCGCTATGGCCCTCGATGCGGGTCCAGCTCAGATGGTCCGACACGAACAGGGGGTCGATCTCGTCGACCAGCGCGCGCAACCGCCGCAGATAGGCGCGGTCGACGCCATCGGCCGATCCCACCGACATCGACACGCCGTGCAGCGCCACCGGCAGCCGCTCGCGCACCCGGCGCACGATGGCACGCGGGCGTCCACCGTCGATCATGTAGTTTTCGGAAATCACCTCGACGAAATCGAGCGGCAAATCGCCCTCGAGGATATCGCGATAATGGTCCTTGCGCAGACCGAGGCCGAAACCGGAAAAGGACGAAACAGGCATCGCAACCTCATAGGAGCTGACCCGGCCGCACTGGGCCGGGCCATGGTCGGACTTATTTCGGCATCGTCAGGCTGCCGCCGGCGGTGGCGCAGGCCTTTTCGGACATCTCCTTGAAGCCCTGGCCCTTGCAGCTGTTCTGGCCCTTGCAGTCGTTGCTGGCGGTCTTGCAGTCCGACGTGCCCTTGCACGTATTGACGCCATAGCAATGCACCAGCTTGGCGCTGGCGCCCGCGGCCGAGGCCGGCGCCGAAGAGGCCGCGGCGATGGCGAGCAGCGCGGCGGTGGCGGCCACGCTCATCATCGACTTCGCGCCGTTTTGGATATTCGTCATGATATCAATCTCCCAGATAGGTTCATCGCCGGAATGGCATGAGGGAGTTCGCAGCGCGCCCGCGCACGGTTACATTCAACCCGGCCGGCAGCCGAATAAACTTACCAGCGCAGCAGCTTCGGCCCGAGCAGCGCCCCGATCAGCGTCATCGCGCCGATCCCCAGCGTGTACCAGGTCAGCACGAAGATCGCCGAGACCTCGGGACAATGGAGACAATAGAGCGCGGCACCGAACGCGCCCGCCGCCAATCCCGCCGCGGCGCCTGCCACCCGCAGCCGGGTCGGCGCGAGCCGCCGGTACGACCAGAGCAGCCCGGCGAAGATCGGCAGCGCGAGGATCAGCACGTTGCGCGAGCAATGGCGCCAGCTGCTGCCCAGCCACATCGCCAGCCAGTCGCTCGACGGCACCCGCATCATTTCGGCGACGCCGATGATCGCGAGCAGCGCGACCGGCGCTGCCAGCAGCAGCCAGAGATAAGGCACCGGGCGCGGATCGGGTCGCGCCAGCCGGGTGGTCGCGACGATCGCCCCGAACCCGAGCGAGACCGTGTAGAGCCACTTCACCCAGAAATGATAGCCGCCCAGCACGCTGGCCCAATTGTGGCGGAAGCCGAACCAGGCGCCGACGATCGCCACGGTGATCACCGCGCCCGCGCCGATCCCGATTGCGATCCGTCGACCGACCGATCCGCGCGGGACCGGCTTCACGTCGCGTGCCAGCGAGGCGATGAGCATCTCGGTATCCATCAGCCCAGTCCCTTCACGCGCGCCGCCAGCGCCTTGAGGCCGCGGTGGATCGATATCTTGGCATCGGACTCGCCGATCCCGGCTTCGGCGGCGTGGTCGGCGATGCTGTCGCCATCGATCCGGGTCCGGCGGATCGCCGCCGCCTGCTTGGGCGGCAGTCCGCCGAGCAGGCGATCGATGTCCATTCGGGCGAGGCTCGCATCCTCGAACCCTTCGGCGATGACCATGTCGTCGACATCCTCGATCGGACAATGGACCTTCGCGCGGCGGAAATGGTCGATCATCTTGTAGCGCGCGATCGCGAACAGCCAGCCGGTGAACAGCCGGTTGCGGTCATAGGTGGCGCGGCGGCCATGCACCGCGATCAGCGTTTCCTGCACAAGATCCTCGACATCGTCGCTGGCGCCCATCCGGCGCCGGTAAAAGGCCTGGAGCATCGGCACGAGCGCGCGAAGCAGCGAAGCGTGCGCGCCGGCATCGCCGTCGAGGCCGCCGATCATCCAGGCTTTCAACTGATCTTCGCTTGCTCGCATCCTGCGCTCCCCGTCACGCATTCGCGTCGGGCCGCGCAAAGGTTACGCCGCACGGGCGCGGGCGCGAAATAAATAGCGTCGGCACAGGATGTAACCGCGCGGGACGCTCCGGCGAACTGGCCTTCCGTGAGCCGCACGACAGCCGCGGCATCGCGCTCATCGATCACAGGAAGGATATTCGCATGACCAACTATGCCGCCATCGCCGCGACCCTGGCGCTCGGCCTCTCCGCCTCCGCGGTCGCCGCCGCCCCGGACACCGCCGGCGCCAAGCCGATGGAGAAATGCTATGGCGTCGCGCTCGCCGGCAAGAACGACTGCAAGGCCGGCGCCGGCACCAGCTGCGCGGGCACCAGCCACGCCAATTATCAGGGCGACGCCTGGAAATATGTCGCCAAGGGCAGCTGCACGACGATCAAGACGCCGAAGGGCATGGGTTCGCTGACGCCGAAGGCGTGAAGCAGACCTCGTCTTTCCCACCCCGTGGCCGGCCCTGCCCCCGGCCGGCCGACCCGCGCGCCATACCCGCAAGCCCCGCCTGCGGCGGGGTGGCGCGCGGATCACATCCTGGAGACACGAGATGCCATCGCCGATCTCTCTCTATCTGGGCGCGTCGCGCCTGGCCCGACGGCTGCTGCCCGAAAGCCTGTTGCTGCTCGTCGCGCGCCTCGGCATCGCCGCGATCTTCTTCCTGTCGGGCCGGACCAAGGTCGAGGGCCTGCTGACCATCACCGACGGCACCTATGAGCTGTTCCGCACGGATTACGCCCTGCCGCTGGTCGATCCGGTGGTCGCCGCCCACGCCGCCACCTGGTCCGAGCATCTCTGGCCGATCCTGCTGGTGCTCGGCCTCGGCACCCGCCCCGCCGCGATCGCGCTGCTCGGCATGACGACGGTGATCGAGGTCTTCGTCTATCCCGACGCCTGGCCGACCCATCTGAGCTGGGCGGGCCTGCTGTTGCCGCTGATCGCCAAGGGCGGCGGGGCGGTGTCGATCGACCATCTGCTCAAGCGTGCACTGGTCCGGACCGGCGCGTGAAAGTCAGTGATCCGATCCATCTTCGGAAATGAAATGCCGCGACAGATCCATCGCCTGATGGGGCACGCCGATGATGTCGATGCCGCCATCGCTGATCTGGTAGAATATGACGTGCGCCTCATGGGTATAGCTTCGGTAACCGCCGGCAATCTCGTCGCGACGTCGGCCGAGAGCGGGGTTTTTGGACAGCCAGGCAAAGCGCGCGTCTAGGCCGCGCAGATAGGCGTCCCGCTGACCCCGCCCCCATTGGCGAAGCGTATATCGTCCGATATTTTTCAGGTCTTCGAAGGCGCGAGGCGTGATCCGAAAACCTTGTGTCACCCCTCGCCATCCAGGACGGCGATCAATCGATCGGCGCTATAATCTTCGACGAACTCGCCGCGCCTTGCCTGCTCCGCGCCTTCGGCGAGATGGCTGCGCAAGGCATCGACCCGCGCCTTGTGCTCTTCAAGCGTGCGCAGCGCATCGCGTACGACCTCGCTGGCCGAACCATAGCGGCCACTCGCCACCTCATTGCGAATGAAGCTTTCCCAATGCTCGCCAAGGCTGAGGCTGGTGGTCGCCATGCGCATCTCCATTATTCAATTTCAGCATATATGAATAATGGCTCTCGCTCAATAATCCTTCGAATAGCGCAGGCTCACATTCGATCCGCCGAACGAGCCGGTCTGGCTGAGCACGCTCAGCGCCTTCGACAGCGCGACCTCGATCTGGGTGGCGGTGAAGCCGCGGGCGTCGGTGATCACCTCCACATAGATGTCGTTCGAGATATATTGGCCGGCGGCCAGCGCGGTGCCGCGGCCGGCGGTCTTGTCGGCGCCGAGCACGCGCAGCCGGTCGATCCCCGAGGCCGAGCGCAGCTTGCCGAGCGGGTTGAGCCCGCCACCCGATCCGCGCAGCGAATTGAGCGCGGCGGCGAGCTGGATCGCCTGGGTCGGCGACAGGTTGGTCACCGACGATCCGAACAGCAGCCGCGACAGCACCTCGTCCTGCGGCAGGGTCGGGGTCGAGGTGAAGCTGACCTGCGGGTTGAGCGCATGGCCGCCGATGACGATCTTGGCGGTCACCCCCTCGACGGTGGTGGTCGCCGACAGATCGAGCTGGGGATCGTTGACCGGCCCGCCTTCGAACCGCACCTCGCCATCCTCAGCGAGGTCGAAACGGCGCCCGGCGAAGCTGTAGGTGCCGCGCACCACCGACAGGGTGCCGGTCACCCGCGGATCGCGCGCGGTGCCGCCGACGCGCAGGTCGGTCGCCCATTCGGCCTCGAGCCCCATGCCGCTGACGAAGATCTTGTTGTCGGCGCGGATGCGGACGTCGAGCTTCCAGTTGCTCGGCACCGCGCTCTCCGCCGGTTTGGCGGACGCGTTCATCACATCGGTGCGGCGGCGCACCCCGGTCAGCTCGGGGACCTCGGCGGCGCCCTGGCGGATGATCTGGTAGCGCGCCTCGGGGATCGTCAGGTCGCCCTTGATCAGCGCCCCGCCCACCTTGCTGTTGGTGATCGCGATGCTGCCCGACACCGTCGCGCCGAGCGCGTCGCTGCGCGCGAGCTGGGCGCGCTTGAGGGTCGCCTTGAGGTCGATCGGGAAGCCGCTCGCGGCATCGAGCCCGATCGTCCCGCTCGCGCTGAGACTGCCGCTGCCCGCCTTGCCGGTCAGCGAGGCGATCTCGAGCCGCGACTGGGTGAAACGGCCGTCGAGCGCGACGCCTGAGATCACGGTGCCATAGGTCTCGTTCTCGTAACGCAGCGCGTTCGAGCGGACGATGCCGGTCACCGTCGGCTGGTCGAGCCGCCCGCCGAAATCGGCGGCGACCGCGACCGGACCGCTGACCTCCTGGCCCGCGATCCCGGTCATCGTCCACAATATATCGGCCGGGCCATTATAGCGGATCCCGCCCGACAGCGGCGCCGCGAACAGCCGGTCGGACAGCGTCGCGCCCTCGCCGAGCGGGGCGAGCTTCGCCTGCATCCGCCCGACGATCGCGCCGCCGCGGCGGATCAGCGCGCGGACGTCGCCGCCCGCGCCGCCCAGCGTACCTAGCATCGCGACGTCGACCGGTTCGGACACGACATAGGCGGCGGTGCGGGTGAATTTGGCGATATCGAGCCGCGCGCGGATCGTCGGCACCGCATCGTCCGCGGTCGCCGCATAGTCGATCGTCCCGGTCGCGCGCCCGCCGAGCCCGAGCCCGGGGAGCACCGCCTGGACGATCGCGACATCCATATTGGCGAGTCTGGCATGGAGGCTGGTCGCGGCACCATAGCGGCCGCTCAGTTCGACCTGGCCCTGCGGCACCACCAAAGTCGCCGGGCTCAGCAGCCAGTCGGCGCCGCTCTTCGTCACCACCGCCGGCGCCCCGAGCCGGAAGGCGATGCCGTTGGCGCTGCCCTTGGCATTGGCGACGATCCGCGTCGGCGCCAACGCCGCCTGCAGCGCGACGTCGAACGGCACCCCGTAGCGGCCGTTCGCCACCAGCGCGACCTTGCCGGCGCCGTCGCGATAATCGATCCGGCCCTGCGCGCGCGACAGGCTCGCCTCTCCCTGCCGCACGTCGCTCAGCGCGAAGCGGCCAGTGGCGGTGGGGCCGCGCGGCGTGAGGATCGCGCTGCCCTTGATGCTGCCCTGGCCGATGCTGATCGGCACGTCGCCGGGGATGCGCGCCGCGTTGGCGGCGATATCGAAATCGGCGCGCTGGTCGGCGCCCGCCGCCGACAGCCTGACGCTGCCGTTGAGCCCCGATCCGGCGAGGGTCAGCGTGCCGGCATAGGGCCCGGCCGGGGTCTGGACGAGGCTGCCGGCGAAATCGACCCCGGCGAAGCTCGCCTTGCGGATGTCGATCGCGATCGGCCCCTTGCCGCTGCGCAGCAGCAGGTCGGCGGTGAACGGGCCATAGGCCGATTGCCCGGTCGCCTTGATCGCATAGCCATTGGCGACCCCGCGCAGCTCGGCCTCGACCGCGCGCAACCCGACGCCGAAGCCCGGCCGCTCGGCGCGCAGCCGCACCAGCGGCCGTATGAGCGTGCCCGAACCGGTCACCGCCAACGGGCCATAGGCTTTCGAGACCGCCTTGGCCGCGAAGGCGATCCGGCCGCTGTCGATATCGTAGCTGCCCTGCCCGCCGGTGATCCGGAAGGCGGGTGCGACCAGCCGCAGCCCGGTCAGCGAGGCGCGGCCATTTTCGTCGAAGCCGAAGCGCGCGGTGGTCACCGCATTGCCGCCGAGCAGATCGCGCACGCCGGCGACATCGAGGCTGCGGGTGACGACCCGGACGACCCCGCGCACCCCGAAACCGCCCTTCGGCCCCGGCACCAGCTTCGCATCGGTGGTCAGGCTGATCCGGCCGAGCCCGTCGATCCGATAATCATTGACCCGGCCCTTGATCGCGCCGGTGTAGCGGCCCTTGGCGGGATCGGCGAGGATGATCGCGGTGGCGTCGATCTTCGACGATCGGATCCGCAGATTGTCCGACAACAGCCGGCCGTTCGACCAGGCGAGATCGCCGTCGACCGCGACGTTCACCAGCAGCCCGCCGACCGCGGCGTTGAGCCCGGTCACCGCGCGCGCGGTCGCCTTGAGCGGGATCGCGATATGGTTGGCATCGAGGGTCGCGCGCCCGGCGGCGTTCAGCCCCTGGACGCCCATCGATCCGAAGCCGATCGACGCCGCCGACAGCCGATAGTCGATCGTCGGGGTGCCGAACGGGCCGTCGAGGGTGGCGGCCAGCCGGACGTCGCGGCCGCGGACATTGGCGGCGATCGCGCCCGGCTCGATCAGCGCCGCGTTCACCCGCAGCCTGCCGAAGCGGTTCTGGCCGAGATCGAGCAGGCCGGCGGCGTCGAGGGTCGCCGCCGTCGATCGCGCGGCGAGGCGCAGGTCGATCTTGCGCTCGGCCAGCGTCGCCGCCAGGTCGATCGCCAGCTTCGGCTCGGTCAGCCGCGCGGCGGGTCCGGTCAGGATCGCCCCGGGGACGGTATCGCCCTTGACCGTGAAGCGGCCGTTGCGCGCGGTGATCGCCAGGTCGGCGAGCGCCGCCGCTCCGGTGCGGCCGGTCGCGCGACCGGTCCAGTCCGCCCAGTCGCCGCGGCCCGTCACCGCGAACGACAAAGGCTTGCCGAGCCCGGCAAAGCCATCGACGAGCCCGCCGACCGGGGCATCGAGCCGCGCGTCGATCAGCAGCCGGTTGGCGTCGGGCACCGCGTCGAGCCGGACATGGAGGACATCGCCGCCGCCGCTCCCTACCGTGCGCGCGTCGAGGTCGAGCTTCGCGCGGCCCGCGGCGATATCGGCCGAACCCGCCAGCCGGACGACATGGCGCGTGCCCGTGACCGGCGGCTCGATCACGATCCGGTCGATCGCGACCTTGCCGATCGCGACGTCGATATCGGGCAGCAGCGGCGCGTTCGGATCGGACAGCGTCGGCTTCATCTCGGGCCGGCGCAGCAGGCGGATTTCGGGCGAGGCGAGTTCGCGAATGTCGACCTTGCTCTGCCGCAGATAGGCGAACGGCCGCCAGTCGAGGGTGACCTCGGCCGCGCGCAGGAACACCCCCTTGGTGTCGCGCAACTCGAGCCCGCGCAGCGTCATCCGGCCATAAAGCGATCCGTCGATCCGGCCGACGCCGATCCGCAGCCCTGCCTCGGTCTGGTAACCGGCGATGCGGTCGGCGAGGAAGCGGCGGCCGGGGCTGGTGTCGAGCCCCATCACGACCAGCGTCGCCAGCAGCACGATACCGGCGAGGACGATGCCGACCCACTTCGCGACGCCGATCCAGCGCGAACGCGTGGCGGCGGGCTCGGGGAGATCGTCGGCCATCAGAAGGCCTGCCCGATCGAGATGTAGAGCGCGATCTTCGATTCACCGGGCTGACGGTCGATCGGGGTCGCGATGTCGATCCGGAACGGCCCGAAATTGGTGTAGTAGCGCGCACCGATGCCGGCGCCGTAGCGCATATGGCCGATCGACGGGGTCACCCCCTGCCCGACCCGGCCGGCGTCGAAGAAAGGGACGATGCCATAGTCGCCGAAGCGGTAGCGCGCCTCGACCGCGAATTCGGTGAGCGAGCGCCCGCCGACCGGATCGCCATTGGCGTCCTTCGGGCCGAGCTGCTGATAGCCGAAGCCGCGCACCGATCCGCCGCCGCCGGCATAGAGCCGCCGTGACGGCGCGATATCGTCGCGGGCGACGCCGACGATCGATCCCAGCCGGGCGCGGCCGGCGAGCACGATCGATCCGGTCACCGGATAATAGACGCTGCCTTCGGCGAGCAGCCGCGCATAGCCGTCGAAGCCGCCGCCGGTGCGCTTCTGGGTCTCGGGGCTGAGCCGCCCCGACAGACGGAAGCCCCTGGTCGGATCGAGCAGGCTGTCCGAGCGGTCATAGCCGACCTGCAGCGGCAGCGCCGCGATCAGGTAGGTGCTGTGGTCGCGGTCGAGGCTGGTCTTGTCGAACGGGGTCTCGCGGGTGGCGATCAGCTCGCCGCCCAGGCTCCACGTCCAGCGCTTCTGGAAGATCGGGGTGCTCTGCCGCGACAGGCTCCCCGACAGGGTCAGCGTCTGGGCGTTGTAGGCGTCGAAATTCTCGCGCGCGACCGAGGCCCCGAGCGCGAAGCTGCGGTCGCGCTGGCCGGCGTTCGACCGGCGGAAGGTGGTGCCGAGGCTCTGCTGCTGGGTGCCGGCGACCGCCTCGACGGTCAGCGCGCCCTCGGGCGGGAACAGGTTGCGGTGGGTCCACGAGCCGGTGAGCTTGATCCCCTCGCCGGTGCCATAGCCGGCGCTGGCGGCGAGCTGGCGCGCGGGCCCCTTGGTCTGGCGGACGAGGATGTCGACCGTCTCGATGCCGTCGGCGCCGACCTCGCCGGTCTTCACCGGCTCGATCGCATTGGTCGACAGCAGGCTGGTCGCGATCAGCGCCTGGCGCAGGTCGTCGACCTGGCGGCTGTCGTAGAGCTCGCCCTTGTCGAAGCGGCTGATCACGGTGAGATGCTCGGGGGTGAACACCGGATCGCCCTCGGTGCGGATCGCCCCGAACCGCGCCTTGGGGCCGGCATCGAGCGGCAGGCTGTAATCGCCATGATGGTCGCGCTCGTCGAGCAGGATGTCGCGCTGGCCGACGCTGGCGAACGGATAGCCGCGCTCGGGCAGCCGCAGCGCGACCTTGGCCTCGGCGCTCTGGATATCGGCGGCGTCGATCGGATCGCCGGTCTTGAGCGCCAGCGCCTCGCTGGCATAGCCGGTCGGCTCCGGCGCGGCGCCGGTGATCGCGATCGTGCCGAGCGTGTAGCGCGGTCCCGGGGTCGCGCTCAGCGTCACCGTCAGGCTGTTGGTGGCATTGGGCAGCGTGTCGATCGCCGCGCTCGCGATCGCATCATAATAGCCCTCCGACCGCATCAGCCGCTCGGCGAGCTTCACATCCTCGTCGGCGCGCGCCGAGACCTGGGCGGCGTTGGCGGCGTCGCGGCCATGCTGGAGCAGCGCCGACAGCGCGCGGAAATCATCTTCCAGCCCGACCGGTTTGAGCCCCTGCAACACCAGCCCATAGCGGATCTTCGCCGCCTTCTCGTCGTCATCGGCCTTGGTCGCCGGCGGCGGGGTGGTGTCGAAGGCGGCGATCGCGGGCAGCGGGCTCGCCAGCTCGGGATCGTCGGCGGGCTCGGCGGCCGGCGCGGATATCGCCGGTGCCGCGGTCTGGTCGAGGGGCGGCAGGCTCGCTTCGAACGCGGGATCGCTCAGCAGCGCATCGTCGGGAGTCGCCTGGGCGTGGAGCGCCGTCGCAAGACCCAGGCTTGCGCTCCATGCGAATATTCGAACAGCTTTGATCAAGAAACCCCCTCGACGCGCCCCGCCGGCCGTTGCCGGTCGCGGACGCTTCCGCAAGGTCAAAACACTCAACCCGGCCGAGGTTCCCCCATTCGCGAAATTTTTGGGCCGTCGGCTGTGGCGGCGGATTTGTCGGGATCGGTCAAGTCGCCGCCCATCGGTTGCGGCACAGGGCGCGCGACGGCATCGCCCGGGCGGTCGCTCAACCGGCGGGCTTGATCGGGCGAAATCCGGGACTTATCACAGCCCGAAAATGATACAGGTGGAGGATATTATGACAGCCAGCAGCTTTCGCGCCGGGACCTCGATCGCCGCGCTGATCGGGGCCCTGCTCCTTCCCGCGCTCGCCTCCGCGCAGACCGCCGACGCCCCGCAGACCGAGCCCCAGACCGCCACCGACGACGAGATCGTCGTCACCGCCCAGCGCCGCACCGAGGCCTCGCGCGACGTCCCGATCACCGTCACCACGCTCGGCGCCGAGCAGCTGGCGGTCGCCAACGTCAACCAGCTGTCGGACACGGTGAAGCTGACCCCGGGCCTGCGCTTCGACAACCAGGGCGCGTCGAGCCAGCCGACGATCCGCGGCGTCGGCACCGCGATCACCACCTCGGGCGGCGGCCCGAACGTCGGCATCTATGTCGACGGCTTCTTCCAGTCGAACAGCTATGTGAACGACTTTCAGCTGATGAAGGTCCAGAACATCCAGGTGCTCAAAGGCCCGCAGGGCACGTTGTTCGGCCGCAACACCACCGGCGGCGCGATCCTGGTGACCACCGCCGATCCGAGCACCGACACCGCCGCCGAAGCCAAGGTCTCGTACGGCCGCTTCAACAGCGTGACCGCGCAGGGCTATGCGACCTTCGGGCTGACCGACAAGGTCGCGCTCGACGTCGAGGGGCTCTATCGCCGCGGCGACGGCTTCCAGACCAACGTCCTCGACGGCAACGACCATATCGGCCGCTACGAGAACTGGTCGTTCCGCGCCGGCGTGAAGGCCGAGCTGTCGGACGCGGTCTCGGTGCTGCTGCGCTATACCCATTCGGAAACCGACGATCCCACCCCGCAGCTCGTCAACGCCTATGTCGACAAGAGCGGCCAGGCCGGCTTCTTCAGCAAGGTCTCGCCCGCCGGCCAGGCGATCTACGGGACGTCGAGCTCGAAGGGGCTGCCGCTGATCTACCGCTTCGCGCCGACCGGCACCTACGCCACCAGCCCGAACCAGGTGGCGATGACCGACAAGGTGAGCTTCAAGACCAATTCGGACGTGATCCAGGGAACGATCAAGGCCGATCTCGGCATCGCCGACCTGACCTCCTACACCCAGTATCGGCACGACTTCACCCCGAACAAGGGCGATCTCGACGCGACGGCGCTGGGGCTGTTCTATATCTATATCGGCCCCGAGGATAAGACCTTCTCGCAGGAGTTCGTGCTCAACTCGCACGCCGGATCGCGGCTGCAATGGACCGCGGGCCTCAACTATTTCCAGGTCCGCGACACCTGGGACGTCGACGCCTCGTTCGCCAGCTCGCCCTTCCTCGACTTCGGCGGATCGAGCACCTTCACCAAGTCGGTCGCCGCCTTCGCCGACGCGACCTACGAGCTCAACGACAAGCTGTTCCTGACGGTCGGCGGGCGTTTCAGCCACGACATCGTCGCCGACGCCTATTTCAAGACCAACTTCACCACCACCCAATATGAAGGGCCGACCGGCGCGCCGATCTCGACCGCCGGCCTGCTTCCCGAGACCAAGATCTTCGTCAAGACGCTCAAGAACGACAGCTTCACCCCGCGCGCGGTGCTGCGCTACAAGCCGAGCGACCAGTCGAGCGTCTATGCCTCGTTCACCCGCGGCTACAAGGCGGGCATCCTCAATGTCGGCGGGCTGTCGGCGGTGCCGGTCAAGCCCGAGAAGATCAACGCCTATGAGGTCGGCTATAAATATGGCGACCGCGCGCTGTCGGTCGACCTCGCCGGCTATTATTACGACTATAAGAACCTGCAGGTGTCGAGCTACCAGAACGGCGCCGCGCAGATCCGCAACGCCGCCTCCTCGGAGATTTACGGCCTTGAGGCGCAGGCGCGCTACAGACTGAGCCAGGCCTTCACCGTGACCGGCGGCGCCGCCTGGACCCATGCCCGCTACAAGTCGTTCAAGAACGCGCCTTATTACAGCTATTGCGATCCGACCGCGCCTGCGACCAGCGCGATGGCGTGCGGCGCGATCGGGCCGGGCTCGCTGACCCAGACCACCACCGACGCCTCGGGCCTGCACATGCAGCGCGCGCCCGACTTCACCGCCAATGCCGGCGCCAGCTATGGCCTCGACCTCGGCGGCGGACGGCTGACCCTGTCGGGCAACCTCTATTATTCGTCGTCCTTCTATTTCGACCCGTCCGAACAGTTCAAGCAGAAGGCCTATGAGGTGCTCGCGCTGCGCGCGCAGTGGGTCGATCCGAGCGAGCGCTATACGGTCGCGGTGTTCGGCGACAATGTCACCGGCAAGCGCTACCGCAGCCAGGTGCTGTTCAACACGCTCGGCATCGGCAGCGTCTGGGCGCAGCCGACCACCTATGGCTTGTCGCTCGGCGCCAAGTTCTAAGCCTCAGACCGTCTCGACCGGCTCCGCGTAAAGCGCGCGGAGCCGGTCGAACGCGGTGCCCGGCCCTTCCGCCAGCCGCTGTTCGATCAGCGCGGCGACCCGCTCGGGCGGGTTTTCAACCGTGTCGATCTCGAGATCGTAGATGTCGTTGGCGTAGACCGCCTCGTAGAACCACGGCCGCAGCCGGTCGAGCCGGTCGACGATCTTGCGCACCGCATCCTCGCCAAGCAGGTCGATCGGCATCTTCTTGTCCATCGTGCGGTTGGCGATCCGGTCGAGCAGCACGTCATAGGGGCATTTGAGCGAGACGAAGAGCACCGGCAGGTCCTTCAGCCGCCAGACGATATCCTGGATGATCGGCGGATCGCGCATCATCAGATGGTCGAGGATGATGTTGCAGCCCTGGCGCGAGGCCGAAGCGACCCATTCATGCAGCGTGGCGAAGGCCTGTAGCCCCTTCGGCCCGAAGCTCCAGCGCAGCGGACCGTCGGGATCGTCCGGATCGACCGGATGGGCATGGACCCCCTCGCGCGACCGCGTGCCATGATGGCCGAACTGGGCGGGGAAGCTCCCCGCCATGAAATGGTCGATGCCATAGAGCAGCCAGAAGTCGCCCGACCGCTTCGCCAGCAGCTCGGCGGCGGTCGACTTGCCCGACCCCGAGGTGCCGCTCACGATGATGATCTGTCCCGCCACACCTCTCTCCTTCATTGGCCTACGGCATTTGCACGCCGGGTTGAACCTTGCCGATCCTCCCTAAAGCGCAGCTTTGGGGAGGGGGACCGCCCGCAGGGCGGTGGAGGGGTTATGCGGAACATCGCCGCAGGCCTTCGGGTCGAAGTCGGAGAACCCCTCCACCAGCTCCGCTGGTCCCCCTCCCCACGCTTCGCGCAGGGAGGATCTGCTGGCTTCGCCCGACACCTGATCCGACCGCCCTCATTGGCCCAGCGCCAGTTCGCCCCGCGCGATCTTGCGGAATTTGCGCGCCGAGCAGAATTCCTGATGTTCGCCCCAATGGGTCTCCCCATCCCAGGCCCATTCGGTGAGCGACCAGACCACCGTGTGGGTGGTGTAGCCGGTGTGGATCAGCCCCTGTTCCACCCGGCCGTCGACGACCAGTTCGCGGCCGAGCGTGTCGACCGCCTCGACCCGCACCCGGCTGGGGCCATAGCGGCCATAGTCGAGCGCGGTGCGGGTGCCCGACACCAGGCTGGCCATCGCCCCGCCTTTCCAGACGAAGCCGCCGATGATCGCGCGCACCGGCCCCTCGCCCATCGTGATCGCATGGAAGCAGCGCGTCTCGGCGATGCCCCAGAAATAGCTGCCCGACGCGATCCGGTCATAGGTGCGCGGGCCCGACGAGGCGTCGCGCATCGACAGGCAGTCGATCGCGATCGTCCGGCCTTCGAGCATGATCGTCCCCGTCATCCGCCCCGGCTGTTCGAGATGATAGCGCGCATTCTTCTCCTGGACCGAATGGGTCGCCTCCAGCTCGTGGAGCGGCCCGATCGCCTCCCACGACAGGTCCATCGTCAGCCCCTCGCGGTCATAGCCGATCGCATAGCGCCGCAGAGGCTCGATCACCCGGCACGACAGCGAATTGGCAGCGACCATGTCGAACTTGGCCGCCCCTTCGGGCATCGCCTGGAGATGCGCCCAGTCGAAATAGAGGCAGTTCCAGAAGCAGGTGCGATCGGGCTGCCACAGGATCGGGCCGCCGTTGAGCATCCCCATATTGGGGCGAAAATAATAATGGATGATGCCGTTGATCTTCTCGTCGGGCTTGTTGAGCGAGAACCACACGCTCTCGTTCCAATAGGGATTGTCATCGCGCGCGTCGGAGAAGCGGTCGGGGGCCGGCAGCACGGGGGTCGGCATCGAGCATTCGGCCTTTCATGGTCGTGTCGGCAGGGGCGATGCAACCGCATCCAGACCTGCCGGAGAATCCTCTAGGTCAATCCTCGCACGGCCGCTTTGCCTGACGACGAACCCTCATTTGCCGATCAGCGCGCGGAACGCCGTCATCCGCCGTCAGTGCTGGTGGCGCAGGATCATCGCGACCCGCTCGTTGCGCGCGCGCCCCGCCGGGGTCGCATTGTCGGCGATCGGATCGGCGGCGCCGCGCCCTTCCGCCGACAGCCGCGACCGGGCGATGCCCCCTTCCTCGAGCGCGCTCACCAGCCATTCGGCGCGCGCGGTCGACAGCTTCAGGTCCGCCGCCGGATCGTCGCTCGCGGCGGTATAGCCGATGACATGGACCGCCACCTTGGGATTGGCTTTGAGGATCGCGACCCCGCGTCCGATCCGCACCTTCGATTCGATCGTCGGCTCGACCGCGCGGCCGTCATATTCATGGCCGCCCAGTTCGAAATAGCGCTCGCTGTCGTCGGACGAGGCCAACCAGTCGACCATGTCGCGGCCGACGCTGCCCTTGGGGGCGGTCAGCACCGCGCCATTGGGCAAGGCGACCACCGCCGACAGGTCCGGCGCGCGCTGCACCGGCTCGGGTGGGGTTTGCCCGCAGGATTTCACGCCAAGGCCGATCGCGGCGATCAACGCCAGTCCCAACGCCAGCAACAGCAACCGTGCCATGATGCCCTCCCCCGAAAGCGGTCGCGGCCGGCCGTCATCGGCGATCGGGCGCGTGCGGTGGCCAGCCTATCCCGGTCGGCGCGTCGATGCGAATCTTTGCGGAGCGGGCTGCGCCGTCATCCGCGACGCCGGCGCGATGAACGCGCCTCACGCCGCGCCATCGTCATCATGCTAGTGCTAATGACTTGCAATTAGATGAATCTGTTCTACTGGCCTTGCCGTCGATGGGGCAAGGGAGAATGTCATAATGTCCATGGTTCTTGCATTGATGGCCGCCGCGGTTGCGCCCGCTGCCGCCGCCGACGTCGCCGCCGATCCCCAGCGCAGCGACGAGATCGTCGTCACCGGCCAGACCGAAGGCAGCGACGATTATGCGGTCAAGGCGCAGACGACCGCGACCCGCATGCCGCTCAGCCAGCGCGAGACCCCGCAGTCGATCAGCGTGGTGACCCGCGCCCAGATCGAGGATTTCCAGCTCAACGACGTCAACGCGCTGCTGGCGACGGTACCCGGGGTCAACGTACAGGCACAGGAGACCGACCGCTTCTATTATTCGGCGCGCGGCTTCGACATCCAGACCTTCCAGATCGACGGCATCGGCCTGCCCTTCGCGTTCGAGGTCCAGACCGGATCGATCGACACCGCGATCTACGATCATATCGAGGTGGTGCGCGGCGCCCCCGGCCTGCTCTCGTCGACCGGCAACCCGTCCGCGGTGGTCAACTTCATCCGCAAGCGCCCGACCAGGGAATTCCAGGCATCGGCGAGCGCGCAATATGGCTCGTTCGACAATCGCCGGCTCGACGCCGATGTCAGCGTGCCGCTGACCCATGACGGCAGCATCCGCGCCCGCGCGGTCGGCGCCTGGCTCGACACCGACTCCTATCTCGATCGCTATCAGCTGCGCCGCTGGACCGGTTACGGCATCGTCGAGGCCGATATCGGATCGAGCACGACCGTCAGCGGCGGCTATGGCTATCAGAACCACCAGACCCATGGCGCGATGTGGGGGGCGCTGCCGCTTTATTATAGCGACGGCACCCGGATCGACCTGCCGCGCTCGGCGAACACCGGGCCCGACTGGGCCGGCTGGAACGTGATCGACCGGCAGATCTTCGGCGACATCACCCACCAGTTCGGCGGCGACTGGGTCGCCAAGCTGAGCGTGGTGCGCCGCGCCAACAGCGAGAACGACAAGCTGTTCTACGTCTATGGCAATCCCGACAAGACCACCGGCGACGGCATCTTCAGCTACCCGGGGGCGTTCAGCGGCGAAGGCCGCAACCTGACCATCGACGCCTATGTCTCGGGCAAGGCGCAGCTGTTCGGCCGCGCGCACGACGTGATGCTGGGGGTCAATCGCAGCGCCCAGCATTATCAGCAGGGATCGAGCTATGTGGACTCGACGATCGGGGTCGGGCTGCCGCTGGCGACCACCGCGTTCGACGGCAGCTTCGCGCTGCCCGCTTTCCCGACCCCCTATGTCCCGAGCCTCGACCAGCATAGCCGCCGCGAGACCGTCTATGGTCTGATCCGGCTCAACCTTGCCGATCCGCTCAAGCTGATGATCGGCGGCAATTACACCCATGCGCTCAGCGAGGGGCAGTCCTACGGCACCCCGACCGAATATGATCGCAAGCGCTTCCTGCCGTTCGTCGGCGCAACCTACGATCTCACCGCGAACATCAGCGCCTATGCGAGCTTCGCGACGATCTTCAACCCGCAGAGCCAGTTCGGCGCGAACAACCAGCTGCTCAAACCGATCGAGGGCGACAATCTCGAGGCCGGGGTCAAGGGCGAGTGGTTCGACGGCCGGCTCAACGCGAGCGCGGCGATCTTCCAGGCGCGCCAGAAGAACACCGCCGAGGCGGCCGGGTTCGACACGACCAACGGCCGGACGATCTATCGCGGCGTCGACGCTAAGTCGCAGGGCGTCGAGCTCGAGTTCGGCGGCCAGATCGTCCCCGGCCTGCAAGCGACCGGCGGCTATACGCTGATGCGGATCCGCGGCGAGGACGGCGAACCGGTGCGCACCTTCGTGCCCCGCAACACCGCGCGGCTCAACCTGACCTACTCGCCGCCGTCCTTCTCCGCGCTCAAGCTCGGCGCCTCGCTCCAATATCAGAGCCGCATCTATCTCGAGCCCGATGGGATCGTCTCGTCGACGACCGGCCGGCAGGTGCGGATCACCCAGGGCAGCTATGCGCTGCTCGACCTGCTCGCGCGCTACACGATCAGCGAACATGTCGCGGTGAGCGCCAACCTGAAGAACGTCACCAACGCCAAATATCTCGGCGCGCTCAATTACGACCAGGGCTATTACGGCGCCCCGCGGTCGGTGCTCGGGACGGTGACCGTTCGCTATTGAGGCAGAGCGCCGATTGCCATGAACGCCATCCGTTCATAGTGGTCGGCGCCGTTTCCGGTCCGGCCGGCTTCGAAGCGTGTGAAGAAATCGCTAGCCGGAGATTTTACCCCCATCCACCGTCGTTCCCGCGAAGGCGGGAACCCATCCGGTGCTGACATAAGCGCCTGAATTTAGGTTCAATTCGAGCCATCGTGCGCGGAAACTACTGAGCGCAAACGATAGACTGGACAGGCTCCCGCCTTCGCGGGAGCGACGGAGGCGATTTCTTCACACGCTCTTCGGGCGGACGGATCAATGGAGCTTCAGTCGCGGCCGGACGATGCGGTTGACATGACCGACGACGATCATCGCCGCCCCTTTCAGCCATCCATGAATGGCGATGAGATGCATGCGATAGAGCGACAGGTAGATGAAACGCGCCAGCCGCCCCTCGACGGCCAGCTTGCCACCGACCAGATTGCCCATCAGCGTCCCGACCGTCGAAAAGCGGCTCAGCGACACCAGCGAGCCATGATCCTTGTAGACGAACGGGACCGGTGTCCGGCCGGCCATCAGCCGGTTGAGATTGGCGAACACCGTTACCGCCATCTGGTGCGCGGCCTGCGCCCGGGGCGGAACCGGCCGTTCCTGCCCGGGCAGGAGGCAATAGGCACAGTCGCCCATCGCGAAGATGCGGCGATCGTCGACCGACTGCAGGCTCGGCGTCACCATGATCTGGCCCGCGCGCGCGCATTCGAGCCCGTCGAGGCCACCGGCGATGGGGGTCGCCTTCACCCCGGCGGCCCAGACCTGGAGATCGGCCGGGACGACCTCACCCTGGCGCGTCACCATGCCGTCCGGCGTCGAGGCGGTGACCTGGGTGTCGGTGAGGACGCGAACGCCCAGCACCTCGAGTTCATGGTGCGCGGCCGCGGCCAGCCGTTCGGGCAGCGCCGGCAATAGGCGCGGCCCGGCTTCGATCAGGGTGACCGCGAGCCGGCTGCCGTCGAACACTTCGAGCCCGTAATGCCCCAGTGCCTCGGCCGCATTGAACAGTTCCGCCGCCAGTTCGACGCCCGTCGCGCCGCCGCCGACGATCGCGATCCGGACATGCGCATCGCTCGACGGGTCGGCCATCATCGCCCGCGACACGCCCAGGCAATGATTCAGCAGGCGGTCCCGAAACTGGTCGGCCTGCCAACGGCGGTCGAGGAAGGTGCAATTATCGGCAACCCCGGGCGTTCCGAAATCATTGGTGACCGAGCCGAAGGCGAGCACCAGATAGTCGTAACGAATGTTGTGCGCCGCGACGACCTCTCTGCCCCGGTCGTCCCGCAGCGGCGCCAGATGGACCTGCCGGCCGGCGCGATCGATCGACGCGAGGGTGCCGTGGAAGTAACGATAGCCCCAGCGGTGACAATGGCTGCGATAGCCGACCTCGTCCATATTGGCGTCGAGCGATCCGGTCGCGACCTCGTGGAGCAGCGGCTTCCAGATATGGGTCCGGTTGCAATCGACCAGGATGATGTCGTGATCCCGCCGGCCATAGCGACGGCCGAGCCGCGCCGCGAGTTCCAGCCCGGAAGCGCCCCCGCCGACGATGACGATCTGGGTCTTGCTCGATGCCATGACCTGCTTCTTTCCTGACGGCGACGTCTCGCGATATCGGAACCCGCCGAAATCCGCTACGCCCCGACATCCGGAAAGACCATATCCGCTCCTATGAACGAGATACCGGACGCGGCACGGCTCAGCTCTGCAGATTTTCGGTCAGGTCCGGAAATCGCTCGCCGACGTCTCAGTTCGCCTCGCGCATCTCCGCCACCTGTTTCGCACTGACGTCGGACGGCCTGGCGCCGAAGCGCGCGGTCACATAATTGGCGACCGCGGCGATCTCGGTGTCGGTATAGGCGGCCGCGAAGCTCGGCATCAGCGGATGGCCGCCGGTCGACGGACCCGAACCGTTGAGCACCATCTGGGCGACGTTGACCGCACTGGGGTCGTTGACGGCGCGGCCGCCGGTGAGCTGCGCCTGGGCGACGAGCGCCCCCGCCCCGGTCCAGGCATGGCAGCTGGCGCAGGCTCCCTCGAAGATCCGCTTGCCGGTCGGGTTGTCGGTCGGTCCCGCGCTCGCCAGCCGCGGCGCCGGCCCCGCCGGTTCGGGCGAGGCCGATGACCGGATCGGCGGCACCGTCCGCAAATAGGTGACGATCGCGGCGATATCGCCGGGCGTCAGCCTGGCGAGGCTGAGCTCGACCGCCTCGCGCATCGGCCCCGACGCGGTGCCGCGACCGACCGCATGGCCCTTCGCCAGATAGGCGGCGGTCTCGGCCTCGCTCCACGCGCCGATGCCGCTCAGCCGGTCGCTGGTGATGTTATAGGCGTTCCAGCCCTCGGCCTGGCCGCCCGCCATCTTGCGGCGGGTGTCGGGCGCCTGCATCAGATTGCGCGGGCTGTGGCATTCGGCGCAGTGCCCCGCCGCCTCGACCAGATAGGCGCCGCGATTCCACGCCGGGCTGCGCTCGGCTACGGGCATGAAGCGGCTGTCCTTGTTGAACAAGGTCCCCCAGATCGCCATCAGCCAGCGCTGGTTGAACGGAAAGACGAAGCTGTTCGGCAAGGTCGCCTGGCGCACCGGCTTGAGCGAGAAGAGATAGGTCTTGATCGCCAGCACGTCCTGATCGGTCAGCATCGTGTAGGAGGCATAGGGAAAGGCCGGATAAAGCCGCTCGCCGCCCTTGCCGATCCCCTTGTGGACCGCGCGCAGGAAGTCGGCGTCGGTCCAGCGGCCGATGCCGGTGACCGGATCGGGGGTGATATTGGGGGTGTAGATCGTCCCGAACGGCAGCTTGAATGGCCGGCCGCCGGCGAAGGGCACGCCGCCCTTGGCGGTATGGCAGGCCGCGCAGTCGGCGGCGGCGGTCAGATAGGCACCGCGGCTCAGCGCGTCGCCCGGCGGCAGATCGGCGGGGACACCCGTCGGCGAAGGGCCGGCATAAGCGGCGAGATCGACCGCATGGCCGCCCGCGAAATCTGTCACCCCCGGCTGGAACACCAGCCACCCCATATAGGCGGCCACGACCAGCCCGATCGCGGCGGGCACGCCGATCACCCAGCGCAGGATCCGGCGTCTCGTCATGACTTGCCCTTGGCGATGCGCGCGCGATCGATCGGCATGCGCGTCAATTGGATGCCGGTCGCGGCGAGGATGGCGTTGTTGATCGCCGGCTGGACGATGACGGTACCCGGCTCGCCGATCCCGCCCGGCGGTTCGCTGCTCGGCACGATATGCGCCTCGATCGCCGGCATCTCGTCGATCCGCACCAGCCGATAATCGTTGAAATTGCTCTGCTGCACCCGCCCGTCGGCGATCGTCACCTGGCCGTGCAGGATCGTCGTGATCCCGAACACGACCCCGCCCTGGATCTGCGCGACCAGCGTATCGGGGTTGACCACCATGCCGACATCGGCGGCGATCACGACCCGGGTCACGCGGACATCGCCATCGTCGGCGACGACGACATCGGCGACGCAGCCGAGAAAGCTACCGAACGAGGCGAGCAAGGCGAAGCCGCGCCCTGCCCGGCCGCCGCCCACCGGTGCTGCAAGCGGTGCGGTCCAGCCGGCCTTGGCGACCGCCAATTCGAGCGCGCCGAGCGCGCGCTTGTTTTTCTGCAGCATCGACCGGCGGAAGGCGACCGGATCGAGGCTGTTCTTGTGCGCGATCAGATCGAGAAAACATTCGGCCGAGAAGACATTGCTGTTGGGGCCGACCCCGCGCCAGAAGGCGACCGGTATCGGGGTCTCGTGGCGAACATATTCGACGAGCACATTCGGGAAGTCATAAGGCTGGTTGATCGCGCCATCGACCGCGTCGCCGTCGATGCCGTCCTTGAACGCCGGCGGCAGCCAGCGCGCCATGATCGACGGCCCGGTGACGCGGTGGTGCCAGGCGACGACCTTGCCCTGCTCGACCCGCGCCTTGAGCCGGTCATGATAGAGCGGCCGGTACAGTTCCTGCTGGATGTCCTCCTCGCGGGTCCACACGATCTTGACCGGTCCGTCGACCTTCTGCGCGATCCGCACCGCCTTGACGACGCCGTCGACCTCGAGCCGGCGGCCGAAGCCGCCACCGATCAGATGATTGTTGAGGACGACCTTCGCCGCGGGAACGCCGAGGACGGCGGCCGCCTGGTCCTGCGCCATGCCGGGCGCCTGGGTGCCGACCCAGATCTCGCAGCCGCCGCCCTGGACATGGACCGTGCAGTTCATCGGCTCCATCGGCGCATGGGCGAGGAACGGCAGTTCATAGGTGGCGTCGAACAGCGCCCCATCGGTCAGTTGCCCGGCCGCGTCGCCGAGCTTCTGCGCGGTGACGCCGGGCCCCTGCGATGCTTTTTCGAGACCGGCCCACAGCTGGTCCTGGCTCAGCCCGCCATTGCTGCCATCGGCCCAGCGCAGCACCAGCGCCGCGAGCCCCTGCTTCGCCGCCCACATATGGTCGCCGACGACCGCCACCATATTGTCGAGGACGACGATCTGGCGCACGCCCGGCACCGTTTTCGCCTGGGCGTCGTCGACGCCGACGAGCTTGCCGCCGAACACCGGGCTCGACGCGAGCGTCGCATATTTCATCCCGGGCAGCCGGACGTCGATCCCGAACTGCGCGCTGCCGTCGACCTTGGCGGGGCTGTCGAGCCGATGGGCGGGCTTGCCGATCAGCCGGAACGCCTTCGGATCCTTCAGGACGACATCGGCGGGCGGCTTGAGCCCGGCCGCGCGGCCCGCCAGCTTGCCATAGGCGATCGATCGCCCGCTCGGATCATGATGGACGATGCCCTGCTCGGTGCGCAGCGTCGCGGCGGGCACCCCCCAGCCGGTCGCCGCGGCCTCGACCAGCATCGCCCGCGCGGTGGCGCCGGCTTTGCGCAGCGGCACAAACCAAGCCATCGTCGTCGTCGATCCGCCGGTCGCCTGGATCACCAGCGCGGGGCTGCCATAAAGCGCCTGATCGGGCGGCGCATGTTCGGTGACGACCTGGTCGAGGCCGACATCGAGTTCCTCGGCGAGCATCATCGAGGTCGACGTATAGGCGCCCTGCCCCATCTCGACCGCGGGCATCACGAAGGTCACCCGGCTGTCGGGCGCGATGCGGATGAAGGCGTTGAACGGCGCGCCGGACGCGGCCGCGCCGCTTTCGTCGGCGACCGCGCGCCCGACGAGGTTGATGCCGATCATCAGCCCGCCACCGACCACCGCCCCCGCCCGCAGCAGCGAACGGCGCGAGACGCCTGCCGACGGACCGGGCGATCCCGCCGGATCGGACGATGCGGGCGATTCCGCCGAAGCGTCAGACCGATCGCGCAGCATGTTTGATCCCTTCGCGGATGCGCGCATAGGTGCCGCAGCGGCACAGATTGCCGGCCATGGCGGCGTCGATATCGGCATCCTGCGGCGCCGGGTTGGCGGCGAGCAGCGCGGTCGCCGACATGATCTGGCCGGGCTGGCAATAACCGCACTGCATGACCTCGAGCTCGAGCCACGCCTTCTGGATGCGCGCCCCCGCCGGGGTTGCGCCGATCGCCTCGATCGTGGTGATCCGGCGATCGCCGACGACCCCGACCGGCAACTGGCACGACCGCACCGCCTCGCCATCGAGATGGACGGTGCAAGCGCCGCACTGGGCAACGCCACAACCGAACTTCGTGCCGGTCAAACCCAGCACGTCGCGCAGCGCCCACAGCAGCGGCACGTCGTCGGCCACCTCGACCTCCCGCGCCGTTCCGTTGATCGTCAAAGTCGGCAAGGATATCTCCGCCCGCTGGATTGGCTTGGGGCCGCATGGCGACCAAAGCCCATGATCGGCATCTAGCAGCCTTTGCCGAGCCGGTCCCCTCATCTCAAAGTATGATATGCGACGCCGGAGAGGCGCGTCGGCCGCGACACGCGCGACCCCGGAAATCTGTTCCGGCCTTATGGCCGAATTGCACATAAGGTCGGCCGGCAAGCGCGGGAACAGCGGCCTGCCGTCCGCTAGGCCGTGAACTCATAAAGGCACTTGAGATTTGACGTGCCGGGTGATTCAGGCGTCCCATTGATTGGGAGGTTTGATGACACGGCGGCGGTACGAACTGACGGATCGGGAATGGGCGATCATCGAACCGCTGTTGCCGAACAAGCCGAGGGGCGTTCCCCGGGTCGATGATCGGCGCGTGCTGAACGGCATAATGTGGCGGTTTCGAACTGGCTCGCCGTGGGCGGAGGTCCCTGAGCGCTACGGGCCACCGACGACCTGCTACAACCGGTTCGTCCGCTGGCGCAAAGCGGGGGTGTGGGACCGACTTCTCGCGGCGGTTTCAGCCGGTTTCAACGGCGAACTGGTGATGATCGACTCCACCTGCGTGCGTGTCCACCAACATGCCGCGACAGGCAAAAAGGGGGATCCACAGATCATGGCATGGGACGTTCCCGGGGCGGTCTTACCAGCAAGCTCCATGCTCTTGTCGACGCTGAAGGACGTCCTGTCAGCCTGCGCCTGACCGGTGGTCAGGTCCATGACGCCTGCGAAGCCGAAGCGCTGATCGAAGCAGCCCCTGAGAATGCCACGCTGCTCGGGGACAAGGGCTATGACAGCAATGCGATCCGCGCCAAGGCGGCGGAAAGGAACATCTGGGCCAACATCCCTAACAAGGCCAACCGCAAACAGCGCTTTGCCTTCTCACCCTGGCTCTACCGCCAGCGCAATCTCGTCGAGCGCTTCTTCTGCCGCATCAAACATTTTCGCGGCATCGCCACCCGATACGACAAGAAAGACGCCAATTATCTCGCTGCCGTCAAACTCGTCTGCGCTCGCATCTGGTGCAACACGTTATGAGTCTACGGCCTAATAGACGCTGCTCATGAAGAAGCCGTCGCCATGGGGCGTCATCGGCCGGGGGTTGGCTTCGGCATAGAGCGGCACGTTGAACCGTGGGCAATTGCGCCTCCGCAATGCTCTTATATCCGCAATAGTGAACTCGGGAAAGCGATGGCTGCCCGGATAATAGAAGAGTTCGCCGGCACCCCGCGCCACATCCTCGAGCGCGATCCAGGACGCCGCGAAATCGCGCGGCAGCGAATAAGCGACATAGGTCGAATTCTGGTGCGCCTGCTGTCCCGATCCACGCAGGAATGTCAGCGTCTGGGAGGCGAGCGGCCGGCATTCGAAGAGCAGGCTCAGATAGCGCACGAGCGTCGAACTCAGGATGAGATCGCGGATCGCGCTCGACTGGACATGAAGGTCGAGCGCCTTGGTGGCGTGCGCGCGAATTTCGGGACGCCAGGCGAGCGGCTGGAGCGACACCGGATGGCATTCGAACAGCAGCGATGGAACGAGACCGCGATAGGCCTGATCGAGCGCGGCCTCGGCCGCGTCGAGCAGCTGGTTCGGGACGGCCTGGGGGAAGATCATATAGCCGTTCGCGATGAAGAACAGCAGCCGCTCGGCCTCCTCGCTGGTGATCATGCCGATTTCGTAGCGGCCGGCGACGCGATCGACCGCGTCCGGAGCATCGATCCACAGGCCGCCATGGATCGAGCGTGGAGCATGGGCGTTGGGTGCGCGCGAGGCCGCCGGTGTCGGCAGATAGCCGCGCGCCAGGCCGCGGGCGCGATAATGGTTATAGGCCGAGGCCGTCACCGCCCGCGCCAGCTCGCCTTTTACCAGCGGATAGCGGCTGCGATAGAAATCCTCGTCGAACGGGGACGGCAGGCGTCCCTGGGGCCGCCCGAACCGCTCATAATGCGCCTGTCCCGACGCGAATGTCTGCTTTCGGATCGCCTCGGCGACATCGGGATATTTGGCGAGATACCATTGCTCGTCAAAAGGCGCGCGATTCATGCTGGGCCAGCCGCAAGGCGTTTCGTCGAAGTCGAAACTCCTGTCTGGCCGGTAGAAGACATGTACCTTTGTCCCGTCTCGGATGAAGACTGGCGGCCTATCTTTCATCCTGCGTTTTGACGATGTCGGCCAGTGCCGGCTGCGCTCGAGACAGGCGTCGCCGCGTCCAAGGTCTCGGTGCATTGCCAACGACCTCGATACCCCGGCCATCACGCATCGTTTCTTCAGCATAATTGCCGATGACTTCCCGCTGTGACTGCGCCATGTATCGCATGTCAGTTAGGGGGCTGTAATCAAATATGAGGACCGCGTGCGCCACGGTCGCGAACCGTGATCTCTCGGCATGCGCCGCGCGCGAGCGAGGCGGTAAAGCGAGATGAGCGAAGCCGATTACAACAAGTGGCTCGAAGCGAGCGGAGCCAATTCGGCCGATGGCCGAAATACGCGAATACAATCGATAAGGCGTATCGAGCGTTGCCTCAGTGATCTCGGGTTCGCACACTGCGATCTCGACCAGGCATGGGCGGCCGATAAATTCGTCGCCCTATTGAGCCGTCTCGACCAGATAAAGGCGGACAGCCGGGCGGGCGGTCAGGATTATCGCAAGCTGATGCCGGATTCGAAAAACCCACTCCCGCGGTTGAAGAACTGGACCAGTTGGCTGAAGCAATATGGGCGCTTCCTTTCGGGTGAGGCAGCGGCGCCGGCGAGTGATGCCGATCGGATTCGTCAGCACGTGCTTCAGGAATATATTGAACCAGCTCGTGAGGCCGAACGCGATGGAGTGGATGTACGCGTTCGGGATGTGAACACCGCGCTCGGTCTCAACCAGGCGTGGCCGAACATCTGCCAAACCCTCACCGGGACGAAATTTCTCGACATGGCCGATGTCGGGCCTCCAGCGCGCACAGGCGCGAAAGTAAGTTCAGCAACGATCTATCATTTCAATCTCGGTGGAGAGACGGCGCTGGACGCCACCGCATTAGCAAGCATGAAGGCTCGCTTTCTCGAAACCTTTCCAAACTTCACAAGCTTCGACGTAGCGAGCGACTATTCGGGCCGGGAAGACGATTATAAGCGTGCCCTGATCAGCCGCGCAGCGGACATTATTGCCGGAGATTCTAAGGACGACGAGGGCACAGGCACAGCGCTGTTGGACCTTCTTGCGGGACGAGGCGGCTTGGAAAGCAACCTGCTCGGCTGGCGGATGGCGAGCGGATTACGCGGCGTCCGTGCAAAGCATCCCGGTGCCATCGAACAGGCCGCTGCCGAACTCGTTCGTGCCCCCGACATCGTCGCGGGCGTGGAGACGTTCCTAGAAACCTGCTGGCCGCTCCTGTCCGAAGGGCAGGAAAGCAGCATGCCATATGGCGACAGTCGCACGATCCCTACGATGCTCGCTGCGCTGGCGCGACCGTCCGACGTCGTCGGCCTGCGCTACCAGCCGTTCCACACCGTCGCCGCCGCTCTGCTCCACCGTTCGCTGTTCGCAAACGCGCGACTGTCATCGACGGAACTCGCCGATGCAATCGGCATGAGCCGGGCCATCCTCGCGGCGATGCGCGATTGGGGCTGGGCACCCCGCGACTTGTGGGACGTCCAAGGCTTCATCTGGACGGTGACCCAGGACGACACCGCCTTGCTCAAGAGGTTCGACGTCGACCCCGGTTTCAAAGCCGCGAGGTCGACCTGGTCGCGTCAGCAGTCGACGGCCTTTTGCCGCATCGCTCGCGCCGTGCATGATGCCGGGCTCGACTGGTGGTTTGTTCGGATCGAACCCTATGATCTTCGCTTCGGTCGAAAATCCGCAGGTCGCGCCAAGGCCGAGGGCGTGCTGGGCTACGTCAATCAGAATCCAGCATCGATATATTTCAACCGCCGCCCCAACATCATCGATGACGGCGTTCCCGATCGCTTGTCGCTGGCACAGACCGAATTGTTCGAGACGGTGCTCGCTGCAAAGCGTGAGAAAATCGCCAGCTGGTTGGCTCCATCACCACCTCGTCGGGGTCGATGGCCCGACGAGGGTAGTCCCGAGCAGAGCGACGATCTCATTTTCAAGGATGGCCAAGCCATGGTGCAACCCGATGCCACCAACCTCATCCTCTTTGGCCCGCCCGGCACCGGAAAGACGTTCAACACCGCGCGCGAGGCGGTGATGCTTTGCGATGGAAATGCGCCGTTTGCCGACGACACAACCGGCCGCGCAGCATTGATGGCACGCTACGACGAGCTTTGCCGCAGGAAGCGGATCGGCTTCGTCACCTTCCATCAAAATTTCAGCTACGAGGACTTCGTCGAAGGCCTGCGCCCGGTAAGTTCTGCAGAGGGAGACGCCGAGTCCGGCAGCGGATTCAGCCTCCAGCCGCAGGACGGCATCTTCAAACAGATCGCCGATCTTGCGGCGAGCAATCGCGGCAAGGCCATCGGCAACAGGCCGGTGATCGACCGTAGCAAGAGCATCTTCAAGATGTCGCTGGGCCGTAGCAGGGAAGTCGAAGACCACGTCATCTATCAGAATGCGATTAGCGGCGGCTACATCGTCCTTGGCTGGGGCGGCGAGATCGATTGGTCCGATCCGCAGTTCGACGAGTTCGCCGCGATCAAGCAGCGCTGGCGCGAGCAAGAACCGGACGCGACGGGCAACAATCCCAACATTGCCCAGACTTATACGTTCCGCGCCAATATGCAGGTCGGATCTCTGGTCATGATATCAGACGGGAACCGAAAATTTCGTGCGATTGGCGAGATCACCGGTCCCTATGAGTTCGTGCCGGCGTCGACGCGAGAATATCATCATCGCAGGCCCGTGAACTGGCTGTGGCACAGCGAGGAGAGCCTTCCCTCAGCCAGGATCTACGGAAAGGATTTGAGCCAGGTCTCGGCCTATCAGATGAACAGCCGGCTCGTGGATTGGGATGCGTTGGAGCAGGTGGTTGCCAGTGGCGGCGAAGCCGTGGAGACCACGGGAACGCCCGAGCCCTATGTCCTCATTATCGACGAGATCAACCGCGCGAACATCTCTAACGTGTTCGGAGAACTTATCACCCTCATCGAACCGGACAAGAGGCTGGAAAAGCCCAACGCCGTCAAAGTCACCCTACCCTACTCCAAAACCGAGTTCGGGGTGCCGTCGAACCTGCACATCATCGGGACCATGAACACCGCCGACCGATCGATCGCCCTACTGGACACAGCGCTCAGGAGACGTTTCGTCTTCCGGGAAATGGAACCCCGCCCCGATCTGCTGCAACAGATCGGCGATATCGACCTCCCGGCCATGCTGCGCAGCATCAATGATCGGATCGAATATCTGCTCGATCGTGAACATCGTATCGGTCATGCCTATTTCATTCATTGCAAAAGCCCGGCAGATGTCGACCAGGTAATGCGGGACAGAGTGATCCCTCTGCTTCAGGAATATTTCTTTGAGGATTGGAGCCGCATCCGTGCGGTAGTCGGAAGCGGCTTTATCGGGAGCCGCAAACTCCCGGCTCCCCCTGGGTTCAACGGCGAGGATCGGCAGAGCTGGTTCGTTCGCTCTGCCTTCACGCCGAACGCCTACACGATCTTGGTCAGCGGCAAAGGTGCCGACGATAGCGAAATCGAGGCGCCGATCGAAGAATGACCCATCTCTCTGTCCATGAATGGGGAAAGGTCGCGATCGGAGCCGGCGGTTTCGCGCGCGAGCAAGCGAACAGCCTGATCGCCGCCGCGCGCGAGCATCCGTTGGGCGGCGAAGAAGGTCTGGGCATCCTCTCGGACCACCACGGCCATCTGCGCGCCAAGCAAATGGTCGGCGTGATCGCCGGGCGTGGGTGCAGTCTCGAAATTCTGCCCAAGGTGGATCCCGACGCGACGGCCGAACCGGCGGCGTCCGTCCGCGCACGCCTCGTTCACATGCTCGATATGGCGCTGGGTCTCGAACTAGCAGACGGCGCGGCGGCGGACATGGCCCATCAATCGCACAACCTGCTAGATATCCTAATGCGATTGTTCGTAGACCGGCTGGTGGCCGAAACGCGACGCGGTTTGCCGCGCGCTTATGTGCGGTACGAACGCGATCTACCGGCGTTGCGAGGGCGGCTGAACAGTGTCGCGCAATTCACCCGCAACGCCGTACGCCCCGATCGTCTCGCCTGCCGATATGATGCTTTGTCGAACGACATCGCCCTGTTGCAGGCAATGAAGGCTGCTGTGATTTACCTCGCGGGACACGCGCGCGCGTTCGAGACACGCCGCCGGCTGGATGAGTTGCGCTTCGTCTTCGCCGACGTCTCGGACGTGGCGATTAGCGCGCTACCGTGGGCTAAGATACGAATCGACCGCAGCAATCGCCGTTGGGCGGTACTTTTGACTTTGGCAAAGCTGTTTCTCAGGCGCGAATGGCAGGCGACCCACCGTGATCCTGAGCGAGATGGAGGCATCACCCTTCTCTTCGCCATGAATGATCTCTTCGAAGCCTATATCGTGGCCCTCATGCGAGGCGCGCTTGCGGGGACCGGCATCGAAGTCGTTGCGCAGGGAGGCTTGCAGTATTGCCTCGGCGATTGGCGCGATCAGGAGACGGTATATAATCGTCTGCGCACGAAGCCCGATATCCTGCTGCGTCGGAACGGCAAGTGCGTTGCCGTGATCGACACCAAGTGGAAGCGCTTAGCCGTCGATCCTTTCAATAGAGAAAAAGGGGTTTCGCAGGCGGATGTCTATCAGATGATGGCCTATTCCCGCGTCTATGGTTCCCGGCGCTTGCTTTTGCTCTACCCGTCGGCTCCAGGTGCCGGTTCGAGCGCTCTCCAGCGTTTCGGTATCTTTGGCGGTCCCGACATGCTGACATTCGGTCGGATCGACATCTCGGCAAGGAAAGAGGGCGTGGTTGCAGAGATCAGGACGCTCGTAAACGCGCTGATCGAGTCTCAAGCACCGGCGCAATAGATGCGCATAGCTAGTCATGATCGATTGCCATTGTCGTTTGGCACCGATCTGCCCAGCGCATTGGTCGTGTCAGCCGCCCGATAGGAGTGGGATCCCCATCCGGAAGCCAACCACCTCTGGCATAGGATAGGGATGATGTCCGACCATAAGCGCCACCATTATGTGCCTCAGATGGCTCTCCGCCGATTCGCCAACCCGGATGGGCGTTCGCTCGGGCTCTACCATATCGCCAGCGGTCGCTTCGTTCCCCGCGCAAGCATACGAGACCAGGCGGCGCGGGACTGGTTTTATGGCAAGGACGGCGTCAACGAGGCGACGCTGGCGATCATCGAAGGTGAAGCCGCCCGGATAATCAACGACATCCTCACGACCGATCGACTGCCGCCATTTCTAGGGGGCGACTATATCGGCCTCATCCTCTACATCGCATTGCAGAACGGGCGCACCGTCGCTGCGGAAGCCGAGTTGAACCAGCGCGCAGACCATGCCGCCAAGGAATTGATCCGACGCCATTTCAAGAATGACGAGCGGCTAGCCGACCTGTTGCGCGTTAGGATAGGCATCGGCAATGCGGTCCAAGAGTCGGTCGCGGCCGCGTTCATCGGTGCGCCGATGCTCTACGATCTCGGTTGCACCCTGATTATCAACGATAGCGAATGTCCATTCCTGCTGTCGGATGCACCCGCGGTTCTCCACAATCGACTGTTCTCCCATCTCAAGGAGATTGGGGTCGTTGCCTATGGCAATGCAGGGCTCCAGCTCTTTTTGCCGCTGAGCCCTTCACGCGCCCTCATGTTCTACGACCGCGCGGCATATGCGGTCGGCGGGAAGCGACCCGCACTCTGGCGAATGGTCAATCCTCGCTATGCAGCGAGGATCAACGATCTGCAGTGGGAAGCTGCTCACGCCAGCATCTTCGTGCCACCAGGCGTTCCAGTCGCCGACATCGAGCGCGACGGAGCACGATGGCGAGCGCTACGCGATCCTATGCGAGTGAAAGCGAGCAGCATCGTCACACAGGACAATGCGCTGGGCAAAAAGACACTCATCGGGTTCGGTAGCCGGGCCTCGAAAGTCAATCTGGATTTGGGCTTCGTGCGCACCAGCATCGCGCCGCCGCCCTGGACGGACACCCATCCGCCCCTGCGCGGACCGTGGATTTCTGACATGATCGACATGGCTTTTGCCGTCCAGGAAGGCAGAGTCGACGTCAAAACCTATGTTGCCATATGTCTCATGACCGCCCGCGAGCGCGCCGGGCTTTCAACCGACCTGTGACGGCACTGACGGGGTAATTTGCCCCGCGCCCCCTGATTTGTCACCTTCCATCGAGGCATCACCTGTCATAAGATTAAACGGCAAAGGTGACCCTGACGAAATCGGGGTGGCCGTGGAGGAATCCACATCAACCCTGACGATCCTAGGAGTTGGCCATGACAGCTGTGCCGCAATATTCAAAACTCTTTACTTGCCTGTACGATGAAGCCGGACCAGTCGGTTCGCTTGGCCGTGGCACCCATTATTCCGTGTTTCGCGCGGTTGAGTGGCTCGATGTCACGCGCCGGCCGCTCGCTCTTCCGCAGACGCATGATTTCGCGGTGATCTGGGACGAAGACCATGACGAGCGCGTGATTGACGCCATCGAGCAGATTTACATGGCGGGCCTCTTGTCCCCGATCCAATTTATCGGCGAGCGCAAAGGCGGTCTCACCGCAATCGTGGCGGCGCGCTTCTACTTTTCAGGATCCGATGCCGACACGGAGGCCTACCGAAAGGCGATAGAAGCCATCAGCTACAGCCAACCTGATAGCTGGCCGACGGCGCTGGGCAGTTTTGACCGGTCGCCGGGCAGTCCGCATCAGTGCTTCTATGAGGGGATCATCAACGACAGCGAGCATAAGGTCGGCCTCTACCTCGCCAACATCGACTCTCTTTGGCGGCTCGGCACCTATAACTATTGCCCGGCCCACCCAACGGTGAATTGGCTCGACGTCGCGCCCCCGCCGCCCGGCGCGATCGGTCAGATGCCGCCAACCCCACCAATTGCAATGCGGACATTTCCGCCTGGCGGGATACTCCCGCCCGTGACTGGGCGGTGAGTTGAGTTGATGGGCCGTCGCATTCGGCCCTCGAAAGCGCTGTTCAGAATGAGCCGCTCAACCTTTAAAAGTGAAATGGGCGACCCGTTTCCGAGCCGCCCACCTTCATCAGAACCAACCAAATACGTGGAAGACCATCGCGAACAGCGCAATCGGGATCATGATCCCGAAGTCCATTCGGAAGTTCTTTCCGTTTGGTTCGCTGGTCTGGATGGAAAGATTAAGCTTCATAGCTTCTCCTTTACATCTCGCGTGAGGCTACTGATGAGTCGATGCACGCGGTTGACCAACGGAAGCGCAATTTCCAGTTTTAAGCAGTCTGGTTGGTACGCTTCCACCTCGACTGCGCCTGCCACCATGGCTGGGAAATCCGATCGCGACAAGGGGCAGAGCCAGAGCCCCACCGGTACGAACAGAAGCCTATCCTCCACTCCTCGACCGACAGATGCACTGATGGTTGGCAGCGAGTCTTCAATGTTCCTCCACCAAGCGAGCCGCTAAAGTGAGTTCGACTAGAGCTGTGCGCCGATCGGACAACTGCAGGAAATAGATGACAGAGGATTTGAAGGTTAATCTCGATTATATGAACGCGCTGCGGCCGATGGGGATTGTCGGTGCGCTGGGCGAACTTGCGCTCCGTCGTGTCAACGTCGGTGCGATGATCGCGTTAAACAAGCTTCCTGGCTGGGACGCCCTTTCATCATCCAGTGTCGTTGATCAGCTTATCGCGGCGCTGGTCGAGCACGCGGATGGCTCCAAGCTCACCCAGAAGGAGATGGAATCGCTTTCTGCCGATGAGCGCACTACCATCGTCTCCGGCCTGATTCAGCTCCACTCAAACTGGTTTGGCGGCAGCGATGAGGCGGAACGAGGGGCCGCGCCAGAGCATGGCGAAACGGACGAAGACTATTTGGCCAGAGGATTTCGAAAGACCAACAGTGAGTTCCGAGCCTCTCAAAAGCGCGTGGCGGAAGCGCTCTCGCGCTCGACTTCAGGAATGAGCGACAGGCTGAAAGCGGCATTGATCCCCGGCCTGACTGCTAATTCGACCGCGTCCGAGCGACTTGGCGGCATCCTCAAATCAATGTCACAAGGCTCCTCGATCGTTGATCGCATCAACGGCATGAAAGGGATACTTGGTACCGGTGATCCGAAGGCGGCGGCGATACCGACCGCGAAGACCACACATGAACCGTTCAAGATGTCCGAGATTACAATCCCCCCGCATCCGGCACACGAGACCAACGCGCTATTGGAAGATCTCGCCGAACGCATGGCTGACATGTACAAGCTTGCGATAGCGATGGGCGAACTACAGCGCAGCCTGAATGAGACAGCAACTGCCGCTGTTGCTCAGTTCAGCATGGGCGCGGAAGCTTCTGAGCGGGCGACTGCCGCCGGACTTGAACTGTCCCGCAACGGCCTCACGCTATCTAAGCGAGGACTCACTGTCGCAATCATATCAGCTGTCTTATCCGCAATCGCGATTATCACGTCGGTCTGGATATGGGCCGCGCAGCGCCAGGAGGATGAGGTCCGAGAGAAAGCGGCGATGGTGGAAGCAAGAAGACAGATAGCCATAGAGAGCCGACTGGCCGCCGCGCTGGAAGCAAATGTGAAGCTGGCAAGGGACAACGCCGCGGCTGCCAAACTCGCACAGGCCAACGCCGCCAAGGCTATAAAGCGCCCCCGCCGCCGTCGATGACCGCATTAGCGGCAGGATTGTTACGGTCGCGCTGGCATGCCACCGGCAGAAAGAAGCACAGTCGGAGACCTAATTCGCGCAACGCGCTAACTAACTCGAATATTCTAATACACCGGATCAAACAACATAACATCTCCAGTTCGTCGTCTCGTAAGTATATGCTGCGCCTGCAAATCCAATTGTAAACCCCGTGAGCGGATATTCTGGCCTAACCACTGGATTGTTGAAAGGACTAAAAAGGGATTTGTGCTAGGATTTTCACGTGTTGGGATGAGATCGTTTTTGACCCACGCCGTCCAATCCACCTGTCTTGCGAAACCATCGAGCTTCTCCACATCCCTATAATTGTGTACGGAGCGTTTGGAGCGGATAGTGCGAACACTCGTGGCAACATCAAGCCAACCGGAGCGACATACAAAAGCTGTGCGAAACATTGCGTTGCCGGATCATCTGCGACCTTCCACACAATTGGTTTGCGCAGATGAACCGCGACCGAAGCGCCCGACCCGCCCGCAGCGCAGACTGAATACCCCCTACGCGCCAGAACATTTTCGAAATCGGCTCTGCGCGGAAGCCCATTAAAATACGAATTATGTATTATTCTCATGTAATTTGTACATTACATCAAATACTATTGGCACACAATTATCCATATATCATGGTTTTATACCAAAAATCATAAGTATTCGCGAAAATTTCATTAGTTATCTTGGATTTTTCAATATCCCAGATCGGAACCGTTAAGCAATATGTCACACTTGTTAATTTGATCGAAATCTTAGCGGCTATGCTTTATAAAAACGTCACTTAAGCGAGGAAAATCGCCCAGATACAGCCGCTTACACGCAGAATTCCTGCGTACGGTGCATTATTGTCGCCATCGCAAACTCCAGCTGGCTTCGAAATAGCTTCACTCGAAGCGCCCACCCAAATTTCACACCCCCACCCTTTTCTTATGCTGCAACGCAGCGCAATATCCCACCCGATCGGGGGGCGCATCGCGATGGAGCAAACACACGGAGTCACACTCGCCAAGAAACTGAACGCGTTCCACCTGTGGGGGATCGCGGTCGGGCTGGTGATATCGGGCGAATATTTCGGCTGGAGCTATGGCTGGGCGAGCGCGGGGACGCTCGGCTTCCTGGTGACGACGGTGGCGATCGCGGCGATGTATGTCGCCTTCATCTTCAGCTTCACCGAACTGACCACCGCGATCCCGCAGGCGGGCGGGCCGTTCGCCTATAGCTATCGCGCGTTCGGGCCGGTCGGCGGGGCGATCGCCGGGTTCGCGACCTTGATCGAGTTCCTGTTCGCGCCGCCGGCGATCGCGCTGGCGATCGGCGCCTATCTCAACGTCCAGTTCCCGGGGCTCGATCCCAAGCACGCCGCGCTCGGCGCCTATCTGGTCTTCGTCACGCTCAACATCGTCGGGGTGCAGATCGCCGCGACCTTCGAGCTGGTGGTGACCCTGCTCGCGGTCGGCGAACTGCTGGTGTTCATGGGGGTGGTCGCCCCCGCCTTCGACTGGTCGAATTTCGCCGCAGGCGGCTGGGCCGGCGAGAGCCGTTTCTCGATCGGTGCGATCGGCGGGATTTTCGCGGCGATCCCGTTCGCGATCTGGTTCTTCCTGGCGATCGAGGGGGTGGCGATGGCCGCCGAGGAAGCCAAGGACCCGCACCGCACCATCCCGATCGCCTATATCGCCGGGGTGCTGACGCTGACCCTGCTCGCCTTCGGGGTGATGATCTTCGCGGGCGGATCGGGCGACTGGCGCGCGCTCGCCAATCTCAACGATCCGCTGCCGCAGGCGATGAAGTCGGTGGTCGGCACGTCGAGCGGCTGGCTGCACATGCTGGTGTGGCTCGGCCTGTTCGGGCTGGTCGCCTCGTTTCACGGGATCATCATGGGCTATGCCCGGCAGATCTTCGCGCTGTCGCGCGCGGGTTATCTGCCGGCGGTCCTGTCGCGGCTCCACCCGCGCTTCCGCACCCCGCATCTCGCCACGGTCGCCGGCGGGCTGGTCGGGGTCGCGGCGATCTACAGCGACAATCTGGTCGGGATCGCCGGCCAGTCGCTCACCGCCAGCATCGTGACGATGTCGGTGTTCGGCGCGCTGGTGATGTATGTGATGAGCATGGCGAGCCTGTTCCAGCTGCGCCGCACAGAACCAGCACTCGCGCGCGGCTACCGCGCGCCGCTCTACCCTTATGCCCCGGGCTTCGCGCTGGGTATGGCGCTGCTCGCGCTGGTCGCGATCATCTATTACAACCCGGCGATCTTCCTGGTGTTCGCGGCGATCATGGCGGTCGCGGTGATCGCGAGCCGGTTTGCACGGCGCTGATCGACAGGGGCAGCGCTTCGGTGCACATTCGGGCGGCACTTCAGGAGAACCGGGCTTGGCCACATCGGCGGAGAAGAATGGCAGCCTCGGCACCGCGCTGGCCCATACGCGCAGCCTGCTCGAACGCTCGCCTATATTGGCCGAGGAACAGACCCGCGAGATATTGCGGGTGGTGCCGCTCCATCCCGAGGCGCTGACCCTGCGCGGCCGCGCGCTGGCGGCACTGGGCCGCGCGCCCGAGGCGATCGCGGTGCTGCGCGCCGCCACCGCCCGCGATCCGGACTCGGCCGAGGCGTGGCGCACGCTCGGCGACCAGCTGATCCTCACCGGCGACGGCGCGGGCGCCGATGCCGCCTATGCCCAGCAGATACGCTGCTCGGTCAACGTTCCCGAATTGCGGCAGGCCGCGATCGCCCTGTGCAACAACGAGCTGGCGGTCGCCGAACGCATCCTCAAACCCTATCTCAAGCAGTTCCCGACCGACGTCGCCGCGATCCGGATGCTCGCCGAACTCGCCGGCCGGCTGCGGCGCTACACCGACGCCGAAAACCTGCTTAACCGCGCGATCGAACTGGCGCCGAGCTTCGCGCCGGCGCGGTTCAACCTGGCGACGGTGCTCTATCGCACCGGGCGGACGCCGCGCGCGGTCGAAGAGCTCGAGCGGCTGATCGAGCAGGATCCGCACAATATCGCCTCGCGCAACCTGCTCGCCGCAGCACTCGGCCGGATCGGCGACGTCGCCGACGCGGTGCGCCATTATGAACATGTCCTCGCCCGCCTGCCCGACGCCACTAAGATCTGGCTGAGCTATGGCCACAGCCTCAAGACGGTCGGCCGCCAGGCCGATAGCGTCGCCGCTTATCGCCGCTGTCTCGCGCTCGAACCCGGCTATGGCGAGGCCTGGTGGAGCCTCGCCAATCTCAAGACGGTGCGGCTCGGTACCGAGGATATCGCCGCGATGGCGCAAGCGCTGGGCGATGCGCGGCCGAGCGCCGAGGATCGCTATCATCTCCATTTCGCGCTCGGCAAGGCGCATGAGGATGCGGGCGACGCCGCGGCCGCCTTCGATCATTACGATCAGGGCAACCGCCTGCGCCAGGCCGAGATCGACTATGATCCGGCCGTCGTCACCGGGATCGTCGATCGCAGCATCGCGACCTTCACCCCCGCCCTGCTCGCGTCGCGCGCCGGGCGCGGCAGCGAGGCCCCCGATCCGATCTTCGTCCTCGGCATGCCGCGATCGGGATCGACGCTGATCGAGCAGATCCTGGCGAGCCATCCGCTGATCGAGGGCACCCAGGAACTGCCCGAAATCCAGCGGCTCGCCCAGCGCCTGGGCGCCGAGGCGCGGCCCGGCCGCTATCCCACGCAACTGAGCGAGGGCGAAGGCGCCAAGCTCCGGGAATGGGGCGACGACTATGTCGAGAACACCCGCATCCACCGCAAGACCGACCGGCCCTATTTCATCGACAAGATGCCCAACAACTGGGCGCATGCCGGGCTGATCCACCTGATCCTGCCCAACGCGAAGATCATCGACGCGCGGCGCCACCCGCTTGCCTGCTGCTTTTCCAACTTCAAGCAACATTTCGCGCGGGGCCAGGGGTTCAGCTACGGCCTCGAGACGATGGGGCGCTATTATGCCGATTATGTGCGGATGATGGCGCATGTCGACACGGTGCTGCCCGGGCGGGTCCACCGCATCTTCCACGAGGCGCTGATCGACGACAGCGAGGCCGAGATCCGCCGGCTGCTCGACCATGTCGGGGTCGATTTCGACCCGGCCTGCCTGCGCTTCCACGAGAATGACCGCGCGGTGCGCACCGCGAGTTCGGAACAGGTCCGCCGGCCGATCAACCGCGAGGGCGTCGACCAGTGGCGCGCGTTCGAACCCTGGCTCGATCCGCTCAAGCAGGCGCTCGGATCGGCGCTGACCGACTATCCGTTCGCCTGAACCCGACCCGGCCGATCCGCAGCCTGTTCTGCGGGTTTAGAAATCCTGCCAAAACAAGCACCTGCACCGATCGGCCTTCTACTTTACGCAATTGCGGTGGCATCAATTGTGCGGCGCCTCATAATCTCGCTTGACAGAAAGTAACGATCGTTCAACCTTCGGCGCTGCGCTGCAGGAAGAAAAATGCCGCGGCGCCGCAAGTCAAACGCTGCACGTCGAACAATGGGGGCTCCAATGATTGGGCAAGAGCGGAAGCGCGCGGGAAAGCCGCGCGCGCGCGGTATCGTGTGTCTGCTTGCATCGACCGCGGCGATAGCCACGCCGGTCTTCGCGCAGGAGGCGACGCCGCAGGCCGCGGCGGCCGAGACGACCGACGGCGACATCATCGTGACCGCGACCCGGCGCGCCGAGACCTTGCAGACCGTGCCGATCTCGATCCAGGCGCTCGGCACCGAGAAGCTCGAGGAGCAGCACATCGCGTCGTTCGACGATTATGTGAAGCTGCTGCCGAGCGTCACCTTCAATTCGGCCGGCCCCAGCCAGGCCCAATTCTACTTCCGCGGGATCAACTCGGGCGGCGACGGCCTCGACGTCGGCTCGCAGCCGACCACCGGCCTCTATCTCGACGAAATCCCGGTCACCACGATCGGCGGCTCGGTCGATCTCCACATCTACGACGTCGCCCGGGTCGAGGCGCTGGCGGGTCCGCAGGGGACGTTGTTCGGCGCGAGTTCGCTCGCCGGCACGCTGCGCATCATCACCAACAAGCCCGATCTCGACAAGTTCGAGGCGGGCTATGACGGCCAGATCAACAAGTTCGGCAAGGGCCAGGCCGGCGGCAGCGCCGAAGGCTTCGCCAATATTCCGATCAACGACAAGATGGCGATCCGCCTCGTCGGCTATTATGAGCATGACGGCGGCTATATCGACAACACGCTCAAGACGCGGACCTACGAGCTCGACGACAAGGATCCGACCACCAATGTCGTGGTCAACAACGGCAAATATGTCGGCAAGGACAGGAACGACGTCGACAGCTATGGCGGCCGTGCCGCGCTGCGGGTCGAGCTCGACGACAACTGGACCGTCACCCCGCAGATCATCTACCAGCATCAGAAGGCCAAGGGATCGTTCCTCTACGATCCGGCCGCCGGCGACCTCAAGGTCCACGACTTCCTCGACGGCGTGAACAAGGACGAATGGTATCAGGCGGCGCTGACCATCGAAGGCAAGGTCGGCAATTGGGACCTGATCTATTCGGGCGGCTATTTCGAGCGGTGGCGCGACAACGTCAACGACTATAGCTATTATACCGTCGCCTATGACCATTATTCGAAGGCGGCGGGGCTGACTGTCGGCGGCGCCGATCCCTTTTATTATTACACCAAATATCCCGATGGTAAGGGCGGCTATCTCGACCCGAGCCAGTTCCAGCACAGCGACTATAAATATACCAAGCAGACCCACGAGATCCGGGTCAACTCGCCGTCCGAGAACCGGCTGCGGGTCACCTTCGGCGCGTTCATGCAGCGCCAGACCGGCAAGCTCGACACCGATTTCTTCACCAAGGGGATCAGCGCGGCGGCGGCGCTGGTGCCGATCTCGGCCTGGCCGAACCCCGGACTCTATCCGATCCCGGGTTTCACCGACGGCGTCTTCATCAAGCGGCTCGACCGCGTCGACAAGGATTATGCGCTGTTCGCCGAGGGCAATTTCGACATCCTCGACAATCTGACGCTGACCGCCGGCATTCGCGGCTTCGACGTCAAGAGTTCGCTCTACGGCTTCTCCGGCATTGCCGGGCTCGCGCGCAACGCGACGCGCTGCGTGCCCGCCAAGGGCCGCTACCCCTGCGTCAGCGTCAACAAGGACTATAAGGAGACCGGCGAGACCCACAAGGTCAGCCTCGCCTGGAAGATCACCCCGCGGCAGATGGTCTATGCGACCTATTCGACCGGCTTCCGCCCGGGCGGCAACGATCGCCGGCCGACCACGCCATCCTACAAGGCCGATACCGTCACCAATTACGAAGGCGGCTGGAAGACGAGCTGGGGCGCGCTGCGCTTCAACGGCGCGGTCTTCTACGAGAAGTGGAAGGACATCCAGTTCTCGCTGCCCGGCGAAAACGGCCAGACCTATTTGTTGAACGCACCCGGCGGCGCCTCGGTGAAGGGCATCGAGTCCGACATCAGCTGGCGCGGCGACGGCCTCGTGCTGACCGCGGCGGGCGCCTATATCGACGCCAAGCTCGACGACGATTTCTGCGCGCGCGCCGGCGACTGTACCCCCAAGGGCACCCGCCTGCCGACCACGCCGAAATTCAAGGGCAGCGGCACCGCGCGCTATACGTTCGACATGGGCGACAAGAAGCCGTTCGTGCAGGGCGTGATCAATTATCAGGGCGGCACCCGCGCCGGCCTGCTCGACAGCGACACCCTGCCCGCCGCCGATCCGATCACCGGGGTGATCCGCGACCAATATGGCTTCACCAAGGGCTTCGCGACCTTCGACTTCTCGGCGGGCATCAAGATCGGCGACATCTCGGTCGAGGCGTTCATCGAGAACGCCTTCGACAAGCGTGGCATATTGTCGAAATCGGCGTCGTGCGGCCTGTCGGAGTGCAACTTCGCCGCCCGGCTCTATCCGATCAAGCCGCAGCTGTTCGGCGTGAAATTCGGACAGCGTTTCTAGAATTTCCGTGGGATGATACGCGCTGGAGAGCGCGTATCATCCCACGGGTCCATATCATCGATCGCGCCAGGCGGCGGTGCCCAACCGTGCGACGACGAAGATGCTGAGCGCGGCGACGCTGCCGATGTCGAGGCGCGCGAGCGCGCGATATTGATCGGGGGTCAGCGGGCCGAACGGCGGGCCGATATCCCAGAGCAGCAGCGGCAGCGCGAGCAGCATCAGGCCGAGCAGCGCCAGCATCGGCCGCCATTCGCGCGGCCGAAAGGCGAGAACCGCGATCATCGCGCAGGGGATCAGGAACCAGCCGACCCCCGACGCGACCCCGAACGCCTTGGCGGCGAGCACCGCATTGGCGATCCCGGCGAGCGGCAGCAGCATCCGGCCCGCGACCGGATGGCGACGCGCGACGAACGGCACCGCCGCGAAGAACGGCGTCGACAGGAAGGTCCAGCAGGCGACCCCGGCGCCGGCGCCGACCAGCCAGGCGATGTAGAGCGGATAGAGCGGCTGGTTCCCGGTGACGACCAGCGCGATCATGTTGCACGCCGCCGCGCGCGGATCGGGATGCGCGGCATAGCGGCCGAGCCATGTGAAGATGCCCATTCCCTTCTCCCCCCTTTTGCGGCTCAGCCGAACCGCAGTGCCCCGGTCAGATCGCCCGGCGGCGGCCCGCCCGCGGCGATCATCGCCTGCTCGCGCTCGACCAGTCCCGGCAGTTTCTCGAGCCCGAAACGGCGGGTGAGGAAGCGGGCGATCGACCCGGTGTCGTAGATCGTATGATCGACCTCGCCATGGCGGGCGTGCGGCGAGACGATCACCGCGGGAATGCGGGTGCCCGGCCCCCAGCGATCGCCCTTGGGCGGGGCGACATGGTCCCACCAGCCGCCATTTTCGTCGAAGGTGATGACGACGAGCATCTTGTCCCATTGCGGGCTCTTGCGCAGCGCGTCGACCACCCCGGCGATGTGGCGGTCGCCGGCATCGACGTCCGAATAGCCGGCATGCATGTTGAGATTGCCCTGCGGCTTGTAGAAGCTGACCGCGGGCAGCCGGCCGGCGGCGACATCGGCGAGGAAATAGTTGGTGCGCGCGGTCTCGCCCTCGCCGGCGTCGCGCAGATGGCGGTCGCGCGCGGCGGTGCCCGGCGCGAACTGGGTATAATAGTTGAACGGCTGGTGGTGCGGCTGGAAATTGGGCCGCGGCGGAAACTGGCCGTCGCCGCCGCCCGCGGCTGCGGCCCAGCCGCCGGCATACCAGGCCCAGTCGACCCCGCGCGCCGACAGGAGATCGCCGATCGTCCTGTGGCTCTGCGGCACCAGCGTGCGCGGGCTCGACGGGTCGGCATAGCCCGGACGCGCCGGATCGGGCTCATAGGTCGGCGCATAAGGCGGCAGCATCGTGTTGACCGCCCAGAAATCGGGGGTGATCGTGTTGGGCACCAGCCGCGCGGGTCCTTCCATCGCGCTCGCCGGCGACGCCTCGATCTGCCGTGGGCGAATGCCCTTGGGGTCGGCCCCTTCCAGCCGGGCGATCTGGTCCTTCGCCGGGCTCCTGTCGGCATCGGGATAGAAAGGCGGGCGGGCCGCGATCAGATATTGGTGGTTGAGATAGGAGCCGCCGAACGCGCCCATGAAGAAATTGTCGCACAAAGTATATTCGCGGGCGATCTGCCACAGCCGCAGATTGGCCGAGCCGTCGCCATAATGGCCCATCACCAGCGCGCCGCTGTCGCCCCAGGCGACGAAGCCGTCATTCCTGCCACCGTTGATCTGCAACTGGTTGTTGTAGAAGGCGTGGATCAGGTCGCGGGTCACCACCCCATGCGGCAGCGGATCGCCATCGGGGGTGCTCAGCGCGAACGGGGCATTGGCGAATGCCGGCAGATCGTCCTGGCCGATCTGATATTCGCGATGTTCGACGACCTGTTTCTTCGGCGCCACGCCCTGCCAGACCTTCGGCAGCGTCTCGAAGACGCGTCCATCGCGGTCGCGCTGGAGGCAGCGCTCGGGCGGCACCGCCGACAAAGGCTGCTCAAGTCCTGGAAAATCCACGAACAAATTATTGAAGCTGCGGTTTTCCGCATATATCACGACGATCGTGTCGATATGGGCGCGCAGCGCGGCGTCGCTGACCGTCCCGGCAGGCCCGCGGCGCGGGGCGCGGGCCTCCGCCGGATCGCCGATCGCCGCCGCCCCGGCCAGCGCGGCAAAGCCGCCGAGCAACAGGCGGCGTTCGGGATTTTCGGGCTGCTCGGCGGGCGGGAGGTCGTTCGGATCATGGTCGCTCATCCACCGTTCTTAACCGCAGCCGCGCGAGGGTGACAATCATGCGACGCGCACGAAGCCGGTCGAAACCATCCTATCTTTGACCGGGTCGCCGCAGGCGGCGATAGAAAGGATCGCAACACCCAAGGGAGCCTCGATGCGCGCACCGTTCCTCGCCCCGCTTCTGCTGATGCTGGCCTCGCCCGCGGCCGCCGAAACCCAGTGGATCCTGCGCACCGACCTGTGGGGCAATCCCGCTTTCTCGACGCTGACGATCGATCGCGACCAGGGCGCGGTCGCGGGCATGATCGACAGCGACCGGCTGAGCGGCACCGCGAACCGATCGCATATCGCCTTCACCGCCACCGACGATCGCGGGAGGACGACGACCTACCACGCGACGATCCGCGGCGCGACGATGGCCGGCGAGGTCGACCAGCCCGACACCAACGATCCGGCCGCACGTGCGAAACATCGCTTCACCGGCTGGCGGGTGCCCGAGCGCGCTGGCGAAACCCCCGTCGTGCACGACTTCGTGCCGACCGACTGGTCGAACACATGGAACGCCGATCGCCGTCCGGTGCTGACGATCTGGCCCGGCGACGGCGTTCGCACCTCGACGATCGATTCGGGCGGGGTCGATGCCAAGGGGGTGACCCGCGCGCTGTTCGGCAACCCGCAGACCGGGCCGTTCTTCGTCGTCGGCGCCGAGCCCGGCGACACGCTGGTCGTCCATCTCAAGCATATCGCGCTCAACCGCGACTGGGCCGACAGCCTCGATACGATCGTCGGGCGCGCGCTGGGCACCGCTCTGATCCCCGCCGCGCAAAGCCTCGGCAAGCCGGTGCGCTGGCGGCTCGACCGTGCCGCCGGCCGCGCCAGCCCCGAAGGCGCCACGGGGGCGCTCGCGGGATTTTCGGTGCCGGTGCGGCCGATGCTCGGCGGGCTCGCGGTCGCGCCGGGTTTCGGATCGCCGGCAATGTCGACCGGCGACACCGGGCGCTTCGGCGGCAATATGGATTTTCCCGAGGTGGTCGAGGGCAACCGGGTCTATCTGCCGGTCCAGCAGCCCGGCGCACTGCTCTATCTCGGCGACGGCCATGCGCTGCAGGGCGACGGCGAGACCTCGCAATATGCGCTCGAAACCTCGCTCGACGTCGAGTTCAGCGTCGAGTTGATCAAGCATCGCGCGATCAACCTGCCGCGGGTGGAATCGCCGACCGAGATCATGGCGCTCGGCCAGGCGGGCTCGCTCGACGAGGCGCTCAAGGCGGCGAGCACCGGGCTGATCCAGTGGCTGCAGGCCGATTATGGCCTGACCCTGTCGCAGGCGGCACAAGTGCTGGGAAGCTCGGTGCGCTATTCGGTGCCCAACCTTGCCGGACGCAGCGTCGGCGTCGCGGCAAGGCTCGACAAGACGTGGCTGCCGGCGCGGACAGCCGCGCCTAAACCCGCCGTCCGGTGAACAGCTGGATCAGCACGACGACGACGACGATCACCAGGATGATGTGGATCAGCCCGCCGGCGATGTGGAACGAAAAGCCCAGCAGCCAGAGGATCAGGAGGATGACGGCGACTGTCCAGAGCATGGCTTCTCTCCATTGACCGCGGGCGTCGGCCCGGGATGAAGCCTGCACAACCGCCACCCGCCGGATGCGTTCCACGCGTCCGTTGCATTATGCGATACAAGCGATTAGGAGCGGTTCCACATCAAGAGTTGGGCAAGGCCCGACGCCAACCTGCTCCCGGGCAAGGTGGCGCCTCCGTCAGGGGGGATGTGGCCGAACCGGCAACCAAACGGGTCAAGCCATAGTCGATCCTTGTACCGCCAGCTTCTGGTGCCATCATTGGGGACCGACGACTTCGATGCCGATCAGAATTGCGAACGACCTGCCCGCCCGCGCCCTGCTCGAGGCCGAGGGGGTGATGGTGATGCGCGAGGCCGACGCCGCGCGCCAGGACATCCGGCCGATGCGGATCGGCCTGCTCAACCTGATGCCGAACAAGGTCCAGACCGAGACCCAGTTCGCGCGGCTGCTCGGCGCGTCGCCGCTGCAGATCGAGCTGACCCTGGTCAAGATGACCCATCATGTCCCGCGCAACACCCCGAGCGACCATATCCTGTCCTTCTATCGCGACTGGGAGGATGTCCGCGCCGAGAAATATGACGGCTTCATCATCACCGGCGCGCCGGTCGAGACGCTCGATTTCGAACAGGTCGCCTATTGGGACGAGCTGCGCGCGATCCTCGACTGGACCCAGACCCATGTTCACAGCAGCTTCACGATCTGCTGGGGCGCGCAGGCCGCGGTCCATCATTTCCACGGCATGCCCAAGCACGCGCTGCCGGCGAAGCGGTTCGGCGTCTATCGCCACCAGAATCTGGCGCCGTCATCGCCGTTCCTGCGCGGCTTCTCGGACGATTTCTCGGTGCCGGTGTCGCGCTGGACCGAGGTGCGGCGCGAGGACATCCCCGCCGGCAGCGGGCTGGCCGTGCTGATGGAATCGGACGAGGCCGGGCTGTGCCTGCTCGACGATCCGGCGCACCGCGCGCTGCACATGTTCAACCATATCGAATATGACTCGACGACGCTCGCCGACGAATATTTCCGCGATCTCGCCGCGGGCAAGGCGATCGCGATGCCGCACGGCTATTTCCCCGACGACGACAGCGGCGCCCGCCCGCAGAATCGCTGGCGCAGCCACGCCCATCTGCTGTTCGGCAACTGGATCAACCAACTCTACCAGACGACCCCGTTCGATCTCGCCGCGATCGGCACCGATGCCGACGGCGTCACCGGCCCGGCTTCGGACGACCATGCCGATCCGGTCATGACGCGTAGGACGGCTGCGCGATGACGATGCTGATGCGGCGATTGCGCGCCTGACCTTCGACGGTGGCGTTCGAGGCGATCGGCGCGCGCGGCCCCATGCCGACCGCGGTCAGCCGCGAGCCCGAAATGCCCTTGTCGACCAGCCGGCGGACGACGCCTTCGGCACGGTCGCGCGACAGCTTCTCGTTGCGTTCGGCTTCGCCGATATTGTCGGTATGGCCGATCACCGTCGCGGTGGCGTGGGGATAGGCCTTGAGCAGCTGGACGAGTGCGTTCAGCCGCGCCTCGGCCGCCGGAGTGGGATCGCCCGACCAGGGAAGATATTCGCGGCCGCCCGGCTCGAACGTCCGCGGCCCCGGATCGTGCGAGGCGAGGAACTCGGCGATCTGCGCCGCGGTCGATCCGGGCGCCGCGACGATCGTCGCACCGTTGGGCAGCGCGATCACGCTGCGTTCGATCGCGCTGTTCGGCCTGGTCACAGGCGGCGGAGGCGCCGGCTTGACGCACGACCGCAACCCGAGCCCGGCCGCGATCGCGCCGAAGATCAGCGCCGCGAAGATGATGAACCTCATGCCCTTGCTCTCCCGCCCGGCATGATCAGAAGCGCTTCTGGTCGGGATCGACCACGTCGCAGCGGCCGCTGAAATCCTGGCCGGTGCCCTTGATGCTGATCAGCCCGCTGGTGCGATCTATCTTCACCTTCGGCTTGTTCAGGCCGTTGAGGCGATAGCTGGCATCGATCTCGTTCGATCCCATCCGGATGTCGGTCAGCTGCCACCAATGCTGGTCGTCGCCGCCCGAATTGATCGGCGGGATCAGCTTCTTCGGCAGGCGGATGCGGCCGTCGTCGCCCGAAATCTGGATCGTCACCGCGCTGTCGAACTGCGACATCCCGCTGCCGAGGCTGCTGCGCGATCGATACTTATGGTCATATCTGTCCCACACCAGCTCGTTCTTCGACTGAGTGGTGAGCACCTCGCCCTGCCCCATGCAGAGCAGGTTGAGATTGCCATTGCCCTCGGCGAAAGCCGGTGCGGCGATCATGGTTGCGACTGCGAACGCTCCGGCGCCTGCCAGGATTTTCGTCGGGATCATCCAGTCGTCCTGTCGCAACGCCGCTTCGAGATGAGGCGGCCCAACCGCAGACTATCGCCGATCCGCGACCGAAGCGAGACACGTCCCGCCGTTTTTCGCAGCGCAACACTATATTCGCGAGCAGTGCTGGCGATCGTGCCCGCGGCATGCGATGCCTAGGCCATGATATGTGCGATCAGGAACTGGATATTGCTGGGGTGTCTTGCGCTGGCGGGCGCCTTCCCCGCCCTCGCCGGCACCGCCCCCGACCAGCCGACCCATTACCGGCCCGCCAACCTCATCCTGATCCTCGGCGCGGTGCCGCAGGAGGTGCCGCCGTTCGTCGAGGCGATGAAGGATGCCAGGCAGCGCAGTCTGTGGGGCGTGCCCTATTGGCAGGGGCATATCGCCGGCAAGCCGGTCGTGGTCGCGCTGACCGGGGTCGGCAAGACCAAGGCGGCGATGATCACGACCCTGTTCGTCACCCGGTTCCACCCGCGGCTGGCGCTGATGAGCGGCACCGGATCGCGGACCAATCCCGCGCTGCGCACCGGCGACGTGATCGTCGCGACCAGCCTGTACGAGCATGATCTGGGCAGCCTCACCCGGCAGGACATGGTCTATCATGGCGACACCGCGCCGCTGCTCCCCGCGCCGCGCCTGCTCGCGGTCGCCGACCGCGCGATCGCCGGCTATGCGCCGCCGACGGTGACCGCGAACGGCGCCAGCTATGCGATCGCGGTGCGCCGCGGGGTGGTGGCGACCGGCGACCTGTTCGGGGTGACCGACGCGCGGATCGCGACGCTGCGCGACCATTTCCACACCGACATCATGGAGATGGAGTCGGCCGCCTTCGCGCGCAGTTGCGAGACATTCGGCGTCCCCTGGCTGGTGGTGCGCGCCGGCAGCAACCTGACCCAGGAAGCACCGAGCGACGATTATAAGCGGCTCGGCCCGATCGCGGCGAAACAGGCGGCCTATTTCACCCTGTCGCTGATCCCGACGCTGTAGCCCCCGCCGATCAGCTTCCGCAGCCACCGCATCCGCCGCCGCCACAGCCGCTTCCACCGCCACCACAACTGCTCCCGCAACTGCCGCCGCTCGAACTGGCAGCACGTATCTGGTGCAGTTCGCCCCAGCCCGATCCGACCAGAACCGCGGTCCCGAAGATCGCCACCGCCAGGTCGGCCTCGCCACCGGTCGGCGCGCGGCGGAGGCGTTCGGAGCGGGCACGCGCTTCGGCCAGGGCCGCCTTTCCGCCGCGCGTCCTGCGATCGACGCTGACCAGCCGGGCCACGGTGAAGACCAGGGTCAGCAGCAGCAGGGCGGTCAGGAACCCGACCGGACGACCGCGCAGGTCGCCGATGACCCATTTGCCGATGCCGAAGAGCATCAGCAGCAGATAAGGCGCGGTCTGGAACAGTCGCAGCGCCCGCGTCTCCGCACGGTCGATGATCAACCCGGCCGCGACCAGCCTGTTTTCGACCGGGGTCGCCCACGATCTGAAGCCGTGCTCGATCGCCCGCCAGCCGATCGGCGTGGCGAGCCGCAGGATATTCTGCTCGATGACCGTGCCGCCGGTGGCCGCCGCGGCGACGGCGAAGCGCCTGCGATCGATCGACAGCGCACCGCGCGCGAGCAGCCGCGCCACCATCGCCTCGGCCAGCCGGGTCGCTCCGCCGGCCAGATAGGCAATCTCGTCGGCGTCGTAGACCGGCTGATGGCTCCCCTGCGCGCGGCGCAGCCGCGGGATGAGGAAACCGGCGACGATCGCGGCAACCAGCAGGCCGGCATAAAGTTGGAGAAAGGGTCCGCCGGTCAGATCATAGGGTCCGAGCGACATGGCAGTCAGGCTCCTCTGAGAATCAGATATAGCACGGCAAGCAACGCCAGAGCGGCGGCGATCAGCCGCGCCGCCCACCAGGGCAGGATCAACGCATCGCGCGGGTGAACCCGGCGCGCCTTCGGGTCGGCGATCAGGCGCCGGCCCGCATCGGGCCAGATATCGGCCGGCGGCAGGTGCCCGAACACCGCCTCATAGGCTTTGATGGTCTGCGCATATCGTTCGAAATAGCGATGCCCCTCCGAAGCGCCGCCGGCGGTCGGGCCATGGTGGAGCGGGCGCCCGAGGATATCGGGGCAGAAGCGCTCCCAATAATCGCGGGTGTAGGTCAGATGGAGGTGCCAGGCCTGGTCGACCGCGTCGGACGGGGTCATCTCCTCCCCGGTCGTCACCGCCAGGAAGCAGAAGCGCCGATATTCCTCGACCACCCGGGCGGCATGAGCCGGCCGCCAGCCATTTTCGCGCGCCAGCCGATCGGTGAAACCGAGCGCCGCGTCGGCGGGGCCGATGGCATGAAGCGAAAGCGCGCGCCAGACCGGGTGGTCGGGCAAGGTTTCAGACAGACGATCCGTCTTGCGCATCTATATTGTCTACTATCATGGTAGGCAAGTTATGGCAAGCCCGTCATCCGAGCGGCAAGACCCGCTCGGCCTCAGCCTTGCAACCCACCGCGCGCGCTATCATCGATCAGCCTGCGCACCATCGCCGCGAACGGCCCGATCACGAAGGGCTTGGTCATCAGCTCCATGCCGGGCGCCAGGAAATCGGATCGCAGGCTGGCGCTTTCGGCATAGCCGGTGATGAACAGGATCCGCAGATCGGGCCGGTGGGTCCGTGCGATCTCGGCGAGCTGGCGGCCGTTCATGCCCGGCAGGCCGAAATCGGTGATCAGCAGGTCAATCGGGTCGGAGGATGTGAGGATCGGGATCGCGGTCTGGGGATCGACGGCATGACGGTGCCGATAGCCGAGTTCGTCGAGCACCTCGATGATCAGCGACCGCACCGCGGGATCGTCCTCGACCAGCAGCACATGCTCGCCCCGGCCGCGCGGGGCACGGCGCGACGGCGGTTGCTGTTCGGCCTGTTCGACGCTTGCCGCACGCCGCACATAGAGGGTGACCATCGTCCCGCGCCCGGGCTTGCTGGCGATGCGGACATGCCCGCCCGACTGTTTGGTGAAACCATAGATCATCGACAGGCCGAGCCCGGTCCCCTGCCCGATCGGCTTGGTGGTGAAGAAGGGCTCGAACACCCGGGCGATCACATCCTCGTCCATGCCGATGCCGGTGTCGATCACCGAGACCGCGACATAATCGCCGGCTTCGACCTCCTCATGGCTGCGAGCATAGGCCTCGTCGAGCAGGTCGTTGCGTGCCTCGATCCTGACCGTGCCGCCATCGGGCATCGCGTCGCGCGCGTTGATCACCAGGTTGAGCAGCGCATTCTCGAACTGGTTGGCGTCGGTGAGGCCGCTCCACAGCCCGTCGTCGGTCCGCACCTCGAGCGCCACGCTCTCGCCGAGAGTGCGCTGGAGCATGTCGCCCATGCCGTCGATCAGCGCGCCGATATCCTGGGCGCGGGTGTCGAGCGACTGGCGGCGCGCAAAGGCCAGCAGCCGGTGGGTGAGCGATGCCGCGCGCTGCGCCGAGACGGTGGCCGCATCCATATATTTTTCGAGCCCCTCGGTCCGGCCCGAGGCGATCCGCATGCGGACGAGCTCGAGCCCGCCGATGATCGTGGTCAGCAGATTGTTGAAATCATGGGCGATACCGCCGGTGAGCTGGCCGATCGCCTCCATCTTCTGCGACTGGCGCAGCGCCTCCTCGGCGGACAGCAGGTCGCGCGTCCGTTCCTCGACACGCGCCTCCAGCGCCGCGTTGAGATCCGCGAGGCTGGCCGCCGCTGCTTTTTCGTCCTCGATATCGGCGTCGGTGCCGACCCAGCGGATGATCGTGCCTTCCTCGTCGCGGATCGGCACCGCCCGCGCGACATGCCAGCGCCATGCGCCGTCATGGCGCAGCAGCCGGAATTCATTCTGATAGGGCTCGCCGCTCGCCAGCGACTGACCCCAGCGCGCAATCGTCGTCCCGATATCGTCGGGATGAATGAAGGACAGCCATTTTTCGCCATCGAGTTCGCCGGGTGCGACCCCGCTATAGGCATAGACCTCGTCGTTGAACCAGTCGAGCAGGCCATCGGGTCGCGCCAGCCAGACATGGTTCGGCATCGCCTCCGCCAGCCCGCGGAACTGGCGTTCGCTCGCGCGGAGCGCTTCCTCCATCTGGCGCCGCGGCGTGATCTCGGTAAACAATATCGCGATCTGGCGATCTCCCGGTTCGCCGACCGGATAGGCATAGATATCGAACCAGCGGTCACCGAGCGCCTGCGACACGCGCTCGAAGCGTATTGCCTTGCCGGTCATGGCGACCTCGCCATAGAGCTCGACCCACTGGACGTCGTAGCCGGGAACCATCTCGCGCATCGTCCGGCCGACCGCACCGACCAGCCGCGATTGCTGTTCGAAGGCGGGGTTGGCCTCGATGAAGCGATAATCGACCGCCTTGCCGTCATCGTCGAAGATCATCTCGATCAGACAGAAACCGACATCGATCGAATTGAACAGCGAGCGATAGCGGTCCTCGGTCCGGTGCAGCGCATGTTCGGCGCGGCGCTGCTCGGTGATGTCGACGACCATGCCCGGAAAGCGCCGCGGCGCCCCGGAGGCATCGCGGCTGCATTCGCCGCGGGCCAGCAGATGGCGGATCTGGCCGTCGGCGCCCACCACCCGATATTCGGACGAAAAGGGCATATATTGCGCGATCGAGTTCGCGATCTCGGCGGCGACGCGGGCGCGATCATCGGCATGGACGCGGTCCAGGAAGGTCGTATGCGAGACGCCTCGGGCGGCTTCGTCGGGATCGAGGCCGTAAAGCTCGGCGAAGCCCTCGTCGGCGATGACGGCATCGCGGACCATGTCCCATTCCCACAGGCCGAGCATCCGCGCATCGCCGAGCGCCAGCGCGAGCCGTTCGGTGGCATCCTGGGCGACCCGATCGGTGTGCAATGTCTGCCAGGCAGCCCCGGCGAATCGCGCCAGGCTGGTCAGGAAGCGCTTGTCCTCGCTGTCGAACTCGCGCGCCGGATCATGCGCGATCGCCCAGACGGTGCCCACCGGCTCGCCCGCGCGATAGAAGGGCGCCAGCAGCAATTCGCTCATCGTCGGGCTGACATCGGCCACCGCCGGGAAGATCTTGCCGACGTCCTGGAACAGCATTACCGCCTCGCGGTCGATGACCACCCCGCACGGCGCCTGATCGCGCGGAACGCTGCCGCCGACATAGCGCGCCCATTCGCCGGCGATCGCGGGCCAGTAGAAATCGCCGCCTTCGGCTTCGGGCCTGAGCAGGCTGATCCCGGCCGACCCGGCGTCGAGCGCATCGAGGATCAGCTCGCACAAGGTCGCCAGCACATTGTCCGGTCGCTCGGCCAGTTCGTCGACCAACCGCTGCATCGCGACGCTTTCGAGCGCGAAGTCGGGCCGCCGCCTGCCGCGTTCGGCCAGTTGCCGCTCGGTCCGCTCGACCGCCTCTTCGATCTCTGCCGGAGACAAGCCCATCTTCTCGCCCCCGACCTCCTATACGCCTGCCCACGGGATCTCGTGATCGCCGCCATCCTACTCGTCACCCGCACCGCGACAAGTCGAACGACCGTCCTATCGATCCGATCCGTCGAAAAGGCCAAGAAATTGCTGTGGAAAATGCGCGCAATAGCGCTTTTTAAGAAGCGCCGAAACGTCCGTCCTTCAGAAGAAGCCGCGCAGCGCCGCCACGAAGAGATCGAGCTGATCGTGATGCGGCCAGTGACCGGCCTGGTCGATCGCGACGATATGACGATGACGGAAATGGGCGGCACGGCCGTCGGCAACCGGATCGTGCGACCAGGTCTCGGTGCCGTAGCACACCAGCGTCTCGGCATCGATCGCGCGCCAGAAGGCGGTCGGATCGAGCGCGAAATCCTCGGGTGCGAACATCCCGACCTGCGGATCATATTTCCAGCCATAGCCGTCATCGTGCAACCGCACGCCGTGCAGCGCGAGATGATGCGCCTGGGCCGGCGACAACCGGGCATTGGCGGCAGCCATCCGCGCCGCGGCATCGTCGATCGTGGCGAGCCGCCGCGGCCGGGCGAATTTCGGATCGCGCCGTTCGGCGATCCAGTCGCGGGTGCGGTCGACCGGTCCCGCCTCGGCCCATTTGGCATAGATGTCGGGCGACGGGCCGAAGCCGTCGACGATCGCCAGCCGGTCGATCCGATCGGGGAACAGCCCCGCATAGCGGCTCGCGACCCCGCCGCCGAACGAATGCGCGACGATCGACACCCGCGGCTTGCCGATCGTCTCGACCAGTTCGACCAGATCGATGACATGATAGGCCAGGAGATAGCAGCCGTCGGGCGACCAGGCGCTGTCGCCATGGCCACGCAGGTCGAGCGCGACGACATGGAAACGGTCGCGCAGCGCCCGTGCGGTCCAGTCCCAGCTGCGGGCATGGTCGCGATTGCCATGGATCAGGATCAGGGTCGGCGCGTCGGCATTGCCCCAGTCGAGATAATGGAGGCTGAGCCCCTGCGATGTGAAGCGGTGCGAGATCGGCTCGCCATCGTCGATGCCGGTCGGTTCGGGTGCGGTCGGGTCCAACATGATGCACGAGGCTAGCAGCGCGCGGCGCCGCGATACCAGCACGGCCGGCAAAGCACCGCCATGGCGATACGAATGACGACCGGCCGTTACGGCTGGTTAACGACTTGCGTCGATCCAGGGCCCATATTCCGGACGTTCGACGGGCGCCGGTCCCGAAGATCTTAACCATATCGAAAATCTTCGCTGCCAGACCGGGCCGGACTCAAGAACGAGAAACCGAATGTTGCTTCGTCCCGTCCATCTGCTCCTGCTCGCGGCGCTCGGCTGCGTGACGGCGCAGCCCGCGCTGGCGGCCGGCCTGAACATGGCGGTCGCGGCGCGCGTGGTCTCGTTCCTGCAGCCGCCGCCGTCGGGGGCGATCGGCGCGGTCATCCTGTTCGATCCGGGCGACGCCGATTCCGAGGCCGAGGCCGCCGCGATCGAGCGGATGGTCGGCAACGGCATGACGATCGGCAAGGCATCGCTGCATGTGAAACGCCTGCCCGCCAGCCAGCTGGGCGCACTCGCCGGGGTCAAGGTCGCCTTCGTCACCACGGGGCTGCGCGAGCGGCAAGCCGACATCGCGGCCGCCGCGCAGAAGAACGGGGTACTGACGATCACCGCCGACCTCGGCTGCGTCCAGGCGGGGCGTTGCACGGTCGCGGTGAGCAACAGCCCGCAGGTCCAGATCACCGTCAGCCGCGCAGCCTGCAAGGCCGCCCGCATCCAGTTCGGGTCGGCCTTCCTCATGCTCGTCAAGGAAATCTAGGTCAGATGTCGCCCATGTTCCGCCCCATCCGATCGATCGTCCTGGCCACGGCGCTGGCGGCACCGGTGCCGGCGCTCGCCCAGCAGGTCGACTATGCGCAGCTCGCCGAACTGATGGGCGAGCCAGTCACCACCAGCGTGACGGGCAAGCCGCAGCGCGCGTCGCAGGCGCCCGCCGCGATCACGATCATCACCCGCGAACAGATCGCCCATTCGCCGGCGCGCGACGTGCCCGGCCTGCTCAAGACCTATGCCGGCATCGACGTGAATCGCTGGACCGCCGGCGGCAGCGACGTCAATGTCCGCGGCGGCGTCCAGCCGTGGAATCCGCGGCTGCTGGTGCTGGTCAACGGCCGGCAAATCTATCTCGACCATTATGGCATGACCAACTGGAACCTGCTCGGCATCCAGCTCGAGGAGATCCAGCAGATCGAGCTGGTGCGCGGCCCCGCCGGCGCGCTGTTCGGCTTCAATGCGGCGAGCGGGGTCGTCAACATCATCACCGTCGACGCCACCAGCAACCGGCTGAGTGGCAGCGCCGAGATCGGCGGCCATGGCTATAGCCGGCTGAGCATGGTCGGGGGCCTCGCGATCGGCGATCGCGCCGGCGTGCGACTGTCGGCGGGGCGGCTGCGCGAGGACGAGCGCAAGATCCCCGGCGGGGTCAACGATCCGGGCACCGCCGGCCGCGGGGTCGAGCGCGACGACGTGTCGGGCACCTTCGCCGCGACGATCGGCGAAGCGACCCATGTCACCGCCAATGCCGGCTATGCGCGCAGCCGCCAGCTCGAGCTGCTGGTCAACCCGATCCTGACCGCGCTCGACGTGAAGACCGGCACGATCGGCGCCAGCATCAGCCACGACACCGGCTGGGGCAGTCTCGACGCGCGCAGCTATGTGAACTGGCTCGATTATATCAACGGTCCCGACAACCGCGTGCCCGGCCTGCCCGACACCACCCGGATCGACGCGCAGATCAAGAACCGCATCATCGTCAACCAGGGTTCGGCGCTCGCCCGGATCGGCGCCGGGACGACGCTGCGGATCGGCGCCGAATATCGCGCCAACCGGGTGCACAGCGCGATCTATTATTCGCCCGAAGTCTCCTACGACCTGATCGCCGGCAGCGCGATGATCGACGCGCACCCGACCGATCGTCTCGCGCTGACCGCCGCGGCGCGGATCGACCGGGTCACCCTCGATCAGAAGGGCGTGCCCGACCAGCCGCAGATCGACCCGACCACCGCCTATGACCGCAGCTTCACCACGCTGAGCTTCAACGGCGCGGCGCTGCTCGACCTCGGCGCCGCCGGCCAGCTGCGGATCAATGGCGGCCGTGCGATCGAATCGCCATCGCTGTCGGCGCTCGGTCTGCACATCCTGACCCCGCTGCCCGACCTGCCCTTCCCGCTGCTGCTGGCAGGCGATCCGGCGATCAAGCCCGCCACGGTGTGGAGCGGCGAGATCGGCTATGCCCGCGCGCTGGGCGTGCTCAAGCTCGACACCGGGCTGTTCCTTTCGCGCATCGACGATTTCATCGCCTTTCCGAACCGGGGAGCCTTCTATGTCGGACCTACCGGACAGCCGCTGCTGCTGAACCGCTTCGCCAATATCGGCGATCTGAAATCGGTCGGCGCGCGGATATCGCTGTCGGGGAGCATCGGCCGCTGGACCGGCCATCTCAACTATAGCTGGACCGACAGCGGCTATGCGCATCTGCGCGCCAACGCCCGCAGCGCCTATATCGTCGATGCCGACAAGGCGCTGGCGCGCCACAAGGTCAATCTCGAGCTGAGCCACGACGCCGGCCGCTGGTTTGCGACCGGGGTGGCGCGCTACACCTCGTCCACCGCGCAGCTTGCGACCATGCCCGACGGCAATCCCACGCTGGTGCATATTCCCGACACGATCGCGCTCGACGGCAAGCTGGGCTGGCGGATCACCCCGAAGCTCACCGCCAGCCTGGCCGGCGAGAATCTCACCGACACCCGCGGCGCGACCGGATCGCCGATCCCGGCCGACCGCCGCATCCGCGCCGGGATCGCCTTCGACCTATGAGCCGCCTGATCGATCGCCTCGCCGACGATATGGTCCGGCGCACCCGGCTCGCCGACCGCTCGCTCAACACCAAGTTCGCGGCGGCGCCGGGGGTGATGCTCGCGCTGCTGCTGCTCACCGCGGTGCTGAGCGTCGGCGCGCTGCTCCACGCCCGGTCAAGCACCGCGCAGATCGTCAACGAGGATATGCGGCAGATCGCCGCGCTCAATTCGATCGCCACCCGGTTCGAACGCGCCGACGGCGATCTCTACCGGTTGCTGGTCGCCAAGGCCGCCGGCAGTCACGACGTCGATGTCCCGCGCCGCGCCGCGACGATCAAGCAGGATCTGGCAGCGGTCCGCCGCGACCTGGCGGCGCTGCGACCGACGGTGTCGGACAAGCCCCGCTTCGACCGCACCCTCGTACAGATCGACCGCTATGCCAGTGCGGTCGACGTCGTCACCTCGATGCTCGACATCGACTTCGCGTCGAGCGCGACGATGCTGACGCCATTCCGCGCCAATGCTCAGCAGGTGGTCCGTGACGTCAATGCCACCGCCCGGGCCGGCGTCGCCGAGGCCGATGCCCATGCCGCGGCGATCAGCGCGCGCATCCGCGCGCTGGTGGTGGTGCTGGCGCTGGCGACGATCGCGGTCGCGGCGTTCGGGGTGCTGATCACCTATGTCATCGGCCATGCGACGATCGAGTCGATCCGGCGGATCGCCGGCGCGACCTCGGCGCTGGCCGCGTCGGACTATGATGTCGACCTCGACGCGCTCGACCGCCGCGACGAACTCGGCGCGGTCGTCGATGCGCTGCGCACCTTCCGGTGCCAGGCGCTCGAAGCACGGCGGGTCGAGAGCGAGAAGCAGGCGCTGGAAGCCAAGGCGCGCGATGCCGGCGAGCGGCAGCGCGAGGCGGTGGCCAAGACGATGCGCGAGGCCGAGGTCACGCGGCGCGAAACGCTCGCCCGCCTCGCCGAACAATTCGATGCGCAGGTGTCGACGATGATCCGGTCGGTGCAGGCTGCGATGGCGCGGCTCGACGGCAGCTCGAAACAGCTCGACACCTCGGCCGACAGCAATCGCGCGCTCGCCGCCGAACTCGAGCAGCTTGCCGGGGTGCTGACCGGCGAGATGGAGGGGGCCGGCGCCGCGGCCGGCCTGCTGACCGCGTCGATCCGCCAGATCGACCAGGAGGTCGGGCAGACCAGCCGGGTCGCGCAGTCGATCCTGCACCATACCGAACATGCCCGGCGCGCGGTCGCCGATTCCGAGAACAAGGCCGACGAGGTCGAACAGATCGTCGACGTCATCGACGACATCGCCCGCCAGACCCGGCTGCTCGCGCTCAACGCCACCATCGAGGCAGCGCGCGCCGGCGAGGTCGGGCGCGGCTTCGGCGTGGTCGCCAGCGAGATCAAGTCGCTGTCGAGCCGCACCGGCGATTCGACCACCAATGTCCGCCAGCAGGTCGGCGAGATGCAGAAGGGCATCGGCCGGATCGTCGAGGTGACCAGCGAACTCGGCGGGCTGATCGAATCGATGACCCAGGTCGCCTCGCGGGTGGCGATGGTCTCGGCGGTCCAGGTCCGCTCGACCGACGAGATCGACGAGCGGATCGGCGCGGTCCGCGTCCGCACCGCCGCGCTGGTCGAGGCGAGCGGCGCGATCCGCAATTCGGCGGTCGAAAATCAGAGCTTCGTGCGCGACCTCAGAGCGGCGAGCGTCGCGCTGCAGGAAAGCCTCTCCGCGCTGGGCAAGGATGCCCAGGCCTTCACCCGGCATCTGCGCGCGGCTTAGAGCATTTTCAAGTCAGGTGGAATCACCTGACGGCTCGGAAAATGCGGAAAACAAAGACAATTTAGAGTATGTCCTGATCAACCTGATCAGGACATACTCTAAGGGTTACCGGCAAAGCCCGGCGATATGCCGGGCCGCGACCGTCGCGCCATCCTCGGCCGCGACGACGGCGGCGGCCCGCCGCGCCGCATCGGCCATGCCGGGCGATGCCAGCACCGACGAGAGCAGCCTCGCCGCGCGCGCATGGTCGAAGGTCTTGCGATCGAGGATCGCACCGACCCCGGCATCGCGCAGCCGGGCGGCATTGTCGAACTGATCGCCATAATGGGGCACGACGATCTGGACGCAGCCGGCACGGAGCGCCTGGCCGGTGGTCCCGATCCCGCCATGATGGACGACCGCGGCGGCGCGCGGAAAGATCGCCGAATGCGGCGCATAACCCATGACCAGACAGTCGCCGTCGCGCCGCGACGGCCCCGCCTGCCCGGTCAGCATGATCGCGCGTCTGCCGATGGCCCGGCTCGCGGCGGCAGCCTCCGCATAGAAATCCCCGGCCGCGGCGACCGCGACCGAACCCAGCGTGAAGATGAGCGGCGGATCGCCGCCGTCGAGGAACGCCTCCAGTTCCGGCGCGATCGCCTCGTCGGCGCCGCTTTCGCTGTCGAACAATGGAAAGCCCGACAGGACCGCATTGGCCGGCGCATCGGGCGGCAATGCGCCCAGCGCCCGCGACCAGCAGCAGATCGTCGCCGCGGTCGCCACGCCATGATCGAGCAGGGGTGCGCCGATGCTCGGTCCAAGCCCAAGCCGCCCGCGCACCGCGTCGATCGGCCCGGCATAGCGCCGCCGCAACATCGTCCGTCCGAGCGCATAGGCCGCCCGGTTCCAGCCCCGGCCGATCGTGGTGCGCGGATGGTGCCGCATCATCTCGAAACGGGGCGCGGTCGGCGGCTGCCATGCCGAGAACAGGGTCATCGGCTGGAGGATCACCGCCGCGAGCGGCAGGCGCCGCTTCTCGGCGACGATGCCCGCCGCGAAGGTGAAGATCGAACTCGCCAGGACGTCCGCGCCGGCCGCCAGTTCATCGAGCGCGCGCGTGCTCGCATCGAGCGAGGGCATCAGGATTTCGTCGACCACGAAATCCGGATCGGCGATCAGCCGGGTGGCGGCCTCGGCCGCGCTCATGCCCAGCCGATCGCAAATGGCGGCATAGCTCGGGAGGATCGGCGCCGCCTCGAGTCCCGCAGCGCGCACCTTCGCGACACCATCTTCGGGCACCGCCAGCACCACCTGATCGCCCTGCGCGACGAGCGCCCTGCCGATCGCGATGAAGGGGTGGAGATCCCCGAGCGAACCGATGGTGGCGAGGACGATGCGGGGCATGCGGCGAGCCTTATCATGCCGGCTGGCGCGATGGCGAGCGGGGCGACCTACGACTCGACACTCTTCCGCTAACATACAGATAAACATGGCCGACTTCGTCATGCTGAACTTGTTTCAGCATCCACCGAGCGACGGGGGAACGTTCCCGAGTATGAGAGTGGATGCTGAAACAAGTTCAGCATGACGGTGGAGGGGTAGTCTGCGCCCAGCCTTCGAGCGGTGCGCAATGCTCGCTAATTCGCCTTGTCGCGGATGAAGTCGAAGTGGATCCGCACCCAGGCACCGATCAGGGTCTTTCCGCCGACCCGCGGCGGTCGGACGCGGAACTGCCAGGAGGCCTGGCGCAGCGCGCGGGCGAGGCCGCTGCCTGTCGGCGAGTCGCCCAACTCCCGACAATCCTCGACGCGGAAGTCGGCGATCGTACGGCAGGCCACCTCGGCCCAGCTCCCCCTGGGTACGGAGCGCGGCATATAGGTGGCCATCTCGGCATCGGTCGGCTCGCGATACCATTCGGCACGGTAGAGCTTCTCGCCACCCGGCCCCTGCCCGGTGCCCTCGTCGTCGCCCTGCCTGTCGCCGACCCCGTTGCCGGCGCCGGTGGAGGCCGCCGGATGCGGTATCCTGCCGATGTCGGCGGCGGCGAAATCGGCGCTGTTCATCAGGATCATGTTGAGCGGAACGACCGGTTCGACCGGCGGCTTGTCATGCTTGGCCGCGGCCGCAGCGGGGGCCTTGGTCGCGGTCTTCGGCGCGCCGCCGGCGTCGTGCTGCTTGTGCGCCTTCTTCTTGGAGGGATCCTCCGACGGCAGCAGCAAGGTCGTCAGTATCTGTGGCTTGGGCAGGCGCATCGCCGGCGGCGCCAGCGTCAGCAGCGCGATCAGCACCAATATGTGGATGATCACGACCAGCAGGATCGCGAGCGTGCGGCGCTCGAACTGCTCGCGCCGGAATTTCGGCAGGAATCGGGAAAGGGCCGAAGGCATCGGAAGAATCGCCTAGAGGGATTTCGGACCGAGTGAAATCACCCAGTGCCCCGGAAAACGCGCAAAAACACACAAATCCGAAATTTCGCACCGATGGACTCGGCCGACAGGTCGAACGGCGCGAAAAGCCATAGCGAATCTGGACGGGAGATTAACCGTTCCGAACTGTGCGCAGCCAGTCCCGTCCAGCGATCGGCAAGGCCTATTTCGCGCAGTCGGCCGCCGCGATCGCGGTCAGGTTGACGATCCCGCGCGCGGTCGCGGTCGGGGTCAGGACATGCAGCGGCTGGGCGAGCCCGAGCAGCATCGGCCCGATCACCATGCCGTTGCCCGAGGCGCCCATCGCGGTCAGGGTGATGTTGGCGGCGTCGAGATTGGGCATCACCAGCAGGTTCGCCGACCCCTGGAGCGGCGAGTTGGGCACGAAGCGCTTGCGCAGCGCCTCCGACAAGGCGGTGTCGGCATGCATCTCGCCATCGACCGCGAAATCGACGTTGCGAGCGCGCAGCAGCTTGAGCGCGGCGCGCATCTTGCGCGCGCTCGGCGTGTCCGACGCGCCGAAGTTCGAGTGCGACACCAAAGCCGCCTGCGGATCGAGACCGAAGCGGCGCACCTCAGCCGCCGCCAGCGTCGCCATCTCGGCGATCTGTTCGGCATCGGGATCGGGAATGACATGGGTGTCGGTGAAGAACAGCGCACCGGCATCGATGATCAGCGCCGACATCGCATAGACCCGCTCGACGCCCTCGGCGCGCGGCACCACCGGCAGCACCAGCTTCATCTGGCCCCACCATTCGCTGTTGCCACCGACCACCGCGGCGTCGACATGGCCGGTGCGCAGCAGCATCGCCGCGGTCACCGACGGACGCCGGTAGATGCGGCGCTCGGCCTGGTCCATCGTCACTCCGCGCCGGGCAGCGAGATGCTGATAGGGTTCGACCAGCGCCTGGAGCAGCGGCCCGCCCGCCATCGGATCGACGATCTCGACGTCATGATCGAGCCGCCAGCGCAGCCCGAGCTTGGCGAGCCGCTGGGTGACGATCTCGCGCCGGGCGACGATCACCGGCCGGGCAAGCCCTTCGTCGAGCACGGTCTGGATCGCGCGCAGCACGCGTTCGTCCTCGCCCTCGCCATAGACCAGCCGCGGGCATTTGGCGGCGGCCGCCGAGAAGACCGGCATCATGATCTGGCTCGACCGCCAGCTGCGCCGCTCGAGCGTGCTGCGATAGGCGGCGAGATCGGCGATCGGCCGACGCGCGACCCCGCTGTCGGCGGCGGCCTTCGCCACCGCCGGCGCGACCTCGAGCATCAGCCGCGGGTCGAACGGCGACGGAATGATCTGGCCGGGACCGAATTCGGGGGTGGCGCCGCCATAGGCCGCGGCGGTCAGTTCGTCGGCGGGCAGCCGCGCGAGCAGGGCGATCGCCTCGGCCGCGGCGACCTTCATCGCCTCGTTGATCTCGGTCGCGCCGACGTCGAGCGCGCCGCGGAAGATGAACGGGAAGCAGAGCACATTGTTGACCTGGTTCGGATAGTCCGAACGGCCGGTCGCGACGATCGCGTCGGGGCGCGCGGCCCGGACCAGCTCGGGCATGATCTCGGGCTCGGGGTTGGCGAGCGCGAAGATCAGCGGCTTTTCGGCGAGCAGCGGCAGCCATTCGGGCTTGAGCACCCGCGGCGCCGACAGGCCGAGGAAGATGTCCGCCCCCGGCAACACGTCGGGCAGCGCGCGCGCATCGGTCTGGCGGGCATAGCGCGCCATATTGGCGGGCATGTCGGGGCGGCCGGCATGGACGACGCCGTCCTTGTCGGTGAGGGTGACATTGTCGATCGGCAGGCCGAGCGCGACCAGCAGGTCGACGCAGGCGAGCGCGGCGGCGCCGGCGCCCGAGGTCACCAGCCGCGCGTCGGCGAACGACTTGCCTTGCAGCAGCAGCCCGTTGCGGACCGCCGCCGCGACGACGATCGCGGTGCCGTGCTGGTCGTCATGGAAGACCGGGATGTTCATCCGCTCGCGCAGGCGCCGTTCGATCTCGAAACATTCGGGCGCCTTGATGTCCTCGAGGTTGATCCCCCCGAAGGTCGGCTCGAGCAGCGCCACCGCGTTGACGAAGGCGTCGGTGTCGGTGGTGTCGAGTTCGAGGTCGAACACGTCGATATCGGCGAATTTCTTGAAGAGGACGGCCTTGCCCTCCATCACCGGCTTCGACGCCAGCGCGCCGATCGCGCCCAGGCCCAGCACCGCGGTGCCGTTGGTGATCACCGCGACGAGATTGCCGCGCCCGGTATAGTCGAGCGCGCGATCGGGGTCGGCGGCGATCGCCTCGCAGGGCGCCGCCACCCCGGGCGAATAAGCCAGCGCGAGATCGCCCTGGGTCGCCATCCGCTTGGTCGCCTCGATGGCGAGTTTCCCCGGCCGGGGTAAGCGGTGATATTCGAGTGCCGCCGAACGGATATCCTCGTCCATGGCCATCCTTTCGGTGTGGGTCGGGCGAGCCCCATAGCCGCCTGCGCAGCCTACGTCATGGGGGTAAAGACGCTTTTTGTCGGACAATATCGGAGAGGGCCGAAGAGAACGGCGTTCACGCGATGTGAAGGTCCTCCCCATCGCAGATGGGGAGGGGGACCACCGAAGGTGGTGGAGGGGTTATGCGGAAGCTCGACGACTGCGAGGGGTTCACTGTCGGAAAACCCCTCCACCATCCTGCGGATGGTCCCCCTCCCCACGCTGCGCGCAGGGAGGATCGTGACGGCAGCCCGACACCTACGCGAGGGGTTGAGAAGAAGCTCAATACCTCGCGCGAACGCTCGCGAAGAAACTGCGGCCGGGTTCGGGGAAGCCGTCGGTCAGGACATGATAATCGTCGAACAGGTTGCGCGCGCCGACGCCGATCTCGACCCCGTCGATCACCTCATAATCGACCCGGATATTGGCCTGGACATAGGAACCGGTGCGATAATAGCGAACGGTGGTCGGCGAGGTCGGGAAATAGGTGTCGAGGGTGGTGCGGTTCGACGCATATTCGACGCTGGGCAGGATCTTCAGCGCGGCGATCGGCGACCAGCTCGCATAGGCAAAACCCTTGTGGGTCGGCACGTCGGTGAGCGCGAACACCGGTACCGTGACCGCCGCGGCCGAAGCTATGTCGAACTTGCGGCGGATATAGGAATAGTTGCCGCCGAGCTCGATGCCCGGGGCGACGTTCCAGGCAATCGAGACCTCGCCGCCATAATAATGGCCGTTGCCGAGGTTGCGACGCTGGCTGGTGCCGGCGGGGAAGCCGGTCGGACGCACCGCGACGATCGCGTCCTGGACGTCGCTGTAGAAGATCGCGCCCTCGACCCGCGCCGGGCCGACATTGCGCGACCCGCCGATCTCGTAATTGACCGCGCGTTCGGCCTTGAGGCCGGGGTTCGACGCGGCGGTGCCGAACTGGGTGCTGAACCGTTCGAAGATGGTCGGGAAGCGCGCGCGCCGCGAGATGCTCGCATGGAGGCTGGTGTCGGCATCGGCCTGCCACTCAAGCTTGCCCTGCCAGTTGAACGCGCTGGCATTCTCGATCGGATAGCTGAACAGCCGGGCGGCCCCGCCGGTCGGCGGCACGCCATATTCCTCGGCCTTCTTCAGGTCGCGCCAGTCGAAGCTGATGCCGGTGGTCAGCGTCAGCGCCGGCGACAGCGCCAGCCGGTTCTCGGCGGCGGCGCTATAGGTGTCCTCGAGATTTTCCTGGTGCGGCTCGGTGGTGCCGGCCGGGAAGCTCTGCTGATATTCGACATGCTTGTCGCGGCGATAATGCATCGCCAGGCTGAGCGTGTCGGCATCGGTGAAGGCGACGTCGAGCTGCGCCGATCCGCCATAGGCCTTGTCGGCATAATAGCTGTTGAACGCACGGCCGAGCGTCTGGGTGGTCTGGGTGCGGTTGTCGAACGACGACAGGAGATTGTCGAAGGCGTTGCGATAGGCGCGGGTCTTCAGGGTCGCGCGGTCACCGAGCGCGGTCGTCGACAGGAAATAGATGCTCTCGATATTCCAATAGGGCCAAGTCCAGAAACGCGGGGTCGGCGCACCGGTCGGCAGCGGGGTCGCGACCGGATCGGTGACGTGGAGCGGCGCATTCTTGCTGCCTTCCTGCCGGGTATAGCTGATCGAATATTCGTCGGTGTCGTTGGGGGTGAAGCCGGCCTTGGCATTGACCCGCCAGTCGCGCGACCGCGAGAAATCGCGCGCGCCGCCATCCTCCGCCGATCCGGCGACCGGATCATAGCCGCCCGGCAGGTCCCAGTGGCTGGTGAAGCTGCGGGTATAGCTGCCCTGAAGATAATATTTGTCCTGGCGCGTGCCGAGCAGCGCGAAGACATTGTAGCCGGCATAATCGGCGTCGCTGTCGAGATTGAGCGTGCCGCGCAGCTCGGCCTCGATCGGCTTGGTCGGCTTGCGGGTGACGAGGTTGACCGCGCCGCCCATCCCGCCGGGCCCGTCGAGCACCGAGACATAGCCCTTGGCCACCTGGATCTCGGCGATGTCGGGGGTCAGGAAGCGGCCATAATCGAGCCGGTTGTCGGCGGGCAGATAGACGCGGATGCCGTCGATCGAGACCGGCACCTGGAACCGGTCGAAGCCGCGGACGAAGATCAGCCGCTCGTTGCGCGACCCGCCGCTATTGCCCGCGGTGACCCCGGGGATCAGGTTCGCGGCATCGTCGAGCGTCACCCGGTTGAAATTGTAGATCGCCTCCGACGACAGGGTGGCGGTGCCGATCTCGGTCCCCTGGGTGCGCGGGCCGGTAACGATGATCTGGCCGAGGTCGAAGGCGGTGCCGTCGCCGGCGCTCGCCGCCGCATCGGCAGCATCGGCGGCAAAGGCGGGCGCCCAGGCGAGCGAGGCCGCGGACAGGCAGAGCAAGGTCGAGAAGCGCATGATAGTCCCCTTTTTCGGCCGCCATACGCGACTCGTTATATGCGCCCCTATACATTAGTTGCCGCGCGCGTCATCCCGGGCGATAAGGCGCCGGTGGCGATGAGGAGACCCGCTTTGGGCAAGACGATCTGGCTGGCAATGACGATGGCGGCGCTGCCGCTGGCAGGTGTATCGGCGCAGGACATGGCATCGCCGCCGGCCGCCGCCTGCCCTGCGACGCCCGCCCCCCTGCCCGCCGCGCTGGCCGGCTGGAGCAGCCGCACGCCACTGACCGCCGCCGCCGAACCGGCCAAGATCGATGCGGCAACGCTGGTCCCCGGCCAGGCGGTCGATGCGACGCTCATCTCGACCGCCGACGTCCATTATGCGCTGCGCCCCGAAAAGCCGGGCGGATCGGTCAGCTATGGCGGGATGTTCGGCTTCACCGTCGTCGACAAGGGGCTCTACCGGGTCGCGCTCGGTTCGGGCGCGTGGATCGACATGCTTCAGGACGGCAAGCCGCTGCCGTCGGCGGCGCATGGCCATGGCCCCGATTGCTCGGGCATCCGCAAAATGGTCGATTTCACCCTCGAACCCGGTCGCTATGTGCTGCAGATCGCCGCCAACGGATCGCCCGCGCTGCCGATGCTGCTGACCCGCCTGCCTTGAGCCGACGGCCGCGCCGGTTCTGGCTGGCGATCGCAACGCTGGGCTGCATCGCCGCCGCGCCCGCGACCGACTGGCGCTGGGCACTCGCACCCGGAATCGCACCGCCGCCGGTCCCCGCCGGCAATGCGATGACCGCGGCCAAGGTCGAACTCGGCCGGCGGCTGTTCTACGACGCCGACCTGTCGGTCGACGGCACGATGGCCTGTTCGAGCTGCCACGAACAGCGGCGCGGCTTCGCCGACGGCAACCGCACCCGGCCCGGGGTCCATGGCGATCCCGGTCGGCGCAACGTGCCCGGCCTCGTCAATGTCGGTTGGATGGGGCCGCTGACCTGGGCCGATCCCAGCCTCCAGACGCTCGAGGCGCAAGTGCTGGTGCCGGTGTTCGGCGACCATCCGGTCGAAATGGGGATGAAGGGCAGCGAGGCCGAGGTCGCGCGCCGTTTCGGCCGCAATCCCTGCTATGTCCGGATGTTCGCCGCCGCCTTTCCCGAAACCGGCGGCCGGATCGACATGGCCGGCGTGGCGATGGCGATCGCGACGTTCGAGCGCAGCATGGTGTCGCACGCGACCCCCTATGATCTTTATCGCCGCGGCCAAAAGAGCGATTTTCCGCCGATCGCACGGGCCGGCGCGACGCTGTTCGCGGCGCGTTGCGCGTCCTGCCACCAGGGCGCGAATTTCACCGATGGTGGCTTCCATGCCGTCGATACCCGCCCCGACCCGCAGGACGCCGGGCTCTTCGAGAAAACCGGGCGCCCCGCCGACCGCGGCCTGTTCCGCACGCCGCCGCTGCGCAACGTCGCGCTGACCGCACCCTATCTTCACGACGGATCGGCGCCGACGATCGCCGATGCGATCCGCCGTCACGCGATCCCCCAGCCCGACGAAGCCGGCATGACCGCGCTGGTCGCCTTCCTGGTGCGGCTGACCGATGCCGGCTTCGTCAACGATCCGGCGCTGGCGATGCCCGACCAGGCGTGCGGCAAGCCGCTCTGACCAGCCTTCGCACCCACTTTGTCGCAGCGCACGTCACCGCCGATACAAAGCCGATACAAATATGTCGGCGCCGACATCGCATAGCGCCGCGCTGAAATCGCACGATGGGCAGCTCGGTTACATCCGGTTCCAGAGACAGCTTCGGAACAGGGATTTCATCATGGCCATCATCGACACGCTCGCCCGCAAGACCATATTCTTCTCGATCGTCGCGTTCGACGCGGTGCTGCTGCTGAATTTCATGGTTCCGCGGCACTGACCACCGTCGGCCACGCCTGGCCATGGGCGACCGCAATTTGCCATTGGCAACATTCCAGGGAGAAACTTTTCCGGTCGCGAACGATTGGCATAATCAAGTAGCGACAAAGCAACGGCCCGCCGTTAACAGACAATTTACAATTCAGCGGTGGGCCATGCCCTCGGGGCATGAGCGGGAAGGACCAGTCTTGGCGGTTTCCGAGATCATTCCGGCCAATGAGGGCGAACGGCTGGCGGCATTGCGCCGCTACGATATTCTCGACACCCCGCCCGACGGGGCGTTCGACCGGGTGACCCGGATCGCCGCGCGGATGTTCGACGTGCCGATCGCGATCATCAGCCTGGTCGACCATGACCGGATCTGGTTCAAGTCGCACCACGGCGTCGATGTCGAACAGATCGCCCGCGATCCCGGGCTATGCGCCTCGGCGATCCTCGGCGAAGGCCCCTGGATATTGAACGACGCCAGCGCCGATCCGCGCGCGCTCGCCAATCCGCTGGTCGCGGGCGAATTCGGCCTTCGCTTCTATCTCGCAGTGCCGCTGCGCACCCATGACGGCCATGGCCTGGGCACATTGTGCGTGATCGACCAGCAGCCGCGCGAGGTGACCGAGGACGAGATCGCCCAGCTCACCGACCTCGCGGCGATGGTGATGGACCAGATGGAGCTGCGGCTCGCCGCCCGCCGGGCGATGGAGCGGGTCCAGACGATCCAGCGCGAGATCGATCACCGGCTGCTCACCAGCCTCCAGTCGCTGTCGCTGATGCTGGCGATGCAGTCCGACGCGGCCAGGGACCCCGATGCCCGCAAGCAGTTGCGGATCGCCGCCAACCGCACCACCGCGGTCGCCGACTTTCACAGCGCCTTCTTCAGCGTCGAATCAACCGAGCGGGTCGGCGGACTCACCTATTTGCGGCGGCTCAGCGTCGGCCTCGCCGACATGTTCGGCGCCGAGATCGAGGTCGACGGCACCGAAGTCATCCTCTCCCCCGGCCAGATCCAGTCGATCGGCCTGATCGTCCATGAACTTGTGTCCAACGCTGTCGCACATGGCGGGCCGAAGGTGCGGCTGTCTATCGATCCCGACGGCCTGGGCCAGCATGTCCTGACCGTCACCGACAACGGCCCCGGCCTGCCCGAGGACTTCACCCCCGAAACCAGCACCGCCGGGATCGGGATGACGGTGATCCTGGCGATGGTCGAGCAGCTCGAAGGGCGGCTGACCGCCGCCGACAACGCGCCCGGCCGCGGTGCGCGGTTCGTCATCGGCTTCCCGGCGACGATCGGCGTGCGTTAGGGTTGGCACGCGGATAAAGCTTGACGGGGAACGACATAAATAGGCTGTCATCCTGAATTTGTTTCAGCATCTACTCTTCCGCTCGGGAACGGTCCCTTGTTGCACGGTGGATCCTGAAACAAGTTCAGGATGACGAAGAAAAGACTCCCCCCTTTTCGCTGGAGACCAGTTCCATGACGCGGCGCGAACTTATCGGCATGGGTGGGGTCGGCGTCGCGGCGGTCGCGCTGGCCGGCTATTATGGCCTGACCCGCACCACCGCAGGCGCGCCGCCCGCGCCGGGATCCGCCGGCCGCTATCCGGTGCGCCATAGCGACGCCGAATGGCGCGCGAAGCTGAGCCCCGCGGCTTACGCGATATTGCGCGAGGCCGGCACCGAAGCGCGCTTCACCAGCCCGCTGCTCGGCGAGCATCGCCCCGGCAAATTCACCTGCCTGGGCTGCGACCAGCCTGTGTTCGACGCATCGACCAAATATGACAGCGGCACCGGCTGGCCGAGCTTCTGGGCGCCGATCGACGGCGCGGTCGCGACCGGCGCCGACGGATCGCTGGGCATGTCGCGGACCGAGGTCCATTGCAGCCGATGCGGCGGGCATCTCGGCCATGTCTTCGACGACGGGCCGCAGCCGACCGGACTGCGATACTGCATGAACGGGGCGGCGATGGGCTTCGCGCCCGCCAAGGCATAAGGGGAAACGAGCGATGCGCGAGATCTTCAACGGCGCGATGCGCGCGATCAGCAGCCTGATCGGGCTGGCGATGATGGCGATGGGCGGGGTGTGGATCCTGCAGGGCTTCGACCTCGCCTTCCGGGTCGGCTTCATGGTCGGCGACAAGCAATGGGTGCTGTGGGGCGCTCTGCTCGCGCTCGTCGGGCTCGGCCAGATCATATGGGCCAATAGCCGCCTGAAATAGGCACGGGATGGACGCGATGTCCGATCGCCTTATGAAGGGGCGATGACGACTCCGCCGCAGATTTCCGGGCTGTTCCGCTATCCGGTCAAGAGCCTGGGCGGCCATGCGCTCGCCTGGGCATCGATCGAGCCGCGCGGGATCGCCGGCGACCGGCGCTGGATGGTGGTCGACGAGACCGGCCGCTTCCAGACCCGGCGCGAGCTGCCGCAGATGGCGCGGATCGCGGTCGACCATGATGGCGACGGCCTGCTGTTGTGCCACCCCGAACTGGGCACGCTGGCGGTGGCGCGGCCCGACGAGCATGCCGGGTCGATCGAAGCCAAGGTCTGGCGGGATCTGCTGCCCGCACGGATCGCCGGAGGCGCGGCCGACGCTTTCCTCTCGGAGGCGCTCGGCAAGCGGGTCCGGCTGGTCCACCAACCCGATAGCAGCATTCGGCCGGTCGATCCCGCCTATGCGCAGCCGGACGACCATGTCAGCCTGTCCGATGGCTTCCCGCTGCTGGTCACCACCGAGGCCTCGCTCGCGGCGCTCAACGCCAGCCTGCCCGCGCCGGTCGGGATGGACCGGTTCCGGCCCAATCTGGTGATCGCCGGCACCGGTGCCTGGGACGAGGATCGCTGGCGCCGCATCCGCATCGGCGGTGTCGGCTTCCGGATCGCCAAGCCCTGCTCGCGCTGCATCATCACCACCCAGGATCCGGCGACCGGAGAGCGCCACCACGACAATGATCCGCTGACGACGCTGCGCGCGATCGGCCGGATGGCGAAGGGCGGGATCATGTTCGGCCAGAACGCGATCCCCGACGGCCCCGGCGAGATCGGGGTCGGCGATGTCGTGGAGGTCCTGGAGGCGGGCGAGAGCAATCTGGGGTGAGGGGGGACCGGTATTGCCCCGTCGCCCCGGCCTCCGTGTATGGACCGGGTACAAGGTGAACAGCGTTCGGAGACATGGTGAACACATTGGCATGGGCAGGAGGAGCCGATGCC
>NZ_JBXANN010000008.1:0-290872 GCF_058801765.1 Rhizorhabdus sp. GW822-FHT03C02
CGATCAATCTGTCCGCTCAAACCTCTTGCAAGTGGGGGCCGTCCACATATGTCTCGACTACGCTCGACACGAACGGATGGGGTTTCGGTCATTGCCGCGAACAAAGATATCGACCGCATCTTCCCTGCGATCGAACGACTCGCTAACGATATGCGTAGACCGACACCCGATCGGTCTCCGCATTCGGAGAGAGACATGCCCTACACCCTCCAGCAATTGTCCGATTTCGAGGATATCCGCACCGTCAAGCATCGCTATTTCCGCGGCATCGACACCGCCGACCAGGCGCTGCTCGCCCCGCTGTTCGCCGAGGACGTCACCGTCGAGTATCGCGGCGGCGGCTATCTGGTCCGCCTCGCCGGGCGCGAGCCGATGCTCGACTTCCTGATGAACAGCTTCCACGCCGATTCGGTGGCGATGCACCAGGGCCATATGCCCGAGATCACCCTGACCGGCGACGACGAGGCCGAGGGCATCTGGTATCTCGAGGACATCTATATCTCGCTCGAGCGCAACGACGTCACCACCGGCAGCGCGATCTACCGCGACCGCTATCGCCGGATCGACGGCACCTGGAAGATCGCCCACACCGAATATGACCGGATCATGGAGGTGGTGCAGCCGCTCAAGGCCGACATGGCGATCACCGTCCACCATCTCGCCAAGGTCGGCCGCAAGGCGCATGAGCGCGGCGACATCGGCCATCTGATCACCTGGTTCGACCAGGCGGCCTGACCGCGGGATGGCGCCTGACATCAGCCCGCGCGCCGAGGATCTGCTGGCGCGGCTGCGCGCCTTCATGGCGGAGCATATCCACCCCAACGAGATGCTCTACCATGAGCAGGTCGCGGCCGATCGCTGGACGCATCCGCCGATCCTCGACCGGCTGACCGACCAGGCCAAGGCGGCGGGGTTGTGGAACCTGTTCCTGTCGGCGCCGCACGGCCCCGGCCTGTCCAACGCCGATTATGCGCCTTTGTGCGAGGAGATGGGCCGCGTCCACTGGTCGAGCCAGGCGTTCAACTGCTCGGCGCCCGACACCGGCAATATCGAGACGATCGCCCATTTCGGTACCCCCGACCAGCAGGCGCGCTGGCTGCCGCCGCTGCTCGACGGCAGCATGCGATCGGCGTTCGCGATGACCGAGCCCGCGGTCGCCTCGTCCGACGCCACCAACATCGCCTGCGCCGTCCGCCGCGACGGCGACGATTATGTGATCGACGGCCGCAAATGGTGGATCTCGGGCGCGGGCGATCCGCGCTGCGCGATCTTCATCCTGATGGGCAAGACCGACCCCGACGCGCCGCGCCATCGCCAGCAATCGATGATCCTGGTACCGCGCGACACCCCCGGCATCACCATCCTGCGGCCGATGACGGTGTTCAACTATGACGACGCCCCGCACGGCCATATGGAGATTCTATTCGACAACGTGCGGGTGCCGGCGGCGAACATCCTGCTCGGCGAAGGCCGCGGCTTCGAGATCGCCCAGGCGCGGCTGGGACCCGGGCGCATCCACCATTGCATGCGGCTGATCGGCCTCGCCGAACGCGCGCTCGAACTGATGTGCCGGCGGCTCAAGAGCCGGGTCGCGTTCGGCAAGCCGCTCGCCGAACAGGGCGTCCAGCTCGAACGCGTCGCCGAGGCGCGCATCGCAATCGACCAGGCGCGGCTGCTCACTTTGAAGGCCGCGCATATGATGGACCTGCACGGCAACAAGGCCGCCCGCGCCGAGATCGCGATGATCAAGGTCGTCGCCCCCAACATGGCGTGCCAGGTCATCGACTGGGCGATCCAGGCGCATGGCGCCGCCGGGGTCAGCCAGGATACGGTGCTGGCGCAAAGCTACGCCCATGCCCGCAAGCTGCGCTTCGCCGATGGCCCGGACGAGGTGCACCGCGCGCAGGTGGGGAAGCTGGAGCTGGGACGGTACAGCTAATTTTCTGAGCCCCTCCCTTTCAAGGGAGGGTTCGTCAGGTCGGGAGTGCCCCCGGCACTCCCTCAACCATGCCGGGGGCATGGTTGACCTGACGAAGGTGGGTCGCGAGCGTAGCGAGCGTCCGCGCTGGAACCGAGAGCGCCTTCAGCGGCATCGAGCCGCTTCAGTCGCACCCCACCCCCAAACCCTCCCCTGAAGGGGAGGGGCTATAATGCAGTCACCGATCGCCCCTCGGCTCGCGCGGCAACCCCAGCGCGCGTTCGGCAATCAAATTCCGCTGGATCTGGTTCGTCCCACCATAGATCGTATCGGCCCGGCTCGACAGGAACAGGTTCGGCAGCAGCGGGAAATCATAGCCATTCGCTTCTTGGCCATCCCCATCTGCAACCTCGCCCCCTTGCCCCAGCACGTCCATCGCCAGTTCGCCGAGCGCGCGGTGCCAGCTCGCCCAGTAGATCTTGTGGGTCGACGCTTCGCGCGACAGGCTGTGCCCCTCCTCGGCCGACAAGGTGCGCAGCGCCGCGTAGCGCATGATCCTGAGCCCGCCATAGGCTTTCGCGATCCGCTGCCGGATCAGCGGATCGCGCGCGGCACCGTTCGCCCTGGCGGCGGCGACCAGCGCGTCATATTCGGCGATGAAGCCCATCTGCTGGCCGAGCGTCGACACCCCGCGCTCGAAGGCGAGCAGCCCCATCGCCACCTGCCAGCCATTGCCGACCCCGCCGACGACATTGTCGGCGGCGGTGCGCGCGCCGTCGAAGAAGGTCTCGTTGAACTCGGCCTGGCCGTTCATCTGCCGGATCGGCCGGATGGTGATGCCGGGCTGGCGGATCGGCACCAGCAGGAACGACAGGCCCCTGGTGCCGGCGCTCCCTTCCTCGGTGCGCACCAGCACGAAGATCCAGTCGGCGAATTGCGCGAGCGAGGTCCAGATCTTCTGGCCATCGATCACCCATTCGTCGCCCTCCAACCGGGCGCGGGTGCGGACATTGCCGAGATCGGACCCGGCGCCGGGTTCGGAATAGCCCTGCGCCCAATATTCGTCGCCGCAGGCGATCCGCGGCAGGAAGCGCGCCTGCTGCGCGGGCGATCCGAAATGGATCAGCGTCGGCCCGGCCAGTTCGATCCCGATATGGCTCATCCGCCCCGGCGCCCCGGCGCGGGCATATTCCTCGGCGAAGATCACCTGTTCGGCGAGCGAGGCGCCGCGCCCGCCATGTTCGCGCGGCCAGCCGATCACGCTCCAGCCGGCGTCGAACAAGGCGCGCTCCCAGGCGCGCCGCTCGTCGGCGAGCGCGCTCTGGCTGCGCAGGCCGCGCAGCATCGCGAACGGGCCATCGAGTTGGGCGGTGAGCCAGGCCGCCGCCTCGCGGCGGAACGCCTCCTGTTCGGGGGTGAAGCCCAGTTTCATCTCAACCCTCCACCGCGTCGAGCCCGATCAGCGTCGCCAGCCGCTCGTTCGACTGCGCGGCGGTGCCGAGCAGCGTCGCGACACCCCGCGCGCGCTTGAAGAACAGATGCGCGTCATGCTCCCAGGTGAAGCCGATCCCGCCATGGAGCTGGATCGCGTTGCCCGCGCACATCGCGAACGCCTCGACCGCGGTCGCATGGGCGATCGCCGCCGCCTCGGCGAAGGCCGGATCATCCTCGTCGGCCGCGGCGGCGGCATAATAGACCGCGGTGCGCGCCGCCTCGACCGCGACCATCGTGTCGGCCAGCCGATGCTTGATCGCCTGGAAGCTGCCGATCGGCCGCCCGAACTGAATCCGCTGCTTGGCATAATCGACCGTCATAGCGAGCACCGCATCGGCGCCGCCGACGCATTCGGCCGCCAGCGCCACCCGCGCGAGATCGAGCGCCTGGCCGATGCCACCGCCTGCCAGCATGTCCTCCGCCAGCACCGACAGGTCGAAGCGCAGCGTCGCCAGCGGCCGAGTCTGGTCCATCGTCACATGCCGGACCACCGTGACGCCGGCTGCCGGCACCACCGCCAGCCGATCCCCGGCCGGGATCACGAACAGATCGGCGGCATGGCCGAACGGCACCAGTCCGCTCCCGCGCAGCCGGACGCCATCGCCGTCCGGCTCGATCGTAACGTCGCCGCCGACCAGCATCGCCGCGATCAAATCGCCGCGCGCGATCGGCGGGATCAGCCGCGCCGCCTGCGCCGCGTCCGCCGCGAGCCGGATCGCCGGCAGCGCGGTGGCGATGCTCGAAAGGAAGGGCGAGGGCAACAAGGTGCGCCCCATCTCGATCATCACCAGCGCCAGCTCGACCGAGCCGAGCCCCGAGCCGCCGAAGCGCGCCTCGGTGGCGAGCCCGCCCAGCCCCATATCGGCGACCATCGTCGTCCACTGGCGGCGGTCGAAACCATCGGCCGATGCGATCGTCGCGCGCAGCGCGGGCGCGAAATCGTCGAACAGCCCGCGGGCGCTATCGGATATGAGCCGCTGCTCGGCGGTCAGGGCGAATTGCATCGGCCGCGGATCAGGCCTGGCGCGCCACCGGCGCAGGCATGCGCTCGGCATAGAATTGCTCGTAATAGCGGCGATAACGGATGATCGGCCCGTCGCCGTCGCAGATGATCGCGTTGGCGAGATAGGCCTGACGATCCCAGATCACCTTGTCCTGGTCGAACTGCTTGCAGATGTCGCGGATCAGCGCGCGGGCGAGCCCCGCCCCCGGCCCCTCGGCCTGCGCGCGCGGCTGGGTGAAGGCGAAGCGGGCATGGACCCGGTCGCGGTCGATCGGGGTGATCGCCGCGACCAGCAGCGTCTCCGAGATCCCCTCGAAGCGCGTATAGGCCTGGCCGGGACCGTTCTGGCCGTTGACGATGCGCCCGTCGACCTCGCCGGTCGGGGTGCCCATCTTCGCGCTCACCACCCCCGAGCGGCGATGCCCGTCCCAGACGATCTCGGCATCGGGGAAGCCGGCGGTGCCGTGGACGAACTGGAAATGCGCCGAGTCGACGCCATTCTCCGCCATCGACTGGAGCGGCGCGTAGACGAACCATTCGTGGCGTTGATAGGGGGTCCAGTCGGGATCGCTCGCCTCGGGATAGGCGTCGAGCGGCCATTTCGGCGCCTCGCCATAGGGATGATACCAGGTCCAGATGAAGCCATTGGCCTCCTCGACCACCCACTGGTGCGCGCAGGGTCGCTTGACCTGCGGCGGGATCGCGCGGGCATAAGGGATCTCGTGGACGACCCCGGTGCCGTCGTATCGCCAGGCGTGGAACGGGCATTCGATCAGATTGCCGACCACCCGTCCGCCATGGCCGAGATGCGCGCCGAGATGGCGGCAATAGGCGTCGAGCAGCCGCACCTGCTTGTCCTCGCCGCGCCACATCGCCAGCTCGCGCCCGAAATAGCGGATCGGCCGCGCCTCGCCCGCCGGCAGCTCGTCGGAATAGCCGATCGCGAACCAGCCGAGCGGGAACGGCAGGTCGATCCCGCGCTCGTCGGCGCTCGGCCGGTTGCGGACCTCGGCGACCCGCCAGGCGGTCAGCGCCTCGCCTTTCAGCCCCGACAGGACATGGTGGACCGCGACCGGCGCGGTGCGCGCATCGGTGGCGGCATCGAGCCTGGGATCAGTGTCGCTCATGGCGGTCCCTCTCAATCGAGCTTGAAGGCGCGGCGGGCATTGTCGCGCAGGAATTTGGGCCAGACCGCGTCCTTGAACGGCACCTGGTCGAGCTCGGCGAAGATCCGCTCGAGGCTCAGGCCCATCGGGAAATAGCCGGCATAGATGATCTTGTCGGCGCCGCGGCTGTTCGCATAATCGATGATCGCCTTCGGATAATGTTTCGGCGAAAAGGCGCTCGTCGAATAATAGAGGTTCGGATATTTCAGCATCAGCTTGACCACCAAGGCCTCCCACGGCTCGGCGCCGTGGCGCATGACGAAGCGCAGCTCGGGGAAGAACCAGCAGACCTCGTCGACCAGTTCGCAATGCTGCGGCGCCATCGGCACCCGCGGCCCCGGCACCCCGACATTGACCGCGACCGCGATGTCGAGTTCGACGCAGGTTGCATATAAGGGGTACATCTTCTTGTCGTTGATCGGCACCTGCGGCACGCAGCCGCACGGGAAGACGCTCACCGCCTTGATCCCAAATTCGGCGTGCGCGCGGCGGATCGCGCGGACCGTCTCCATGCCGCGATTGGGGTCGGCGGGCATGTCGAAGAAGAAGCGGTCGGGAAAACGGTCGCGCGCGGCGAGCGCGGTCTCCGATCCCTCATAATAGCCGACCATCGCGCGTTCGATGCCGACCTTGTCCATCTCGGCCACCGTCCAGGCGAGATAGTCGCTGACCCCGGCCCCGGTCGGAATATCCTTGAACATATATTGGGCCGGCATCGCGAACTGCGACAGGCTCTGCTCGTCCATCAGCAGCGGCTTGAACGCGGCGAACCAGTCGGACCGGTCCTCGCCGCTCGGGATCCCGAGCAGCGTATCGATCACGGCAATGTCACGCGGCCGCATGGGCGTCGCTCCTCTCGCGGAAATGGGTGGCGCGCAGCACGCGCTTGTCGACCTTGCCGAGCGCGTTGCGCGGCAGACTCTCGGCGATGACCAGGATTTCGCCGGGGTGTTTGTAGGCGGCAAGCGCGTCGCACAGGCAGGCGCGCAGCCGCGCCTCGTCATAGCCGCCCGACGAGCGCACCACCGCGACCAGCCGCTCGCCCATCCGCGCGTCGGCCACCCCGAACGCCGCCGCCTCGACGATCGCCTCGTCCTGCTGGAGCGCGGCCTCGACTTCGGCGCAATAGATATTCTCGCCGCCCGAGATCACCATGTCGGTGAGCCGGTCGAGGATCGTCAGATGGCCATCGGTATCGAGCCGGCCGACATCGCCGGTGTGGAACCAGCCGCCGCGCATCGCCCGCGCGGTCGCCGCTTCGTCGTTCCAGTAACCCGCCATCACCATCGGTCCGCGCACGGCGATCTCGCCGGCGCTGTCAGACGGCAGGTCGGCGCCGTCGGCGTCGCGGATGCGGATCTCGGCGAGCGGCAGCACCCGGCCGGCAGCGCGGGGATGCGCGAGATAATCGGCGCCGGTGTGCATCGCGATCGCGCCCGCGGTCTCGGTCGATCCGAAGCCGGTGCCGACGATCGCGCGCGGAAAGGCGGCGACCACCGCATCGAGCAGGTTGAGCGGCTGCGCCTGGCCGCCGGTCGACACCGACACCAGCGACGACAGGTCGGCGCCGACCGCATCGCGCGCCTGCAGCAGATCCCAGATCATCGTCGGCGATCCCGAGACATTGGTGACCCGCTCGCGCTCGATCAGCCGCAGGATCGTCGCCGCCTCCCATTTCGGGGCGACCACCACCCGCCCGCCCGAGGCGAGCCCCGCGAGGAAGACCGCGTGGCAGCCGCTGACATGGAACAGCGGGAAGGCGAGCAAGGTCACCGATTGCGGCCGCGGCCCGGCCAGCGCCGCCGCGCCCATCATCCGGATCGCGATCATCGCGCCCGCCATCTGCGACAGCAGCAGCCCGGTCAGCGCGGCGCGGTGGGTCAGGGTCGCCCCCTTGGCCCGGCCGGTGGTGCCCGAGGTGAACAGGATCATCGCCGGATCGTCGGGCCGCGCGACCGGCATCGGCAAGGCCGGGCCGCCGGGCGTGCCGTCGATGACCGGCACGACGCAGGGCACATCGCCCTCGGCCAGCATCTCGGCGCGGCGATCGTCCGCCAGCACCAGCACCGCCCCCACCAAGTCGATCGCGTCGCGCATCTCGCGCGCGGCGCCGCGGCTGTTGACCAGCGCGGGGATCGCCCCGCACGCGACGATCGCGGTGAAGCCGACCATCCACTCGGCCGAGTTGCGCATCGCCAGCGCCACCCGGTCGCCCGGCGCGATCCCCCGCGCGGTCAGATCGGCGGCGAGCCGCGCGGCAGCGGCGGCGCATCCGGCATAGGTCAGGCGGCGCGCGCCATCGACGATGAAGATCTGCGTGGCGTGGGTTTCGAAACCCGCGAACAGCGCGGCGAGCCCGGTCTCGGCGCGGCGGAAACCGCGCATCGCCACGCCGTCGACGGCGATGTCGACCAGCTCGAACGGCGCGCCCGCGCCGGTTAGCATCGCCACCACCTCGTCATCGGATTCGGCCTTGCCCCCGCGCATCGCGTCACCCTCCCGCCGGGCGCTGGTCCGCACCCTGTCGCTGTCATCCTCCTCTACCCCCCACCCCGGATGCGGTCGAGAAATTTTATCGTTTTGCGTATTCAATAACCGCGCTATTCATGCGCATATCGTCATTTACGGCCATGTTATGATATTTTGCGTATGCGATAGCCAATGACGGCGCCGACGCGCCGCGGGAATCGATGATCTGCGCCCACGCCTGTCCGCGGCCGCACGAATCGAACGAGGGGGAGAGATGATGGCGGACCACAGCCCGATATACCGAAGCGAATCCCGCGATCCCGACGCCGCAATGGTCGACGCGATCGTCATCGGCGCCGGCTTTGCCGGCCTCGCGCTCGCACACCGGCTGCACGGGCTCGGCATGACCATTCAGGGCTTCGAGGCGGGCGGCGATGTCGGCGGCACCTGGTATTGGAACCGCTATCCCGGCGCGCGCTGCGACGTCGAGAGCATGCAATATTCCTATCGCTTCTCCGAGGAACTGCAGCAGGATTGGGCGTGGAGCGAGCGCTATGCCGCCCAGCCAGAGATATTGCGCTATATCGGCCATGTCGCCGACCGCTTCGACCTGCGCCGGCATTTCCGCTTCGACACCCGCGTGCGCGCCGCGCATTATGACGAGACGCGCCGGAGCTGGACGGTCGAGACCGACGACGGCCGGCGCACCACTGCCCGCTTCCTGATCGGCGCGGTCGGCTGCCTTTCCGCCGCCAACCGTCCCGACATCGCCGGACTTGGCGACTTCGCCGGCCGGATCGTCCACACCAGCAACTGGCCCGCCGAAGGGATCGATGTCGCCTGCCTTCGGGTCGGGGTGATCGGCACCGGATCATCGGGGGTGCAGGTCATTCCGCATCTCGCCCGCGACGCCGCCCGACTGACGGTGTTCCAGCGCACCGCCGCTTATTGCGTGCCCGCGCATAACGGGCCGATCGACCCGGCCTATGCCGAGACGATCAAGGCCGATTACAAGGGCTTCCGCGACCATTGCGGCCGGCAGTTCGGGGCGATGGCGGCGGCGCCCGGCCCGCAGAGCGCGCTCGCGGTCGACGATGCCGAGCGGCGCGCGGGGTTCGACGCCGCCTGGGCGGCAGGCGGACTGTCGTTCCAGGGCGCCTTCTACGACATCTCCTACGATCTCGCCGCGAACGATCATGCGATGGCCTATTTCCGCGACAAGATCCATGAGATCGTCGCCGACCCCGCGACCGCCGCGAAGCTCGTCCCGCAGCATCGGTTCGCGACCAAGCGGTTGTGCATCGACACCGATTATTATGCGACCTTCAACCGCCCGAACGTGGCCCTGCTCGACCTTCGCGCCACCCCGATCGAGACCGTCCACGCGCACGGGGTGCGCACCGCCGACGCCGACCACCCGCTCGACGTCCTCGTCATGGCGACCGGCTTCGACGCGATGACCGGGCCGCTGCTGCGGATGGACATCAGGGGATCGGGCGGCGTCCCGCTCGCCACCGCCTGGGCCGAGGGCCCGGCCAACTATCTCGGGCTCGGGGTCGCCGGCTTTCCCAATATGTTCATCGTCTCGGGGCCGGGCAGCCCGTCGGTGCTCACCAACATGGTCTATTCGATCGAGCAGCAGGTCGACTGGATCGCCGCCTGCCTCGCCGCGCTGCGCGACCGCGGCATCGACCGGATCGAGGTCGACCCCGCGGCGCAGGCGGGCTGGGTCGCGCAGGCCAATGCGATGGCGGCCGGCACCCTATGGGCGACCGGCAACAGCTGGTATCTCGGCGCCAACATACCCGGAAAACCGCGGATGTTCATGCCCTATCTCGATTATCCCGGCTATGTCGCGACCTGCGAGGAGGTCGCCGCGGCCGGCTATCGCGGCTTCGCGCTGACCCCGGCCGAAGCCGGGGTCAGCGCGATATGAGCGCGCCTGGCGCCAGCCCCGACTCAGCGCAGCGAGCGCAGTTCCTTCTGGGTGAGGCTGGTCACCAGCCGGCCGTTATCGCCCGGGGTCAGCGTCGCATAGGGGACGTGGATGAACTTGGAATCATAGATCACCGCGGCCGATTCCGGCGCGCCGGCGGCGTCGGCGACGACCCGGTCGATGCGGCCGACGCGCTTGCCGTCGCTGGTGAAGATCATCTTGCCCGCATCCGACTTCGCGTCGGCGGCGAAGCCCGGAGCCGCCGAGGATGCCAGCGCCGCGGCCAGCAGAAGAGCAGTGAAAGTCCGACGCATAGCTTGCCTCTCGTGAATCATATTGCGCCGCGCAAATGGCGTCGCAACATCGGATTGTCCACACAAACTTGCGAAAAATCCGATTTCATCGCCGCAGTGCGTAATGAACCGGATATCGGAATACGCACTCCGCGACACCGCAAAAGCGCGGAAAACTCCCGGAAAAGCCGGCAGACAAGGCAGGAGAGATGAACATGGCGAGCGAACCGACGATCATGGCCGAAACCGGCCCCTCCGCGACGCCATCGTCCACGCCGACCCCGCTCCAGGGGCTGCTCATCGTCGCGGCGGTGATCGTCGCGATCGTCGCCTATCTCGCCTTGTGCACCCAGCTTCGACTGGCCTCGCCTTATGCCGGCTTCCTGTTCCTGTTCTACTGGACCGGGGTGAAACAGGCCGCCGCGCGCGAATATCCGCCGGCCTTGCTCGGCGCGCTCGGCGGGGTCGCGCTCGCTTTCCTGCTCTATGCGCTGCCGCCGGCGCTCGGCACCGCGGGGTTCGCGGTCGCGCTGCTGGCGATCTGCGCGGCGATCTATGCGCTGGTGATGGGCTGGCTGCCGCTCGTGGTGAACAATGCGATGATGCTGCTGCTGACGGTGGGCACGATCGAGGCGATCCAGCGGGCCGCCGATTTCGTCGGGATGGCGGCATCGATCCTGCTCGCCGCCGCACTCGGCGGACTGTTGCTGCTGGTCTCGCGCGCGATGGCGCGGCGCGGTTCCACATCGACGCCCGCCTGACCGCGTGGCGCGGTTGCGGCGGCAGCGATCAGCGGTGCATCGCCCGATCGTCGAACAGCCCGGTGACGATCGTCGACGCATAGAGTTCGACCGCCCGGTCGAGCGGCAGCGCCTTACTCGGCGCGCGCAGCTCATAGGCGGCGTTGACCGTCGCCATCAGCACCTGCCCGGTGATCAGCGGGTCGATCGGCGCGACCGACCCTTCCGAAATCCCGTCGATCAGCATGCCGGCGAAACGGCGCGCGATCTGGTTCGACCGGTCGATCACCTTGCGCCGCAGCTCCTGCGGCAGCGCCAGCAGCGCGGTGGTCCGGACCAGCGGCGCGGCGTCGCTGAACTGGACCTTGAGCAGCGATGCGAGCGCCGAGACCAGCCCGGCATAATGGTCGCCGCCGATCGCGAAGCTGGCATCCTGCACCTTCGAAATCGTCGTGAGGCTCTGCAGGAAGCATTCGAGCACCAGGTCGTCCTTGGCGTCGAGATGATGGTAGAAACTGCCCTTGGTGACGTTGAGCTCGGAGGCGATCAGCTCGACCGAGGCGCCGCGATAGCCGCGCTCGTTGATCAGCCGCGACGCCGCGCCCAGGAAATTGCGCCGCGCCGGGGTGCCCTCTTCGGGCAGGTCGAGCGGCACCGGCCGCCAGCCCGCCTCGGGCAGCGCGAAGCCATGGACGAACAGGTCGATCAGCCGGTCGCGCACCCGGCCATATTCCTCGACCGCATAGCGTTCGAGCCAGGTCGGCAGCGCGAACATATTCTCGAGCAGGACATGCGCGCGCACCAGCCGGAGCCGCCGCGCATCGTCGGCGGGATCGTCGCCGAACATCGTGCGCGCCTGGCGCAATATGCCGAAATAGCGCGCGATCAGCTCGGCGCGCGCCGGCTCCTCGGTCGCGCGCAGATCGTGGAGGCGCACCACCGAAAAGGCGGTGCCGTCCTGCGCCGCGCGGATCGCGTCGAAGCTCAGGTCGACGAAGGCGATCATCCGCGCCTGCGGATCGGGGCGCGTGCCGGCCTCGGCGAGCTGGCGTTCGAGATGATCGAGCGCATGGTGGAAACAGGCCGCCGCCAGCTGCTCCTTGCGCTTGAAATAATAGGTCACACTGGTGTTGCTCAGCCCGACCACCTCGGCGACCTGGGCCAGCGTCAGCCCGCGCACGCCATGCTCGTTGATCAGCCCCGATGCCGCATTGAGGATGGCGGTGCGCTTGGCCTGGAAGCGCGGAGTCGGCTTCGAAGGGTCTGGCGGCGCGGTGGACATGGCGCTTCTTAACCGGTCGCGCGGCGTCCGTCATCAGCCGATGATTTGAATATCGGGTTTCTTTTTATTTCCATCAAAATGCTGACAATGGGTTGGATTCATAATTTGAGTATGGTTAGAAACGCCACAGGAGAGACGCCGAATCACATAAGAAGGGCTCGACGCCATGGATTTCTCGCTCAGCGACCGCGAAACCCTGTTCAAAGATCGGGTACGGGATTTCATCGACCAGCGGATCCGCCCTGCGATCCCGCTGCACGATCGCGAACTGGCCAGCGGCCCGCGCTGGGAACCACTGCCGGTGATGGAGGCGCTGAAGGCCGAGGCGCGCGCGGCGGGGCTGTGGAATCTGTTCATGCCGCCCTCGCCCGCCGGCGTCGACGCCAGCGACGATTTCGCCTTCGAAGGCGAGCCGCTGAGCAATCTCGAATATGCGCTGTGCGCCGAGGAGATGGGGCGGATCCACTGGGCCGCCGAGATCTTCAACTGCTCGGCCCCCGACACCGGCAATATGGAGGTGCTCCACCGCTATGGATCGCGCGCGCAGAAGGAAGACTGGCTGCGCCCGCTGATGGACGGCGCGGCACGTTCGGCCTTCCTGATGACCGAACCCGACATCGCCTCGTCGGACGCGACCAACATCCGCACCGCGATCGTCCGCGACGGCGACGACTATGTGATCAACGGCCGCAAATGGTGGTCGTCGGGGGCGGGCGATCCGCGCTGCCGGATCGCGATCCTGATGGGCCAGACCGATCCGCACGCCGAACCGCATCGCCGCCAGAGCATGATCCTGGTGCCGATGGACGCCCCCGGCGTGCGCATCGAACGGCTGCTGCCGGTGTTCGGCTATGACCATGCCCCGCACGGCCATGCCGAGATCAGCCTGACCGACGTGCGGGTGCCCGCCGCCAACATCATCCTCGGCGAAGGCCGCGGCTTCGAGATCGCCCAGGGCCGGCTCGGCCCCGGCCGCATCCACCATTGCATGCGCACGATCGGCGTCGCCGAGGAAGCGCTGGCGGCGATGGCGAAGCGGCTGGTGTCGCGGCTGGTGTTCGGCAAGCGGATCGCCGACCATTCGGTGTGGGAGGAACGGGTCGCCCGCGCCCGGATCGACATCGAGATGTCGCGCCTGCTGTGCCTGAAGGCCGCCGACATGATGGACCGGCTCGGCAACAAGGCCGCGCGCGACGAGATCGCGATGATCAAGGTCCAGGCGCCGCGGATGGCGCTGGCGATATTGGACGATGCGATCCAGGCGCATGGCGGCGCCGGCGTGTCCGACGATCACGAGCTCGCCGCCGCCTGGGCGAACATCCGCACGCTGCGGCTCGCCGACGGCCCCGACGAGGTCCACAACCGTGCGATCGCCCGCGCCGAATTCCGCCGCTACGACGCCGTCTCGCTGCCGGCGCGGACCGCGGCGTGAGCGAGGCGCACACGATCGACGAAGCGCGGCTGTCGCGCTGGCTCGACGCCCATCTGCCCGGCTTCGCCGGGCCGATGACGCTGACCAAATTCGCCGGCGGGCAGAGCAACCCGACCTACCGGATCGACACGCCGGGCGGCGCCTATGTGCTGCGCCGCAAGCCGTTCGGCCCGCTGCTGCCCTCGGCGCACGCGGTCGACCGCGAATTTCGGCTGATCTCGGCGCTCCACCCCGCCGGCTTCCCGGTCGCGCGGCCGCTGGCGCTGTGCACCGACCCCGAGGTGATCGGATCGATCTTCTATGTGATGGAGCTGGTCGAGGGCCGGCTGTTCTGGAACGCCGCTTTGCCCGACGCGACCGCCGCCGAACGGCGCGCGCTCACCTGTTCGATGGTCGAGACCCTCGCCCGGCTGCACAGCCTCGATCCCGTCGCGCTGGGCCTGGGCGATTTCGGCAAGCCCGGCAATTATTTCGCGCGCCAGGTCGAACGCTGGACCCGCCAGTACCGCGCCGCCGAGACCGATCACATTCCCGCCGTCGAACGGCTGATCGCATGGCTGCCGCACAGCGTGCCCGCGCAGGAGCGCAGCGCGATCCTTCACGGCGACTATCGCATCGACAATCTGATCTTCGCCGATGACGCCCCCCGGGTCCGCGCGGTGCTCGACTGGGAACTGGCGACGATCGGCGATCCGCTCGCCGACTTCGCCTATATGGCGATGAACTGGGTGATGCCCGCCGACGGCCGTTCGGGGATCGGCGGGATCGACCTCGCCGCCGCCGGCATCCCCGGGCTCGACGAGATCACCACGCTCTATTGCGGGCTGACCGGCCGCGACGGCGTGCCCGATCTTCATTGGTATTTCGCGTTCAACCTGTTCCGGCTGGTGGGCATCGTCCAGGGCATCCGCAAGCGGATCGCCGACGGCAACGCCTCGAGCCTCGACGCCGAGGCCGCCGCGGCGCGGGTGGTGCCGCTCGCCGACGCCGCCTGGGCGCAGGCGCGGCAGGCCGGCGCCCCCGCATGAATTTTCAGGAGAGCGACATGGATCTGTTCGACCTTTCGGGAAAGACCGCGGTCATCACCGGCTCGACCCGCGGCATCGGCCTCGCAATTGCCGAGGCGATGGCCGCCGCCGGCGCCAATGTGGTGATATCGAGCCGCAAGCAGCAGGCCTGCGACGATGCCGCCGCCGGCATCGTCGCCCGCCACGGCCCGGGGCGGGCGATCGGCATCGCCGCGAGCATCGCGTCGAAGGAGGCGCTGCAGGCACTGGTCGACGCGACCCGCGAGGCGCTCGGGCCGATCGACATCCTCGTCTGCAACGCCGCGAGCAATCCCTATTATGGGCCGATGGCCGGGATCGCCGACGAGCAGTTCCGCAAGATCCTCGAGAACAACCTCCTCGCCAACCATTGGCTGATCGCGATGGTCGCCCCCGAGATGGTCGCGCGCCGCGACGGCGCGATCATCCTGATCTCGTCGATCGGCGGGCTCAAGGGTTCCGACGTGATCGGCGCCTACAACATCTCCAAGGCCGCCGACCTGCAGCTCATGCGCAATCTCGCGATCGAATATGGCCCGCACAATATCCGGGTCAACGCGATCGCCCCCGGGGTCATCCGCACCGACTTCGCCAGGGCGCTGTGGGAGGATCCCGCCGCCGAGGCGGCGCTGGTGCGGACCAACCCGCTGCGGCGGATCGGCGAGCCCGACGAGATCGCCGGCGCCGCGGTGTTCCTCGCGTCGCGCGCCGCCTCCTATGTCAACGGTCACGCGATCGTGATCGACGGCGGGGCGACGGTCTGATGGCGCGCTTTCAGGGCAAGTCGGTGGTCGTCACCGGCGCCGGATCGGGGATCGGCCGCGCCACCGCCCTGCTGTTCGCGCAGGAAGGCGCGCAGGTGCTCGCGGTCGACCTCAGCGACGGCGTCGAGGAGACCGCCGCGCTGGCGTCGGGCGGCGGCAGCATCATACCGCGCCGCGGCGATTGCGGCAGCGAGGCCGATGTCGAGGCCTTCATGGACGAGGCGGCGGCGCGGCATGGCGGGATCGACATCGTCTTCGCCAATGCCGGGATCGGCGATGGACTCGCCGGGCTGTTCGACCAGGATGCGCAGGGGTTCGCCGACGTGCTCCGGGTCAATCTGATCGGGCCGTTCCTCGCGGTCAAATATGCAGTGCCGCACCTGATCAGGCGCGGCGGCGGCGCGATCGTCTGCACCGCCTCGGTCGCGGGGCTGCGTGCCGGCGCCGGCGGCATCGCCTATTCGGCGTCGAAGGCCGGGGTGATCAACCTCGTCGAGACCGCGGCCCAGCAGCTCACCCGCACCAATATCCGGATCAACGCGGTGTGCCCGGGGCTGATCGAGACCGGCATGACCCGCTTCGTCTACGATCGCGCCCGCGAGACCGGGAAGACCAGCCAGATCGGCCAGTTCACCCCGCTCCGGCGCGGCGGCGAGCCGCATGAGATCGCGACCGCGGTCGCCTTCCTCGCGTCCGACGACGCCAGCTACGTCACCGGCCATGCGCTGGTGGTCGATGGCGGCCTGTCGAGCTCGCACCCGTTCGGCCGCCCGCGCGAGACCGGCAAGACCCATTTCTGAGACCCAGATGATCCCCGTGGAGACCCTATGATCGACACCAGCACCGACGGCGCGGTTCGCCTGATCACCATCGCCAACGCGCCGGTCAACGCGCTCGGCGGCGCGGTGCGCCAGGGGCTGCAGGCCGCGCTCGCCGCGGCCGGAGCCGACGACGGCGTCGCCGCGATCGTCATTCGCGGCGATGGCGGACTGTTCAGCGCCGGCGCCGACATCACCGAATTCGGCCGCCCGGCGGTGTCGCCGGGACTGCCCGAACTGCTCGAAGCGATCGAGGCCGGGACAAAGCCGGTGATCGCCGCGATCGAGGGCAATGCGCTGGGCGGCGGCACCGAGCTCGCGCTCGCCTGCCATTACCGCATCGCCACGCCCGGCGCGCGGATCGGCCTGCCCGAGGTCAAGCTCGGGCTGCTGCCCGGCGCCGGCGGGACCCAGCGGCTGCCGCTGCTGATCGGGGTCGAGCCGGCGCTGGCGATGATCCTGTCGGGCGATCCGGTGGCCGCCGCCCAGGCGCATACGACCGGACTGGTCGACCGGCTGGCCGAGGGCGATCTGCTCGCCGCGGCGATCGGCTTCGCCCGCGAGGTCGCGGACATGCGGCCGCTGCCGCGCAGCGGAACGCGGGCAATCGCCCCGCAGCCCGACGCCATCGCCGCCTTCGTCGCGCGCCAGGGCCGCGCGCTGCACGGCCGCGACGCCCCGGCCGCCTGCATCGAGGCGATCACCGCCGCCACCACCCTCCCGCTCGCCGAGGGGCTCGCGCTCGAACGCGCGCTGTTCCTCCGGCTGATGACCGGCCGCCAGTCGCAGGCGCTGCGCCATATCTTCTTCGCCGAGCGCGCCGCGGCGAAGATCGACGATCTGCCCAAGGGCACGCCGCTGCTGCCGGTCGATCGGGTCGGCATCGTCGGCGCGGGGACGATGGGCGGCGGGATCGCGATGAATTTCCTGTCGGTCGGCACCCCGGTGACGATCGTCGAGCGCGACCAGGCCGCGCTCGACCGTGGCGTCGCGACGATCCGCGCCAATTACGAACGCAGCGCGCGCCGCGGCCGGCTCAGCACCGACCAGGTCGAGGCCGCGATGGCGCTGCTCACCCCGACCCTCGCGCTCGAGGCGCTCTCGGACGCCGATCTGGTGATCGAGGCGGTGTTCGAGGAGATCGAGGTCAAGAAGACGCTGTTCGCGCGGCTCGACCGGATCGTCCGCCCCGATGCGATCCTGGCGTCGAACACCAGCTATCTCGACATCGACGCGATCGCCGCGACCGGCGCGCATCCCGAACGGGTGCTCGGGCTGCACTTCTTCTCGCCCGCCAATGTCATGCGGCTGCTCGAGGTGGTGCGCGGCGCGCGAACCGCGCCGGCGGTGCTCGCCACTGCGATGGCGCTGGCGCGCCGCATCGGCAAGATCGCGGTGGTGGCCCGCGTGTGCGACGGCTTCATCGGCAACCGCATGCTCAAGCCACGCCAGGACCAGGCCAATGCGCTGATCCTCGAAGGCGCCCGGCCCGCCGATGTCGACCGCGTGCTGCTCGACTTCGGCTTTCCGATGGGGCCGTTCCAGATGGCCGATCTCGCCGGGCTCGATCTCGGCTGGAACGCCGCGACCTCGTCGGGCGCGACGATCCGCGACCTGCTGTGCGAGGCCGACCGCCGCGGCCAGAAGAACGGCCGCGGCTTCTACGACTATGATGCCGACCGCAACCGCACCCCCTCGGCCGAGGTCGAGGCGATGATCGCCGGCTTCGCCGCGCGCCACGGCATCGCCCGGCGCAGCATTTCCGACGACGAGATCCGCGACCGGCTGCTGTTCGCGATGGTCAACGAAGGCGCGAAGATCCTCGAGGAAGGCGTCGCGCAGCGGCCGTCGGACATCGATGTGGTGTGGGTCAACGGCTATGGCTGGCCGGCGGTGACCGGCGGGCCGATGTTCTGGGCCGACACCGTCGGGCTGCAGACGGTGATCGACGGCCTGGCCGCCTTTCGCGACCGGCTCGGCCCCGATTTCACGATCGCACCACTGCTCGCGAACAAGGCCGCCGCCGGCGAACTTTTGTCCGCATAGCCGCCCCATTTCCATACCGTTACAACTTTGCTGGATTTGACAGCGTTCGTCGACACGCCGGTGATAGGTCCGTTTTCAGGCTTGAAAAACCCGGGATACTGCCAAGAATCGGCTTGCCAAGACCAGCATAAAAAGCGTACCCAATCTTCTAACAACGATATCAGGCGAGACAGACTCGCTGCAGGAGGAGCGGATGGGGGAAGCAGCCATCGTCGCCACGGCACGGACCGCGATCGGTCGCGCCTATCGCGGGGCATTTAACGATACCGAGGCGCCGGTGCTCGCCGCGCATGTGCTCAGGGCGGTGGTCGATCGCGCCGGTATCGATCCAGCGCGGATCGACGACGTCTTCTTCGGCGCGGGGTCGCAATGGGGGACCCAGAGCTATAATCTCGGCCGGCTCGCGGTCCATGCCGCCGGCCTTCCGCACGGCATCCCCGCCTTCACCCTCGATCGCAAATGCGGATCGGGGCTGACCGCGGTGTCGCTGGCGGCCCGGTCGATCGTCGCCGGCGATATCGACGTCGCGGTCGCCGGTGGCGGCGAGTCGATCTCGCTGACGATCGAACCACATATGCCCACCTACCGCGCCCAGTCGCAGGCGGTGCTGGCGGTCGAACCGACCGCCTATATCCCGATGATCGAGACTGCCGAGATCGTCGCCGAGCGCTATGGGATCAGCCGCGAGGCGCAGGACGCGCTGGCCGCCGAAAGCCATCGGCGCGCCGCCGCGGCGATCGCCGCCGGGCGGTTCGCCGACGAGATCGTCCCGATCACCGTCGAGAAGCAGCTCCACGAAAAGGACGGGTCGCTCGCCGGGCGGCAATCGGTCACCCTGGCCGACGACGAGGGGGTTCGCGCCGGCACGACCGCCGAGGCGCTCGCCGCGCTCAAGCCGGTGTGGAAGGGCGGGACCTGGGTCGCCGAGGGCCGCCACGTCACCGCCGGCAACGCCAGCCAGCTTTCGGACGGCGCCTCGGCGCAATTGCTGATGGATCGCGGCCTCGCCGAGCGCGAGGGGCTGCCGATCCTGGGCCTCTATCGCGGCTGCCAGGTCGCGGGCTGCGCCCCCGACGAAATGGGGATCGGCCCGGTCTACGCGATCCCGAAACTGCTCGATCGCGCCGGCCTCGCCGTCAAGGATATCGGCCTGTGGGAGATCAACGAGGCCTTCGCCTCGCAGCTCGTCTACTGCCGCGACCGGCTCGGCATCGATCCCGACCTGCTCAACGTCGACGGCGGCGCGATCGCGCTCGGCCATCCGTTCGGAATGACCGGCAGCCGCCTGATCGGCCACGCGCTGATCGAGGGCAAGCGGCGGGGCGTCCGCTACGTCGTCATATCGATGTGCATCGCCGGCGGTATGGGCGCCGCCGGCCTGTTCGAAGTTGCGTGAGTCCGACAACCGAAAATCACAAATGATACGGGAGTGAGGGGATGACTATGTACAGGGCAGTGCTTCTGGCCTCCGCCGCCATGGCCGTCTGGCCGGCCGCGATCGCCGCGCAGACCACCGACACCGCACCGGCCGCGGACGCCGCCCAGGCCGCCGCGCCTGCCGACACCGTCGTCGATCCGCACGAGATCATCGTCACCGCCACCCGCCGCGCCAGCGCCTTGTCGCAGGTGCCGGTCGCGGTCTCGGCGATCGGCGCCGAGGCGCTGCAGAATTCGGGCGCCACCGACATCCGCCAGCTCAACCAGCTGTCGCCGTCCTTGCTGGTGTCGTCCTCCTCGTCGGAGGCCGGCGCCGGCGGCGCGCGCATCCGCGGCATCGGCACGGTCGGCGACAATCCGGGGCTCGAAAGCTCGGTCGCCACCTTCATCGACGGCGTCTATCGCAGCCGCGCCGGCGTCGGCCTGACCGAATTGGGGCCGCTCGAACGGATCGAGGTGCTGCGCGGGCCGCAGGGCACCTTGTTCGGCCGCAACGCCTCGGCCGGCCTGATCAACATCGTCACCGCCCAGCCCAAATTCGATCTCGGCGGCTATGGCGAGGCGAGCTACGGAAATTATGATTATTACCGCCTCGCCGCGGGCGTCACCGGCCCGCTCTCCGAGAAGATCGCGGCACGGGTCGACGGCATCTACACCAAGCGCGACGGCTTCCTGAAGGACGTCATCTCGGGCAAGGATTTCAACGACCGCGATCGCTATCTGGTGCGCGGCAAGCTGCTGTTCAAACCCAGCGACGACCTCTCGGTGCTGCTGATCGGCGACTATGCCAAGCGCCAGGAACAATGCTGCGCGGCGACCTATCTCGCCGCGCGCGACTATACCCGCGCCGCCAATGGCAGCCTCGTCGAGGCGCCGTCGTCGATCGCCGCCTTCATCCGCAGCCTGACTTCGGCGGTTCCGGGCAGCGGCCGCGGCCAGGTGCCCGACGACACCTATGCCCGCCGCATCGCGGTCACCCCGGGGCGCGACTATCGTTCCGACGTGCGCGACTGGGGGCTGTCGGGCGAAATCAACTACGAGCTCGGCGCCGCGAAGATCACGTCGATCACCGCCTATCGCGACTGGAAATATATCAGCGGCCAGGATTCGGACTTCACCAATCTCGACATCCTCGCCCGCGCCGGCGACGGCGGCCGCTATACCCAGTTCAAGACCTTCAGCCAGGAATTGCGGCTGCAGGGGTCGGCGTTCGACGACCGGCTCGACTGGCTGGTCGGCGGCTATTATGCGCATGAGAAGCTGACCACGCTCGACAATCTGCGCTACGGCGTCGACTATGACGCGTTCGCATCGGGCCGGGTCGCGCTCGCCAGCCCCGCGCTCGCCGCCTTCCCGCTGTTCGGCTTCGCCAATCTCAACGGCTTCGCCCGCGCCTTTGCCGGCGGGCAGCTACCGGCGGCAACGCCGGGCCGGGCGACGATCATCGACACGATCGCGGGGCAGGTCCAGAATGTGCCGCTCAACGGCACCGGGCTCAACGACCGTTTCGACCAGACCAGCCGCAATTTCGCGGCCTTCACCCACAATATCGTCAAGGTCACCGACCGGCTGTCGCTGACCCTGGGCGCGCGCTACACCGACGAACGCAAGACGCTGAACGCCAATCTGGCGAGCACCAGCCCGTGCGGCACCTATGCCGCCAATATCGCCCGGCTGCGCGCGCTCGCCACCGCGGTGCCGGCGCTCGCCGCGCTCGCCAACGGCCTCGCCAATTCGGTGCTCGCGCCGTTCGCCGGGCTCGCCTGCGTCATCAACGGCGTCAACGGCCAGTTCGACAGCCGCAAGAAGGAAGGCGAATGGTCGGGCACCGCGGTGCTGAGCTACCGCCCGACCGACCGGCTGCTGACCTATGCGAGCTATTCGCGCGGCTACAAGGCGGGCGGCTTCAACCTCGACCGCGCACCCCTGTTCAACAGCGCGACCCTGACGGCATCAACCAGCACCGATATCCTCAAATTCCAGCCCGAGAAGGTCGACGCCTTCGAACTCGGGGTGAAGTTCGACGGCCGCCGCTTCGACCTCAACGTCGCGGCCTTCTACCAGATGTTCAAGAGCTTCCAGCTCAACACCTTCAACGGCACCGCCTTCTTCGTCACCGATATCCGCGGCTGCAAGACCGACCTCGGCACCACCGACCAGGATCTGGTCGCGGGCAACAGCGCCTGTTCGGATCCGCGCAGCGGCGTCGTCTCGAAGGGCGTCGAGGTCGAGGCCTTCCTCTATCCGGCGACCGATGTGACGATCGCCACCGGCTTCACCTATGCCGACAGCCGCTACCGCAAGAACCTCGCGGGCACCGCCGACGCCAGCGGCAACAATTCGCTGCAACCCGCGCTCTTCCTGCTGCCCGGCGGCCGGCTGTCCAACTCGTCGGCCTATGTCGTCACCGGATCGGCAAGCTGGACGCCGCCGGTGAGCAGCAAGCTGCGCGGGCTGTTCTACGCCGATTATCGCTACATGTCCGAACTCAACACCGGCTCGGACCTTTTCACCGAGAAGCGCCAGCAGGGGGTGCTGACCGTCAATGCCCGGGTCGGCATCGGCGAGGCGAGCGGCAAATGGGCGGTCGAATTCTGGGGCCAGAACATCCTCGACGCCAAATATAAGCAGGTCGCCTTCAACGCGACCCTGCAGGGGTCGAACACCTCGATGGCGCAGACCGCGGCGTTCGGCACCCCGGCCACCCAGCTGTTCGGCGCCTTCCTCGCCGAGCCGCGCACCTACGGCCTCACCGTTCGTTCGAAGTTCTAGTCGGTACCGGCCCGCCGCGGCGGGCCGGCTTTTTCGGGATCATGGAGACTGTCATGCCACTGCGTTTTGCCGAAAAAGCGAGCCAGACCCATGATTTCCCGCTGACGATCGGGCATCTGCTCGACTCGGCGACGATCAGCGCCGCCGATCAGGAGATCGTCTATCGCGACCAGGTCCGGCTGACCTATCGCGAATTCCGCACACGGATCGGCCGGCTCGCCTCGCTGCTGACCCAGGCCGGCGCCGACCAGGGGGTGACGGTCGCCGTGATGGACTGGGACAGCCATCGCTATCTCGAGGCCTATTTCGCGGTGCCGATGATGGGCGCGGTGCTGCAGATGGTGAACATCCGCCTGTCGCCCGCGCAGATCGCCTATACGCTGCAGGACGCGCGCGCCGAAATCCTGATCGTCCACCGCGATTTCCTGCCGCTGGTCGAACAATTGCTGCCCAATCTGCCGCAGGTGAAGGCGGTCCTCGCGATCATGGAAGGTGGCGACGACAAGAGCGGGGGCGGCGCGCCGCCCTGGACGATCGGCGACTATGAGGCGCTGCTTGCCGCCGCCCCGGCCGATTTCGCCTTTTGCGATTTCGACGAGAATGCGGTGGCGACGACCTTCTACACCACCGGCACCACCGGCAAGCCCAAGGGCGTGTGCTTTACCCACCGCCAGCTCGTGCTCCACTCGCTGGCGATCAACGCGCCGTTCGGCAGCCAGCGGCGGCCCGGTTTCGGGATCGACGACGTCTATATGCCGATGACGCCGATGTTCCATGTCCATGCCTGGGGCATGCCCTATGTCGCGACGATGCTCGGGGTGAAGCAGGTCTATCCCGGCCGCTACGATCCCGACATGCTGCTCGACCTGCGCGAACGCGAGGGCGTCAGCTATTCGCACTGCGTGCCGACGATCCTGCAGATGCTGCTCGCCGCCGCCGACCGGCGCCAGGCCGACCTGACCGGCTGGAAAATGACGATCGGCGGCTCGCAGCTCACCCATCATCTCTATCATGAGGCGCGGCGCTTCGGCATGCATGTCGGCGCCGGCTATGGCATGTCGGAAACCGCGCCGACGATCAGCCTCGCCCGGCCGATGGCGGGTGACGACGAAGCCGACGACGACGCGCTCGCCGATGCGATGACGATGTCCGGGGTGCCGATCCCGCTGGTGTCGGCGCGGATCGTCGATGCCGAGATGAACGAGCTGCCGCATGACGGCAAGACCCGCGGCGAACTCGTCCTGCGCGCGCCCTGGCTCACTCCCTGCTATGTCGGCAATGCCGCGGCGTCCGAGGCGCTGTGGCGCGGCGGCTGGCTCCACACCCAGGACGTCGCCACCATCGACCGGTCCGGGCGGCTGCAGATCCGCGACCGGCTCAAGGACGTGATCAAATCGGGGGGCGAGTGGATCTGCTCGCTGACGATCGAGGACATGCTCAACGAACTGCCCGAGATCGCCGACATCGCGGTGATCGGCGTTCCCGACGAACGCTGGGGGGAACGGCCGATCGCGGTGATCGTGGCGGCGCCCGACCGCGTCGTCACCGAAGCGCTGGTCGGCGCCCGGATCGAGACCGCGATCGCGCGCGGCGAGATCAGCAGCTATGCCCGGCTCGACCGGATCGAGCTGGTCGACCGCATCCCGGTGACCAGCGTCGGCAAGGCCGACAAGAAGGCGCTGCGCGCGCAGTTCGGCGCCACCGCGCCCGCCGTCGCGGTCGCTTCGAACTGATGACGCTACCGTTCGATTTCCGCTATGGCCCGCGGCTGCGCAGCGGCGCGGGCGCGGCGGCCGATCTCGCGGCGCTGCTGCCCCCGGGCCGGATCCTGCTGGTCAGCGACCGCCAGATCGGCGCGCTCGGCCTGCTCGCGCCGGTGATCGCCGGAATCGAGGCGAGCGGGCGGACGGTGATCCTGTTCGACGAGGTCGAGGCCGATCCGTCGCGTGCGACGCTGATGGCGGCGGTGGTCTCCGGGGCGCAGGCCGGCGTCTCGGCGGTGATCGGGTTCGGCGGCGGCAGTCCGATGGATGTCGCCAAGCTCGCCGCCTATCTGCTCGGATCGCGCGAGCGGCTCGACGATCTGTGGGGCGTCGACCGGACCCGCGGCCAGGGCCTGCCGCTGGTGATGGTGCCGACCACCGCCGGCACCGGATCGGAGGCGACCGGGGTCGCGATCATCAGCCTGCCCGACGGCGAGAAACGCGCGGTGGCGAGCGCCGCGCTGATCGCCGGCGATGCGATCCTCGATCCGCTGCTCACCCTCGGCCTGCCCCGCGCGGTCACCGCCGCCACCGGCATGGACGCGATCGTCCACGCGATCGAAGCCTTCACTTCGCGCCACCGCAAGAACCCGCTCTCCGACATGCTCGCGCGCGAGGCGCTGACCTTGCTGGTCGGGCATATCGCCACCGCCTGCGCCAACCCCGGCGACATCGCCGCGCGATCGGCGATGCAGCTCGGCGCGCATCTCGCCGGGGTAGCCTTCGCCAATGCCCCGGTCGGCGGGGTCCATGCGCTCGCCTATCCGCTCGGCGGCCGTTTCCATGTCGCGCATGGCGTCGCCAATGTCGTGATGCTGCCGCATGTGCTCGCGCACAACCTCGCCGCGGCGACCCCGCTCTATGCCGAGCTCGCGTCGCTGGTCGACCCGGCGCTCGCCGGCCTTCCCGCGCCGGCGCGCGCCGAGGGGCTGGTCGCGGCGCTCGGCACCCTCGCCGCCGGCATCGGCCTGCCACGGCGGCTGCGCGACATCGGCATCGGCGCGGCGGACATCGCCGGGCTGGCCGACGACGCGATGCGCCAGGAGCGGCTGCTGCGCAACAACCCCGTGCCGATAAGCTGCGAGGATGCCACGCGCATCTATGGAGCAGCCCTGTGAGCAAGCCGGCCTTTCGCGACCGCGCCGCCTATCGCCACTGGGACCGGATCGGCACGCGCTGGCTCGACAACGACGCTTATGGCCATGTCAACAACGCCATCTATTATCAGTGGTTCGACACCGTGGTGAACCGCTGGCTGATCGCCGCCAGGCTGCTCGACATCGCGCAGGGCGATCCGATCGGCCTCGTCGTCGAGACCGGCTGCCGCTATGCCAGCCCGCTCGCCTTTCCCGATGCGATCGAGGTCGGGCTCGCGGTCGCGAGCATCGGCCGGTCGAGCGTGACCTATCATCTCGGCATCTTCCGCGAGGGCGCCGACGCGGCCGCCGCCGAGGGCCATTTCACCCATGTCTATGTCGGGCGCGCCGATCGCCGGCCGGCCCCGATCCCCGACAGCTGGCGGACCAGCCTGGCCCGCCTCACCGACGACCGATCCCGATCAGGAGAATGAAGTGGATCTGAACTTCACACCCGAAGAAGAGGCTTTCCGCGAGGAGGTCCGCGCGTTCCTGCGCGCCGAACTGCCCGCGGCGCTCAGCGACAAGGTGCGGTCGGGCAAGCGCCTGACCAAGGCCGATATGGAGCAATGGCACGCGATCCTGAACGCGCGCGGCTGGCTCGCCAGCCATTGGCCGGTCGACTATGGCGGCACCGGCTGGTCGGTGGTCGAAGGCTTCATCTTCGAGAATGAAAGCGCGCTGGCGGGCGCCCCGCGGGTGGTGCCGTTCGGCCCGAGCATGCTCGGCCCGGTGCTGATCAAATATGGCAGCGACGCGCAGAAGGCGCACTGGCTGCCGCGCATCCTCGATGGATCCGACTGGTGGTGCCAGGGCTTCTCCGAACCCGGCGCCGGCTCCGACCTGGCCGGGCTCAAGACCGCCGCGGTGCGCGACGGCGACCATTATATCGTCAACGGCCAGAAGACCTGGACGACGATGGGCCATTTCGCCGACATGATCTTCTGCCTGGTGCGGACGTCGGCCGAGGCGCGCAAGCAGGACGGCATCTCCTTCCTGCTAATCGACATGAAGACCCCGGGGATCGACGTGCGCCCGATCATCACGATCGAGGGCGAGCATGAGGTCAACGAGGTGTTCTTCACCGACGTGCGGGTGCCGGTCGCCAATCTGGTCGGCACCGAGGGTCTCGGCTGGACCTATGCCAAATATCTGCTGACCTATGAGCGCACCAACATCGCCGGGATCGGCGGGTCGTTCGCGGCGCTCGACTGGCTCGAGGATATCGCCCGGCGCGAGCGTAAGAACGGCCGGCCGCTGGCGGAGGATCCCTATTTCGCGGCGCGGCTCGCCAAGGTGCGGATCGACCTCGAAAATATGGAGACGACCAATTTGCGGGTGATCGCCGCCGCCGCGCGCGGCGGGGCGCCCGGCGCCGAAAGCTCGATGCTCAAGATCCGCGGCACCGAGATCCGCCAGGAGATCACCAGCCTGACCCGCCGCGCGCTCGGCCCCTATGCCCAGCCCTTCGTCCCCGAGGCGCTCGAGGCCGGCTATAATGGCGAGGCGATCGGCCCCGACTATGCCGCGCCCGTGGCGTCCGAATATTTCAACAACCGCAAGCTCACCATCTTCGGCGGATCGAACGAGATCCAGCGCAACATCATCGCGAAAGCGATCCTCGATCTTTGAGAGAGACCGACAATGGATTTTGAACATGGCCCTGACCGGCAAATGCTCGTGGACATGTTCGGGCGCTTCCTGTCCGAACGCTATGGCTTCGACGAACGGCAGCGGATCGCCGGATCGGCCGACGGCTTCAGCCGCCCGCTCTGGCGGCAGATGGCCGATCTCGGCATCCTCGCCGCGCTGTTCGAGGACAAGGATGGCGGGCTCGGCGGCGACCCGTTCGACATCCTCGTCCTGTTCGAGGCCGCCGGCGCCGCGCTGATGGTCGAGCCGCTACTCGGCACGCTGCTCGCCGGCCGGGCGCTGGCGGCCGCCGGCGGCCGCCAGGATCTGCTCGCCGATCTGATCGCGGGCACGACGATCGCCGCCTTCGCCCATTACGAACCGCAGGGCCGCTACGACCCGCGCGACATCGCCACCCGTGCCCGGCGCGACGGCGATGGCTGGCGGCTGACCGGCACCAAGGCGGTGGTGCCGCATGCGGGAACCGCCGACCTGTTCATCCTGTCGGCCGGCACCGCCGAGGGTGACGGCGACGCGCTGTCGCTGTTCGCGGTACCGCGCGCGAAACCGGGCCTGACGGTGCGCGACTATCCGATGGTCGACGGCGGTCGCGGCGGCGAGATCCTGCTCGACGATATGCTGCTGCCCGGCGACGCGCTGCTCGGTACCGAAGGCACAGCGCTGCCGATCGTCGAGGCGGTGCTCGCGGCCGGGCTGCTGGCGCTGTCGTCCGAAGCGGTCGGGGTGATGGAGATCCTCAAGCGCGACACGCTCGACTATCTCAAGACCCGCACCCAGTTCGGCGCCCCGATCGGCAAGTTCCAGGTGCTCCAGCACCGCATGGCGACGCTGCTGATCGAGATCGAGCAGGCGCGATCGGCGGCGATCAACGCCGCCGCCGCGCTCGGCGGCGATCCGCGGACGCGCGACCGCGCCGGCTCGGCGGCCAAATATACCGTCGGCCGCGCGGGCACGCTGGTCGCCGAGGAGGCGATCCAGATGCATGGCGGGATCGGCATGACCTGGGAAATGCCGCTCGCCCATTATGCCAAGCGCGCGATCATGATCGACCATCAGCTCGGCGACGAGGATCATCATCTCGCGCGCTACATCGCCCTGCGCCGGGAGGCGGCGCCGGCGGAAAGCTGATCCGGAATAGCCGCAAGGTTGCCTCTTGTGCCCCTCTCCCGCTCTTCGCGGGAGAGGCCGGGTGAGGGTCTTCTTCTGTTTCTCTTGTGAAAAAAGAAGAAGAAGACCCTCATCCAAACCTTCTCCCGCAAGCGGGAGAAGGCTTCAGAAGAAGGCAAGTTAGCACCTTGGGCAGGATGCCGGGGAAGCCGCTCAGAACTGGTCGAAGATCGATCCCATGCGCGGGCTGAACAGCCGGTCATAGGCTTTCAGCAGCGCGCCGTCGGTCATGCCGGCGATATAGTCGCAGATCACCCGGCCGACCTCGCCGCCTCCGTGCTCGCCGCCCAGCAGCGCGCGCTGTTCGGGCGGCAACAGCGTCTCGGGCTCGGACGCCAGCGCCTCGAACACCGAGACCACCATCTTCTGGCCCTTGAACTCGAGCTGCTGGACCCCGGCGCTGCGGATCACGCTCTGGTAGACCGCCTCCTTGAGCGCGGCGAGGAAGCGCCCCGGCCCGTCCTGCATCGCCGCCCGGTAGCGGATCAGCGGCTCGTCGAACTGGTCGAGCGTGTCGATCCGGATATGGGTGATCAGATGGTGGACCATCCGGCCGATGCAGCGTTTGCGCTCGCCATCCTCGCCGAACAGCGTCTCGACCAGCCGTTCATAGACGTTGTTTTCGGACTCGCCGGGATATTTCTCTTTCAACCGGACGAGGAAGGAGGCGCAGGCCGCCTCGGGCACCAGGGTCCGGAATGCGTCCTCGCCGATCAGCCGGAGCGCCAGCGCATCCTCGAGGTCGTGGACGCCGAAGCCGATATCGTCGGCGACGTCCATGATGCTGCAGTCGAAGGATTTGTGGAGCGCCTTGTGGTGCCGGCCGGTCTCGGTCTTCAGCGCGGTGAAGCCCTCGCGGTCGGCGCTCGACAAAGGTGCGAGGATCCAGGCCGCGACCTCCGCCTCGCAGTCGAGATAGGCCTTGGGCGGCTTCGACACATGCCGATCGATGATGCTGATCGCGGTCGGCCTGAGATTGAGCCGCGGCGCGCAGGCGGGGTTATAGGCGCGCGAGAAGGGCACCGGATATTTGAGCACGCCGAGCAAGGTGCGCCGCATCATGTTCGCCCCGGCATGCGCCGAGAATTTCTCGAGCTTCGACAGGATGCGCAGCGTCTGGCCGTTGCCCTCGAAGCCGCCGGCCTCGCGCATGCAATAGTTGAGCGCGACCTCGCCGCCATGGCCGAACGGCGGATGGCCGAGATCGTGGGTCGCGCCGATCGCCTGGATCAGGCTGTGGTCGGGCAGATGGGCGATCGCCGGATGATCGGGGAAATCCTGGCGGAACTGGCGGGCGATGCCGCCGGCGATCTGCGCGACCTCGAGCGAATGGGTCAGCCGGGTCCGGTAGAAATCGCTGTCGCCGAGATTGAGGATCTGGGTCTTGCCCTGCAGCCGCCGGAACGAGGCCGAATGGATGACCCGCGCATAATCGATGTCGGCCTCGTTGCGCGCATCCTCGCGCTGGGCCTGCCAGCTTTCCTGCCGCGCGTACCAACTCATTCCCGGCGCCGCCTCACCCATATCGCGCCCTATGTGGGGCAAGTATCGGAGGCGCGAAAGCGAATTCGGTCCGGGGTCATTGCGGGCTGATGTTCTTCAGGCGCTTGCCCGCCTCGCGCCAGCCGTCGATCCCCTCGGCAAACCATAGCACATCCGGGTAGCCGGCACGGTGCAGGCGCATCGCCGCATTCCAGCTCATCCAGCAGTCGGCGAGACAGAAGACGACCACCGGCTTGCCACGGTGACGGCCGACCAGCCGCCGCACTCCACCCAGGAACCAGGGCTCGATCCCGTCGGCGAGCGTCCCGCGCCCGGCTTCGGGGAACCAGTGCGCCCCCGGGATCGAAGCGTGCGGCGTCGCCAGCCGCCAGCGTCCGGTGGCGGCATCGCGCACGCCGCCTTCGGCCGGGGTGACGTCGATCAGGATCGCACCGTCCCGCGCGCTCTTCGCCACCGCGTCGATGCCGATCCGCCCGACTCCTTCGGGTGCGGCCGGCACCACGCCGCGATAATGCGCGATGCGATATCCGGTCGCCGGATCGAAGCTGGCGGCATCGTCCGCCGGCGAAACGCTTGCCAGCAGCAGCCAGGCGACGAGCATCATGCGACATCCTCCCTGCCGATGCCCGGTCCGGCATTGGCCCAAGGTGCCATATTAGCGGCGCGCGCATCGCTTTACCCTCCTCCTTTGGGAGAAGAGGATGATCCGCCTGATCGCCATCGCGCTGCTGACGCTGTCGGCGGCGCACGTCGTCGCCGCGCCGGCCGATCCGCTGGGATCGCCCAACTGGCCCGCGCTCGCCCGCAGTTTCTTCGGCACGGCGCCGGTGCGCTTCGACGATCGGGTCAGGGTCGGCATCCCGTCGATCGCCGAGAATCAGCGCAGCTTTCCGGTCGCGATCGACGCGCGCGGCATCGCCGGGGTGCGGCGGATCCTGATCTTCGCCGATCTCAACCCGATCCCGCTCGCGGTCGACTTCCGGCCGCTGCGCGCCGCGGCCTATGTCTCGACCAGCATCAAGCTCGACCAGCGCACCCCGGTGCGCGGCGCGGTCGAGCTCGCCGACGGCAGCTGGCTGGTCGGCGGCGCTTGGGTCGATGCCGCCGGCGGGGGCTGCTCGATGCCGCCGCTCAGCCGCGCGCGCGGCGACTGGGCCGAGCATCTCGGCGAGATTCGCGGCGGTGCCTGGGCGACGCCGGCCGGCGCGCGCGTCCGGGTCGGCTTCCGCCATCCGATGGACACCGGCTTCGTCGCCAATATCCCGACCTATCATCTCGAGGAAGTCGCGCTGCTCGGCGCCGACGGCACCCCCGCCGCCACCCTGACGATCGAGGCGTCGGTCGCCGAGGATCCCGAATTCGGCCTGATCGTCGCCGCGGCGCCCGGTGAAGCGCTGACGATCCGCGGGCGCGACACCAACGGCATCGACTATGCCGCCCGGCTGCTGGTGTCGCCGCCGGCGCCGCGATCGAGCCCCGCGCCATGATGCCCACGGGGTTCAGCCGTCGCGGACTGCTGGCAGGCCTGGGTGCCGCCGCGGTCGCGCCGCCGTTGTGCGCACAGCCGCTCGCCTATCGCATCGCGCCCGTGCCGATCGGTGACGGCATCTGGATCGTCCGCGGCGCCGACGCGCCGGTCGCCCGCGACAATGGCGGAGCGATCGCCAATCTGACGATCATCGCCACCCCCGCCGGCACCATCCTGGTCGATTGCGGCCCGTCGCTGCGCTACGGCACCGCGCTCAAGGCGGTCGCCGAGACGCTGACCGGCAAGCCGGTGATCCGGGTCTATCTGACCCATCTCCATCCCGACCATGTCTATGGCGACGGCGCCTTCGATCCGGCGATCGTCGCCGCGACCCGGCCGCAGATCGACGACCTCGCGGCGGCGGGCAAAGGCTTTTCCGACGGCATGTACCGGCTGCTCGGCGACTGGATGCGCGGCACCGAACTCGCCCTGCCCGGCCATGTCCTGGCGGGTGACGCCGAGGATTTCGGCGGCCGCCGCATCCGCCTGCTGCCGCTCGCCGGGCACAGCGTCGCCGACCTCGCGCTGCTCGACGAGGCGAGCGGCACGCTGATCGCCGGCGACCTGGTGTTCCATGATCGCGCGCCGAGCACGCCCAATGCCGATCTCGCGCGCTGGCGAAGTTCGCTCGATACGCTCAAGGCGATTGGCCATGGCCGGGTGGTGCCGGGCCATGGGCGGTTCGATCCGACCCCGGCGACGGCGATCGACCAGACCCACGACTGGATCGACTGGCTGGCGGCGACGATCGACCAGGCGGTACTCGACGGGCTGGGGCCGGTCGAGACCGGCGCCCTGCCGATCCCACCGCGCTTCGCGGCGATGGCCGCCGCACGCTACGAGCTGCAGCGGTCGGTATCGCATCTTTACGCGTCGGCCGAGACCCGGCTGCTGCCGCGGATCGACCGGAAAGACTGAGGCGGTCGACCGGGTCGACCGCCTCGATATCTGGCTTCTAGAAGAACAATATGGCGCCGGTCGATATCGCGTTCGACGACGCGTCGTTGCCGTTATGCGCCTCCGCGCGCGAATGGGTATATTCGCCCACCAGCGTCAGCCAGTCGGTCAGCCCGTAGCGCAACTGCCCCACCCAGCTGCTGTTGGTGTCGAGCAGGGTCGGGTTGACCTCGCCCTTCGCCAGATCGAGATGGCTTTCGCCATAGCTCGCGCCGACCGTCAGCTTGCCGATGCCATAGGTGCCCTGGACGTAGAAGCCGTCGCTGTCGCGCTTGCGGCCGAGCGCATCGGTCGACAGGATGAACAGGCCGGTCGTGCCGAGCCCCGAGCCGGCGTAATAATAGCCGACCAGGCTGGCGGTGCCGAAGCTGAGCTTGGTGCCGACGTCGAAACCCTTGCCGGTATAGTCGGGCGCGGCGCCGACCCCGTCATGCTTCTGGGTGATGCCATTGACCCAGAGCTTGCCGCCGAAACCGCCGGCCTTGAAGTCGTAGCTGATCTTGGCCTGGAAACCGGGGGTCTTGTTGACCTCGGCATTGCCGACGGTGACCAGCGGCTGGAAGGCGCCGATCGCCGCCTGGAAACCGCCGAACTTCGGGGTGGTGTAGGTGATCTGCGGCTGGAAATCGGTGTAGAGATAGCCGATGCCGATCCGGCCGAGCGAAGTGTTCGACGGGCCCGTATTGTCGGCGACGCTGCCGACCGACAACAGGGTGATGTCGTTGAGGATCGCCTCCTGCCCGAACAGGCCGATGTCGCGGCCGATCTTGACCTCGCCGAAGCCCGCGCGCCCGAAGGTCAGGTAGGTCTGGCGGAAATCGATGCCTGCGGTCGCCAACGCCTGCGGGGTGCCCGGCGAATTGGCGCCGCCCGCGGTCAGGACGCTGTTGATGCCGGGATAGATGCCGAAATGGGCGCCGACGTCCCAGCCACCCTGGTTCGTGCTCGCTTCGATCTTGAGGAAGCCCGGCAGCAGGCCGTTGCGGATCGATGAGCTTTTCGAACCCTGGCTGGCGAGCCCGCCGACGACGGTGTTGGCGGCGCTGGGCGTGGCGGCGTCGTCATGGACATAGAATCCGTTGATCTGCCCCGAGAATTTGAGCGCGACCGCACCGATCTGCAGCCCGACGCCGCTCTCGGTGGCGCGAACGACATGCTGCTCGTCGAGCCAGCTCGCCGATGGTGCTGCAGCGTTGGCGACCGCCGGTTCGGCGCTCTTGCGCTGCACAAGCGCCTGATATTCTGCGTCGGTCAGGATCCCCTTTTCCTTCAGCCGCAGCAATAGATCGTCGGTGGTGTCCGCATGGGCCGGCGCCACCGCACCGAGCATGGACATGGCTATGGCCGTGGCGGCGAGCCACTTTCTCGTTCCAGTCATCCTGATCCTCCCGTTGAGCGCGTCCTGTCTGGCGCGCCGGTGATCAGAGGCTGATCCTGTTCGCCGCAGTGCGATATTGGACTTTGGGACGGCGCGTTCGGGGAGAGCGACATGGCACTCTTTTCTTCTTCGTCATCCCAAACTCGATTTGGGATCCAGAGCCGCAACGTCGCGCTTCCTGCTGCGAGACTGCGGGTTCTGGATCCTGATTTTCATCAGGATGACGAAGGAAAGGGCCGATACGCGACCCGTGCCCTATTTCGCGATGACGACGCCCCATGGCGCGGTACCGACCGGAATGGTGGCGATGACCTTGCGGCTGGCGATATCGATCACCGAGACATCGTTGGTGAGCCCGTTGGCGGCGAAGGCGCGCTTGCCGTCGGGTTCGATCGCCAGATGCCAGACACGCTGGCCGACGGTGACATAGCCGGTGACCTTGCGGGTCGCGACATCGACGAAGGCGACATGGTTGCCGCGCCCGAGCGCTACCAGCGCGGTCTTGCCGTCGGGGGTGAAGCGCACCCCGACCGGCATCACCTTCGAGGCCGCCACCCCCGGCGGCGCGAAATGCAGCGTGTCGACCACCGCCCTGGTCGTGGTGTCGACGATCGCCAGCGTACCGCCGATCTCCGCGGTCACCCACAGCCAGCGGCCGTCGGCGCTGAATTCGGCATGGCGCGGGCGCATGTCGACCGGGGTCTGCGCGACCACCGCCTGGCTGGCGATGTCGATCCAGTGGACCTGGTTGTCGGTCTCCGAGGTCGACACCACGATCCGGCCGTCGGGGCTGGTCGCCATCCCCTCGGGCTCGACCCCGACCGCGATCTGGAAGGCGACCTTCCTGCCCGGAACGTCGATCGCGGTGATCGCCGCGTCGCGCTCGTTGGCGGCGAACAGCATCGTCCCGTCGGGCGAGAGCGCGAATTGTTCGGGGTCTTCGCCAGACGGCAGGTCGGCGACGACCTTGCCGGTCGCGCGGTCGACCACCTGCACCGCATTCTCGTCGCTCGCGCAGACATAGAGCTGGCGGCCGTCCTTCGACAGCAGCAGCCCGCGCGGGCGCTTGCCGACCGGCCAGGTCGCGACGACCTTCAGGCTGTCGCCGTCGATCGCGCTGATCGAGGCGCCGCGCTCGTTGGTGACATAGATCGTCTCGCCGAACGCGGGGCCGGCAAGCAGGAGGGTCAGGTAAAGGGCCTTGCGCATGCGCCGACCATAGGCCCCGGCCGGTCGATCGTCCCCTTGTACCTAAGTCCAATGGGCGCTGGCGCGGCGCCCCTGTCTATTCGACGCAAAGATGGTCTGGGGCCCAGCCATGTCGCGCACCCCGTGTTGCCGGCCATCGCCGAGGAGAGAGTGATGAACGCGAAGTATCGACGGCTGACACTGGTATTTTCGGGGCTGGTCTGCGTCGCGTCGGTGTCGGGCAACCTGTTCGCCCATGGCAATGTCACCCCGCAGGCGGTCGACACCCACACATTGCCCGATATCGGCACCGAATGGGTCAAGGTGAACCCCTATCGCGGCAATGCCGAGGCCGCCAAGATCGGCGAATCGGCCTATGGCCAGAATTGCGCGCGCTGCCATGGGCTCGAGGCGATCAGCGGCGGCATCGCCCCCGACCTGCGCTATCTCGAGGCCGGCGACAGCGGTGACGAATGGTTCATCAACCGCTTCCAGCATGGCTCCGCGCATGACGGCAAGGTCTATATGCCGCCGATGGGCGAGGTGCTGGGGCAGAAGGCCGGCTGGGCGATCCGCGCCTGGCTCGAAACCAAGCACGAGGAATGACCGCGCTCGACCGAGGCGCGCTCACCCGGCGCGCGCTGCTCGGCGCGGCCCTGGCCGCCGGCGCCGCCTGGCCGCTCGCCGCCCAGCCGCTCGCCAAGCTGATGGCCTCGGGGGTGCTGCGCGTCGCGGTCTATCGCGACTTCGAACCCTGGAGCTGGGCGGGCAAGGACGGCAAGTTCACCGGCATCGACGTCGATCTGGCGCATGCGATCGGCAAGGCGCTGGGGTTGCGGGTCGAGATCGTCGATTTCCTCGCCGACGAGGGGGTCGACGACGATCTGCGCAACATGGTGTGGCGCGGATCGCTGGTCGGCGGACTGCCGTGCGACCTGATGATGCACGTCCCCGTCGACCGCAAGCTGCAGCTCGACAATGACCGCGCGGTGATCTCCGGGCCCTATTATCGCGAGGGCTTCGCGATGGTCTGCAACCGCGAGACCACCGATTGCGAGGTCCAGCCGCCCCAGCTCAAGGGCAAACGGCTGGTCGCCGAGCTCGACAGCGTTCCCGATTTCTATCTGTCGGGATCGTTCGGCGGGGTGCTGCGCCCCGACGTCCGGCATCTGCCGAGCGGCGCCGCGGCGGTGACCGCGGTGGTGACCGGCGACGCCGACGCCGCGGTCGCCACCCGCGCCCAGATCGAACATGGCCTCAAGACCGCGCAGGGCGACCGCGGGGTCGAACGCCATGGCCCGCTGCCCGCCCTCCCCAGCCCCGGCTGGGACGTCGGCTTCGCGGTCAAGGACGACGCCCGCGAACTTGCCGACAAGATCGACGCGATCATCGCCGGGATGCTGGCGAACGGTGAGATCGCGACCGTCTTTACCGGCTATGGCGTCGCCCACAAGGCGCCGCTGGCGGCCTAGCGGGACCATAGTGCAAATCGCACGAAGACCTTATGGCCTGCGCGCGATCTCTACAGCTTCAACCTCGAAGCCGATCTTTGCCGCCAGGCACCCGCGCCGTCTTCACAGTCTTCTTTGACGTCGACACTTCTCCGGCATCGAAAGCCGTCGACGCCCGATCCAGCCTGCCTTGATCCAGTGTATCGATTACGATACACTGGATCAAGTGAAGCCGATCTCATTCCTTGGCGACAGCCTCGCACGGCTTCGCGACTTCCCCGATGAAGCCAGATCGGAAGCCGGTTATCAGTTGAACGAGGTCCAGCTCGGAAACGACCCGGACGACTGGAAGCCGATGAAGACGGTCGGGCCGGGCGTGCGAGAGATTCGAATTCGCGAGGCATCGGGCGCGTTTCGGGTGATCTACCTGGCGACGCTACCGGACCGGGTGCTGGTACTGCATGCCTTCCAAAAGAAGACCCAGAAACTGCACAGAAAGACATCGAATTGGCGGCACGCCGCCTGCGGGATTGGAATGAATAAAATGGACGTTCAGACCTTCGACAATGTTTTCGACGCGCTGGCGGATACGCCTGCGGAAGCGGCAAACATGAAGGCGCGCGCCGAACTTCTGTCGGCTTTGCGGACCCGGATCGGGTCGTGGGATCTACCCCAGGAGGGTGCCGCCAAGCGGCTCGGCATAACCCGTCCACGGCTCAACGATCTGATGCGTGGCAAGCTCGGCAAATTTTCGCTCGATGCGCTGGTGAATCTTACATCGGCAGCAGGTCTGGAACTGCATATCACGATTGCCGACGTCGCCTGACCAGTTCCGCTTCCACCATCAACTCCTGCCCGACAATGTCATCTTCAACGAGCCATGGGCCAGATTCTCCGCCGACCTCGTCAAGGCCCTCGAAGCCAGAGGCTACAGGGTCGAGGAGCAGGGCTGGAACGGCGATATCGCCGCGATCCAGATCGTCGGGCGCACGCCCCTCCCCTCGTCGGATCCGCGCGCGCGGCTTTTCGATGGTGATCCCATAACCATGCTCGCACGGAAGCAAAGCTGAGAAGCTTCTCATCCTCCTTAGGTCCAATTGTCCGCTTCCCCCATCGGCCTAGCATCACCTCCCGAGCCGTGGAGTCCGCACGGCGCCTGGAGGGGAAACAGAAATGAAGAACAGGCTATTCCACCTGGCCTCGGTCGCCGCGCTCGCGCTTGCCGGCGCCACTGCGATCGCGCAGGAGCCGGCGGCGCCCGCGTCTCCGGCCGCCGGGCCGACCGATGCCGATCTGATGGCGTCGGACACCAACACCAAGGCGGTGCTGACCTATGGCATGGGCCCGAAGGCGCAGCGCTTCAGCCCGCTCAACCAGATCAACGTCGACACGGTGGCGAAGCTCGTTCCCGCCTTCTCGGCCTCGCTCGGCGGCGAGAAGCAGCGCGGACAGGAATCGCAGCCGATCGTCTATGACGGCATCATCTATGTCACCGGCAGCTATTCGCGGCTGTTCGCCTTCGACGCCCGCACCGGCGAGGAGAAGTGGGAATATAGCGCGCGGCTGCCCGACGGGATCATGCCGTGCTGCGACGTCGTCAACCGCGGCGCCGCCATCTATGGCGACAAGATCATCTTCGGCACGCTCGACGCGCATATGGTCGCGCTCAACCGCAAGACCGGCAAGGTAATCTGGAACAAGACCCTCGCCCCCTATGACGCCGGCTACAGCTTCACCGCCGCGCCGATGATCGTGAAGGGCAAGATCATCTACGGCAATTCGGGCGGCGAGTTCGGCATCACCGGCAAGGTCGAGGCCCGCGACGTCAACACCGGCGAGTTGATCTGGTCGCGTCCGACCATCGAAGGCAATATGGGTCAGCTCAACGGCAAGGACTCGACCATGACCGGGAAGCTCAACGCGACCTGGCAGGGCGACCAGTGGAAGACCGGCGGCGGCGCGACCTGGCTCGGCGGCACCTATGATCCCGAAACCAACCTGATCTACATGGGCACCGGCAACCCGGCGCCGTGGAACAGCCATCTGCGCCCCGGCGACAATCTCTACACGGCCTCGACGCTGGCGCTCGATCCCGACACCGGCGAGATCAAGTGGCATTTCCAGACCACTCCGCATGACGGCTGGGATTTCGACGGGGTCAACGAGCTGGTGTCGTTCGACGCCAAGCGCGACGGCAAGATGATGAAGCTGGGCGCCAAGGCCGATCGCAACGGCTATTTCTTCATCCTCGACCGCACCAACGGCAAGTTCCTGCAGGCGACCCCGTTCGTCACCAGGACCACCTGGGCCAAGGGCTACACCCCCAAGGGCCGGCCGATCTACGACGACAGCAACCGCCCCGGCCCGCCGACCACCGAAAAGGGCTCGACGGTGTTCGCCGCCCCCGCCTTCCTCGGCGCCAAGAACTGGATGCCGATGTCGTACAGCCAGCAGACCGGCTATTTCTACGTGCCCGCCAACGAATGGGGCATGGACATCTGGAACGAACCGATCGCCTACAAGAAGGGCGCGGCCTATCTGGGCGCGGGCTTCACGATCAAGCCGCTCTATCCCGACTATATCGGCGCGCTGCGCGCGATCGACCCGGCGACCGGCAAGATCATGTGGGAATATAAGAACAAGGCGCCTTTGTGGGGCGGCGTGCTGTCGACCGCGGGCAACCTCGTCTTCACCGGCACCCCCGAAGGCTATCTCAAGGCGTTCGACGCCAGGACCGGCAAGGAATTGTGGAAGTTCAACACCGGTTCGGGCGTGGTCGGATCGCCGGTCACCTGGGAACAGGATGGCGAGCAATATGTCGCGGTGATGTCGGGCTGGGGCGGCGCGGTGCCGCTGTGGGGCGGCGAGGTCGCCAAGGCGGTGCAACATATCAACCAGGGTGGATCGCTGTGGGTCTTCAAGCTTCCCAGGAGCTGAGCATGGCGCGGGGGGCGGCGGCAGCCGTCCCCCTTCCCGCCTCGGCCGCGCATGCGCTACGCTTCACCGGATCAAGGGCCGGATCGAGGGGGTCTGACTACGTGGAACGAGTATTGATCGCCGACGATCATCCGCTGGTGCGCGACGGCCTGCGCACGGTGATCTCGGTCGCGTTCGACCAGTGCGAATTGTTCGAGGCCGCCTCGATCGACGAGGCGACCGCGGTGATCGAGCGCGAGGGCGATTTCGACCTCGTCCTGCTCGATCTCAACATGCCGGGCACCACCGGTTTTTCCGGGCTGATGACGATCCGCGACCGTTTCCCGTCGGTGCCGGTGGTGATCGTTTCGGCCGCGCAGGAACGCGGCCTGGTCAAGACCGCGCTGGCGCATGGCGCCGCCGGCTTCATCCCCAAATCGCTGCGGCGAAGCGCGATCGTCGACGCGCTCAAATCGATCCTCGCCGGCGAGATCTTCGCCCCCGACATGCTCGACGAGGCCGGCGACGAACAAGATGGCGAGGAGACCGACATCCTGCGCCGGATCGATCTGCTGACCCCGCAGCAGAAGGTCGTGCTGGGCTTCATCGTCGGCGGCAAGCTCAACAAGCAGATCGCCTATGAGCTCGATGTCTCGATGACGACGGTCAAGGCGCATGTCTCGGCGATCCTCGGCAAGCTCAACGTCTACAGCCGCACCCAGGCGGTGATCCTCGTCAACAAGGTCAATTTCACCGCGCCGCCGCTGCTGAGCCGGCCGCACGGCTGACGGAATCCCCGCGCGAACCCGCGCGAGCTTCGCGACGGTCATGACGCCGATTTCGGCGGAGCCGCGATGCCCTGCATCTCGCGCGCGAGTTCGGCCTTGAGGCGGACCGCGCCCGGCGAAAGCGACCGGCGCGCCAGGCTGTAGATCGCGATCGGGATCTGCAGCGGCGCGCGCGATGTCGCCGAACCAAGCTCGACGAGACGCCCCTCCCCAAGTTCCCTTTCCATCGCGAGCGACGAGGTCACCAATATCCCGTCCGACGATTGGGCGAGCTTGCCGAGCAGGTCGTAATCCTCGACGATGTGCCGCGGACCGGACAGCCAGCGCTGGAGATCCTGCGGCAGGAACGCGAAGCTCCCCGCCGGTCCCGACAGCAGGACCGGATAGGGATCGGCGGCCGGGATGCCCCCGAGGACCGGATGCCCGGGACGCACCAGCAGCGACAGCGGGAACGATCCGAGCCGGGCGATCGCCAGGCGCCGATCTTCGGGGATGCGGCCCTCGGCGCTGACGAAGAATTCGATCTCGCCATCGATCAGCCGGGCCGACAGGGCTTCGATGCTGCGGATCATCACCTGGGTCCGCAGCCGCGGCGCCCGGTTGATCGACCCCGCCAGCGCGCCGGGAAGCAAGGCGCGCGCCGGCATCGCCTCGATGCCGAACGCCACCACGCCCTCTTCGCTGTTGGCGGTCTGCCGCATCACCACCCGCAATTCCTCGGCATCCGCCAGCAGCGCTTCCGCGCGGTCGAGGAAGGCGCGCCCCGCCCTCGTCGGATGGACGCCACCGCGATCGCGATCGAACAGCCGCACGCCGGCGTCGCGCTCGGTCGCCTGGATGCTGCGGGTCAGCGCGGACTGCGACAGGCCGAGTTCCTCGCCCGCCTTGATATAGTTGCGGTGCCGGGCGAGCGCGACGACATGCCTGAGATTGCGGAATTCCATCGGCGCCATTTGCATGAAAATCGAGTTTCATATGCATTGGACGCTTTTCGGGGACCATGCAATGACAGGCCCGAAGGGAAGCCGAAGTGCCGATACCGTCGGCGCCGCGAAGCTTCCCGCGACAGGGAGAGTGGGTCCATGCTGGTGGCCGCCGACATCATCGCCGCAGCCGAAAGCCGCGTCGGCATCCGCGACAGCGAGCCCGCGGTGCGGGCCAATCTCGAACGGCTCGTCGACGCGCTCGATCGCGACGGCGGACTGACCGATGCGGGGATCGAGCTGACGCGCAACCACCTGATCCACGACACCGCGAACCGCCTCGAAGGCCTGAAATGGGTGCGCGATTTCCCCGAGATCGCCGACGAGCCTATCACTGCCCCGGTCTTCCTGATGGGCTTGCCGCGATCGGGAACGACCTATTTCCAATATCTGTTCGATCGCGATCCCCGCTTCCGGCTCATCCGCACCTGGCAATCGCTGCTGCCGTCGCCCCCGCCCGGCTTCGATCCGGAGGCCGCGCGGGTGAGAAAGGCCGGATGGGCCGAACGCCGCCGCCACACCCATCCGAGCTTCGACGGGTTCGAGGCGCTGCACCTCTATGACGAGGACGGCTCGGACGAATGCCATGCCTATCTGGAGCAGAGCTTCGGTGCGGCTGGCCTCAACAATCTCTTCCGGGTGCCCGACTATTTCGACTATCTGCTCGACGAGGCCGACCTGGTCGAGACCTACCGGATCCACAAGCGCCAGCTCCGGCTCCTGCAATGGCGCACCGGGCGCAAGCCATGGGCGCTCAAATATCCCAACCATGTGATCGCGCTCGATGCGATATTGGCGGTCTATCCCGATGCGCGCTTCGTGATGACGCATCGCGACCCGGTGCAGGTCGTCGCCTCGATCGCGAAGATGAGCTTCAACCTGCGCGGCATCCGCGCCGGGGGATCGGTCGATCCCGCCGAGGTCGGGCGCGACATGCTCCACTTCATCCAGCGCCATATCGATCGGATCATGGCGTTCGACCGCGGCCCGCATGGCGGGCGGATCGTCCATGTCGACTATTATGCGCTGGTCGCCGATCCGGTCGCGGAGATGCGCCGCATCCATGCGGGGATCGGCATCGACACGCCCGACGAGGTCGCGCAGGCGGTCGGCGACTGGCACCGCGGCAACCCCAAAAATGCGCGCGGGCGCAACGATTACACGCTCGAGCAATGGGGTCTCGACGACGCGGCCGTAGCGGACCGGTTCGACGACTATAGGCGCCGCTTCGATATCCCCCGCGAGCAGGCGGGCCTGCACAGGACCGCGGCATGACCGGCGGCTGGGACGCGGTCGGTGCGGCGCTCGCGACGGCGCAGGCCGAAGTCGCCGCCGCGGCCCCCGATGCCGCCACCGCCGCCGAGGGCGAAGCCTATGTCCTGCGCGTGCTGACCGGTTGCATGAACGATGCCTTTCTCGGCCATCTGTTCGCCGAAAATGGCTGGACCCGCGCCTTGCCCACCCGCGGCGGCCCCAACCCCGATTATCGGATGGGCCATGCCGGCATCGATCCGGCCGGGCGCTACCGCGTCGAAGGCCGCCTCAACGGATCCGAACGGGTCGGCATCGGCCTGTACCGCTTCGGCCCGGGCGGATCGGCCGATCTTACCGGCTATGCGGCGTTCGACCGCGCCTCGGCCGATGCCGACGGGCGCTTCACCCTCGACATCGCCGGCGACGCGCCGACCGAGGGCGCGCTGGCGATCCCGCCGGGGACCCGCGTCGTCATGGCGCGCACGCTTCACCGCGATCCGGCCAGCGACCCGGCCCGGCTGGTGCTGACCGGCGGCTCGGCGGCGCACGACCTGACCCTCGCCCGCGGCAGCGTGCAGGGCGCGCTCGACCAGGTGGCCACGGCGTTGCTCGGATCGGTCCGCCAGTTTCTCGAATGGAGCGCGGTGACGAGCGCCGCGTCCAACCGCTTCCACGCGGAGGCGCCCGCGATGGCGCAAGGCGTCGTCGGCGATCCCGATACCGTCTATTTCCTCGGCGGCTATGATCTTGCCGATGACGAGTGGCTCGAGGTCGTGATGCCGGCGGGCATCCCCGGCTACTGGTCGCTTCATGCCTATAATCACTGGTGCGAAGCGCTCCCCGGCGCGGGAATGGGCGACGATCGTTGCATAGCGGACGCCGATGGGCGCATCCGGATCGCGATCGGTCCCTCGGCCGGCGGGGACGCCGCCAACCGCATCGACACGCTCGGCCGCCGACGCGGCGCGCTGATCTGCCGGATCATCGGCGCGCCAGGGGCCGGCGTGCCGCAGACCCGCGTGCGGCGGACGGAAATCGACTGAGCCGGGAGACATGACAATGACCGACACACCGGCGCCGCGCGTGGCGCTGATCACCGGCGCGGCCCGCGGCCTCGGCCGGGCGATCGCCGAGGCGCTGGCCGAACAGGGCGTCGCGCTGATGCTCGTCGACATCCTCGCCGACCGGCTCGAACGGACCGCCGGCGAGCTGGGCGCCCGGGGCGCCGATTGCGCGACCTTTGCCACCGACATTGCCGGCAAGGCCCATTGCACGGCCGCCATCGAAGCGACCGTCGCCCGTTTCGGACGCCTCGACATCCTGATCAACGCGGCCGGGCTGATGCGCTTCAACCATGCGCCCGAGGTCCCCGAAGAGGAATTCTGGCGGATCATGCAGGTCAACATGGCGGCACCGTTCTGGTTCGCCCAGGCGGCGCTTCCGCACCTGCTCGCCAGCGAGGGCAATATCGTCAACGTGTTGTCGCAGAGCGCGCTGATCGGCACGCCCTATCTCGTGCCCTATTCGATGTCGAAGGCGGCCCTGCTGCAGCTCACCAAATCGCTCGCGGTCGAGTTCGTCGACAAGCCGGTCCGTATCAACGCCGTCGCGCCCGGCGCGATGCTGACCGAGATCGCCGCCGAAGCCAGCCGCCCCGCCGGCATCGATTACGCCAAGGTGAAGCGCTATTCGGGCGAGCGCCCGCCGGCCGACGTCGCCGAGGTGGCGGCGGTGGTCGCCTTCCTGTCGTCGCCTCTCGCCGGCGCGGTCCATGGCGCGATCTGGACCGCCGACGGTGGCGTGACCGCCGGCTGAGCAGCGAAGCCCGACCGGCAAGACGCGGCCATGGAGAGCAGGATTGGAACGCTTCTTCATCGACATAGCCGAAAGCGCGATCGCCGATCTGCACCGGCGGCTCGACGACACGCGCTGGCCCGACGACTTCGCCAATGCCGATTGGCGATATGGCGCGAGCACCGCTTATGTCCGCGAGCTCGCGGCCTATTGGCGGAACGGATATGACTGGCGCTCGCGCGAGCGGCTGATGAATCGCCATGCACAGTTTCGCACCGATCTGCACGGGGTACCGATCCACTTCATCCATGAACGCGGCAAGGGACCGAAACCCGCACCGCTGATCCTCAGCCATGGCTGGCCCTGGACCTTCTGGGATTATCGCAAGGTCATCGGCCCGCTGACCGATCCTGCCGCGCACGGCGGCGATCCAGCGGACGCGTTCGATGTGATCGTCCCGTCGCTTCCCGGTTTCGGCTTCTCGACCCCGCTCACCGTCCCCGGCATCAACTGGTGGAAGACCGCCGACCTGTGGGTCGAGCTGATGGATCGGCTCGGCTATGCCCGCTTCGCGTGCGCCGGCGGCGACGTCGGCTCGTTCATCTCCGCACAGCTCGGCCACAAATATGCCGACCGGGTGATCGGCGTCCATCTTCATACCCCCGGTACGCTCGAGTTCATGGCCGGCGGCGGATGGAACGAGGCCGATTATGCGCCGGCGGAGGCGCGCTTCGTCGAACGCATGCGCCAAGTCCGGGCGAGCGAGTCCGGCCATTTCGCGATCCAGGCGACCAAGCCGCAATCGCTGGCGATCGGCATGAACGACTCCCCCGCCGGGCTGCTCGCCTGGATCGTCGACAAGCGCCGGAACTGGAGCGACTGCGGCGGCGAGGTCGAACGCCGTTTCACCAAGGACGATCTGCTCGATACGGTCATGCTCTACTGGGTGACCCAGAGCTATCACACATCGGCGCGCTATTATCATGAAGGCGCCCATATCCCCTGGCGGCCGTCGCACCGACGAACCCCGGTCGTCGAGGCGCCCACCGCGCTGGCGATCTTCCCTGCCGAACTGACCTTCGCCCCGCGTCGCGGCGCCGAGCTCTATTATGCCCTCGAGCGCTGGACCGAGATGCCCGCCGGCGGACATTTCGCGCCCGCCGAAGAACCGGAACTGTTCGTGGATGACCTGCGCGCATTTTTTCGGGGCAGGCGCTGAAATTTGGGAGGATAGGCTGACGATCTACGGCCATTTCCATGCAAAACCGCAATATCGGTCGAGCGCGTCATGGCTGTGAACGCGTAGCTGGAGCCGCCACGGAGGAAGGACGATGAAGGCGGCGGTACGACAGCATCAGATTCGCATGCGGCGGGCGCTCGACTATATCGACCGGCATCTCGAAGACGATCTGGATCTGGAGACGGTGAGCGGCGTCGCCGCATTTTCGAAATTTCATTTCCACCGGCAGTTCATCGCGGCCTTCGGGCTGTCGGTGCATCGCTATGTCCAGCTGGCCCGGATGAAGCGCGCTTCGCATCGGCTAGCCTATATCGACGCCCACAGCGTCACCGACATAGCGATGGATGCCGGCTATGACGCGCCCGATGCCTTCGCCCGCGCCTTTCGGCGAAGGTTCGGGCAATCGCCGTCGTCGTTCCGGACGTCGCCCGACTGGGCGCCGTGGCTCGCGGCCTTCGGGCCTCTCGACAATGCGAGGAGCAGATTCATGCAGACGATCTTTACCCATGACGACGTGACGATCCGCGACGTGCCGGCAACGCCGGTGGCGATCATGGAGCATCGCGGCGACCCGGCGACGCTCGGCGCCACCATCCAGCGGTTCATCGCCTGGCGCCGGGCAGCCGGCCTCCATCCCAGCACCAGCCCGACCTTCAATGTCTGGCATTCGGAGCGGCATCCCGCCTCGCCGGCCGATTACGGCATCGATCTTTGCGTCGGCACCGACCGGCCGATCGATGCGACCGATCAGCGGGTCAAGGCCGGCGAGATCCCGGGCGGCCGCTGCGCGGTGCTGCGCGTCGTCGGCAACACCGATAATCTCGAACCCGCCGCGCTCTTCCTCTATCGCGACTGGCTTCCGGCGAGCGGCGAGGAAGCCCGTGACTTCCCGATCTATTGTCAGCGGCTCAGCTTCTTCCCCGAGGTGGCCGAGCATGAGACGGTCGCCGACCTGTTCCTGCCCCTGCGATAACGACGATCGAGGGCGGCCGTTCTTCTATCCTGTCGTGGCGACGGCCGCCCCGGCCGAACGGGTTGCGCCGATCGTCAGCGCCAACCCGAAGACCAGTTCGGTGACGGTGACGAGCAGCGCGGTCGCGCCGTGCATCTGCGCGACGAAGATATCGCCGCAGCCGATCGCGGTGACGATCCCGGCGATCAGCCAGAACCAGCGATTCCCATAGGCCGTGGCGAAGACGCAATAATGCGTGCCCACCGCGACCGCCGCGAGCGGGAATGTCAGCATCGGCTTCGACGGAAGGAACAGCCAGGCGGCGAACAGCCCGCCGATCATCGCGATCGTGCATTCGAGCACCGTCAGGCCGAAAGGGTTGCCGGGGGTCTCATTGTCGCGACGGAACAGGAAACGGCACAGCAGCTTGGTGATGGGGAAGATCAGCATGCCACCGAAGAACAGCGCGGTGAAACCGGCACCGATTCCCTGCTTTTGCTGAACGACCGTGGCCACCAGCCATATCAGCCCGGAGACCATGACGCCGGGGCCACCCCCGACATAGGCGCGTCTCAGATCGCGCTGTGCATCGGAAATCAGCATATCATCCCCCCGGAAGCCCTACGGTCGCTGCGCCGCTCGCGCGGACGACCGCGTGCCACCATGATCGCTCGACGGTGGACCGGCAAGAAACGGCGATGCGATAGAAAATATTTTCGCCGGAGGTGACCCGGCCCGCATCACCGGCGAATAGGAGAGCATGCGCTCCAACCTCATCGCGAAACTCTTTTCGAAGCCGTCGCCGGGCGCGGCACGACATGGCGGCGCACAACCGCCGTTCGCGGCGGGGCCGGACGCATGGGGCGGATTGATGGTCGCCGCCCAGAACGGGCATGGCGGCGCCTATCGCCGCCTGCTGGGCGAGATCTCGACGTGGCTGCAGCATTATTTCCAGCGCCGCCTGCCCCATGGCGACGTCGACGATGCCGTGCAGGAGACATTGCTCGCGGTCCACCGCCGGCGCCACACCTATGACCCGCAATATCCGCTGGGGCCGTGGCTGGCGGCGATCGCAAGGCGCAAATGGATCGACCAGTTGCGCAGCCTCGGACGGCGCCCGACCGAGGCGTTGTCCGACGATCTTTCGGTCGGCGATCATGAGGCGGCGGTGACGAGCGCCTCGGTCCTCGCCAGCCTGCTCGACGAGCTTCGGCCGGCACAGGCGCAGGCGATCATGCTGGTCAAGCTGCAGGGTTACAGCATCGAGGACGCGTCGCACGAGACCGGCCTGTCCATCTCCGCCGTGAAAATGAACATCCATCGCGGGCTCGCCCGCCTGACCGCCTTTATCGAGAAGACCCATGATGTCGAATGACAGCCTGATCCTGAACCTGTCGGCCGGGCTCGCTCCGGTCCGGCGGCGCAGCCTGCTGCGCGAATATGCTCTGCTGCTGACGCTCGGCGCGACCGAACTCGGCCTGCTGCTCGGGCTCGGACTGATGCGGCCCGACATGGCGCGGATGATCGGCTCGCCCTATATGCTGTGGAAGCTGGGCAGCCTGGCGATCCTGGCCATTGTCGGCTGCGCGGTCGCGATCCGCTCCTTTTCGCCGACCGCGCGCCCTCGCCGGGGGCTGACCGCCGCGTCACTCCTCGGCGCCGCGGCGATGATCGGCGGCGCGTTGGTCGTCCCCGATGGCGAAACCGCCCATGGCCTGCTCGATCGGCTGTCACCGGTGCACGGCCTGCTCTGCGCCTTCTCCATCGCTCTATTGTCGATGCCGATGGTGGCGATGCTGGCGGTCCTGATGCGCGGCGCCGCCCCCACCCATCCCGAAGCCAGCGCGCTCGCCGCAGGGCTTGCCGCGGGCACGTGCGGCGCCTTCGTCTTCGCCTTCTGCTGCCCGATCAACGACCCGCTCTATATCGTCGTCTGGTATTCGGCGGGATGCGCCGCGGTGATCGCCGGCGCGCGATGGTTCCTGCCCAGACGCTTCCTCTTATAAGCCATTTGGACCGACCGGGCGGCATCACCCGCCGCCGGCATCGCCGATATCTTCCTCGCCACCCGCTCGCCCCGGATTCCGGGATCGGGCCCGCACGCCTCCATCACCGCAAAGGAAATCGCCATGACCATGTCCATCGAGAGTCCCGCATCGAACCGAAACTGGCTCAAGGCCTATTATTTTCTCCGTTTCGCGGTCTCCGCGGCATGGGTGGCAGCCGCGCTCATGATCGGCAGGAGCGCACCGCCGTTCGCGGCGATCCTGTTCGTCGCCTACCCGGCATGGGACGCGGTCGCGAACTATGTCGACGCCGGTCGCAGCGGCGGCCTCGCCCGCAACCCGAGCCAGGCGCTCAATGTCGTCGTCAGCATCCTCACCGCGATGGCCGTCGGCATCGCGCTCGGCCGCAGCATGAACGCCGTCCTCGCGATATTCGGCGTCTGGGCCGCGCTCGCCGGGTTGTTCCAGCTCGCCACCGGCATAAGGCGCTGGCGTGCTCATGGCGCGCAATGGGCGATGATCCTCAGCGGCGCCCAGTCGATGCTTGCGGGACTCTTCATGATCAAGGGAGCCTATGGACCGGCTCCGGTCGGCATCGCCGACATCGCCCCTTATGCGGCCTTCGGCGCCTTCTATTTCCTCGTCTCGGCGATCTGGCTCACCGTGGGCGACGCCCGGCGCACCACGAACAAGGCCTCGCTGTGAGCAGGCCGCATTTCCCCATGCCGACAGCGTCGGCTAACATATCATGATGCACCGCCTCCTCGTCCCCCTGTCCGCCATATTCCTGCTCGGCGCGACGATGCCCGAGACGCGGTTCGCGGTGTCGCTGCCGACCGGCCTGGACGACGCCGCCGCCGGGCGGCTGCTGATCTTCGCCACCCCCGCGACGCCCGCCAATGCGAAGGCCGATGCGGTCGACCTCGACGAGTCCGGCACGACCGGCCTGTCGATCGCGGCGCGCGACGTCGCCGGATTCGGCACCGGGCGCGCGGTCACGATCGATACGCAGGCAACCGCCTTTCCGACGGGCTTCGGGGCAATGGCCCCAGGCGACTATCGCGTGCAGGCGGTGCTCGATCGTGATGGCGACTATGCCTATGGCGGCCGGGGACCGGGCGATCTCGTCTCGAAGATCATGACCGTCCATTTTCCGCTCGGGTCGGTGCCGTCGATCGCGCTCGACCATGTCGTCCCGGCGGAACCCGACCAGTTCGACGTCGCCGGGCTGCCGCCACGGGCGGCCGAACAGATCGCCGCGTCGCGGCCGCATCTGCACGAGGAGCGCATCGCTTCGGCCGTGCTGACGCGCTTTCGCGGCACCCCGCAAATGGTCGCGGCCTGGGTGCTGACTCCACCGGGCTACGATCCGAAGGCGCGCACCACCTATCCGACCGTCTATACCGCCGGCGCCTTCGGCACGACCCACAAGCTCGAAGGGCAGAGGCTGTCGCAGATCTGGCATCTGATGGAGACCCGCGCGATCCCGCCGATGATCTGGGTCGCGCTCGGCCATGGCACGTCGACCGGTACCACCGAGTTCGCCGACAGCGTCAACAATGGCCCCTGGGGCCAGGCGCTGGTCGGCGAGGTGATCCCCACGATCGAGGCGCGATACCGGATGGACGCGAAACCGTCGGGCCGCTTCCTGACCGGCCACAGCTCGGGCGGCTGGTTCGCTTTATGGGCGATGACACGCTATCCCGCGCTGTTCGGCGGGAGCTGGCCGACCTCGCCCGACCCGGCCGACTTCCACGACTTCATCGGCGTCGATCTCTACGCCCCCGGCGCGAACATGTACCGCGATTCCCATGGCGCGCCGCGCCCGCTCGAACGCGACCATGACAAGGTCGTGACCGGCATCGAACAGGCCGCCAGGCTCGAAACCGTGCTCGGCCATGACGGCGGACAGCTTCGTTCGTTCGACTGGGTGTTCTCGCCACGCCGCGTCGACGGTACCCCCGCCTTCCTGTTCGATCGCGAAACCGGCGCGGTCGATCCCGTGGTGGCGGCCTATTGGCGCGACCATTACGACATCGGCCATCGGATCGAAACCGACTGGCCGCGGCTCAGGCGCGATCTCGACGGCAAGATCCACCTGACGGTCGGAACCGCCGATTCCTATTATCTCGACGGTTCGGCGCGCCGGCTCGAAGCCGCGTTTCGCAAGGTCGGCGGGCGCGCCGACTTCATTTATGTGCCGAACGCGACCCATGCGATGGCGGAGATATATGCCCGAAACGGCGATCGCACCGCGCTGTGGAAGGACATGGCGAACGCGATGTACGCGGTGGCGCGCCCGCCCAAGGGCGGCGCCCGGCGATAGACGCCGCGTGCTGTCAATGCGAGCCGGGCAATTCGTCGCCCGCAAGCGGCGGACGATCCGGCGCGCGGGCGAGGATCGCCAGCGCCGCCGCGGGATTGGCGCCTTGCGCTCGCGTCTGGATTTCGGCCGTCGCGCGCAATTCCCCGACCCGCTCGGCAATCAGCGATGCCAGGAACTGATTGAGCGACGTACCATTTAATTCGGCCAGTGCCCTGGCCTCGGCCATCACATGGTCCGGCAGTCGCAAAGGATAGTTGCTCATCTCATCGTTCCTCGTTCGAGGCGGTTAGGCTCGATCGGCTCAGCCCGATATATAGGCACCCGGCTGGCGCGAAGTCCCGAATTTTTACGGTGACGATCGCATCGGCCACCGCCTGATGAAACCATCCAACACCAATTCCAACTCGGCCTTTAACGCTCGGCTCGCTGTCTGCGATCAGGTCGACAGCCGGCTGATCAAGGCCCGCAACTGCGCGGGCTTCACCGGCTTGGTCAGCACATGGAAACCCTCGCCCTGCATCTGCTCGCGCAGTTCGGGGGTGCGGTCGGCGGTGATCACGATTGCCGGGGTCGAGCAGCCGCCATGACGGCGCAGCGCATGGACGACGTCGCTGCCGGTGACCCCGTCGTCGAGATGATAGTCGGCGATAATCAGATTCGGCGCGCGCCGCTCCTGATGGAGCAGCCGCAGCGCCGCCGCCTCGTCGCCGGCGATCAGCACCCGACATCCCCAGCCGTTGAGCAGGGCGGCCATGCCGTCGAGGATCGACGCCTCATTGTCGATCACCATCACCAGCTTGCCCGCGGTCGGCGCGCCGCGGCTCGGACAGGCCACCGGCGAGGCGAGGTCGTGCGCCACCCCGAGCGGCAAGGTGATGCTGAAGCGCGATCCCTGGCCCGGCGCCGAGGCGAGGTCGAGGCGGTGGCCGAGCATCCGGCTGGCGCGCTGGACGATCGCCAGCCCCAGCCCCATGCCGCGCTCGCGGCCGCTGTCGCCGACCCGGCGGAACTCCTCGAAGATCGCCTGGTGATGCTCGACCGCGATTCCCGGTCCGGTGTCGGTGACCTCGATCCTCAGCTGCCCGTCGCGCGCCGAAGAGGTCACCGTCACCGATCCCGCTTCGGTATAGCGCAGCGCGTTCGAGATCAGATTCTGCAGGATACGGCGCAGCAACCGCGGGTCGCTGCGCGCCGACAGCCCGCTTTCCTCGACCAGCAGCGACAGCCCGCGCTCGCGCGCGAACGGCGCGAATTCGGCCTTCATGCTGCTGAGCAGGTCGGCGATCCGGAAATCGCCGACATCGGGCACGATCGCCCCGGCGTCGAGCTTGGAGATTTCGAGTAGCGCCTCGAGCAGGTCCTCGACCGAATCGAGCGCCGATCCGGTCTGGTGGACCAGCGCCCGGGTCGGCAGTGCCAGCCGCCGGTCGGCGAGCGCCGCGACGAACAGCCGCGCGGCGTTGAGCGGCTGCAGCAGGTCGTGGCTCGCCGCCGCGAGGAAGCGAGTCTTCGAGATATTGGCCTGTTCGGCGACGGTCTTGGCGTCGCGCAGCGCCTCCTCGACCAGCAGGCGCTCGGCGATCTCCTCCTGCAGCTTCACATTGACCGAAGCGATGTCGGCGGTGCGCTCGCCGACCCGGCGTTCGAGCGTCTCGTTCGCCTCGCGCAGCACCTGCGCCGCGCGCAGCGCCTCGGACACGTCGCTGAAGCTCAGCACCATGCCCCCACCCGGCATCGCCGAACGCCGCACCTCGAGCATATGGTCGCCGACCTCGAGCCGACGCACCACCGCGTCGGGCGATCCCTCGCCGAGCCAGCCGGCGATCGTCTCGCCATGGCGGGCGACCAGCGCGCCATGGTCGCCGATCGTCCCCATCACGTCGCTCGGCAGGTCGAGCAGCGCCATCAGCGGATCGTTCCACGCGACCAGCCGGCGCTGGCCGTCATAGACGCACACCCCGTGCGGGATATTGTCGAGGGTCGACTGGAGCATCACGCTCTTTTCGGCGAGTTCGCGGGCGCGCTCGCGGGCGTCTTCGGCCTTGGCCTCGGTGATGTCGGTATAGACCCCGACGATCCCGCCCTCGCTGGTGCGCAGCTCGTTGATCTGGATCCAGCGGCCGTCGGCCAGCGCATGGACATGCCCGCCCGACGCCACCAGATGCTGCGCCATCCGTTCGGACAGCCAGCGATCGGGGGCGATCATCTCGGCGAGCGCGCCGCCGTCGTCGCGGACCATCGCGGTGATCTCGTCGAAGGTCATCCCCGGCAATATGCGATCGGCGACCTGTGGCCACAGGCTCAGATAGGTCTGGTTGCACAGCACCAGCCGGTCCTCGGCATCGAAGATCGCGAAGCCTTCGTTGATGCTCTCGATCGCGTCGCGCAGCCGGCGCTGCGCCTCGTCGGCGGCGTCGCGCGCCACCGACAGCGCGGCGTTGCTGGTCGCCAGCTCGCCGAGCGCCTGTTCGAGGTCGACGGTGCGCTCGCGGACCTTGCCCTCGAGCGCGATCGCGGTCTCGAACAGCGAGAAGGCGTTGCCCTGCAGGTCGGTCGACCGCTCGACCCGGTCCATCAGCGCGGCGTTGATCCGCTTCATCTTCGCCAGCTCGCGTTCGAGCTCGGCGATCCGCACGCTGTCGTCGGCGATCGGGTGCGACCGGCTCGCCATCAGCCGCCGATCGCCAGGCCGCTGAAGGTCTGGTTGACGTGCAGCCCGTGATATTGCTCGCCATAGGTGTTGAAGCCGACGACATGGCGCTCGGCGAACAGGCCGGAGACGATGCGCTTGAGCTGGCGCTGCTCGATCTCGACGCTGTTGAGCACGCAGTCGAAACCGATGATCCGGTCGATCCCGCCGACCGCGGCGTCGAGCCCGTCGAACAGGCCGTGCAGCCCGCCGACGACATCCTCGGCCTCGCCCAGCGTCAGCACCACCCCCTCGTCGATCGCGCAGTAGAAGGTCAGGCTGCCATCGGCATTCGCGCTCTGGATCGACCGCACATAATATTCACCGCCGGCACGCACCATCAGCGGCCGCGAGGCGAAGACGGTGGGCTTGAGGTCGGCGACCAGCACATTGGCGAGCCGGGCATATTCCTCGACCGCCGGCTCGGCGTTGATCTCGGTGACGATCCGGTTGGCCGGGTCGGCGCCGGTGATCACCATCTTGACCGATCCCGGCGCATAATATTGCGACCGGAACACCTTCATCGGCCGCCAGGTCGACAGGATCGCGACCAGCGCGGAATCGCGGTGGAACCGCCCTTCGTGGAAGACGAAGGTCTCGCGAAAGGCAAGGCCGTCACCCGACGATCCGCCGATCAGCGGGATCTCGCCCAGCGCGTCCTGCACGGTGATCGTCAGCATCTCCTCGCGGTGCGACAGCCCGTCGACCAGGAACAGCGCGGCGCGGTGCGGCGACGGGCCGAAACCGTGCGAGGCCTCGGCCGCCTCGGCGACCAGGCTGCGCACCCGGCGCTGCGCCCCACCGGGATCGAAATTATCGAGATCCTCGAACCGGATCGCCTGCAGCGTGAAATCGCTCGCCGGAAACCCGATCGCGGTGATCGTCCCTTCGGCGAAGCCGTCGGGAGTGATCTCGCCCGACGAGGTGCAGCCGACCACCGTCACCCCCTCGCTGCGCCGCCCGATCGCATCGGCGAGCGCGGCGAGATCGTAGCGGCTCGACGCGAAGATCAGCATCCCCGACAGCGTCGGCGGATCGAGTTCGCGAAACAGATGCTGCGCGGCCAGTTCGGGGTCGTCGATCCGCGTCGCAGCCACTCTTATCGGGGCGGTCTGCCTGGCGCGATCCTCTCTGATGATCGTCATGCCGGTCATGATGTCATGCGGCATGACCATCGTCACGCGCGAATAGCCCGTCGCGCCGGCGGCGGATGAACAATGCGATCGCCGCCGTCACCGGAATCACCGCGACCGCGGTCGCCAGTTCGGCGGAAAAGCTGGGGATCGCCTTCGCCGCGCCCTTGGCGAGATAGGCGATCAGCCCGACCGCATAATAGCTGATCGCCAGCACCGACAGGCTTTCGACCAGATGCTGCAGGCGGATCTGCAGCCCGATGCCGCGTTCGACCGAGCGCAGCAGGTCGCGATTCTGCCGCTCGATCCGGGTCTCGATCCGGGTGCGCAGCAGCGCGGTCACTCGCGCCGCGCGGCCGCCGAGGGTTTCGAGCCGCGCCGAGAAATTGGCGCAGGTCCTGACCGCGGGCACCAGCCGGCGGTCGTTGAAGTCGGCGAGGCTCTGATGCCCGGCGATCGGCGCCACCGCGAGCGATGCCAGACGGTCGGCGACGATCGCCGCATAGGCATGGGTCGCGCCCATCCGGAACGCGGTCAGCGCCGAGATATGCGCAAGCTCCGCCGACAGGTCGGACAATCGGTCGAGCAGCGCCTCGTCGTCGCCATCGACCGCGGCGATCGCCTGGGCATGATCGGCGAGCAGGGCCTCGAGCGCGTCGAGCCGGCCGGCATGAAGCTGCGCCATCGGCAGGCCGAGCAAGGCGAGGTTGCGATAATTGCCGAGTTCCTGAAGGCGCTGGACGATCCGGCCGAGATCGGCGGGCGGACAACGATTGGCGGCGATCACGATCCGGCCATAGCCGTCGGGCGACATGCGGAAATCCGACCATATTCGGCATGTTCCGACATGGCAGGTGACGAGATCGCTGCCGTCGAGGCACGCCGCCTCGATCGCCGGCTGGGCGGCCGCCTCGTCGGCGGCGATGCCGATCTCGATCGCGCGCACCACCCGACCCGGCAATCCCTCGACCCACGCCATCGCGGCCTCGTCGGCGGCATCGCCGGCGAGCAGCAGGGTCGCGGTGCTCGCTTCGCTGTGTCGTTCCCACAGCATCGTCGTGCCCGTGCGCGAGACGCCGGCTACATGGCGCTCGCCACCGTCGATCATATCGGCATCGGGCATCGCCGCGACCCGCATGGTCTCGGCGGCGCGGTCGGCGGGATCGACGATGCGGACGATCTGGACGACCCGCGCCGGCGGCTCGATCGCGGGAAAACGCCGCAACAACATCTCCTGCACGACGCGTTCGCGTAAGGGATGGTTGTCGAGCATCGGCGGTCAGGCGCCGCGCGCCGGCGGGCCGGCGGCTTCGAGCCGGGCGGCCTCGTCGTCGCTGAACACCCGGCTGCGGACGATGAAACGGAAACCCTCGGGGCCCTCGAGCGAGAAGCCGGCGCCGCGGCCCGGCACGACGTCGATCGTCACCTGGGTATGCCGCCAATATTCGAACTGCGCCGCGCCGATCCACACCGGGATCGCGGCGCCGACATGACCGAGCAGCACGTCCTGGGTGCCGACATGGAATTCGTCGGCGGGGTAGCACATCGGTGCCGACCCGTCGCAGCAGCCGCCCGACTGGTGGAACATCAGCGGTCCATGCGCGGCGGCGAGGGTCGCCATCAGCGCCTCGGCCGCGGGGGTAGCCAGGACGCGGGCCAGGACGCGGGGTGGCAGCTCCATCACGATCTCCCGGAAGGGGTGCGGCGGACCCGAAGGCCCGCCGCGAGTTTGTGAAGGGCAAGAGAATGAGCCCGTCACATCGGGGAAGTCCGGACGATCAGAAGAAGCCGAGCGCCTTGGGGCTGTAGCTGACTAGCAGATTCTTGGTCTGCTGATAATGGTCGAGCATCATCTTGTGGGTCTCGCGGCCGATCCCCGACTGCTTGTAGCCGCCGAACGCCGCATGCGCCGGATAGGCATGGTAGCAGTTGGTCCACACCCGCCCGGCCTGGATGGCGCGGCCCATGCGATAGGCGCGGGTCCCGTCGCGGGTCCAGACGCCCGCGCCGAGCCCGTAGAGCGTGTCATTGGCGATCGCCAGCGCGTCGGCGTCGTCCTTGAAGCTGGTCGCCGCGACCACCGGGCCGAAGATCTCCTCCTGGAACACGCGCATCTTGTTGTGGCCCTGCAGGATCGTCGGCTGGACATAATAGCCGCCGCCGAGTTCGCCATCGAGCTGGGCGCGGTCGCCGCCGGTCAGCACCTTGGCGCCCTCGCCCCGGCCGATGTCGAAATAGGAGAGGATCTTTTCGAGCTGGTCGTTCGATGCCTGCGCGCCGATCATCGTCGACATGTCGAGCGGGCTGCCGGCGCGGATCGCCTGGACGCGCGCGACGCATTTTTCCATGAATTTGTCGTAGATCGATTCCTGGATCAGCGCGCGGCTCGGGCAGGTGCAGATCTCGCCCTGGTTGAGCGAGAACATGGTGAAGCCCTCGACCGCCTTGTCGAGGAAATCGTCATCCTCGGCCATCACGTCGGCGAAGAAGATGTTCGGCGACTTGCCGCCGAGTTCGAGCGTCACCGGGATCAGATTCTCGGTGGCATATTGCATGATCAGCCGGCCGGTGGTGGTCTCGCCGGTGAAGGCGATCTTGGCGATGCGCTTGTTCTGGGCGAGCGGCTTGCCGGCCTCGATGCCGAAGCCGTTGACGACGTTGAGCACGCCCGGCGGCAGCAGGTCGCCGATGATGTCCATCAGCACCATGATCGACATCGGGGTCTGTTCGGCGGGTTTGAGGACGATGCAGTTGCCGGCGGCGAGCGCGGGCGCCAGCTTCCATACCGCCATCAGGATCGGGAAGTTCCATGGGATGATCTGCCCGACCACGCCCAGCGGCTCGTGATAATGATAGGCGACGGTGTCGTGGTCGATCTCGGACAGCGCGCCTTCCTGGGCGCGGATGCAGCCGGCATAATAGCGAAAATGGTCGATCGCCAGCGGCAGGTCGGCGGCGGTGGTCTCGCGGATCGGCTTGCCGTTGTCGATCGTCTCGACCAGCGCGAGCAGGTCGAGCTTGCTCTCCATCCGGTCGGCGATCCGGTTGAGGATCATCGCGCGCTCGGCCGGCGAGGTGCGGCCCCAGCCGTCCTTCGCCTTGTGCGCGGCATCGAGCGCCAGCTCGATATCCTCGGCCGACGAGCGGGCGATCGTGCACACCGTCTTGCCGGTGATCGGCGAGGGATTGTCGAAATAACGGCCCTGGACCGGCGCAACCCAGTCGCCACCGATGAAATTGTCGTATTTCGAGCGGATGGCGACGCCACCCTTCAACTGCTCGATGGCCTGCTGCAACATCATCCCGTCTCCTTGAAAGCTCTAGACCGGCCTGTTCGGCATCGGCGGTTCGAATCTCCCGCAGACGATGCGCTTCCCGAAAAGGCGCCGCCATTGCACCAAAGGGCAATAGCGATGCGCCGGGCTGCCATGTGATCTGGTCGAAACGAGGTGCGCCGCCGGCCGCCTCGCCTCGTGGGAGATCCTGAATGCGTTATGTTTCGCTATTTGCCCTTGGCCTGCTCGCTGCCTCGCCCGCACTGGCGAAGGACATCACCGTCGAGATGAAGAATATGGGCAAGGACGGGATGATGGTGTTCGAGCCCGCCTTCGTGAAGGCGTCGGTCGGCGACACCGTCCATTTCGTGCCCACCGACAAGAGCCACAATGCCGAGACGATCGAGGGCATGGTCCCCGACGGCGTGGACCACAGCGTCGGCGGCATGAACAAGGAAATGACCCTCAAGATCGACAAGCCCGGCGTCTACGGGGTCAAGTGCAAGCCGCATTATGCGATGGGGATGGTCGCGCTGGTTCAGGCCGGCAAGGCGCCCGCCAACCTCGCCGCCGCCAAGGCCGTCAAGCTGCCCGGCCTCGCCGCCAAGCGGATGGCGCCGTTGCTCGCCCAGGTGAAGTGAGGCGCTGACGTGATGGCGATGCTGCTCGTCACCTATCCGCTGGTCGCCGGCGCCCGCTTCGACGCCGACTATTATGTCGCCACCCATATCCCGCTCGTCCGCGAGAGATGGACCGCGCACGGACTGGTCGAGGCGATGGCGCCGCTGCCCGACCAGGACGCCCCGGCCTTCGCCGCGGTCGCGCTGCTGGCGTTCCGCGACCGCGCCGCGATCGACGCCGCGCTGGCCTCGGCCGAGGCCGGCGACGTGTTCGGCGACCTGCCCAACTTCACCGACATCGCCCCGCAGCCGATGATCGCACGACAGGGCTAGAGCGAGACAACGGGTAATGGGTGCTCACTTCCTCGTCATCCCGGACGTGATCCGGGATCTCACTTCTCTTCGTTCGGCGGAAGAAGGCAGAGAGATTCCGGCGTTCGCCGGAATGACGAAGAGGGGTGGCACATGACCCCCCGCCGCGCACTCACCCTGCGTCAATCACTGCTCGGCGGCGGCCTCGTCCTGCTGCTGTGCCTGGCGATGATGGTGGCGGTGCTCGCGTGGAGCGCCGCCGCCGCCGATCGCTATCTGGTGCGCGCGGGCATGTCGCAGACCCAGCTTACCCTCGTCACCCGGCTCGAAGCCGATGCCAATGCGCTGCTGCTCGAACGCAGCGGCGGCGAACCGATCGATCGCGCGGCGATCGACGCCCATATCGCCGCCTATCTCGCGTCGATCGACAGCGAAAACCGGCTGCACGGCGTCGCGGGCGATCAGGCCGCCGAACGGCACACCGCGCGGCTGCTCACTTCGTCCTTCGCCGCGATAGGCGCAGACGGTAGCACCGAAGACCTGATGCGAATGCGACAGATCGTGCAGTTGATCGCCACCCGCGAGCGCGCAGAAGTCGCCGCGGTGTCCCGCGAAATGAGCCGTTTGCGAACACGGTCGACAGGTGCGGTGCTGCTGGTCGCCATGCTCGTCGCGGCGATCTTCGCCAGCGTCGGATGGGCACTGTGGCGCGCGGAAGCACAGGTGCGGTTGCGCACAACCGAACTCGAAACCAGCAACCGCCGCCTCGCCGAGGTCGACCGCACCCGGCGGCTGTTCTTCTCCAAGGTCAGCCACGAGTTGCGCACCCCAGTGACGGTGATGCGCGGCGAGGCCGATGTCGCCTTGCGCGACGGCCGCGCCGACAACGCCTCGCTGCGCGAGGCGCTCGAACATATCGCCGCCAATGGCGGCTTTCTCCAGCGCCGGCTCGACGATCTGCTCGGGCTCGCGCGGTCGGAGGACGGGCGGATCAGCCTCGCCCCGGCGCCGATCGACCTCGCCGATGTCGTGCGCGCCGCCAGCGACACCGCGCTGCCCTTCGCCCGATCGAGCGACGTCGCGTTGCGGGTCGCCATCGACACCGCATCGGTCCCGATCAGCGGCGATGCCGGCTGGCTCACCCAGTCGCTGCTCGCGATCATCGACAATGCGGTCAAGTTCGCCGGCGCCGAGGGCGATATCGCGATCGTCCTGCGACGGCACGCACACCGCGCCCGGATCGAGATTTCCGACAGCGGCGAAGGCGCGCTGCCCGCCGATCTCAAGCGGCTGTTCGATCCCTATTTCCAGACCGAGGCCGGGCGCCGGCGCGGCGGCACAGGGCTCGGCCTGTCGCTGGCGCGCTGGATCGTCGAGCAGCATGGCGGGGTGATCGCGGCGGCCAACGCCCCCGGCCGCGGGCTCGTCATCTCGATCGAGTTGCCAATCGCAGGCTGGGCGATCGCCGCATGAACATCCTGCTGGTCGAGGACGATCCCGGCATCGGCCGCTTCGTCAGCCGCGGCCTCCAGGCCGAGGGGTTCAGCGTCCAGTGGCTGCGATCGGGGCGGCGGGTCGCCGCAAGCCTCGCCGGCGGGACCTTCGCCGCCGCGATCCTCGACCTCGGCCTGCCCGATATCGACGGCGCCGATCTCTGCCGCGACCTGCGCGCCGACGGCATCGACACGCCGATCTGCATGCTGACCGCGCGGACGACGCTCGAGGACAAGCTCCAGGGCTTCCGCTGCGGCGCCGACGACTATGTCGCCAAGCCGTTCGCCTTTGCCGAGCTGCTGGCGCGGCTCGCGGTGCTGGTCCGGCGCAGCCAGCGCGGCGGCCTGCTGACGGTCGGCAATCTGTCGATCGATCGCCAGGCGCACAGCGTGACGATCGCCGGCGAGCGGGTGACGCTGCGCCCGCGCGAATATGACGTGCTGCTGCTGCTCGCGCAGAAGGTCGGCCAGACGGTCACCCGCGACGAACTGCTCGACCTGGTGTGGGACGGCGCCGAGATCACCGAGAATGTCGTCGACGTCTATATCTCCTATGTCCGCCGCCGCCTCGCCGACCATGCCGGCGCCCCGCAGCTCGAAACCGTGCGGGGTGCCGGCTATCGGCTTCAGCGCCCGAACGACAGCCTCGCCCCGAACCAGACCGCGCGCGGCGCGCCTGGCGCGTAGAAGGTCGACGACAGCAACGGCCGCTCGCCGCCGATCACCGGCGCCGCGAACGGCCGCGCGACGAACGCGCTGCCATCGGCGTTGAAGCCGGTCGCGGCGAGTTGGGCGGCGTTGCTGTAGCTGCGGTCGAGGACATTGTTGACCTGGACATAGAGGGTCAGCGCCGGGGTCGGCCGCCATTCGGTGCCGACATTGACCACCGCGAAGCCCGCGGTCTTGCCCTTGCCGAGATAATAGACCCCGTCGGGCTGGTGCTGGTTGTTCTCGTTGCCGCGCGCATAGACCCCCGACTGGGCGATCATGTCGGCGCTGACCGACCAGCGCGGCAGCAGGTCGATCGCCGCGCTCGCCTTGAAGATATGCCGCGGGATCAGCGGGATGCGGTTGCCGGGTTCGATGTCGATATCGCCCTCGAAGCCGGGTGCCGGCCCGTCGTTGCTGCTGTTGCCCGCACCGCCGACGGTCTCGGCGCTGCGATAGGTCGCGTCGAGGAAGGTATAATGCGCCGACAGATGGACGGTCCTGGTACCGCCCTCGATCCCAGCCTCGATCCCCTGGCGGCGGGTCTTGCCGAAATTGCGGAAATAGCCGAACCCGGCCTGATCGTCGGCGACGAACAATATGTCGCGATGATTGTCGGCGCGGAAGGCGCCGAGGCTCCAATGGACTGCGCCCGACATCAAGACCCCGCGCAGGCCGGCCTCGATCGTGCGGGTGACCACCTGTTTGAGCGGCGGGTCGCCGGCAAAGGCGTTGGGCAGCCGGCACGGATTGGCGGGATCTGCGCAGCCGATCTCGATCGCCGAGGGCGCGCGGCTGGTCTGGCCATAGCCCGCCCAGATGCCGAACGCGCTGCCCGGCGCATAGGCGATCCGCACCGCCGGGTTGAAGCGCTGATAGCTGTCGTCGGCATCGAGCGACCCGGCGCCGCCGCCCGGGGTGATCCCGTCGCGGTTGTGGATGGTGGTGCGGTCGAAGCGGCCCGAGGCGGTGAGTTGCAGCCGATCGGTCAGCGACAGCGTGTCGGTCGCATAGACGCCCCACGACCGGGTGCGGCCGGTGAGATCGACCCGCGCGTCGAAGGCATTTTCCGAATCCTGCGATCCGTCGGCGAAGGCGCCGGGGCCGGTCACCCCAACGACCCCGCGGTCGGCGGTGAGATAGCCGAACTGCGCCGACTGGATGAAATGCGCGCGGTCGCTCTCCCAGGAGGCGCCCGCGACGAACCTGTTCGCAAGGCCGATCAGCGGCGCGGTGACGGTCAGCTCGGCCGAGGCCCCGGCATCGTGCTGGCGGGTCCCGGTGCGGTTGATCAGCCCGTCGCACTTCTCGTTGGGTTCGCTGTTCAGCAGCGCGTTGGCGATGCAGCGGAAGCGCGGGAACGGCGTATTGGCCTGGGTCTCGCCGCTGGTCGGAAAGCCGGTGACGCCCGCGGCGGTCAGCGCGGCGCGCTCGGCCGCGCTCGGCTGGTAGAGATTCTCGCCCAGCGCATCGTCGTTGATGTCGCCATTATAGGTGCGGGTGCGGATATGGCGATAATGGGCGTTGGCCGACAGCCGCACCGTGTCGGACAGGTCGTGCCGCGCGAGCGAGGTGAAGCCGAAGGCGCGGTTCTGCGTGTTGTCGGGCTGGGTATAGACGCTCGCCCGGTCGTTCGCGAGCAGCCGCGCTTCCTGCAGGCCGTTGCCGTTGAGATCGGTGTCGGCGAAGCTGCCGCTCAGCGAGATGTGGGTGACCGCATCGGACCAGCCGAGCTTGCCGAACGCCTGGGTCGCCTTCGATTTCGACACGTCGCGCCAGCCGTCCTCGGCGAAATGATTGGCGGTCAGGTACCAGTCGAGCCCGTTCATGGCTGCCCCGCCGGTCTGGCCGGCGACCCGTCGCCGGTCGTGCGAGCCATAATTGGCCTCGACCGTCGTCCCCGGATCGCTGTGCCCGTCCTTGGTGCGCAGCGACAGCGCCCCGCCCAGGCTGTTGCGCCCGAACGCCGGGTTCGATCCCTCGACCAGGGTCAGCGACGCGATCGCGTCGCGCGGGATCAGGTCCCAGCTGACGACGTCGCCGAACGGCTGATTGGCGCGCACTCCGTCGACATAGACCGACAGACCCTGCGGGGTGCCGAGCAGCGGCGAGGCGGTATAGCCGCGATAGTTGATGTCGGGCTGCAGCGGGTTGTTCTGCACGTCGTTGACGAAGACGCTGCCCAGCGTGCGGTTGAGGTAATCGGTCAGCCCCAGGGCATGGCTCGCGGCGATATCCGAAGCGGTCGCGGTCGCGCCGGCGTGCCCCTCCGCCAGCGGCGTCGGCGCGGTGACGACGATGATATCGGACGCCGCCTCTTCGGCCGCCTCGGCGGCGCCATGCGCGCACAGCATCGCCCCCAGCAGCGTGATCGCTCCCTGCCTGTTCCCCATCATATCCACCGATCCTCCCTGTTCTGGTTTGATCCGGAGATATCATCGGGACTGCGATGCATCCTGAGACCGCTCTCAGAATGCGTCGTCCTTTGGTACTAGCGACGCCGCGCGCGATATCGGGCTATCGGAGGACAGCTCCGGTCCTGCGCGGAGTGGAGGGGACGACAGACGTGATGCGAGGCTCCAGCTTCCTGCTGCTAGCGGCGGCGCTGATCCCGGGCGTCGCCCGGGCCGAAGCGGCCGGCGACGGCGGCGACATCGGCGGTGACGGCGAGATCGTCGTGCTCGGCCAGGGGCTGGAGGCGACCCCCGGCACCCCGGCCTATGGGTCGGTGCTGATCGATCATGACCGGATCGCGACCAATGCGTCGGGCCGGATCGAGAATATCCTGTCGGACGTCGCGGGCTTCCAGCAGTTCCGCCGGTCGGACAGCCGGTCGGCCAACCCGTCGGCGCAGGGTGCGACCCTGCGCGCGCTGGGCGGCAACGCGTCGAGCCGGACGCTGGTGCTGCTCGACGGCGTGCCGATGGCCGATCCGTTTTTCGGCTATATCCCGTTCAGCGCGCTGATCCCCGAACGGCTCGGCCAGATCCGGGTGACGCGCGGCGGCGGCAGCGGCGCCTTCGGTGCCGGCGCGGTCGCGGGAACGATCGAGCTGACCAGCGCCGGGCGCGACGCACTGCCGGTCTTCGCGGGCAGCGCCGCTTATGGCAGCAACGACGCGACCGAACTGAGCGCGAGCCTGTCGCCCGATCTCGGTGCGGGCTTCGTGTCGCTGTCGGGGCGCTGGGACCGCGGCGACGGCTTCCAGACCACCCCGCGCGCCCAGCGCGTCGCCGCCACCGTGCCGGCGGCCTATGACAGCTGGTCGCTCGGCGCGCGTGCGGTCGCGCCGATCTTCGATAACGCCGAACTGCAGGTGCGCGGGCTCGCCTTCCACGATAGGCGCACGCTGCGTTTCGCCGGCGCCGACAGCATGAGCGAGGGGCAGGATGCCAGCGTCCGCCTGGTGTCGCGTGGGCCCTGGCAGGTCGACGCGCTCGCCTATCTGCAGCTGCGCAACTTCTCGAACGTCGTGATCAGCTCGACGACCTTCCGCCGCTCGCTCGACCAGCGCAACACGCCGTCGACCGGGATCGGCGGCAAGATCGAGCTGCGCCCGCCGATCGGCGACGCGCATGTCCTGCGGATCGGCAGCGACGCGCGGCGATCGTCGGGGACGATGTTCGAGGATGCCTATAATGCCGCTACCGGGGCGCTCACCGCGCGCCGCCGGGCGGGCGGCGAGCAGACCACCACCGGGCTGTTCGCCGAGGACGACTGGACGCTGGGCGCGCTGGTGCTGACCGGCGGCATCCGTGCCGATCGCTGGAGCATCGACAAGGGCTATTTCCGGTCGCAGAACGCCGCGGGCGCCGCGACCGGCAACAGCAGCTTCGCCGATCGCCACGACTGGGAATTTTCGGCCCGCGCCGGCGCGCTCTACCATCTGTCGGACGCGGTCGCGCTGCGCGGCGCGGGCTATAGCGGCTTCCGCCTGCCGACCCTCAACGAACTCTACCGCCCGTTCACGGTGGTGCCGATCACCACCCAGGCAAATGCCGCGCTCGCCCCCGAAAAGCTGAAGGGCGCCGAAGCCGGGATCGATCTCCACCCCACCGCCGGGGCGACGCTGGGGGTCACCGCCTTCTACAACCGGCTCGACCATGCGATCGCCAATGTCACGATCGGCACCAATGTGCGGCAGCGGCAGAATGTGAAGGCGATCGTCGCCAAGGGCATCGAGCTGACCGCCGCGGTCCATCTCGGCGAGATCGGCCTGTCGGGTTCCTATGCCTATAGCCATAGCAGCGTCGACGCGCCGGGCTTCGCCTTCGATGGCTTCACCCCCGCGCAGACCCCGCGCCACGCCGCCAGCGCGACGATCGGCTGGACGAAACCCGCCGGCCCGACGCTGTCGGCCACGCTCCATTATGTCTCGGGCCAATATGAAGACGATCTGCAGACCGACGTGCTGCGCCATGCGCTCACCGTCGACGGCTTCGCCCAGCTGCCGCTCGGCCATGGGCTGAGCCTGACCGCGCGCGTCGAAAATCTGTTCGATGCCACCGTCGTCACCCGCAATGCGGGCGGATCGATGGACCTCGGCACGCCGCGCACCTTGTGGGTCGGCTTTCGCTTCGCGCATTGAAGAAGGAAGAACCATGTCCGACGAGCTCTATCCCGTGCCCGCCGCCTGGGCCGCCGACGCCCTGGTCGATGCCGCCGAACGCGCGGCCGACTATCGCCGGTCGCTCGATCATGGCGCCGACTATTGGCTCGACCGCGCGCGTCGGCTCGACTGGATCGTGCCGCCGACCCGCGCCGACGAGAGCAGCTTCGCCGAGGCCGATTTCGGGATCAGATGGTTCGGCGACGGCGTCCTCAACGCCAGCGTCAACTGCATCGACCGCCATCTCGCCGAGCGCGGCGACGCGGTCGCGATCCTGTGGGAACCCGACGATCCCGCCGAGGCGCCGCGCAGCTTCACCTTCCGCCAGCTCCATGCCGAGGTCTGCCGCTTCGCCAATGTCCTGAAGGCGGCCGGCGCGCGCAAGGGCCACCGGATCACCCTCTATCTGCCGATGATCCCCGAGGCGGCGTTCGCGCTGCTCGCCTGCGCGCGGATCGGCGCGATCCATTCGGTGGTGTTCGGCGGCTTCTCGCCCGAAGCGCTGGCGGGGCGGATCACCGATTGCGACAGCAGCATCGTCATCACCGCCGATGAAGGCCGCCGCGGCGGCAAGAAGGTCCCGCTCAAGGCCAATGTCGACGCGGCGCTCCAGCATTGCACCAGCGTCCACAAGGTCATCGTCGTCCGCGCGACCGGCGGCGCGGTCGCGATCGATCCGGCGCGCGACCTGTGGCTGCACGAGGCCGCGGCCGGCGTCGCCGCCGACTGCCCGCCCGAACCGATGGATGCCGAGGATCCGCTGTTCATCCTCTATACCAGCGGATCGACCGGCAAGCCCAAGGGCGTGCTCCATTCGACCGGCGGCTATCTGCTCTGGGCCGCGCTCACCCATGAGCTGGTGTTCGATTACCGGGCCGGCGACGTCTATTGGTGCTCGGCCGACATCGGCTGGGTCACCGGGCACAGCTATATCGTCTACGGGCCACTGGCGAACGGCGGCACCACCCTGATGTTCGAGGGCGTCCCCAACTGGCCGACGCCGAGCCGCTTCTGGGAGGTGGTCGACCGCCACAAGGTGCAGACCCTGTTCACCGCGCCGACGCTGCTGCGCTCGCTGATGAAGGAAGGCGACGATTTCGTCACCGCGACCGACCGCAGCTCGTTGCGGCTGCTCGGCACGGTCGGCGAACCGATCAATCCCGAGGCGTGGCGCTGGTATCATGGCGTGGTCGGCGAAGGCCGCTGCCCGATCGTCGACACCTGGTGGCAGACCGAGACCGGGGCGGCGATGATCGCGCCGATGCCGGGCGCGACCGCGCTCAAGCCGGGCAGTGCGACGCTGCCGCTGCCGGGGGTCGAACCGCAGATCGTCGATGCCGAGGGCCAGGTCCTCGACGGCGCGACCGAAGGCAATCTGGTGATCGCGCGCAGCTGGCCGGGGCAGATGCGCACCGTCTGGGGCGACCATCACCGCTTCTTCCAGACCTATTTCTCGACCTTCCCCGGCAAATATACCACCGGCGACGGCGCGCGGCGCGACGCCGACGGCTATTACTGGATCACCGGCCGGGTCGACGACGTGATCAACGTCTCGGGCCATCGCATGGGCACCGCCGAGGTCGAAAGCGCGCTGGTGCTGCACGACAAGGTCGCCGAGGCGGCGGTGGTCGGCTTCCCCCACGACATCAAGGGCCAGGGCATCTACGCCTATGTGACGCTCAATGTCGGCGAGGAGCCGTCGGACGAACTCGCGAAGGTCCTGACGAAATGGGTCCGCACCGAGATCGGGCCGATCGCGACCCCCGATGCGATCCAGTTCGCACCGGGCCTGCCCAAGACCCGCTCGGGCAAGATCATGCGCCGAATCCTGCGCAAGATCGCCGAAGGCGATGTCGGATCATTGGGCGACATCTCGACCCTCGCCGATCCATCGGTGGTCGACAGCCTGATCGCCAACCGGCTCTGATCCCGGCCGGGCCGGCCGTGCGGCACGGCCCGGCCGTTACGCCCGATCTCCGTCAGGGAAGCGCAACGAGGTCGGCGTTGCGGTCGATCCGATGAAGCCGGAAGCCGTGCTTGCCGACCGCGGCTTCGGCGACGTCGACGATATGGTCGTGGTGCGAGAAGAGGATGATCTGATTGTCCCGCGCCGCCGCCGCCAGCACACGCAGCATCTCCGCTGCCCGGCCGTCGTCGGCGGTGATCAGCAGATCGTCGCACACCACCGGCAGCGCCTGCGCCCCGCCGCGGCTGGCGATCGCGCCGAGGCGGAGCGCGAGATAGAGCTGGTCGCGCGTGCCCTCGGACATGCCGTCGACGCCGACCCGCGACGCGTCGGCGCGCAGGCCCTTGATAAGCGGCCGGTCGCTGTCGTCATAATCGAGCACCAGCCCGGTGAAGGCGCCCGCGGTGACCTGTGCGAACATCGCCCCCGCCCGTTCGATCAGCGGCGCCTGCGCCGTCGCCCGGTGGCGATCGATGACCCATCGCAGCAACGCCGCCGCGCTGGCCGCTTCGACATGCCGCTCCGCCGCATCCGCCATCGCCGCCGCGACCGCAACGGCCTCCTGCTGGGCATCGGCGGCGGCGGTCGCGCTCGCGACCCCGGCAATCGCGGCCTCCGCCGACGCCAGCTCGCGCCCGACCGTCTCGCGGGCCTCCTCGATCTCCTGCCGGCGGATCCGGATATCCTCGAGCTCCGCCGCCGCCTCGTCGGGTGACAGCGCCGCGGCCTCCTGTGCGACGACCGCCAGTTCGAGGCCTTCGCATTGATGCTCGAGTTCCTGGGCGAGCCGCCGCAGTTCACCCTCATGCTCCCGCGCCCGCCGCCCGGCCTCGATGACCCCGGCCAGCGCGCCTTCGGTGGCGGTTCCGGCGGCAGCCAGCAGCGCGGCGACGACAGCATCGGCCGACCGCAGCCGACGTTCGATCGCCGCCAGCGCCTCGACCGCATCCTGCTCGGTCTCGCCCAACTGCCGGAGCGTCGTCTCCGCGCGCACCGCCTCGGCCAATGCGTCGTTGAGCGCGCGCAGCCGTTCGAACCGCCGGTCGGGCCGCGGACCGTCGAGCAGCGCCTGCAATGCGTCGAACGCGGCCTCGAACTGGCCGAGTTGGTCTTCGTCGAAGGCGATCTGACGTTCGATCGACGACAGCGTCGCCTGATCCCCGGCAAGTTCCTCGAAAGCGTCGATCGCGTCGGACAGGGCATCGGCCGATCCATGATCGGGGAGCCGGCTTTCCTGCAGCAGCCGCGTGCGATCGGCCTCATACGCGGTCTGGCGGGCCTCGAGGTCGAGCGCCTCATGGTTCGCCTTGTCGAGCGCATCGTCGATCCGCCGGCGCTGGGCCTCGGCCACGCGACGCGCCCGGACCACGGCATCGAGCCGCGCGAATTCGCGACGCGCCAGCGCGATCCTGTCGTCGAGCGTATCGCCGGGCGCGGCGGCGATACCGGCGTCGCCAAGCGCCGCGTCGACGGCGGCGCGCTTCGCCCCGCATTCGGCGTCGAACTCCGCACAGGCGTGCATGGCCGCGGCAAGCTCGTCGGCCAGCGACAGCGTCCGCTCGCGCTCGGCGCGCCACCGATCGAGATCGCCCGGTGGCACCGGACGCTGGAAACCGATCTGCCGCAGCAGATCGGCCCATGACGTCGTGCGATCGTGCAGCCGCCCGGTTTCGACCGCCACGATGTTCCGGGCCGCGGCCAGCCGCGCCTCGATCTCCGCCTGCCGCCCGCGCAGCATGCCATGCTGCGCGACCCGCTGGGCATCGGCATCGCGGCTGTCGGCCAGCCTGTCGGCCTGGCCGACGGCGGCACGAAGCGCCTCGCCGATCCGGGCGTCGCCATCGGCCCTGTCGACGCCGAGCCGGGCGCTGACCTCGTCGACCAGTCCATCGCGGGCGGCACGTGCGGCGGCGACGATCTCGGGCGTCGGCAGGCTTCCCGACGCGGTCAACGACGCCAGTTCCGAACGCAGACCGATGAGTTCCTGCTCATGGTCGGCAATATCCGCCTCGGCGGACCGAAGCGATGCCTGGGCCGCGTCGATCGCCGCCGCGGCGGCAAGCGTTTCGACGGCGCCCGGCGGCACGGCCGATCGCAGCGCCTCGACCGACCCCGACCACGGCGCCAGCCCGGCCATGCCGTTCTCCAGCCTGGCGCCCGCGCGGTCCCGCGCCGCGGCGAGGCTCGCCACCCGTCTGGCGACATCGGACCCGACCGCATCGACCGCCGATCGCAACGCGTCGAGCCAGGTCTCGGCGAGCGCGTCGGCCTCCGCGGGCGCCAGCCTGGCGGACTCGTCCTCGATCGCCTGCCGGTTCTGATGATGCCGGTTGGTGTCGCTCTCCAGCCGGCGGCCGACCTCGATCATCGCGCGCAACCGCTTGCGGGGTCCCGCCCCCGGGATCGGATGATCGACATCGAGCCCGGCCTCCGCGCGGACCCGCGACAGCCGGTCGACGATCCCCGCCCGCTCGACCTTGCGCGCGACGAGATCCTCGCCGGCCTTTTCGGCGACCGCGAGGCGCCCGAACAGCGTCTCGATCTCGGCTTTCGCGGCGAGCAGTTTCATCGGCAGATCGATGGCGGCGGCCTCTTCGCGGGCGCGGGCGCGCTTGGCGGTTTCGCGGGCGTGAAGTTCGCCCGCGGTCCGGCGCTCCGCCAGCGCGGCCGCGAGCCGGTCTCCGGCATCGTCGGGCATGAGCGGGACGATGCCCAGCCCGGCGAGCGCCTCCTGCTCGGACGAACGGCGCGCGAGCAGCGGCCTGATCCGGTTGATACGCTCGACGGCATGCGCCCTCTGCGCGAGCGCGCGACCTTCCTCGACGAGCGCGGCCCTTTCGATATCCGCCGCTTCGCGCCGCGCCTTGATCGCGGTCCAGTCGCTGTCGCCGACGCTGTGGGTGCGGACGTCGGCCAGCGCATCGGTCCGCTCGCGCATCAACCGGTTGACGGTCGGGAGCTGCGCCGACGGCTTGAACAGCGCGCCGGCCTGCTCGTCGAGCTTCTTGAGTTCCCGGCCGATGCCGGCAAAGCCGGTCCCGGCCTCGAGCACGATCCGGGCGGCGTCGTCCTTGCCCTCGAGGATCGCTTCGCCGCCCTCGCGCAGCTTGGCATGGTCGAGGCCGAACATCCGCTCGAACGACCGGCGGTCCATGCCGTTGAGCAGCGGCGCGAGCAGGTCGTCGGGCAGCGCGGTGCCGTCGGGCGCCAGCAGCGTGTTCCGCTTGCCCTTGCGGCGGGTGACATCGACTTCGCCCGCCGGCCCGATGATCGATGCGCGGATGCGCAGGTCGCCATAGTCGTAGCGCCAGTTCTGCGGGGATCGCTCGGGAATCCCGAACAGCAGGTCGCCGATCGCCGCGAGCATCGTCGACTTGCCTGCTTCGTTGGGGCCGACGACCAGATGCAGATCGACCGTCCCGTCACCGAAATCGAGGACCCGGTCGGCAAAGCCGCCATAGCGGACGAGTTCGAAACGGCGGAACCGCATCAATCTTCCCCGCCGTCGAGGCGCGCCTCGACGGCGCCCCGCGCCGCCACCAGCAGCGCCGCGCCGTCGCCCGAGCGTGCGGCGGCCAGCAGCGGGGTCAGCTCATGGTCGCCGATGTCCGACGGCAGCCGGGAGACGAGCGGGGCGACCGCGGCCTCGATCGCGCGTATGCAGTCGGGGTCGTCGATCGCGTCGGCGAGCAGCACCGCCAGTTCGGGCGGCAGACCCACGGGCGCTTCGGCACTTGCCGTGACGAGCCTGACCTTTTCGATCCACAGCAGGTCCGACACCGCGGATGCCTGGCCGGCCACTTCCGCGGCGAACCACTCCGGGTCGGCGACGAGCCTGTCCCGGAGCGGACCGCCGGCGGTGACGACGACGCGCGACGCGGTCGGCCGGTCGCCGGCATCGGCGATCGCCCCGCGCAACGCCGCCGATACGCCATCGAGCAGCTCGCGCATGTCGGCGGCGCCTGCCGCATCGACCGCGACCGAGGCCCAGCGCACTTCGTCGGTGGGCCGGTGCTCGATACGCTTCACCACGCCATTCTCGACGCGGACGACCATGACCCCCTTGGCCCCGGTTTCGCGGACATGGCGACCCTGGCTGTTGCCGGGAAAGACGACATGCGCGAACTCGGCGCGCACCGCGGCGTCGTGGACATGGCCGAGCGCCCAATAATCATGCCCCGACGCCCGCAACTCGTCGAGCCTGCACGGCGCATAGGCGGCATGGCCCGGATGGCCGTCGAGCGCGGTGTGCAGCAGCGCGATATTGAACCGACCGGGAACCGGCGGGGTATATTCGGACGCGATATTCTCGAGCGTCGCCGCCTGCTTGTAGCTCCGCCCATGGACGACGACGCCGAGATCGTCGAGCGCCAGATATTCGCATTGGCGATTGTCGAACGCATAGACGCCCTCGGGCATCGTCAGATGGCGGGTGATCCGGCTTTCCGCGTCATGATTGCCGTAGACGACGAAGGCGCGGATGCCGGCACGCGCCAGCCGCGCGAACTGGGCGACGGCGAACTGGCCGGTCGACTGATCCTTCCAGGTGCCGTCGTACAGGTCCCCCGCAATGACGACGAACGCCGCGCCCTCGGCAATGGCGAGGTCGACGATGTTGGCGAACGCCTTGCGGGTCGCGCCGCGGACCAGCGCCGAAAAGGCCGGATTGCGGGTGGCCAGCCCGGACAGGGGGCTGTCCAGGTGAATGTCGGCGGCGTGGATGAAGGTAAAATCGGACGGCATGGCGATAGCCGCATCATAGCCCAGACCCGGCCAGGGTCGCCAGTGCCCCTAACGCCCTCGATACCGCCCCGCCATGATCAGAAACCGAAGCCGCTGGAATCACTGCTGCCGGTACTGCTCTCGTCGTCGGTGCCGTTGATGAGCTCGAACAGCGACGACGTGCCGCCGGCGCCGGTGCTGGTCGCGTCGACGAACGCCTTGGCGCCGCTGCGCAGGCCGGCGGTCCAGCCGCGCGCGTCGCGTTCTTCCTGCGACATCGAGTCATAGCTGCTGACGAGCTGGCGATTATAGGCCGCAAGCCCGGTCATCGCCGAGCCTCCGCGCATCGCGCTCGAGAAATCGGAGGTTCCGCGGGTCTTGAGCTCGACCTTGGCGGCGGCGATCTCGGTGCCGCTGAACTGGCCGGTCTTGTCGAGGATGATCGCCGCGAGCGCACGGCCGCTCGCCTCGCTCAGATCGGCGCGCGCCCCAGAACCAGCGGTCTTGGCCGCGGCATATTGGGCGTCGAGGGTCGAACGGACATCCTTCGCCAGCGCGGTGAAGTCCTTGGCATTGTCGGCCTTTTCGGCGGCGGCGATCTTCGCGGCGATCGAGATCGATACGCCGCTTCCTGTCGCCGCGCCGGACGTCGTGGCGGTCGCCGCCTTGGCGGCGGCGTCGAGCGCGGCCTGGGTCGTCGCGGCCACCGATGAATCGACGCTCGAACCACAGCCATAGCTGGTCCGGGCGGTGGCGAGCAGCGATGAAAGCGACATGGGCCGAACCTCGTCAGGAATATGACGGGGTTAGGCGATCATGGTTAATGAGAGGTTGCCGCCGGCGAGAGCGCCCCCCCCCAAGCCGGGCAGCATTCTAGCCACGGCATTCAACGGTTCGTGTCCGGGTGAACCAGTCCAAGCCCGTCGCCCCGCACTTGTTGCGGGGTCCATGGCTGGTGCGTCAGGCGCTATGGCTTGAGGAAAGCGAGCAGATAATGTCGCGTCTCATCCTCGGCGGCGACTTGCGTGGCGATAGCCATGGACCCCGCAACAAGATCCCATGGGGAGTGGATAGTGACCGCCGCTCTGCCAGAGTGAGGTTGCTGACCAATCTCTGGAGGGACCGATGCTAAGTGAAGCAGAGCCGTGCGGAACGGCGACCACTATCCGCGGCGATCTTGGCGCGATTTTGGTGTCATTGGAACTGTCGCGTTCGACGTGGGTGATCACATCGCTGAGCCCGGGCAGTCAGAAGATGTCGCGGCGTTCGGTAAAGGCCGGGAATATGGGCGCGCTGGTAGCGCAGCTGAATGATCTTGTGGCGAAGACCCGGGCACGGACGGGTGAGCGCTACGAGGTGAAAGTCATCCAGGAGGCTGGGCTCGACGGTTTTTCGATCCACCGAGCTCTGGAGAATGAGGGAATCGAAAGTCACGTGGTGGACCCTGCCTCGATAGCGGTTTCGCGGCGCCGGAGGCGGGCCAAGACCGACCGGATCGACGGCGAGATGCTGATCCGCACGCTGATGGCCTATCTGCGGGGGGAGCCTCGGGTTTGCGCGATGGTCCGGCCCCCGAGCCATGCCGAGGAAGATCGGCGCCGGCTGATCCGGGAGCGTAAGACGCTGGTTGCCGAGCGGATCGAGCACGTCAACCGCATCAAAGGGCTGCTGTTCGGGCAAGGTGTGGGCGACTACAAACCGTTGCGGCGTGACCGCCGCGCTCGACTGGACGAAATCAAGACCCGCGACGGCCAACCGCTGGGCCAAAATCTCAAGGCACAGATCGACCGCGAGCTCGACCGGCTCGAACTGTTGATCGAGCAGATCAGGACGGTGGAGAAGGCGCGAGACGCCTTGCTCGCGCAGGCCGATGGCCCGCAGCCTGCGCCCGCGGCGATGCTGCTCGACCTGGTTGGCATAGGACCCGAGTTTGCCGGCGTCCTGTGGTGCGAGGGGCTGTACCGCCATTTCGACAACCGAAAGCAGTTGGCGGCCTATGCAGGCCTCGCGCCGACACCATGGCAAAGCGGCGGGGTCAGCCGTGAGCAGGGCGTGTCGAAAGCCGGCAATCCACGATTGCGATCGACGATGATCCAACTCGCCTGGCTGTGGCGACGGCATCAACCGGCCTCGGTCCTGAGCAAATGGTTCGAAGACCGCGTCAGGCGAAATGAAGGTCGCTACAAGAAGCCCACCATCGTCGCGCTGGCCCGCAAGCTGCTCGTCGCCTTGTGGAAATATATCTCGGCCGGCGTCGTCATCGAGGGCGCCATAACGGCAGCCAGCCGATCGGCGACGGCCAACTGATCAACCCCTTCCTCAGGATCTGATCAATCCTGACGGATGCAGGTGGGCGGACCGACCCCGCACAGGGCTCCCCTTGAAAGGGGCCGACAACAAGAATGGTCCCGTCCCTCCTGAGCCTAGCCCGCCGCACGCGGGATAATGGTGCTGCCGCTTCGTACGGCGACCGCATGTGAGTTGGACCAGGCTTAGGCCGCGTCTCCATAACCGGCTCAGACCTACATCCGATGCTTCAAAGGAGAATATCCATGTCACCCTAACACGACATCTTGACCCACAACTCCCCATGTGAGTGCGGGGCGACGATAGGTAAGGGAAAATCGATACCACCCTTGTCGGGCAAGGGCGCGTCCAGCCGGGCTCAGGCGGCGCCAGCCATCACCGACGGCATGTCCATCTCGTCGACCCCGCCGATGCAGCGGCGCACCGCCTGCTGCAGCACCGATGCCAGCGCGACCGGATCGCGCTCGTCGGAGGCGTCATAGACGAACCCGATCGCCATCGAGCGGTCGTCGGATTCGGTCGGCAGCAGGATCGACACCAAAGACGCCTCGATGCCGAAGCCGGCCGGGCCGATCGCATAGCCGCGGCGCGCGGCTTCCTGGACGCGGCCGCTCATTTCGGAGGGCAGGAATTTGCGGTCTTCGGGCGCCTCGGCGTTCAGGCGGCGGATCAGCCCCTCGCGGCGCTGCGGCGGCAGCGTCGACAGCAGCAGCCAGCCCGCGGCGGTCGAGCAGAGATCCTCGCACTGGCCGCCGGTGAGATCGCGGCCCGCGGATTCGACCCGGCGCAGGCCCGGCTTCCAGCGGAAGATCTGGGCGTTGGCGCCGACCATCCCGACCAGCGCGACGCCGAGGCCGGTCTGGCCGCGCAGCGTGTCGACCAGTTCGGCGAGGCGGCCGTCGCGGACGATGCGCGGCTGCGACAGCGAACCGATGATCGCCGCGCGCGGGGTGAGCGAATAGAAACGCGAGCCCGGATCCTTGTAGAGCAGGCCGAGGTCGACGAGGCTGGCGAGCAGTTCGGACGTGCTCGACTGCGGACGATTATAGCGACGGGCAATGTCCATCACCGTCGCGCGATGATGCTGATCGTCGAAGAAATCCAGCACCTCGATGACGCGCTGTGCGCCCTTGGCCTTCGCCGGCTCGGGAATGGTCGCCATGCTCTCCTCCTCTTTGATAAGCATGCTAAGCAAACCGCTTTCGGAGTCAACTGAAAAAATGAGAGCCTATCTCTTGTTGTCGCCGGGCGACGCGAAAGCGGTTTCGCCCTTGCCGCCGACCGCCGTCCCGCGCCATGGATCGGGCATGCCCATCAGCGCGTCCAAGCCCCCCAAAGACAGCCGCCGGACCTTCGAGGTCATCTGCGCGAAGATCCGCGACGAACTGGCGTCGGGGGTGCTCAAGGCCGGCGACAAGCTGCCCGCCGAACGCGAGCTCGCGGCCCAGCTCCAGGTCAGCCGCAGCGCGCTGCGCGAGGCGCTGCGCACGCTCGAAATGGCCGGGATCCTGCGCAACACCAAGGGGGTGAAGGGCGGCTCCTTCGTCCAGGCGGCCGAGCCCGATCGCATCGTCCAGGCCATGCAGGACTATGTCAGCCTCGGCGACATCACCCTGCACGAACTGACCGAGGCGCGGATCGCGCTGCAGGACGTGATCGTGCGGCTGGCCTGCGAACGCGCCACCGAGGCCGACATCGCCGAGCTCGAGACGATCGCCAACGCCACCAAGGCGGTCACCGCCGTCGAGGCGCGCTATCAGTGCGCGGTCGCCTATTACAACGTGCTGGCGCGGGCGACCGGCAACCGCATCTTCGGCATCTTCGTCGACTCGCTGTCGGCGATCCTCCACCAGTTCGTCGCCGGCCCCGATTACGAGACGCTGCAGGAATCGCTGATCCGGTCGCGACTGCGGCTGGTGAAGCATCTGCGCGACCGCGACGCCGATGCGGCGGCGCTGGAGATGCGCAAGCATCTCGAACGCGTCCACCGCCATGTCCGCAAGAATGTCAAAGGACGGCTCGCCGACCGGCTCTGAACCTCGACCGACGCCCCTGTTTCGTTGACAGGCGCGGCATATCGCTTAATGGTCGTACCATTCACATCGCAGCCAGCGGTGCGAGCCGGAGAGCGATCGTGAACGACCCAGCCCCCCTTTCCCCGAACCGCGATGCGCTGGCCGGGGTCCGCGTGCTCGATTTCTCGGCGGTGATGGCCGGTCCCTTCGCCACCCGCATGCTCGCCGACCTCGGCGCCGATGTGGTGAAGGTCGAATCGATGGACGGCGACCAGGTTCGCGCCCGCCCGCCGATGCGCGATGGCCACAGCGCCTATTTCGGCCATCTCAACGCCGGCAAGCGCAGCATCGCGCTCAACCTCAAGGCGCCCGAGGCGGTCGCGCTGATCAAGGCGATGCTGCCGCGCTTCGACATCGTCGTCGAGAATTTCCGCCCGGGGGTGATGGCGCGACTCGGCCTCGATCACGCGACCCTGGCGACGATCAACCCGCGGCTGATCTATTGCTCGGTCTCGGGCTATGGCCAGACCGGGCCGCGCGCGCAGGACCCGGCCTATGCGCCGGTGGTGCACGCGTCGAGCGGGTTCGACATGGTCAATATGGACTATCAGGACGGCACCGCCGACCGCCCCGCCAACAGCGGCATCTTCATCGCCGACGTGCTCGGCGGCACCCATGCGTTCGGCGCGATCCAGGCCGCGCTCTACCAGCGCGAGAAGACCGGCAAGGGCCAGCTCATCGACCTGTCGATGCTCGAGGCGATGGTCGGCATGCTGGTGTTCGAGACCCAGCAGGCACAGTTCCCGGCGCCGCGGCGGCCGATCTACACCCCGCTCAAGACCGCCGACGGCTTCATCATGGTGGCCCCCACCAGCCCGCGCAATTTCGAGCAGCTCGCCGATGCGGTCGGCCATCCCGAATGGCGCGACGATCCGCGCTTCCGCACCGTCGCCGCGCGCAACGCCAACTGGGCCGAACTGCTGGCGCTGACCGAAGAGTGGACGATCGGCATGCCGGCGGTCGACGCCGAGCGCATATTGTCCGGGCATGGCGTGCCCTGCGCGCGCTACCGCGAGGTGCGCGAACTGCTCGACGATCCCCAGCTCGTGGCGCGCGGCGCCTTCGCGACGATCGCCGACAGCGGCGGCGACTACCGCGTCACCAACCCGCCCTTCCGCATGTCAGAATCGCGCACCGAGGCGCGCAACCTCGTCGCGGGGCTCGGCGAACATGGCCCGGCGCTGCTGCGCGAGGAACTGGGGCTGGACGAAAGCGCGATCGCCGGGCTGAAGGCGAGCGGCGCGCTGGGGTAGAAGCGGTCTGTTTGTTCTTCTGAAGCCTTCTCCCGCCCTTCGCGGGAGAAGGTTTGGATGAGGGTCTTCTGCCTTCCTATCTCAGACAAATAGCGAAGAAGAAGAAGAAGACCCTCACCCTACCCTCTCCCGCATGCGGGAGAGGGATAAAAAGTTCAGCGCAGCAATTCGCGCGAGATCGTGTTCTTCTGGATCTCGGTCGAGCCCTCGTAGATCCGGGTGATGCGGATGTCGCGGTAGAGGCGTTCGATCGCGAAGCCGCGGCAATAGCCCGATCCACCGAAGATCTGCAGCCCGGTGTCGACGGTGCGGCTGCCGGCTTCGGTCGCGAACAGCTTGGCCATCGATGCGAGTTCACGGCGCTTCTCGCCCTGGTCGTAACGCCAGCAGGCGTCGAGCAGGATCAGCCGGGCGGCGCGCATGTCGGTCGCCATCGTCGCGAGATAATGGCGGATCGCCTGGAAATCGGCGATCACCCCGCCGAACGCCGGCCGGGTCTTGGCCTGGTCGATCGCCAGTTCGAGCGCATATTCGCCCATCCCGACCGCGGTCGCGGCGACGTTGAGCCGACCCTCGTTGAGCCCCTCGAGCGCATAGTTGAACGCCATCCCCTCTTCGCCGAGCAGCGCGTCGGCGGGCACCTGGCAATCGGTGAACGACATCTCGTAGACGCCGGGGGTCGCGGTGCCCATCAGCGGGATGGTGCCGTCGATCGAGTAGCCGGGGGTGTCGGCGCTCATCAGGAAGGCCGAGATGCCCTTCCGGCCCGCCGCCTTGTCGGTATAGGCATAGACGATCACCTCCTTGGCGTTCTTGCCGTTCGAGATGAAGGTCTTGCTGCCGTTGATCAGCCAGCCATCGGCGTTGCGGACCGCGGTGGTGCGCATCGAGGCGAGGTCCGATCCGCAATGCGGCTCGGTCAGCGCGAAGGCGATCGGGATCGTGCCGTCGGCCATGCCCGGGATCAGCCGCGCCTTCTGCTCGGGCGAGCCATGGTTGAGGATATTCTTGGCGCCGGGCCCCATCAGCGGGCGCAGCTCGGTCCAGAATTGCGGTGGCAGCCGCGCGAGTTCGATCTGGACGACGCACTGCGCGAGCGCGCCCATGCCCAGGCCGCCATATTCTTCCGGCAGGCCGAGCCCGAAATAGCCGTTGTCGATCAGCGTCTGGCGGACGATCGGCGCGATCTTGCCGGTTTCGACGAAGTCGAGTTCATAAGGCAGGAGATCGCGCACGATCGACCGCGTGACGTCGCGGAACTCGATGATCTCGTCGGGCAGCTCAAAATCCACGGAAGGTCCTTTCCCGGTTTCACGATCGCGCATGGCTGCGCCGATTGAATGGTCCTACCTTTTCAATAATGGTCCGTCCAATTGAAAATGCGCGCGGTCGATGACATTATCGGAGGATGGTCGGGACGATCCCTTTGGCGCCACGCCTGCTCCTGGGTTAGGCACGACGCATGGCCACCGATCCGTTCGACCTCAATCTGCGCCATCTGCGCGCGCTGCTGGCGATCGCCGAGCATGGCAGCATCACCACCGCCGCCGAACAGGTCAGCCTGTCGCAGCCCGCGCTGACCCAGGGGCTTGCCAAGCTCGAACAGCAATTCGGCTATGTTCTGTTCGAACGACGATCGGGCGGGATGACCACCACCCCGGTCGGCCAGATCGTGCTCGACCGGGTCAGCGCCGCGATCGACCATATCGCCGCCGGCGCCAAGGGGCTGACCCGGGTGTTCCAGAATCCCGAGCGGCTGATGACGATGACCCAGTTGCGCGCATTCCTCGCGCTGGCCGACGCCGGCAGCTTCACCGCCGCCGCGCACAGCACCGGCCTGTCGCAGACCGCGGTCCACCGCGCGGTCGGCGATCTCGAGCAGGTCACCGGCGGCCAGCTGGTCGAGCGGCGCGGGCGCGGGATATGGCTCAACGCCGCCGGCAAGAAATTGTCGCGCGGCATCCGGCTGGCGGTCGGCGAGATCCACGCCGCGATCGCCGAACTGGGGCTCGAGACCGGCGGCCAGCTGATCGCCTTCGGGGCGCTGCCGCTGTCGCGCCCGTTCCTGGTTCCCGCGGCGATGGCGCGGCTGGCGCAGGAGCAGCCGCAGGCGCGCTTCGAGGTCGTCGAAGGGAGCTGGCGCGAACTGGTCGAGCCGCTGCGCGACGGGCGGATCGACCTGATCGTCGGCGCGGTGCGGCCGTTCGAGATCACCGACCTCCACCAGGTCCCGCTCTACGAGGACCGGCTGGTGATCGCGGTCGGCAGCCAGCACCCGCTCGCCGGCCCCGACATGCCGCCGCTCGACGTGCTGGCCTCCTATCCGTGGATCGTCCCGCCCGCCAACACCCCGCTGCGCGCGATCTGGGAGCGGATGTTCGAAGGCCGGGCGCTGCCGCCGACCCCGATCGAATGCGGATCGGTGATGATCATCGGCCGGCTGCTCACCGACGGCAATTTCCTGACCCTGCTCTCCCCCGACCAGGTCGGGCTGCAGATTCGCAGCGGCCTGCTCGCCCGGGTCGGCCCGCCGCTCCCCGACAGCACCCGGCGGATCGGCATCACCACCCGGCGCAGCTGGCGCCCGACCGCGATGCAGCGGCGCTTCATCGAACTGCTCGGCGAGGTCGGCACCACCGCCCGCGCCAACGATCCCGACAGCCGGATGCTCGGCTGGGTCTAATCCAGCTTGATCCACACCGCCTTCGTCTCGAGATATTCGTCGATCTGGTGCATCCCCGATTCCCGGCCGAAGCCGCTCATCCCATAGCCGCCGAACGGCACCGCCGGATCGAGCATCTGGTAGCAGTTGATCCACACCGACCCGGCGCGGATGCCGCGGGCCATGCGGTGGGCGGTGGCGAGGTCGCGCGTCCAGACCCCGCTGGCGAGGCCGAATTCGGTGGCGTTGGCGCGTTCGAGCACCTCCTCGATCGTGTCGAAGCTGAACGCCGAGAGCACCGGTCCGAAAATCTCCTCGCGGGCGATCGTCATCCCGTCCTCGACCCCGTCGAAGATCGTCGGCTCGATGAAGAAGCCGGCATCGAGCCCCTCGCCCGCCATCCGCTTGCCACCGACCAGCGCCTTTGCCCCCTGCAGTTCGGCGATGTCGATATAGCCGAGGATCTTCTCCATCTGCGGGGCCGACACGACCGGGCCGATCGCGGTGTCGGGATCGAGCGGATCGCCAACCCTGATCGTGCGGGTGTACGCGGCGAGCCGCTCCATGAACTCGGCGCGGATCGACTTATGGACGAACAGCCGGGTCCCCGCGCTGCAGATTTGGCCCGAATTGGCGAACACCGCGGTCGCCGCCGCCGGCACCGCCTTGTCGAGATCGGCATCGGCGAAGACGATGTTCGGCGACTTGCCGCCGAGCTCGACGGTCACCCGCTTCATCGTCGCCGCGGCGGCGCGGATGATCTTCTCGCCGACCCCGGTCGATCCGGTGAAGGCGATCTTGTCGACCCCGGGATGGCTCGACAGCGCCGCGCCGACCGCACCGAGCCCGGTCAGTATGTTGATCACCCCGTCGGGCACCCCGGCCTCGACGCAGAGTTCGCCGAAGCGCAGCGCCGACAGCGGCGACTGTTCGGCGGGCTTCATCACCATCGTGCAGCCGCTGGCAAGCACCGGCCCGGCCTTCCACACCGCCATGCCGACCGGCCCGTTCCACGGGTTGATCGCCGCGACCACGCCGATCGGCTCCTTGAGGGTATGCGACATCACGTCGCCGGGCGCCGAATTGGGCAGGGTCTCACCATGGATCGTCGTCACCTGGCCGGCATAATAACGCAGCAGCGCGCCGGCGCGGGCACGGCCGAGCCGGGTGCGCGACAGCGGCGCGCCGATGTCGAGCGTGTCGAGCATCGCCAGCTCGTCATAATGTTCCTCGACCAGATCGGCGAGGCGCAGCATGATCCGCTGGCGCTCGACCGGCTTCATCCGGCTCCACGGCCCGACGAACGCCCGGCGGGCGGCCGCGACCGCGCGATCGACATCCTCCTGCGCGCCCTCGGCGATCATCGCGAGCAGTTCGCCGGTCGCCGGATTGCGGGTCTCGAAGCGCTTGCCCGACAGCGCGGGCACCCGCTTGCCGTCGATCAGCATGTCCTGGTCGAGGCGGTCGAGAAAGGCCGGCCGCGCGACGATTTTGCCCAATTCCATGATGCTCTCCCTATGCGCCGTTCAGGCGGCGATGTTCGATGTGGCGGCGTCGTCGAGGATGAAGCGCGCCGCGCGCTCGCCGATCATCATTGTCGGCGCGCTGGTGTTGCCGCTGATGATGCTCGGCATGATCGAGGCATCGACCACCCGAAGGCCGGACACCCCGCGCACCCGCAGCCGCTGGTCGACCACCGCCATCGGATCGCTGTCGGGACCCATCTTGCAGGTGCCGGTCGGGTGGTAGGCGGTGTTGACATATTTGCGCAGCGCCGCCTCGATCTCGGCATCGCTGTCGACATCGGCGCCGGGTTCGATCTCGGCGCCCGACAGCGCCGCGAGCGCGGGCTGGCGGGTGATCCGGCGCGCCTCGCGGAAGCCGCGGATCAGCGTGTCGATATCCTCGCGATGCGCGAAGAAATTCGGGTCGATCACCGGCTTGTCGTCGGGCCGCGCGCTCGCCAGCCTGACCGATCCGACGCTCAGCGGCCGCAGCAGCTGGGTCAGGATCATATAGCCATGGGTCGACGGGATCACCCGGGCATTGGCCTTCAACCCGACCAGGAAGGTCATCTGGACATCGGGGCGGTCGCTCGCCGGATCGGTCGCGACGAAGCCGCCGGCCTCGGCGACGTTCGACGCGAGCATGCCGTCGCGGCGCAGCAGATAGCGCAACGGGCTGATCGCGATCCGCGGCAGCGCGCGCGCCGACAGCGCATAGGATTCGGCGGTCGGGTTCTCGACCGAGATATGGACGGTCGGATGGTCCTGGAGATTGGCGCCGACCCCGTCGAGCGGCTGCTGCACATCGATGCCGAGCGCGCGCAGATGCGCCTCGGGCCCAATCCCCGACAGCATCAGCAGCTGCGGCGAGTTGATCGCGCCCGCACACAGCACGATCTCGCGCCCGGCGCGCAGCGTGCGCTGCTCGCCGCCGCGCACGATCTCGATCGCCACCGCCCGGCCGCGGTCGAGGACGATGCGGTGGACGAGGGTCTCGTCGAACACGGTCAGGTTGGGGCGGGCCAGCGCGGGATGGAGGAAGGCGCGCGAGCTCGACAGGCGGATGCCCTTGCGCTGGTTGAGGTCATATTGGCCGAACCCGTCCTGGCGATCGCCGGCGAAATCCTGATTGCGGCGATGCCCCGCCTCGACCGCCGCCTCGACGAAGGCGCGCGCGAGCGGGTTGAACTGGCGCGGCTTGTGGACGTCGAGTTCGCCGCCCGCGCCATGGACCGCGTCGGCGCCGCCTGCATGGTTCTCCATCGCCCGGAAGGCGGGCAGGACGTCGGCATAGCCCCACCCCTCGTTCCCGGCCGCCGCCCAGGCGTCGTAATCGGCGGCCTGGCCGCGGATATAGACGCCGCCGTTGATCGAGCTGCAGCCGCCGAAGATCTTGCCGCGCGGAAAGCCGATCTGGCGGTTGCCGACCGCATCGTTGCCCGAAAGCATATGCTGCCAGTTATATTTGGCGTGCGGCAGCAGGAAGATGTTGCCGACCGGCAGCCGGGTCTTGAAACTGGTCGGAAATTTGCGGTCCGACGGCCCCGCCTCGATCAGCGCGACCTTGACCGCGGGATCCGCCGACAGCCGGTTGGCCATCACGCTGCCGGCCGATCCCGATCCGATGACGATATAGTCGAAGCCGTCGCTGCTGCTCATGCTCATATTCTCACGCCTCGACCGGACTGGCGCGCAGCCGGGGGATATGCCCCCGGACCGCGGCGAAACCGATCGCATTGACCAACATCAGCACGGCGAGCGTGCCGAAGAAACCCGGATTGCCATGGCCGATCAGCAGCGCGCCCATCAGCGCGCTCAGCACCGCACCGACCCGCCCGGCGGCGCCCATCAGCCCGAGACCGCGTGCGCGCACCGCGGTCGGGAAGGCATGGGCGCCGACCGCGAACATCGCCGACTGCGCCGCACTCGCCGACAGGCCGAGCGCGCCGAGCCCGGCGAGCAGCGCCATCTCGTGCCGGCCGCCGGCGACCGGCAGCAGCGCGAGGAACAGGCAGGCGAGCGCGCCGGCGACCGCCATCAGGATCAGCGTGCCGCGCGATCCGAAGCGGATGATCGCGATCGACGCGAGCATCGCCCCGATCGTCCCGCCGATGTTGAAGCTGGTCAGCCCCGAACTCGCGGTCGGCAGGCCGAAGCCCGCGCTCGCGAGCAGGGTCGGCGCCCAGTTGAACATCAGATAGATCATGAACATACCCGCGAACATCGCCACCGACAGCGCCAGCGTGTCGCGCAGCAGCGCCGCGCCGAACAGCGCGCGCATCGGCACGAACGGCGCGGTCGGGTTGGCCGCGCTCGGCAGATGCACCGTCGCCGGCGCGGGATGGCCGATCCGGCGCAGCATCGCGGTCAGTTCGGCGCCACGCGCCGGCCGGCCGGCGAGATAGCGCGGGGATTCGGGCATCGCCATGTGGAGGATCGCGACGAACGCCACCGAGATGCCGCCGCCCAGATAGAAGAGCCAGCGCCAGCCGAGGTCCGGCAGGATCAGCGCGGCGGCGACCCCGCCGAGGATGCCGCCGATCGACACGCAGACCACGCCGAAGGTGACCGCGACGCTGCGCCAGCGCGGCGGCGTGAATTCGGAGATCATCGCCGCCGCGGTCCCGGGAATGCCGCCCAAGCCGACCCCGGCGAGCGTGCGCAGCAGGCCGACCTGGGTCAGGTCGGTCGCGAAACCGGTCAACAGGGTGGCGACGCCGAACACCGCGACGCCGAAGATCAGCGCGCTGCGGCGGCCGAAGCGGTCGCCGACCCAGCCCGAGGCGAGGGTCCCGAACGCCATGCCGACGAAACCCAGCGCGAACACCACGCCGAGCGCCTCGCGGGCGACGCCCCATTCCCGGATCAGCGATGGCGCCGCGAGCCCGAGCATCTGGTTGTCGAGCCCGTCGAGCACCACCGTCGCCGCCGCCATCAGCACCGCCTGCACCTGGAAGGCGGACAATGGCAGATCGTCGAGCAGGCCGGGGGCCGCTTCGGTCGTCACGGCTTGCGCCAAATCAACATCCTCTCGATCGGGGCGATGTCATAAGCAGCGCTCGCGCCTCCCCTAGCCGAAGCCCGCGAGGTCGCCCCATAAGGATCATGGGATGCGCATTCGAAAACAGGGACGATGGCGGCGATCGTCACGCTGTCCACGCCTTGCGGAGGTTATCGATGCAGCGATGGGATGCGTCGGACCGGGACGAATAGTCGCCAGTCGATCGCAAGTCCTTTGCCAGGGTGGCACCATATATCAAATGTCGAGTACCAATGTCGTCGACTTCGATCCTGAACAACAGACCATGATCGAACTATTGGCGGCCTTTTCGTCTTCGGTCAGGAAATGGTCGCGATGGTCGGGGACCCCGTCGAGCACCCGCACCTGGCAGGTCCCGCAAATCCCTTCCGAACAGGCGAAGCCGACATCGATCCCGGCGGTGAGCAGCGCATCGAGCATCGTCTCGCCCTCCTCGACGACGATCCGCTTCTTGCTGCGCGTGCATTCGAGCGCATAGCCGCCCTCGGTCGCCAGCTCGGTCTCGGCCGAGAAATATTCGATATGGGCATGGCCCTTCGGCCGGTCGGCGTTGATCGCGACGAAGGCGTCGAGCATCCCCGATGGACCGCAGCAATAGAGATGGGCGTCGGCGGGCGCCGCGGCGCAGATCGCCTTGAGGTCGAGCCGGCGCCCGTTGGGCACACCGTCATAGGCGATCTCGACCCGGTCATGGTCGGCGACGCGATCGACATAGGCGGCGCGATCGGGGGTCGCCGCGACATAATGCAGCTCCCAGCTGCGGCCGAGCTTCTCGAGCCGGGCGATCATCGGCAGCATCGGGGTGATGCCGATCCCACCCGCGATCAGCACGCTGTGGGAGGCCGTTTCCTCGAGCGGGAAATTATTCTTCGGCGCCGAGATCTCGAGGATCTGGCCGACCCGCCAATGCTCGTGGATATGCCGCGATCCGCCGCGGCCGTCGATCGCATGGTGGACCGCGATCTCGTAATAGCCGCGGATCGCCGGATCGTTGACCAGCGAATAGCTGCGCGCGAGCCCGGGCGAGAGCTGGACGTCGACATGGGCGCCGGGATCGAAGGGCGGGAAGACCTCGCCCGGCATCGGCTCCAATATATAGGAGTTGATCCCCTCCGCTTCCCAGCGGATGTTCCTCAGTCTCGCGTGCATCAGCCTCTCCGTCCGGTGCGTCGCGTGTGGCGATGGATCGACCGGACCGCCCGTGATCGGCGCCCCGGCTCCACCTCAACTCGTATCATCACCTGGTTATTCCTTCGGGTTGTCATCAGCGGCCGGCGCATGGATCGCACCGGCCGCGGCTCAAGCTTACTCGGCCGCCTCGACCTCCTCGCGCGGCCAGCGCACCGCCTTGCCGAGCGCCGCCTCATAGGCGCCCATCAGCGTATCGGCCGGATCGTGGAGGAACGAGCCCGCCCGCGCGCGGTAGAAGATGTCGGGATCGGCGACCCCCGGCGGGACGATCCCCTTGTTCGCCAGCGCGCGCGCCGCGAGCAGCAGGCGACGGCGGGTGCGCGCGATCATCTGGTCGGTCGGGGCGAGATTCTCGAAGCTGTGGTCGGTGATCGGCCCCATGCTCTCGGTCACCGCCTGGTCCTGCATCGTGATGTTCGGGATGCCGGTGAACTGGTGGCCGTTGCGCTGCGATTCGCGGTCGATCGCCCAGTCGTTGGCGATGTTGTCGGTCGACCGCCAGCGGCCATACCAGTCGGTGGTGTTGGGCGCATAGCGGATCGTGTCGTAGAGCGGGGTGCCGTCCTTCAGGGTCGAGGTATAGGCCGGATTGCCGGCATCGACCCCGCCGGTGATGTCGAACAGCATCGAATGCTCGTCGTCCATCGGCACCCAGGCGCGGGCGATCGCGCGGGTGGCGAAGCGATTGTTCGGGGTCTGGGTCCAGAACGGAAACATGAAATGGGCGATGCGCCACGACATCTGGCCGTCGTCATTCGGGCGATAGGCGCCGTACATCACCCCCCAGTCGGCCTGTGCGACCTCATAGTCGGGCGAGCGGTTGAGCACCGTCGGCCGCATCGGATGATCCTCGTCGAGATCGTCGGGATCGAGCGAGCCGACATGGAGGAAGCCGACATGCGAGGTGTCGATGTCGCCCTCGAGCGCCTGCAGCCAGTTGCAGTCGCGCTGCAGGCACCAGATCTCGGAATCGGGGATCATCGTCGCTTCGATCCGCGGCAGCGGCGGCGGATTGGCCTGATCCTCGCCCATATAGACCCAGATCAGCCCGTTGGCCTCGTGAGTCTTGTAGGCCTTGGCGTGGACCTTGTCCTTGAAGTCCTGGCGCGCGGGGACGCTCGGCATGTCGACGCACTTGCCGTCGACGTCGAATTTCCAGCCATGATAGACGCAGCGTATGCCGTTCTGCTCGTTACGGCCGACAAACAAGGACGCGCAGCGATGCGGGCAGCGATGGTCCATGATCCCGACCCGGCCCGAACTGTCGCGGAACGCGATCAGCTTCTCGCACAGGATCAGCAGCCGTACCGGATCGCCATCGGCCTTGACCTCGGACGAGAGCACCGCCGGCATCCAGTACTGGCGCATGAAGCTACCCATCACGGTGCCCGGGCCGACGCGGGTCAAATCAATACTGTCGCTCGACTGCATCTGACATTCTTTCCTTGCAATTTTATTCGGCGGATTCCGCTGGCCCGAAAGGTGAAGTGCCATCCGAAATCGCTTGCCTGTCCAACAAGGCAATAAGCCAGCGATCGCCAAGCGCCTAGATGTTTGCGGGGGTTGGAGCGATCGGAAAGAAGGTCTGTCCATTCGAAAACCGGGATGACGTCTTGCGCACCGCCGCCGGATGCTGTCTGGACCCGTCAGAAGCGGACCTGAATCCGCCGGTTTTTACGAAGGGGAGTCCTGTGGTGCAGACACGATATTCAACCCATTCCGCGCTGGGTGCGCTGGCCATGATGCTGGCGGCGCCGGCCCTTGCGCAGGGTGCGACGGCGCCCGCGCCGGCCGAAACCGCGCCGGCCGGCGAGGCAACGCCGCCCGCCGATGCCGCCGGCAACAGCGGCGCCAATTCCGTGGAGGGCGAGATCATCGTCACCGCGCAGCGCCGCGAATCGACGGTGCGCGAGGTGCCTTTCTCGATCGCGGCCTTCGGCGGCGAGCAGTTGCGCACCCAGCAGGTGTTCAGCCCCGCGGCACTGGTCCAGACCGTGCCCGGCATCACCATCAACACCGCCGACAAGTCGCTGTCGATCGTCGCGATCCGCGGCAACGTCTCGACCTTCCGCACCGCGACGCTCGACACCCCGGTCGCCTTCTTCGTCGACGACGTCTATTATGTGTTCAACAACGACCTGAACTCGAACTTCTACGATGTCAGCCGGGTCGAGCTGCTGCGCGGCCCGCAGGGCACGCTGTTCGGCCGCAACGTCGTCGGCGGCGCGATCGCGGTGGTCACCAACAATCCCGAGATGGACACCGACTATTACGGCCAGGTCACCGGCGGCAACAAAGGCTATCTGCGCACCGAGGGCGCGTTCAACACGATGCTGTCCGAGGACAAGATCGCCGCGCGCATCGCGTTCAGCACCGAACGGTCCGACGGGCTGATCGACACCCCGAACCAGCGCGGCAATTATGGCGATCTCGACAGCTATGCGGTGCGCGGCAAGCTGCTGTTCAAGCCGACCGAGACGCTCAAGATCATCCTCGGCGGCGACTATAGCTATACCAGCGGCAATGGCGGCGCGATCTCGCTCGGCATCGGCGGCGTCCAGCGCATACCGGCGACCTTCGGCAACTTCACCGACGATCACTGGACCAACAACGACTATGCCCGGTCGCCCTTCCACCAGCGGCTGCGCGGCGGCTATCTGCGCGGCGACCTCGACCTGTTCGGCGGTGCGCTGACCGCGATCACCGGCTACCGGATGAACGACAGCTATGCGCTCAACGACGACGTGCCGGTCGGCACGACGGTGCCGGTGTTCGGCCGCGCCCAGGACGTCCGCAACCGCAGCTTCACCCAGGAGGTACGCTTCGCCTCGGCGCCCAACCGCCTCTCCTATGTCGTCGGCGCTTATTATCTGTCCGCCGACGTCTCGACCCAGAACAGCTTCTTCTACAGCCCGCTGCCGGGCAGCTCGACCGCGGTCGCGGCGCGCCCCAACCCGTCGATCACCAACATCAACCGGGTCCAGGACGGCAATGTCCGCAGCCTCGCGGTGTTCGGCGAGGCGACCTTCGAGGTCACCGATCGCTTCGCGCTGGTCGCCGGCGCGCGCTACACCAGCGACCGCAAGAAGATCGACTATCACGCCTTCTCGAACACCGATCCGGGCGCGATCGCGGCCTTCGGCTTCCCCGGCGAAGTGTTCGCCTCGGGCGGCAAGACCTGGAACGCCCTCACCCCGCGCTTCACCGCCAAGTGGAAGCCGGTCGACGCGGTCAACCTCTATGCGACCTATGCGAAGGGCTTCAAGAGCGGCGGCTTCGTCGACAATGCCTATCGCAACCCGACCATTCCGCTCGACCCCGAAAAGGCGGTCAATATGGAAGTCGGCGCCAAGAGCCGCTTCTTCGACAACAAGGTCGATCTGAACGTCTCGATCTTCCGCCAGAAGACCCGGAATCTCCAGAATTTCTCGGGCGCCGGCGGCATCGCCCACACCTATAACGGCACCCTGCTGATGCGTGGTGCCGAGGTGGAATCGGTGTTCCGCCCGTTCGAGGGGATGCGGATCAACTTCAACTATACCCACCTCGACGGCAAATATACGTCGCTGTTCGACCCGCTGGTCAACGTCAACTATTCGGGCAACCCGGCCAAATATGCGCCGCGCGACGCCTTCACGCTGGGCGCCAGCTATGCCGCGAAGCTGCCGAGCGGGGCGACGATCACCCCGCAGGCCGATTTCAACTATTCGGCGCGGATCTCTACCGACGACGCCAACACGCTGCGGCTCTATCCGAACCTGTACAACGACACCAAGGGCCGCACCCTCAACGCGCGGCTGACCTATGACGCGCCCGGCGGCAATTGGAGCGTCGGCGCCTGGGTCAAGAATCTGACCAACAACTACCAGATCCTCCACGCCGACGACATCACCGCCTTCCTGGCGCGTCCCGGCAACGGCACCACCTATTGGAAGATCTTCACCAACACGCCGCGCACCTTCGGCGCGACGATCTCGTTCAAGAAATAGCCGATCCCTCCCTGGGGACGAGCGTGCTCCCGCGCTCCTCCCCATTTTCGTTTCGAGGACTGACATGACCACCGACGATCTCGCGATTCCGCCCAATGGCAGCTTCTCCTTCGTCGGTCGCACCGCGATCGTCACCGGCGGCGCGCGCGGGGTCGGCGAGGCGATCGTGCGCGAATTCCATGCCGGCGGTTGCCGGCTGCTGGTCAGCGACGTCGATCTCGACGCCGCGACCGCGGTCGCCCAGTCGCTCGATCCCAGCGGCGAGACCGCCTTCGCGATCCGCCTCGACGTCCGCGAGAAAGGCGATTTCGAGGCTGCGCTCGCGGCGATCGTCGATCGCTGGGGCAAGCTCGACATCGTCGTCAACAATGCCGGCTATGCCAAGCGCACCCCCACCCCCGACATCACCCCCGAGGAATTCGACGAGATCGTCCGCATCAACATGCGCAGCGTCTTCCTGAGCGCGCAGGTGCTCGCCGACCATATGGTGGCGAACGGCTATGGCCGGATCGTCAACATCACCTCGCTCGCCGGCCAGAATGGCGGCACCGTCGCCTCGCCGCATTATGCCGCATCGAAGGCGGGGGCGATCATGCTCACCAAATATTTCGCGCGCCATCTCGCCGGCACCGGGGTGACCGTCAACGCGGTCTGCCCCGGCCCGATCGACAGCGCCAAGGTGCGGATGTCCCCCGAGACGATCGCGCGGGTCGAAGGCGAGGTGCCGATCGGCCGCTTCATGCAGGTGTCGGAGATCGCCGCGGCGACCGCCCTGCTCGCCTCGGACCGCGGCGGCTTCTTCGTCGGCGCGACCCTCGACATGAATGGCGGCCTCTATCTGCGCTGACACTTAAATCCTCCCTGAAGCGCAGCTTTGGGGAGGGGGGCGGAGTGCGTCACCATGCCGGGGGCATGGTGAAAGCGCGAAGCCGGCTGCGTAGCAGCCGTGGCGAAGCTGGTGGAGGGGTTTTCCGCGCTATCCATGTTGCGCAGACCCCTCCACCGCTACGCGGTCCCCCTCCCCATCTGCGATGGGGAGGATTTAACAGGCTGCGCTCAATATCGCTTATGCCGCGCCCGCTCGCTCCCGGATTTCGAATGGCGATATTGCAATATTATTTGGCCGCATCCCCGCGCGCGCCTATTTTGCGGGACCAACGATAAGGCCGATGCGCCACGTCCCCACGACCTCGGAGAGCCGATCCATGTTCATTCGCAACGCCTGGTATGTCGCCGCTTATGCCGCGGACATCGCCCCCGGCCAGCAGATCGGCCGCAAATATCTCGGCGAGCCGGTGGTGCTGTTCCGCACCGCGTCGGGCGAGATCGCCGCACTCGAGGATCGCTGCAGCCACCGCGCGATGCCGCTGAGCGCGGGCCATGTCGACGGCGAGATCATCCGCTGCTGCTATCATGGCGTCGAGTTCGACAAGCGCGGCGCCTGCACCCGCATCCCCAACCAGAGCCGCATTCCGGCCGCGGCGAATGTCCGCCATTATCCGGTGTGCGAGAAGGACCAGCTCATCTGGATCTGGATGGGCGAAGCCGCGCTCGCCGATCCGGCGACGATCATCGACACCCCCGAACATGACGATCCGCGCTGGACGTGGAAGGCGTTCAACTTCCCGGTCAAGGCCGACTGGCAGTTGCTGGTCGACAACATCATGGACCTGACCCACGTCCCCTACATCCATGCCCGCACGATCGGCGGCAATCCCGAACAACATTATGGCGCCGACACCAAGGTCGACTATGACGGCCGCAAGGTGACCTTGATCCGCCACATGCCCAATTCGGTGCCCCCCAAATCCTATATCGACGCCGGCGGCTTCGAGGGCCGGATCGACCGCTGGCAGGAGGTCCGCTTCGAACCCGGCAAGGGCATGACCCTGCGCGTCAATGCCGGCGGCTGCGACGTCGACACTGGCGCCTATGAGGGCAGGCGCGACCATGGCTTCATGCTCGCCAACAACCATTTCGTGACCCCCGAGACCGAGACCACGACCCATTATCTGTGGACGATCTGCACCACCGCATCGAAGGAAAGCGGCGTGCCCGAGGTGCTGTTCGACCAGTTCTTCGACACGATCAGCGAGGACGAGGTCACCCTCGAGGCGCAGCAGGCCCGGATCAGCGAAACCCCGGGCCGCAAGTTCGTCGGCATCGCCAGCGATGGCGCGGTCAACCAGACCCGGCGGATGCTCGAGGCGATGCACGACGCGGAGACCGGCGCGCTGGTCGCGGCGGAGTAAGCGGGGTAACCTTCGCGGAAGATCGAAGGGGCGGCATCTGCGGGTGCCGCCCTTCTTATTGGTGGTCGACAACCTCTCAATCCGTCATCCCGGACTTGATCCGGGATCTCACTGCCTTCTTCTCCCTGGCCGAAAAGAAGAAAAGAGATCCCGGATCAAGTCCGGGATGACGCAAGGAGAGGTGGCGCCAGCCCCCCTCAGCTCGCCTTCGCCATGTTGATGATCTTCGCCTGGGTGAATTCCTTCATCCCGTCGACGCCCTGCTCGCGACCGATCCCCGACTGCTTCGCCCCGCCGAATGGAATGTCGAACGGCATGTCGAGATGCTTGTTGACCCAGACCGTGCCCGAATGGATCCGCATCGCCACCGCGAAGCCGCGCTCGGGGTCGCTGGTCCAGATCGTGCCGCCGAGCCCGAAATCGCTGTCGTTGGCGCGGGCGATCACCTCGTCGATGCTGTCATAGCCGAGCACCGGAAAGACCGGGCCGAACTGCTCCTCGCGCACCAGCCGGGCGTCGTCGGGCAGGTCGCGGATCACGGTCGGGGCGATGAAATAGCCGGCGCGGTCGATCGGCTCGCCGCCGACCACCACTTTGCCCTGCGCCTTGGCCTCGTCGATCAGGCCGAGCACCTTCTCATATTGCGGCCGGTTCTGGACCGGGCCGATCTGCGCCCCCTGGTTGCGCCCGTCGTCGACCACCGCCGCACGGCCGAGCCGCGCGAATTCGGCGCAGAGATCGTCGAGCATCGCATGCGGCGCATAGACGCGCTTGACCGCCAGGCAGACCTGCCCGGCATTGATCATCGCCGCGTCGAAGATCTTCGGCGCGACGGCCTTCACATCGGCATCGTCGAGGACGATCGCGGCATCGTTGCCGCCGAGTTCGAGGGTGAGCCGCTTGAGCGTCCCCGCGGCACTCGCCATCACCCGCTTGCCGGTCGCGGTCGATCCGGTGAAGCTGACCTTGGCGACGTCGGGATGATCGGTCAGCGCGGCGCCGAGATCATTGGCATCGACGATGATGTTGAGCACCCCGGGCGGCAATATGTCGGCGGCGATCTCCCCGAACAGCGCGGTGGTGAGCGGGGTCGACGGCGCCGGCTTGGCGACCATGGTGTTGCCGATCGCAAGCGCGGGGGCGAGCTTGAGCATCAGCAGGATCACCGGGAAATTCCACGGCGTGATCGCGGCGATCACCCCCAGCGGCACCCGCTGTTCGACGATCCGTTCGACGTCGGTGTCGCGGATCGTCTCGACCGGCAGTTCCTGCGCGGCGAAATAGCGCAGCGCCGCGATCGACCCGCCGATCTCGAACTGCGCCTGCGGGGTCGGCTTGCCCTGTTCGCGGGTCAGCAGCGTGCAGAATTCTTCCTGCCGCGCCTCCATCGCATCGGCGAGCCGCTCGAGCATCGCGCGGCGATCGCCGTGCGGCAGCGCCGACCAGCCCGGAAAGGCCCGCGCCGCGGCGGCAACCGCGGCGTCGAGCTGGGCGGCATCGGCGCGCGCGCAACGCTCGAAGACCGCGCCGGTCGCCGGATCGATCACCTCGATCGTCGAGGCACCCTCGACCAGCCTGCCGTCGATCAACAATCTGTAGCTCATGACGATGTCCTTGCGCTGACGAAAAAAGGGACGCCGGTCAGGTGCAGTGCCGGCGTCCAGGGGGAGGATATCAAGGGATGAGAGCCGCTCAGAAGCGCGCCGAGGCCGACACGCCATAGGTGCGCGGGCGCCCGGCGAAGCGGACGGTGGTGTCGGTGATGCGGGTCGCGTTGGTCCAGTAATATTGGTCGAACAGGTTCCGGACATAGGCCGTCACCTTGTATTTCTTGCCGTCGAAGCTGGCGCCGGCGCGCAGATCGACCAGCGCATAATCGTCGATCTTCAATCCACCGCGCGCGCTCAGATCGGCCGACGGGGTGAGCCGCGAATTGCCGAGCACCGCCTTGGTCGCGCTCTGGTAGCTCATGTTCGCGCCGATGAACGGCGAGACCGTCGCACTTGCCTCCCACTGATATTGGATATCGGCGACGCCCTGATATTTGGGGGTGTAGGGGAAGGCCGATCCGCCGAAATTGGTGAGGTTGCCATAGCTGTCATAGTTGCGGAAATCGCCGCGCACCTTGGTGTCGATATAGGTGCCGGCGAGGCTGAGGGTCAGCCCGCGCGCCGGTGCCAGATCGATCTGGATCTCGCCGCCCTTGACCGAGGATTTGGGGACGTTGACCAGCGCCTCGAGCGGCCCGAACACATCGGGATTGGCGACCACCCGGCCCTTCAGCTGCTTGTCGCGATAATCGTAATAGAAGATCGCGCCGTTGACCTGGGCGATCCGGCCGATCGTCGCCTTCACCCCCGCCTCATAGGCGATCACCGATTCCTGGGTGACCGGGTCGAACTGCGCGGCGTCGCTCGCCGACAGCAGCGGGAAGCTGCCCGACTTGTAGCCGCGGCTGGCCGAGGCATAGAGCAGCAGGTCGCGGCTCGGCTTGTAATCGATGCCCGCGCGCCACGAGATATTGTCCTCGTTCAGCTTGCCCTGGACCTCGCCCGCGGTCAGCGTCGCCGAATTGATCGTGACGCAGGCGCCGGCCGGGATCGCGATCGCGGACAGCCCGACGCTGCCGCGGATGAAGTTGAGCAGATTCTGGATGCCCTGCCCCAGCGCGAAGCCGCGATCGGCGGTGCAGCCGCGGAAATCGATCCTGGTATCGGTATAGCGGATGCCGCCATGCAGGGTGATCCGGTCGCCGATGTCGTAATCGACGTTGGCGAACACCGCCTTGTTGTCGAACTTCTGGTGGCTGTATTGCGCATAGACGAAGAAGGGGATCGGGCTCAGCCCGGCGTCGACCAGCTGATAGGCCGATGTCGCGTCGGTATAGGGCCCCGAATTGTCCTGCTGGAACGCCTTTTCGCGCGCATAATTGCCGCCGACGATGAAGCTCAGATCGTCGCCGACCTTCCCCTGCAGGCGCAGTTCCTGCGAGAAGGAGGTGATCTTGCCGACGGTGTTGTAGAAATAATCGCGCAGCGCGACGCCGTCGGGGTCGAGATCGGTGTCGTGATGATAGCGCGAATAAGCGGTGATCGAGGTCGCGGTCAGGTCGTCGCCGAGTTCGACGTCGCCGCGCAGCGAGCCCTGGTAGAACCAGTTGTCGCGCTTGGGCTCCTGCCCCACGCTCCAGTCGGCGTCGCGGTTGTTCTCGGGCGCGCGCGGATAGGTGGCGAGCGTGCCGAGCCGCGCCGGATTGCCGAGCGGCACCACCCCGATCAGCTGCGCGGCCTGGCCGTCGCTCTTGTCGACGAAACCGTTGAGGTTGAGCTCGAACGACACCCGGTCGGTCGGCTTGTAATCGAGCAGCAGCCGCCCGGTGCTGAAATTGCTGCCGCCGAGCTTGGCGTTACGGGTGTAGCTGCGCTGCCAGTCGCCGCCCTGTTCGGTGCGCGCCGCGACCCGCGCGGTGAGCGTGTCGGACAGCGGCCCGCTGACGAACCCGCCGAGCGAGACCTTGCCGAAACGCTCGATCCCCGCATCGATCCCGGCCTTGAGCGTGGTCGTCGGCTTGGCGGCGATATAGTTGATCGCACCGCCGGTCGAATTCGATCCGAACAGGGTGCCCTGCGGCCCCTTGAGCACCTCGACCCGTTCGAGGTCGAGCGTCGCGCCGCGGGTCAGCACCGAAAAGGCCAGCGGCACCTGGTCGAGATAGACGCTGACCGTCGACTTGGCGGCAAGGCTGGTGTCGTAGAAGCCGATGCCGCGCAGGGTGAACACCGGGGTCGCATAAGCGCTCTCGGTGTAGCTGAAGCCCGGCACGATCTTCGCCAGATCGCTGACGTCCTTGACCCCCTGGCTGGCGAGCTTGTCGCCCGACGCCGCGGTCACCGACAGCGGCACGTCGTTGAGCGCCTGCTCGCGCTTCTGCGCGGTGACGACGATCTCCTCGAGACCGCCGGTGTCGGCGCCGGTCGCCGCCGCCGCCGCGGGTTCGGCGGGCGCGGGCGCCGTCTGGACCTGGGCCTGCGCCATCGTCGCGGACATGAGGCCGAGCGTCGAAACGCCGGCGAGAATAAGCGTGCTGCTCTTCATGACTATCCTCCTCTGGACCGCCCGTTTCTTGTCCTGGGTCGGTCTTCTTGTTCGTTGGGGACGGGGTGTTCGAAAATCGTCGGGTGCGGGCGCCGACGGTGCAGGCCGCCGGCGCCCCGGCAGGTCATTTCTTGCGGAAGCGGATCGGCAGCCTTTTGTAGCCGCCGACGAAATTGGTCTCGACCAGCTTGGGTTCGCCGGCGAGCTCGACCGAGGCCAGATGCGGCATCAGTTCCTCGTAGAGCACCCGCATCTCGAGCTTGGCGAGATGCTGGCCCAGGCACATATGCGGGCCGAAGCCGAAGGCGATGTGCGGATTGGGGCCGCGGCGCACGTCGAAGCGGTTCGGATCGTCGAACACCTCCTCGTCGCGATTGCCGGAAGGGTAGCACATCATCAGCCGGTCCATCGCGCCGATCGCCTGGCCGCGCACGCTGGTGTCGGCGGCGGCGTTGCGCATGAAATGCTTGACCGGGCAGCTCCAGCGCAGCGCCTCGTCGATCATCGGCCGGATCATCGCCGGGTCCGACTGCACCAGGTCGAACTGGCCGGGGAAGCTGATCATGCCGTGCATGCCGCCCGCGGTCGTCGACGAGGTCGTGTCATGGCCGGCGGTCGCGATCGCGACATAATAGCCATTGGCCTCCTCGCGCGGGATCGGCTGGCCGTTGACGGTCGAATTGGCGATCAGCGACAGCAGGTCGTCGGTCGGGTTCCTGCGGCGCTCGGCGCTCAGCACGTCGAAATATTCGTAGAAGTCCTGCAGCGAGGCATACCACATCTTCGCCGCCGCGACCGGATCGTCGACCATCTCGTCGCGCTGTTCCTCGGGGTCGTGGACCCCGAAAAACTCCTGGGTGAGCTTGAGCATGCGCGGCTCGTCCTCGGGCGGAACCCCGAACAGCGACATGATCACCCGCAGCGGATAATGGAGCGCGAAATCCTGGACGAAATCGCATTCGCCGTCGAAGCTCAGCAGATGGTCGACCGACCGGCGCGCAAGCGTCCGGATCTGCGCCTCGAGCTTGGCGATCCGCCCGGGCAGGAACCAGTTCGACGTGATCGAACGGTAGGCGCCATGCTCCGGATGATCCATATAGGTTAGCGACGAGATCACCTTCAGCGACCCGTCGTTGATCGACCGGGTGAAGGCGTCACCGGCCCTGTCGGTCAATACGGTGTTGTGGTCGCCGCTGCGGAACAGCTTCGAATCGCGCTCGATCGCCTTGATGTCGGCATGTTTGCTGACGAGCCAGATCGGATCATAGCCTTCGACCTCGGCGACGCCGAGCGGCATATTCTCGCGCAGCCATTTGAGCGCCGGATAGATTACCGCATCGTCGGCATAGGATTTCGGCGAAATCACGATGCCGGCAATGTCGTCCGGCACTTTCGGACGGCTGTTCAGGTGCACGATCGTCGCCATCTCGTTCCTCATCCTGCCCGGGGCGGCCGCGGTGCGGCGCTCCATAGGTCCTACCATTTTGGCTTGTTTTACGTATTACGTTGACGCAATACGTAACTGGATTCGCCGACCTGTCAAAGCGAAAAATGCGCGAACGACGAAAATGGTCGGACCATCGTCCGGGAGAGGAAGCTTATGGAGATTTCAGCCGCCATCGTCCGCGAAGCCGGCGGGCCGTTCACGATCGAACCGCTGACGCTCGAGGATCCGGCCCCGGGCGAGGTCCGGGTGCGGATCGTCGCGACCGGGCTGTGCCACACCGATCTCGTCGTCCGCGACCAGATCCTGCCGACCCCGCTGCCCGCGGTGCTCGGCCATGAGGGGTCGGGGATCATCGAAGCGGTCGGCACCGATGTCCGCGATCTCGCGCCCGGCGATCCGGTGGTGCTCGGCTTCGCCGCGTGCCGCGCCTGCGCCTCGTGCCGGGCGGGCGAGCCCAGCTATTGCAGCCAGTTCGCCGCGCTCAATTTCGGCGGCCGCCGCGCCGACGGATCGACCGCGCTGCGCGATGCCGACGGTCCGGTGTCGAGCCATTTCTTCGGCCAGTCATCCTTCGCCACCCACGCGCTGGTCGCCGCGCACAATGTCGTGAAGGTGCCCGCCTCGGCACCGCTGGCGCTGCTCGGCCCGCTCGGCTGCGGAATCATGACCGGCGCCGGCGCGGTGTTCAACACCCTCGGGGTCGGCGCCGGAGACTCGGTGCTGGTGAGCGGCGGCGGCCCGGTGGGGCTGAGCGGGGTGATGGCCGCCGCCGCGGTCGGCGCCGGCACGATCATCCTAGTCGATCCGCTGGCATCGCGCCGCGACTTCGCGCTGGACCTCGGCGCGACCCATGTCGTCGATCCGGCGGCGGGCGACGTCGCCGCCGCGGTGCGGGCAATCCTGCCCGACGGCGTATCGCGCATCCTCGAAAGCTCGGGCCATCCGGCGGCGATCGAGGCGGCGGTTGCGGTGCTCGGGGTGCGCGGCCGGCTGGCGATGGTCGGGGTCCCCAAGACGCTCGACACGACGATCACGATCGCGCCGCTACCGCTGCTGTCGCTCGGCGCGTCGATCTGCGGGGTGACCGAGGGCGACGCCGATCCGCGGCTGTTCGTGCCCAGGCTGATCGCGCTCTACGCGGACGGCCGCTTCCCGTTCGACCGGCTGATCACCCTCTATCCGCTCGCCGAGATCAACCGCGCGATCGCGGACCAGCACGCCGGCCGCTGCGTGAAGGCGGTGCTGACGATGTAGTCGGGACGACACCGGGTGGCGCGAGGATCGTCTCGGCGGTCTCGCCCGTCCGGATCGCGCGCAGGAATTCCTTGCGGCGCAACAGCCCGAAGAAATTGAGCATCAGCGGCAGCGCCTGCTCGATCATCGCCGCCGCCGCGTCCTCGTCGATCCGGCCCTCGGTGCGGTCGAGGAAGGTTCGCGCCTCCCAGCCCGCGACGAACTTCGCCGCCTCGACATAGAAGTCGAGCATCTTCGGCCGGAAATCGAGCTTCTCGAGAAAGCCGCGGTTGCGCATCTCGCCCCAGATCGAAATCAGCTCGGCATCGCTGATCGTCACCGCGTCGCCGCTGTCACCCCCCTCGCCCGCCCGGACGATCTCGATCGCGCCGAAGCCGGCAAGCGCGCGAGCATCCTTGCGGGCATGCGCATAACGTAGCGCGAGTTGATCGAGCGAGACGAGATGGTCGTCGAGCCCGACCCGCGCCGCGACGAGTTGCTCGAGATGCGAGAAGGCATTGGCGCTGACCCGCTGGTCGGCGGGGCCGCCATCCATCATCGCCCGGATCTGCGGCAGCGTCAGCCGGCTGTCCTGTTGCAGCCGCCGCACCGCCGCGATCGCCTTGACATGCTCCTCGCCATAATCGGCGACCGTCTTGCCGGTGCGGGTCGGCGGCGGGATCAGCTCATGGCGCAGATAGACGCGGATCGTCTCGCGATGGACCCCGGTCCGCTGCTCGAGTTCGCGCATCTTCATTGCGTTGCTAGAGCACGCAATATCACCGATGGGCAAGATGCGGCGTGGCAAAGTGCGGGCCGCATCTTGAGATTGGAGGATAGCGCCGCTTCCTTCGGCCGCGCTAACGATCGCGAACCTTATTTGGACGAGCGGGCGCCGGTGCGGGCACGATCACGCAGGCTGGCGAAATATTGTTCGTCGGCGATCCCGGTGGGCGCCGAAGCGGCGCCCTCCAGCAACAGCCGCCGCAGTTTTTCCAAATCCGGGCTGATGGCGCTTCGGCGTCCTTCGGTCATCGACCACCTTCCATCGCTCGCGTGACATCCTGAGGATATTCGGCACGGATACAGCCTGGCAAGCTCATGGTTCACCTCCGCCGGCCTTCATGGTAGCGGTCGGGCGTGAGCAAAATCCAGCGCAAGACAGCCACGATCGACACCGCCGCCATCGAAGCCGATCCCAAACCGGCGCGGCGCAAGCGGCGGACGCCCGAGGAGATCATGGACCGGCTGATGGCGGCCGCGCGCACCTCGTTCGAGGCCAATGGCTATGCCGGCGCCACCACCGCGGCGATCGCCGCACTCGCGGACATCACCGAGGCGCAGCTGTTCCGCTATTTCCCGTCGAAGGCCGACTTGTTCCGCGAGGCGGTGTTCGAGCCGCTCAACCAGCATTTCGACGCGTTCAACGCGCGCCACCTGACCAGCTTCGACGATCCCGAGATCGATCGGGACCAGGCCCGGCTCTACATCGCCGAGCTCCAGCAATTCCTGACCCAGCATTCGAAGATGCTGATGTCGCTGTTCGTCGCCCAAACCTATCGTCCCGACAGCACCGAAGGCGTCGCCGGGATCGACAGCCTGCGCGCCTATTTCGAGCGCGGCGCCGCGACGATGCGGCGGCGGGCCGCCGGCAACGACACCAGGGTCGATCCGCGGCTGATGGTGCGGGTGTCGTTCGCCGCGGTGATGGCGAGCGTGCTGTTCCGCGACTGGATCTTTCCGCCGGGGCTCGCCAGCGAGACCGAGATCGACGATGCGATCAGCGCCTTCGTGATCGACGGCATCGGATCGGCCGCATGGCATCATGAGGAGTAGAACCGGATGACGGTCCGCGCATGAGTCTCGACTCGGTCCGGGCGTTCCTCGCCCAGCACGCCCCCGATCTTGCGATCATCGAACAGGATGCGAGCACCGCGACCGTTGCCGAGGCGGCGGCGACATTGGGCGTCGAGCCCGGACGGATCGCCAAGACGCTGTCGGTGCGGGTCAATGATGCGGTGATGCTGGTCGTCGCGCGCGGCGACGCCCGGCTCGACAACCGCAAGACCAAGGCCGCGCTTGGCGGCCGCCCACGCATGCTCGGCGCCGAGGAGGTCGAGGCGTTGACCGGGCATCCGGTCGGCGGGGTCTGCCCGTTCGGGCTCGCCACCCCGCTGCCGATCTATTGCGACCATTCGCTGCGCGATTTCGACATCGTCTATCCCGCCGCCGGATCGCGCACCGCGTCGGTGCGGATCACTCCCGATCGCCTAGTGGAAATCACCGGTGCGGCCTGGGCCGATCTCTGCCAGGACAGCGCGTCCGATTAAACGAAGCCCTTGGGTTGGTGGCATTTTCCGCACGACCGGCCTCGCGCTTCCGGTCGGTTATTTTGGCGTTCATCGCGACCATCGCAGGGATGACAAATGCCGGATCGGCCATCATGATGGTGTCGGACCGGCAAACGAAGACAATGAAAGGCGACGGCCGTGCACGAACTCGACGACGAGGCATCCTATTTCCTCGAACGGGCCAGACAGGAACTCGAACGCGCCGCCGGCGCCGAACATCCGCAGGCCGTCGCCGCCCATCGCGCGCTGTCCACGCGCTATTCGGTCAAGGCGCTGCTCACCCAGGCCGAGGCCGGCGAGGAACCGGCCAAGGCTTTCCCGCAGCTCGACAAGCCCGCATCGCCCACCGGCCGATAATCGGACTCGCTATTCGGCAGCCTCGGCGAAGGCCGGCGCCCGGCGCGGTCCGGCCAGCTCTTCAGGCGCGAAATCGTCGACCGCGATCACCTCGGCGACCGCCTTGTCGGCGGCCTCGATCGACGCGCGTTCGGCGGCGCTGATCAGGCCCCGCGCCTCGGCCTCGTTGCGGTCGCCGATCTTCGCCTTGCGCAGCCGGTCGTGGATCTCCTGCGTCGCGACCACCTTCTCGAACGCCTCGGTCAACCTTGCCACCGGTTCCTCGGGCCCGCCGATGAAGACATTGTCGACCAGCCGCTCGCGGGTCGCCGACGGTTCCAGCAGCAGGTCGGCGCATTGCCGGATCAGCCGGTCCGACGGTCCGCGCCGCCGGCGTCCGAACGGCATGACGAACAGCCGCAGCATCCAGCCGACCGGACGCGCGGGAAAATTGGCGATGATCTCGTCGAAACGCTGCTCGATCGTCGCGAAGCCGCTTTCACAGGCATAAGCGAGCAGCGGGAAATCGGCCGCCTGCCGGCCTTCATCCTCCCAGCGCTTGAGCGCGCCTGACAGAAGATAGAGTTCGGAGAGGATGTCGCCGAGCCGCGCCGACAGAAGTTCGCGCCGCTTGAGCTCGCCGCCCAGGGTCAGGAAGGCGATGTCCGAGGTGAAGGCGAAGGCCGCGGCATAGCGGCTGAGCTGGCGATAGAAGCGGGTTGCGCGCCCGGCCCTGGGCGCCGGCGCGAACAGCCCGCCCGACCAGCTCCGCACGAAGGTGCGGATCGCGGTCTTGAGCGAGTGGCCGACATGTTTCCACAAGACCCGGTCAAAATCGGCGAGCGCCCGGTCGCGATCGGCCTCGCCGACCGCGCGAATCTCGTCGAGCAGATAGGGATGCGACCGGATCGCGCCCTGGCCGAACACCATCAGGCTGCGGGTCAATATATTGGCGCCCTCGACGGTGATCCCGACCGGGACCGCGCGATAGAGGCTGGCCAGATAGTTGCGCGGCCCCTCGATGATCGCCTTGCCGCCATGGACGTCCATGGCGTCGTTGACGACAACCCGCATCCGCTCGGTCGCATGCAGCTTGAGGATCGACGAGATCACCGCGGGGTGGCGGCCCATGTCGAGCCCGGCGCAGGTCAGCCGCCGCGCGCCGTCGAGCAGATAGGCGTTGCCGGCGATCCGCGCGAGCCGCTCCTGGATGCCCTCGAACCGGCCGATCGGCAGGTTGAACTGGGTGCGTATCCGCGCATAGGCGCCGGTCGCATGCGCGGCGAAGGCGGCGCCCGCCGCCGACAGCGACGGCAGCGAGATCGCCCGGCCCGCCGCGAGCGCGCTCATCAGCATCTTCCAGCCCTGGCCGACCCGCTCGACCCCGCCGATGATATGATCTAGCGGCACGAACACATCCTCGCCCTGGTTGGGGCCGTTCTGGAAACTGTGCAGCGACGGGATATGGCGCCGCCCGATCGTGACTCCGGGCAGGCCGGTCGGGATCAGCGCGACGGTGATGCCGATCTCCTCCTGCTCGCCCAGCAGATGGTCGGGATCGCGCAGCTTGAAGGCGAGGCCGAGGATCGTCGCGACCGGCCCCAGGGTGATATAGCGCTTGTTCCAGGTGAGGCGCATGCCGAGCACCTCCTTGCCCTGCCATGGGCCACGGCACACCACCCCCTCGTCGACCATCGCCGCGGCGTCCGATCCGGCCTCGGGACTGGTCAGCCCGAACGCCGGGATCTCGCGCCCATCGGCGAGCCGCGGCAGCCAGTGGCTTTGCTGCTCGGGCGTACCGAAGCGCAGGATCAGCTCGCCCGGCCCGAGCGAGTTGGGCACCATCGCGGTCACCGCCAGCGACACCGACCGGGTCGCGATCTTCCGCACGACTTCGCTGTGCGCGAAGTTGGAGAAGCCCAGCCCGCCATGCGCCTTGGGGATGATCATCCCGAAGAATTTCTCGCGCTTCAGATAATCCCAGGCCTCCGCCGGCAGGTCATGCGTCTGCGATGTCATCGTCCACTCGTCGACCATCGCGCACAGCCGCTCGACCGGTCCGTCGAGAAAGGCCTGCTCCTCGCCGGACAGCCTGGCCAGCGGAACGCCAAGCAGTTGCGCCCAATCCGGATTGCCGGTGAACAAGGCCGCATCCCACCAGGTATCGCCGGCATCGATCGCCTCGCTCTCGGTGGCGGACAGCGTCGGGATCACCCCCTCGACCAGCGAGAAGATCGGGCGCGAAACCAGGTCACGGCGGACGGACGGGAGCGGCATGGGAGACATCCTTTCGGATGCCTCAACGCCGGGATGCTATTGAACGATCCCGGGAATTCGCCCGACGACGCGCCTGCCGCAGCCGATGATCGACGCCGTCCGCCGCCCTGTCGGGTCCATGGCGGCGGACGGCGTCCTTCAGAAGGTCTTGCGGATGCCGCCGAAGAACCCGCGCCGCGCCCCATATTGCGGCGCCCCGACACCGACCCCCGAACCGTCGCGGATCAGATAGGTCTTGTCGGCGATGTTGGTGATGTCGAAGCGTATCGACAGGCCCCGGAGCACGCCGGGACCATCGATATTTTGCGCGATGCCGATATTGGCGGTGAAATAGGACGGCAGCTTGCCGCCATTGGGCACGATGCCGGCCGGATCGTCCGCACGGAGCCCGTCGCCATAGAGGAAGTCTATGGTCGGCACGAGCGTGCCCAGCCCGTCATGGATGGTCACGCTGCCGCCGCCCGACGCCGTCCACCGCTGCGAATGATCGGTGAAGATGCTGTGCGTGCGGATATAATCGAGTTCGTCCTGGGCGAAGAAATATTGGCTCGAGACGATATTGCGGCCCTTTTCCTGACCCCGCGCGACATTGGCGTAAAGATCGAGCCCGCCACGCGTGTAGTTCGCGCTCAACTCGACACCCCAGGCTTTGCCGCTGGCATAGTTGAACGGCGACAGCACCAGCGAGGGGCCGAACTGCCCCTCGTCGAGCAGGTCGTGCTTGATCTTGTAATAGGCATCGATGCCGATCTTGAGCCCCGGAAGAAGGGTCTGCTGCACACCGCCGTCGAAATAATGCTCGCGTTCGGCGCGCACCGGATCGGCCGTCGCGATCTCCGTCGCCTTGGTCGTACCGTCGAACAGCGCCAGCGTCGGCGCGGCGATCAACTCCTGCGGCGGCGGGGTGAAGTTGCGCGCATAGCCGATATGGAAAACGCTGTTCGCGCCGGGCTTCCAGACGATATTGGCGCGCGGGCTGATCTGCTGCTCCTTGGTGAAGGCGCGCACCGCGTCGAAGCGCGCGCCATAATTGAGCGTGAGGGTCGGCGACAGCGACCATTCGTCCTGCAGATAGAGGCCGTAGAGCTGGCCATTGCGACCGCCGCTGTCGGCGATCGACAGCGGGATATCCGATGTCTGGTTGCCATCGCCATCGACCGCGAACACCCGGGACGTGACACTCGAACGCGTGCGCTCGTTCTGGAAGAACAGGCCGAAGCGCAGCATATGGCTGCCGGAAAGCGCGTAACTGCCGTCGGTCTGCACCCCCGCGGTCAGGCTCGACAGACGCGAACGATCCGCGACCCCCGACAGGATGAGATCGCCGCCCTGCGGATCGGGGGTGAAGCGGGTCTGCGAATAGCGGACGAACGGCGCGACCTGGAGGTTGAAGGCGCCGCCGGCATATTGATAGGCCAGCACCCCATAATGGGTGATTTCGCGCTGATTCTGATCGAGGCTCGCGGAGTCGTAGACCGACCGGCCTTCAAGGGTGAAGCCCGCGGGTTGGCCCGGATTGTTCGGGATCTGGAAATAGCCGATCGAGGTACCGCCGAACGCGGTGACGCGGCTGCTGTCCGACAGGACATCGGAGACATAGCCGAACGCGCGATATTGTCGGGTATGATCGTGGATCGCCTTGCGCGACGGGGTCGGGTTTTCGACCCCGAGATCATTTTCGAGATAGCTGCCCGACGCGAAATAATTGAGGCCGCCGCTCGATCCGTGGAGGCTGGCGCTGGGCTGCAATGTTCCGCGGCTGCCGCCGTAGAGACTGACGTCGCCGCCATCGTCGAACGCACCGGAGCGCGTCCTCAGGTCGATGACGCCCGATGTCCGGTAGCCATATTGCGCCGGCAATGTCCCGGTCACGAGGTCGACCGACTCCGCGATGTGCGGATCGAAGGTCGCGCCGAAGCCGGAGATGCTTTCCGGCACGATCACACCATTCAGGCGATATTGAAGATTGGCGTGCTCGTTGCGGACATGGATCGCACCATAGCTGTCCAGCGTCACGCCGGGGGCCTGCAGCAGGACCTGGACGAGACTGCGGTTGGTGCCGCCCGGCTGGTTTTCGAGGAGCTTTCGATCGATATGATAGTCGCTCGCACCGAGCGACGGCAGGATGGCATCGCGGGCTTCGTCGAGCTTGCGCGCGGTGACGACGATATCGTTTGTCTGGCCGGCCTGCGACCCGTCGCTGTCGGCGGGCACGGCCTGGGCGAAGGCGGCAAAGGGGATCAGCGCGACGCTTGTCGCACCCAGTAGAAATGACATTCGCATGTGAGAAAGCTCCAGGGCCTTGGCAGCGGATTCACCGATCGGAATCGCGCGTGACGCGAGGAAGCGCGGACCGGCGCTCCACCTCGCGATGATGGTTCAGGCTTGGAACGGGCGAGGCGGAGCGCGGCTTCGCCACGCGTGCGAGCGTTGCCGCAGCGAAGACCGGTCGGGTGGTCCGTCGACGCGCCAGGCGATGGCGCCTTCCGGCAGATGGATCGCCGCGAGCGCGGGCAGCAGATAATGCCCCGCATGCGCGACCTCTTCGCAGAACGGACAATCCGCCTGGAGATCGGGAGACAGATGTTCGGAGACCGACGGCGCCGGGGCATGCGCCCCGCCCGCGATCGCGGCTGAGTCGAGACTGTGATCGAGGTGCAGATGGGTCTGCGTGACGAACGCTTGCCAGCAAATGGCCAGCAGCATCGCGAGAATCATCGCGACGCGCCGTGGACTGGCATCGGTTCGAAACCGGTGCGAACCGGCGCGCGGCGCGCCGTGGTGATGGCGCAACGTCTTCGCGCGTCGCTGATCGCGGGCCATCATATCGACAATCGGTCACCGGAAGAAGGGCGTTGGGTAGCGGCGTGATGATATGTTACCATATCACATAGTCAATCCCGCGAAGCCGCGCGTCTTCGATATGCTGGGCGGGTGTTGTGCGAAGACCACAGGGAGACCCCTGCCACACCCGATCGAAGCGGGCGGCGCCCGGTCTTTGTCCGTCTGGAACGATATGAAATCAGGTGGAATCACCTGATGACTCGCATATCGCGGTAAATCGAAAACTTGGAACGGATGATCCGCCCTACGCGACCCGCCCCAGCCGGGTCGCCATCATCCCCTCGATCTGCCGGCGCGCGACCTTGTTGCTCGGCAGCATCGGCACTTCCTCGCGGCTGATCGCGACATAGGCGCGCGGCACCTTGAAGCTCGACAGCCGCTTGCGCAGCTGCGCCTCGATCGCCCCGAAATCGAGCGAGGCGCCGTCGCGCGGCACCACCGCGGCGACCACCAGCTGCCCGCGCTCCTTGTCGGGCAGCCCGACGACATAGGCCGAATGGACCCCGTCGAGCTGCTGGAGCTCGAGCTCGACCTCGGCCGGCGAGACGTTCGAGCTCGCGGTCTTGATCATGTCGCCGTTGCGGCCGACGAAATATATGCGCCCACCCTCGCGCATCCCCATGTCGCCGGTGTGATAATAGCCGTCGGGGGTGAAATAGCCGGCGCGCTCGACCTTGTGCAGCCCGGGGGTCAGCGCATAGCCGCGCACCTGGATCTCGCCGACCTCGCCGTCGGGCAGGACCTGGCCGTCGGCATCGGCGATCCGTACGTCGTAGCGCTCGGCGATATGGTCGAGCGGCGCGCACAGCGGATAGCCCGGCAAGCGCAGTTCGTCGCCATAGCTATAGGGCCCGAGCGTCTCGGTCATGCCGAGCGCCCAGAACGGGCGCGCCTGCGCCATCACCTTGATGTCCTCGTCGGCGAGCACGCTGCCCATCGCGATCTTGCTGCTGGTCGAGGTGCCCTCGGTGCAGACGGTGACCGCGCCGGTCTCCCAGTTGGGCAGCAGATACATCATCAGGCCGCCGACCCAGAACATCGGCAGCCAGACATTCACCGGCTTGCCGCGTTCGAGCGCGATCATCGAACGGATATAATGGCTGCGATAGACGACCGGGCCATGGTTGTGCTTGACCCCCTTGGGCAGCGCCATCGACCCCGACGTGTAGATCTCGACCATCTGGTCGGTGCCATGGACCTCGGCCTCGACCGCCTGCAGCAGGTCCTCGCTCACCGTGGTCGCGGCGCCGGTCAGGAAGCGCATGTCGTGGAACGATGGCGGCAGCGCGTCGCCGCCGGAGACGATCCAGCGCAGGAACGGCACCGCCGCGATCCGCAGGTCGGGGCCGCGGCTGTCGCGCAGTTCGGGCAGCGCGTCGCACAGCCGCTCGACATAATCATGCCCCAGCAGGCTGCGCTGGACGATCAGTCCGGCGACGTCGGACTGGCGCAGGACGCGCACCAGCTCGTTGGCCTTGATCAGCGTGCTGATCGGGATCGCGACCGCCCCGATCCGGGCGATCGCGCCGAGCATCAGCGCGAAGCTCGGCGAATTGCCGTAGATGAACCCGACCCGCGTCCCCTTGCCGACCCCGCGCGCGATCAGGCCGCGGGCGAGCTCGGCCGAACGCCGCTCGAGTTCAACGAAACTCAGCGATTCGTCGGGGATCGTCTGCCCCTTGAGGGTGATCGCGATATCGTCGCCAAAAGCGCGCGCCGCCGCACGGATGAACTGGGGAAAGGTGGTCGCCGATCGCGGATCATCCGGCACGCCGTCATTCGCACTCACCTGGCTTCCCTCCATCCTCTTGTCCGCCGACCTTGCCCCGCCAATGGCGCAAGAACCAGCCTTGTATGCGTGTGCCCCAGATCGATCGACGCCGCGTTGTTCGCAATTATGAATTACTATTCGTATATACAGTCAAATTTGCGGCCATGGGAAGCCTTGCCTCGGGGAAATTACCGAAGGGGATGTACCGAATAGGTCGCGCCCGCCTGCCCGGCTACGCCGGGGCCCGTTGCGGCAGCGTGTGCGGAGTGCTCATGGCGAACGAGGATCGGCCGGACCTGGCCCCCGAAACCGACGGCATGCCCTCGCGCCGGAACATGTTGCGCGTCTCCGCACTCGGCATGGCGGCGATCGCGACGGTCCGCCCCGGCGCCGCACAGGCCGCTGCCTCGCTGATGACCTGCACGATCCCGGTCCCGGACCCCGCCAATTCGACCAAATGGATCCGCTATGACGGCGAACTCGTCGCCAAGAACAGCCTGCTCGCCTATCCCGGCCCGAGCCAGCCGCTGAACGGGACCGACGTCCAGAACGCGATCAAATATGGCACCAACTATCCGGGCTATGGCTATCTGCAGAGCTCGGCCTACACCAACTACATCAAGAAGCTGACCCAGGGCAAAGCCGGCTTCACCTGTTTCGCCTCGGTCCAGAACCCCAGCAACTGAGCATTTTCAAGCCGGGTGGAATCGGCTGTCGCCTCGCATATCGCGATAAACCGAAAATCCGGGCGCGGATGATCCGACATAGTCGGATATCGTCATGCTTCCACCATGATCGCCGCGCCCCGACGATATCGCTACGCTTGGCTGTTCATCAGCGCCGCCGCCCTCTACCATCGCCCGACCCAGAGCAGAAAATGGCCACGGGAGAGAGCGATGCCGGAACAGCTTACCCTCGATTCGATCCGTGTCGACTGGCCGGCGCCCGACCATGTCCCGAAGGACCGGCTGGTCGATCTGTCTTGGGCGCTCGGCTATCAGCCCAACGACCTGGTCGACCCCTATCTGCCCTGCGACTGGCTGAACGGGCCCGACATTCCGCATCTTCTCTACAGCCCGGCGCCTCCCGGCGGCGGCCATGCCCTCGGCGGCGGCCGCGGCGGCAGCTGGGTGGTGACCCACTACAAGGACATCGAACGGGTCTATAGCGACAACGAGATCTTCTCGAACAAGGGCACCGCCGAATTCCAGGCGATGATCGGCGAGACCTTCCGGTCGATCCCGATCGCGATCGATCCGCCCGAACATGGCAAATATCGCCAGTTCCTGATGCCCTGGTTCTCGCCGTCGCGGCTCAACCGGATGGACGGGCAGATCCGCGCGGTGGTGGTCGAGATGATCGACAGTTTCGCCGACAAGGGCGAGGTCGATATCGCCTGGGATTTCGGCCGGGTCTATCCGGTGCGGATCTTCATGGCGCTGATGGGCTTCCCGCCGCCGATGTTCACCCAGTTCCTCGACTGGGAATGGGATATCCTCCACTCGAACAGCCTGGAGAAGATGCAGGCCGCGCTGCGCGGCGTCGTCGCCTTCCTGCGCGGCTTCATCGCCGAGAAGGAGGCCCGGCCCGACGAGCATCTCGTCTCGCATATCGTCCATGGCGAGATCGGGGGCCGCAAGCTGACCGAAGACGAGAAGATCGGCATGGTCTGGTTCCTGTGGCTCGGCGGGCTCGACACCGTCGCCGCGACGATCAGCCAGATGTTCCGCCGCATGGCGCTCGAACCCGCGATCCAGGACCGGCTGCGCGCCGAGCCCGAACTGATCAACCAGGCGGTCGAGGAATTTCTGCGTACCCAGCCGATCCTCAGTTCGGCACGGTCGGCCAAGCGCGATTTCGAATGGCACGGGGTGACCATCAAGGCCGGCGAGAGCATCCAGTGCCTGAACCCGGCGGGCAATTTCGACCCGTCGCAATTCGCGGCCCCGCGCGACTTCGATCCCGCGCGCAAGGGCAACCGCCATTTCACCTTCGTCGCCGGGGTTCATCTCTGCCTCGGCGCGCCGCTGGCCCGGCGCGAACTGCGTATCCTGCTCGACGAATGGTTCAGGCGGATTCCCGCCTTCCGGATCAGGCCCGGCGCCGACACCAGCGTCTTTCCCGGCCTGATGTCGATCCGCAACCTGCCGCTTGTCTGGGATGTCGGTTAACCTGCCCGGGAACGCAGCACTTCAACGATCCATGTACGTAGACTCCACATGAATCATACCTTCGTCTAAATTCGAACTTGTTAACCGACCAAAGTATGATGCTGCGCAGTTGAGCAATCCTGCAAAAGTAAAACGAGATTAATCCAGATATACGATCTTGACGGCTCTGGTTCAGGGAGCCGTGTTGCGTGTATCTGGGGGCGTTTCATCTTGTCGCGGCGGGCCGGTTCGGCCGAACCATGCGCCGGGCCTTGATCGGCCTGGCGGTGTCGGCGGCTGCCCCTGGCCTGGTGCCCGCGATCGGCGCCGCGACCCCGGCAGGAACGACGATCCGCAACGTCGCGCAGATCGCCTATGATCTTGACGGCACCGCCACCACACTCAACTCCAATATCGTCGATCTGCGGGTCGACGAGGTGATCGAACTGACGCTGGAGCCGGCGCCGGCCTGCACGATCTCCGCAGCGAATGGCCGGACGACGGCGATCGGCTTCCTGCTCACCAACCGCGGCAACGGGCATGAGGCGTTCATCCCCGGGATTGCGAGCGTGCGCGACGGCGATTTCCTTCCGGAGGCCGTCGTCGCCGACACCGACGGCAACGGATGCTATGACCCGCTGATCGACACCCCGATTCCGACCGGCGGAACCACCCGGGTCCTGGCGCCGGGCGAAACTCTCACCCTGTTCGTGGTCGGCACATTCACCGCCACCCCCGGCACGGTCACCCTGGGCGTCACGTCACTGACGGGCGTCGGGACGACCGGCACCGTGTTCGCCGGCGCCGGCGACGGCGGCACCGATGCGGTGGTCGGGGTGACCGGCGGCGGCGTCGTGAGCGCCCCGGGCACAGACTCCGCCGGACATGATCCGATCGTCGCCAGCCTCGTCAAGTCGCAAAGCGTGCGCGCGCCCGACGGCGGCGACCGCCCGACGCGCGGGGCGATCATCACCTATCGGATCGAGGGCCATTTCACCGGCAGCGGCACCGCGACCGATGTCGCGATCGCCGATCCGATCCCGGCCGGCACCGTCTATGTCCCCGGCAGCCTGACCCTCGACGACGCCGCGGTCAGCGATGGCGGCGATGGCGATCCCGGCGGCTTCGACGGCAGCAGGATCGCGGTCAGACTCGGCGACATCGCCGCCCCCGCGGTGCGCACCGTCAGTTTCCAGGTCCAGATCCAATGAGCAGGAGTATGAGCATGTCCCCCAAATATCTGGTCGCCGCCGCGCTGGCCGCCGTGCTGACCGGCCGCGCGATGGCGGGCGGCATCGTGCTGAACGCCACCGTGATGAAGGCCGAACCGGTCACCGAGAAGCTGGTCCCGGCCAGCCGCGCGGTGCCCGGCGACGCGCTCGTCTATGCGCTCGCCTATCGCAACAGCGGATCGCAGCCCGCCGCCGACGTCGTGCTCGACAATCCGGTGCCGGCGAACGTCGTCTATCGCGGTGCCGGCGCGGGTGGTGAGCCCGAGGTCTCGGTCGACGGCCGGACGTTCGCGCCGATCGCGCGGCTGAGCGTCATCGACGCCGACGGCAGCCGCCGCCCGGCGCGGCTGGCCGAGGTGAAGTTCGTGCGCTGGCATATCGCGGCGCCGATCGCGGCGGGAGCCGCGGGTGAAGTGTCTTTCCACGCCGTGCTGCGCTGACGGTCGTCCCGCGCTGACCATTGAACAGAAGGAATCGAGTGATGTTGCGTAAGCTTTCCAGAGGCCTGTTTTTGTCGGGGACGACTGCGTCCCTGATCGCCGGCGGCGCCGCCCACGCCGCGACCGGCACCGTCGCCGGCACCAGCGTCGCCAACACCGCATCGGTGGGCTATTCGGTCGGCGGCACCGCCCAGACCCCGGTCTCGTCGAACACGGTCAGCTTCCTCGTCGACCGCAAGGTCAACGTGACCGTCGCCGAGGTCGGCGGCGCGCCGACGACGGTGACCTTCGGCCAGACGGCTGCGGTCACCACCTTCACCGTGACCAACAACACCAACTCGACCCAGGATTTCCGGCTGTTCGCGACCGAGCAGCTCGCGCTGGTCTCGACGATCTTCGGCCATACCGACAATTATGGCGTGACCAATATCCATGTCTATGTCGATTCGAACGGCAACGGCATCTACGACGCGGGCGTCGACACCGCGACCTTCGTCGACGAACTCGCCGCCGACGCCACCGTGACGGTGTTCGTCGTCGCCGACATTCCCGCGACCGGCCCGTCGAACGCGGTCGCCGGCATCGGCCTGACCGCGGTCACCGCCGCCGGCGGCACCAGCGGATCGCTCGGCGCCGACTTGATCGCCTCGGCGCTCGGCGACTCGCCGACGACGGTAGACAATGTCTTCGCCGATGCCGCGGGGGCGATCGATCTCGTCCGTGACGGTCGATCGTCGGCGCTCGACGAATATGTCGTCGGTACCGCCGCGATCACCGCGATCAAGACCGCGACGACGATCAGCGACCCGCTCAATGGCACCCTCGCTCCCAAGGCGATTCCCGGCGCGACCGTCGAATATTGCATCCAGATCACCAATGCCGGCCCCGGTACCGCCAACGACGTCGCGGTCACCGACGCGATCCCGGCCAATTCGACCTATGTCCCCGGCAGCCTCTATGTCGATGGCACCGTCCTGCTCGGTGCCTGCGTCGCCGACGGATCGAACGAGGACGACGACGCGACCGGCGCCGACGACGCCGATGGTGTGGTCGGTTCGTTCAGCGCCAACACGGTCCGTTCGTCGATCGCCACGGTGCTGCCGCAGACGACCAGAACCACCCGATTCCGCGTGACGATCAACTGAGCCCGGCTTGATCGCGCCACGCGCCTTGATCCCGGACCGCGCGTCCGGGGGCGGCGGAGCCTTGTCCAGCCTCCATCGCCTCCTGACGTTGCGCGTCCTGCTATGCGCCCTCGTCGTTGCCGTTTGGACGGCGGGGGCGAGCGCGACACCTATCGTCAATACCGCCAGCATGAGCTTCGGGGTAGGCGGCATCCAGCAGTCAATATCCTCGAACAGCGTCGAACTGACGCGCGCGCCCGGCCTGCCTGCCAAGGTCCGCTTCACCCGCCTGCCCGCCGGCTTCAACGGCAAGCTGCCGATCGCCCAGTGCCAGAGCGCCCCCAGCAAACTGATTGACCTCGATGGCGACGGTCTCGCCGAGCCGCCGCTTAGCGCCTATAACGAAGCGCGGGACTATAACGGTACCTCGCCGGTTATCATCGAACTGACCAATCCATCCGGCAACCTCGATCCGAATGCGATCGAGACCGCGCAGGTCACCGCCTGGTCGAAGACTGGCGATGTCGAGCATCTTACGCTCACCGAGACATCGGCGAACAGCGGTGTCTTCACCGGTGCGATCGCATCGTCGCTCGGCGCGGTGCAAAGCGAAGACTGTACCCTGCAGACCCGAATCCGCTCGGCGATCTATGTCGATTTCGATGGCGATTCCGAAGGCACGAACGACTCGAGCGACGAGGCGCTCATCGATCCTTATGGTTATGTTTTCGATTCCCTGACGGGCAGGCTGGTCGATGGCGTCACCATCACCCTGATCAACAGCGACACCGGCCAGCCCGCGCGCGTGTTCGGCGACGATGGCGTCAGCGCCTATCCGTCGACCGTCATCAGCGGCCAGAGCGTCACCGACGCCGGCGGCACCGTCTATCCCGGCGGCTCTGGCCAATATCGCTTCCCCCAGATCGCCGCTGGCCATTATCGGCTGCAATTCGAGACACCTGGCGATTATATCGCACCATCGTCGGTGTCGACCGACGCGCTGGCGAGTCTGCAGGGTCCACAAGGGGCATTCATCGTCACCACATCTTCCTATGGTTCGACCTTCGCCCTCGATCAGGTCGATCCACTGCAGATCGACATTCCCGTCGACCGGATCAACGCCGCGCTGACCCTCGACAAGCAGGCTTCGACCCGGATCGCCTCGCCGGGCGATACCGTCCAATATCGGCTCCGCCTGGTGAACCGCGATGGTGAGGTGACCGCGCGCGGGGTCACCATCAGCGACATATTGCCCGCCGGCATGCGCTATCGGCGCGGCTCGGCGCGCGGCATCGGCGAACCCGATATCGGCGGCGACGGCCGCAGCCTGACCTTCCATCCCGGAGTCATGCGCCCGGGGTCGGTGCTCGAGATCCGCTACAGCGTGTCGATCCAGCCCGGCGCGCCAATCGGCGAGGCGCTCAACCGCGCGATCGCGATGAACGCCGCCGGCGAACGCAGCGCCGAAGGCCGCGCCTCGGTGCGGATCCAGCCTCTGCTCAACAGCCGCGCCCTGACCATCATCGGCCGGGTGACCGAAGGCGATTGCGGCATCGCCGAAGACCGCCGCAAGGGCGTGCCCAATGTCCGCCTGTTGATGGAAGATGGAACCTATGTGGTTACTGACCGCGATGGCCTCTACCATATCGAGGGCGTGCGCGCGGGTCGCCATGTCGTCCAGGTCGACACCCAGAGCCTCGGCGCCGAGCTCGCGCCGATCGACTGTGCGCGCGACACCCGCCAGGCGGGCCAGGCCTTTTCGCGCTTCGTCGAAGGCAGCGGCGGCACCCTCCAGCGCGCCGATTTCGCGCTGCGCCGCGACCTCGCCAAGGCGGCCGCCGCCGAACGGGCGATAACCGGACCGGTGATCGACGACGCCACCGCCGCGGGCGGCGGCATCGACTGGCTCGACGGCCAGGCGCCGGGAATCGACATGCTGTTCCCGGCTGCCGACCATAACCCGCGCGCACCGGTGCTGCGGGTGGTGATCAAGCATCTTCCCGGCCAGACGATCGCGCTCCGCCTCAACGGCGCCCCGGTCGATGCGCTGGCGCGCGACCAGGGCGACGGCAACGGCCAGGTCGCGATCGCCAAATGGACCGGCCTGCCGCTCAAGGATGGCGACAATGCGCTCGAGGCGGTCGTCTCGGACAGCGGCGGCCATGCCGTCGCAACGCTGCGCCGCTCCGTCCATTATGCCAATGTCGCGGCGAACGTCGAATATCTGCGCGATCGCTCGCGTGCCGTCGCCGACGGCATCACCCGGCCGGTGATCGCGGTGCGGCTGACCGACCGTGCCGGCAAGCCGGTGCGTGCCGGCACCCCGGTCGTCTTCCGCATCGACCCGCCTTATGCCGCCGCGATCGAGGCCGACGCGCAGCAGGCCAGGCCGCTGTCGGGGCTCGACGGCGCGCGGCCGACCGGCCGGGTGGCCGGCGACGACGGCGTCGCGCTGATCGCGCTCCAGCCGACCGCGCAGGCCGGCGCGGTGCGGATGAGCTTCGACTTCGCCCGCGACGGACATAGCCGCAGCGTCGAGATCCGCCCCTGGCTGCAGGCGGCGGCGCGCGACTGGGTGGTGGTCGGCTTCGGCGCGGGCAGCGCGGGCTATGACATCCTCTCGGGCAAGGCCCGCCGGACCAGCGGGCTGCGCCGGCACGACGCTTTCACCGACGGCCAGATCGCCTTCTACGCCAAGGGCCGGATCAAGGGATCGTGGCTGCTGACGATGGCCTATGACAGCGCCCGCAAGGCCGATCCCGACCGCGGCCTGCTCGGCACGATCGATCCCGACCGCTATTATACCGTCTATGGCGACCGCACCCGGCAGGGTTATGACGCGGCGACCCGCGGCAAGCTCTATCTGCGGCTCGAACGGCGCCAGTTCTACGCGCTGTTCGGCGATTACGAGACCGGCTTCAACCAGACCGAACTCACCCGCTTCAGCCGCACCCTGCATGGGGTGAAGGGCGAATTTCACGGCCGCGACGTCGCGATCGGCGGGTTCGCCGCGAACAGCGACGATCTCTATGCCCGCGACGAGATCCAGGGCAACGGCCTGTCGGGCCCCTATCGGCTGCGCGCCCGTGCGATCGTCCCGAACAGCGACAAGATCCGCATCGAGACCCGCGACCGCTTCCGCTCCGAACTGATCGTCGAGACCCGCGCGCTCAGCCGCCATATCGACTATGACATCGACGTCGACGCCGGAACGCTCGTCTTCAAGGCGCCGGTGCCGGTCCGCGACGGCGCCGGCAATCCGGTGTTCATCGTCGCCGAATATGAGCAGTTCGGCAACGGCGCCAAGCGGCTGGTCGCCGGCGCCCGCGCCTCCGCGACATTGGCGAAGGGACGGATCGAGCTCGGCGCGACCGCGCTGCGCGACGAAAGCCAGGGCACGAAGACCGTCGGCGGAGTCGATGCCAAGCTGAGGATCACCCGCACCACGTCGGTGCGCGTCGAGGCCGCGGCGGGCGGCACGTCGGGGACAAGCGATCGCGCTTATGTCGCCGAGGTCCAGCACCATGCCGACCGCACCGACCTCACCGCCTATGTCCGCCAGCAGGATGCCGGCTATGGCCTCAACCAGTTGAACGCGGTCGAGGCGGGCACCCGCAAATTTGGCGCCGATGGACGGCTGAAACTCGGCCGGGGCATCGCGCTCACCGCATCGGCCTGGCATCAAGAGGCGCTGACCGGCACCGCCGTGCGCGATGCCGCCGATCTGCGCGCCGAATGGCGCGGCGACACGACCAGCTTCCATGCCGGGATCAAGATCGCCGAGGACCGCAGCGTCGCCGGTCTCGACCGCAGCTCGCGGCTGGTCGCGATCGGCGGCAGCCGCGAGTTGTTCGATCACAAGCTGATCGTCACCGCCGAGAACCAGTTCGCGCTCGGCCATGCCGATGCCAGCATCGACTTCCCGGTCCGCCGCACCGTCGGCGCGAGCTGGCAATTGACCGACGCGGTGCGGCTGATCGCGGGGTATGAGCGCGCCGAGGGCGACAAATATGCCGCCAATTCGGTCCGGGCCGGCTTCGATCTCGCGCCCTGGGCCGGCGCCAAGCTCACCAGCACGATGAACCAGGATCGGATCGCCGAAAACGGGCCGCGCGCCTATGCCCAGTTCGGGCTTGCCCAGTCGCTGCCGGTCGGCAAGCGCTGGAGCGTCGACGCCGCGGTCGACATGGCGAACACGGTCAAGGGCCGCATCCCGACCGCCGACATCGTCAACCCGCTCCAGCCGGTCGCCTCGGTCGGCTCGCTCGGCCAGGACGGCAACCCCAACGAGGATTATCGCTCGGTCAGCCTGGGGGCGACCTATCGCGGCGACGCCTGGAGCTGGAACGGCCGCGCCGAGCAGCGCGACGGCGACAGCAGCAGCCGCTGGGGCCTGTCGAGCAACCTCCTGCGCCAGCTCGGCGAAGGCCGGACGCTGGGATCGAGCGCGCGCTGGTACCGGATCAGCCAGAAAAGCGGAGCCAGCGGCGACCGGGCCGTCGCCAGCCTGATCTCGGCCGATCTCTCGCTCGCCTGGCGCCCGCTCGACCGAAACTGGGCGCTGCTCGACCGGCTCGAACTGCGCCGCGAGCGCGGCGATTCCGGGGTCGGATCGGGCAATCTTCTGGGGGTGGGCACCGCCAACGGCGCCGACGCGCTGTCGTCGCGGATCGTCAACAATCTCGCGATCAACTATCGCTCGGCGCGCGACGGCCAACATATCGGCTGGGAGGCATCGCTCTATCATGGCGTCAAATATGTCCGCGGCAGGTTCGACGACGATCGCTTCGCCGGGCTGATCGACGTCGTCGGCTTCGACCTGCGCCGCAATATCGGATCGCGGATCGATGTCGGGGTCAGCGCCGCGATCCAGCATAGCTGGAAGGACAGGACGATCGCCTACAGCATCGGCCCGTCGGTCGGGGTCAGCCCGGCGCAGAATGTCTGGATCAGCGTCGGCTACAACCTCAAGGGCTTCCGCGACCGCGACTTCGAGGACAACCGCACCCTGCGCCAGGGTCCGTTCGTGACGATGCGGCTGAAATTCGACCAGCAGAGCTTGGGTGCCGCGGGGGGCAGGCTGGCCAAGATGGTCGGGCGCTGACGATTGCGATCTTTGATCGTGCAATATCCGGCGGGCAATGGAAGGATAATGCGAGCGACGACGGGGAAGCGGGTTGATGGCCGGGCATCGGAATGAAGTTATGCGCCTGTCGGATGCGATCGACATGCGGCTGTTCGTCGCCCTGCTCGGCTGTGCGCTGGCGATCGCCGGCTGGACGCAGCCGGCGCGGGCCGACGAACCGGCCGACGATATCCGGCTCGGCGGCGACATCGCCGATATCTGCACGATGGCGGATCGCACCGCGGCGCTGGCCTGCAGCGCCTATCTGCGCGGCACGGTCGACGGGCTGCTGACCGCGCAGGTCACCGCGAGCGACAGCGACATCGCCTTCTGCGCGCCCGACGCGATCGGCGGCGACGAGATCCGCCAGGCCTTCCTCGATTTCGTCGGCGAGGATCCCGAACGGCGCGACGAGGATGCCGGGCTGGTGCTGCTGTCGGCGCTCGAGGATCATTTCCCGTGCGACGCGACGTCGAACCTCGACACCGCGACCGATCGCGCCGCCTACCGCCAGCACCATCGCCGCGCGCACCCTGCGATCAGAACCGCGTCCACGCGGGCGCCGAAGGTCCGCGCGATCACCCCCTGATCACCACCAGCCCGAACGAGGTCGTCGCATAGCCGCCGATCTGCAACCGCAGATGCTCGTTCTCGGTGAAGGGCGGCATGTCGACATGATGATCGAGCGGACCGGTGCCGATGTCATATCTGAACGGCAGCACCCGGTGCCCCTGCGCGGTCAGCCGGCGCGCGACCCGCTCCATGTCGCGGCGGCGGAACAGCACCGTGCTGCCCTTGCGCACCGTCCGGCGATCCGACGACAGGTTGAATTCGGAGGTGTGCACCGACACCCCGCCCGGGCGCAGACAGTCGAGCGCCCTTTCGAGGAAGCGCAGCCCCTTGTCGATCGAGCCGAGATGCTCATAGGCGCAGGACGACCAGCAGAAATCGAAGCCGGTCAGATCGGCCGGGATCGCGTTCATGTCGACCGGCCGGAACTGCACGCGCTCGAAAAAAGCATCGGCCGGGCAGATCGCGGGATGGTGGAGCGCCGCGAGCGTCTCGCCATGCTGGCCGGTCGCCTTCCAGCCGGTCGCGCGCGCGTCCGCGGCATCGAGATCGGTCGCGACCACCGAACAGCCGCGCGCCGCCAGCACCGCCGAAACCGGCTCCGCCCCGACCCCGAAACCCAGCCCGCGCATCCCCGGTCGCATCATGCCGAAATGGTCGAGGCAGCGCAGGATGTAGATCAGCTCCCACTGCTTGCGGTGATAGCCGCGCTGCTGGTGCAATATCGCCAGCCAGTCGCCATAGACCGGTTCGTCGATCTGGTCCGAGGTGCAGAATTGCGAGACCGGATCGGCCAGCGTCGCCCGCCCGGACATGACCAGCCCGTCGTCGGGCGCGGCGCGCCCGAACAGCCGGGCGATCGGCCCCGTCGCCCGCGGCGCCAGCAGCAACGCCACAAGATCGTCGTCGCGCAGCCGGCCGGGATCGTTCATCCCGGCTAGCCCGCTTCCCTCGACCCGCACCGCCAATGCCGAAACCGCGTCCTCGTCCTTGAGCGTGCCGACGACGGCATAGCGATAGCGCTCGCTCGCATCGAACGACAGCCGGATCGGCTCGCCCCGCGCCGCCAGCGCCGCCAGGTCGAACCGCCGGGCAAAAGCCGGCCTGGTCGCGCCGCCATCATAGGCCGGCATCGCATTGACCATGATCAGGATGGTGCCCCGCGCGGCGCGCAGATCGTCGAAGGCGACCGATATCCGCACGCGCCCGGGGCGGAAATGCAGATAATGCGAATGGAAGGCGATGTCGGCGACCGGTTCGCCGTCTGCCTGCCCCAGCCCGGCGATCCGGCTCGCCATGCGCGGAAAAAGGGCGAAGGCATCGATCGGCTCGCCGGCCACAAGCTGCTCCAGACAGGAAATTTCCGGGTTGTCGCTACCTGCAGGCGACGCAGAAAGCCAGCCGGAGTCTGAGACTTACCCCTCGATGATCGCGCGGATCCGGTCGGCGAGCTGGTCGATCGCGAACGGCTTGGTGACGATGTCCATGCCCGGTTCGAGCAGGCCGTTGCCGACCGCGGCATTGTGGGCATAGCCGGTCAGGAACAATATCTTGAGCCCCGGCCGCAATTCGCGGCCGGCATCGGCGAGCTGGCGGCCGTTGAGCCCCGGCAGCCCGACATCGGTCACCAGCAGGTCGACATGCGGCAGCGTGCGCAGCTGTTCGAGCCCGCTCGGGCCGTCGACCGCCTCGACCGGATGATAGCCGAGCTCCTCGAGCACATCGACGACCAGCGCGCGGACCGCGGCCTCGTCGTCGACCACCAGCACCACTTCGCCCTCGCCCGCGCGGCCGCCCTCGGCCGTTGCCGCAATGGGGGCATCCTCGCCGGCATCGCCATAATGGCGCGGCAGATAGATACGCAGGGTGCTGCCACTGCCGACCTCCGAATAGATGGTGACGAAGCCTTCGGACTGGCGCGCGAAACCGTAGATCATCGACAGGCCCAGCCCGGTGCCCTGGCCGATCGGCTTGGTGGTGAAGAACGGATCGAACGCCTTGGCGATCACGTCGGCACTCATCCCGGTGCCGGTGTCGGTCACCGACACGGTGACATATTGGCCGGGGCTGGCGAAGCGGTTGCGCGAAGCGAAACCGGCATCGATCGAGGCGTTGCCGGTCTCGATCGTCAGCCGTCCGCCGTCGGGCATCGCGTCGCGCGCGTTGATCGCGAGGTTGAGGATCGCATTTTCGAGCTGGTGCGGATCGCAGCGCGTCCGCCACAGCCCGCCCGACGCGACGATCTCCAGTCGCACGGTCTCGCCGATCGACCGGCGGATCAGCTCCTCCATCCCGCGCACCAGCGCGTTGGCATCGACCGGCTTGGGGTTGAGCGACTGGCGGCGCGAAAAGGCGAGCAGCCGCTGGGTCAACGCCGCCGCGCGGTTGGCCGACGCCGCCGCCGCCGCGGCATAGCGCTCGACATCGGCGGCGCGCCCCTGCGCGGCCTTGCGCTGCATCATCTCGAGCGAACCGAGGATACCGGTCAGCAGATTGTTGAAATCATGGGCGATGCCGCCGGTGAGCTGGCCGACCGCCTCCATCTTCTGCGCCTGGCGCAGCGCGTCCTCGGCCACGGCCAGCGCCTGGGCGCCGCTCTTCTCGTCGGTGATGTCGCGGCCATAGCCATAGACCAGCCCATCCTCGAAGCTGCTGTGCCACGACAGCCAGCGTGTCTCGCCGGTGCTGGTGAGATAGCGATTTTCGAACCGGGTGAGATCATGCCCGTCCGACGCCTCGCCCAGCGCCGCTTCGGTGCCCGCGCGGTCCTCGGGATGGAGAAAGGCCTCGAAACTCCGGCCGACGACCTCCTCGACCGGGTGCCCCAATATCCGCGTCCACGACGGGCTGATCGACCGGAAGATGCCGTCGGGGCCGACCACCACCATCAGGTCGCGCGAATGGGTCCACAGCCGTTCGGCGCGGCGGCGGGCGCTGTCGAGCGTGGCGACATTGGCCAGCGCGCCGCCGATCTGCGCCGCGAGCAGTTGTGCGAAGCCCTCGATCTCGCGGTCGTGCGGCCGATAGGGGTTGAGCCCGAGCACGAGCGCCCCGAACGGCCGGTCGCCGGCGGTGCGCACGATCGGCACCAGCAGCACCTCGGCCGGCGGCCGGTCCCAGCTGCCGCCCGGCGGCGACAGGCCGGGATCGATCGCCGTGCGGAAGGCGGCGGGATCTTCTTCGAACCGATCGAACGGCCAGCGATGGCCGACCAGAGCGGCGGCATCGTCGCTGGCCGCCCAGCCGTTCCAGCATCGCTCGCTATCCTGCAGATAGAGCAGGCTGAACGGGAAATCGCGGCGATTGTCGCCGAACACCGCGCAGATCGCGCCGCGCACCGCGTCGCGATCGTCCGCCCCGACCAGCACGTCGCCGAGCGCGCCGAGCATCGCCAGCCGCCGCTCGCTGATCACCCGCTCGGTCTCTTCGGTGACCACGCACATCAGCCCGTCGACCGCGCCGCCGATGCCGCGCAACGGGCTGTACGAGAATGTATGATAGGTTTCCTCGGGGAAACCGCTGCGTTCGAGCAGCAGCAGCAGCGCCTTGTTCCAGGTCGGGGTGCCCGCGCGCACCGACGCGACCTGCTCGGCGACATCGTCATAGACCTCGGCCCACACCTCGCGGAACGGCCTGCCGACCATCGGATGCTTGATCCCCATCGTCGGCGCATAGGCGTCGTTGTAGAAGAAGCAGAGATCGTCGCCCCAGCCGAGCCACATCTCGAAGCGCGAGGTCAGCATCATCCCCAGCGGCACCTTGAGCCCCTCGGGCCAGCCCTGCGGCGCGCCGAGCGGGGTGGCGGCCCAGTCATGCACGCGCATCGCCCGGCTCATCTCGCTGTCGCCGGGAAAGATCGCCTCGAGGCTGTCCTGCGGAATGATGCTCATGCGCCCCTGTCGAAATCCCGATCGACATGCCCAACGCCGAACGGCCGCAACGGTGCCGTCATGTCGTGACGATCGGTATTTTCGCCGATCAGCTCCGCATCGAGCCGCCGCCGTCGACGCTGATGACCTGTCCGGTGATGTAGCTGCCGTCGTCGGACATCAGCAGCGCGCCCATCGCGGCGATGTCGATCGGCTTGCCCAACCGGCCCTTGATCGCGGTGCGCGCCGCGGCGGCCTTGGCGAAATCGGGGCTGACCACCGCCTCGAAGCGCTTGTGGGCGATCACCCCGGGCGCGATCACATTGGCGCGGATGCCGTCGCCGCCGAAGCGATTGGCGACATGGCGCATCAGCGCATGCCCCGCCGCCTTGCTCATCGCATAGGCGACCCGCAGCGGCTCGCCCATATGGGCCGCCCCCGAACTCGTATAGACGATCGATCCACCGCCCCGCGCGATCATCGCCGGTACCGCATGGCGGGTGCACAGCACGAAGCCGCGCGCATTGACCCGCATGACGTCGTCATAGACGTCGATCGGCAGCCCGAGCACGTCGGCCCCGGTCGCGCCGTCGGCGAAATGCGCGAAATTGGCGTGGAAGCCGTCGAGCCCGCCATAGGTCGCGACCGCCAGATCGACCGCCGCCCTGATCGATCCGTCGTCGGCGCCGTCGAGATCGACCCCGGTCGCGATGCCCCCGGCGGCGGCGATATCGGCGGCCACCGCCCGCGCCGCCGCCCCGTCGAGATCGCCGAGCACCACCGACGCCCCCTCGCCGGCATAATGGCGCGCCAGTTCGTCGCCGATCCCGCCTGCCCCCGCCACCACGATCACCTTGCCCTGCAGCCTGTCGCCCATCGTGCTCTCCCCGCCCATCGCGTCCTCTTGAAGCGATATATAGTGGCTCACAATTCCATGCCCGTTCGCCGCGTCCTGCTCAAGCGATCGAATGCCCGCCCCTGCTTGCCGCCCCCGGCCAACCGGCGCACAAGGGCGCATGTCCTTCAGCCGCTCCGATCTCGCGGACTTCAGCTATTTCCTGGCGATCGCCCGCCACCGCAGCTTCCGCCGCGCCGGGATCGAACTCGGGGTCAGCGCCTCGGCGCTCAGCCATGCCCTCAAGAGTCTCGAGGAACGGCTCGGCGTCCGGCTGCTCAACCGCACCAACCGCAGCGTCACCCTGACCGCCGCCGGCGAGGGGCTGCGCGCGGCGATCACCGAACCGTTCGACGCGATCGGCCGCGCGGTCGACGTCCTCAATGGCTTTCGCGACGCGCCCGCCGGGCGGATCCGGCTCAACATCTCCGAGGATGCCGCGACCCTGCTGCTCGCGCCGGTGCTGCCGGTCTTCATCGACCGCTACCCCGATATCGAGATCGAACTAGAGGTCAGCAACCGGCTGGTCGACGTGATCGACCAGGGCTTCGACGCCGGCATCCGCTTCGGCGGGACGGTGCCCGAGGACATGGTCGCGCAGCGTGTGTCGGCCGACATACGCTGGGTGGTCGCCGCCGCCCCCGCCTATCTCGACCGCTTCGGCACCCCGCGCCACCCCAACGACCTGCTCGACCATCGCTGCCTGCGGATCCGGCTCGGCGACGACAGCATCTATCGCTGGGAATTCGACAAGGATGGCGAGACGATCGCGCTGGCGGTGCCCGGCCCGATCACGCTCGGCGAAAACAAGGTCACCCGCATCCTCGCGCTGGCCGGCGCGGGGCTGATGTACGCCGCCGAACCGAGCATTGCCGCCGAGCTCGCGGCGGGCACGCTGCGCACCGTGCTCGACGACTGGACCTCGCCGGGCCCCGCTTATCATGTCTATTATTCGAGCCGGCGGCAGGTGCCGACCGGCCTGCGGCTGCTCATCGACCTGCTCCGCGAACTGCGCCCGCTGGGCCTTTGAGCAACGCGCATCGCGCTCGCGCGCAACAATCGTCATCCCGGCGGAGGCCGGGATCTCAGGAGGCAAGGCCGCGCCTTATCCGCACGAGATTCCGGGCGATGCCTGTCCTCGGACGGGGCAAAGCCTCGATCCGGGCGCCGGAATGGCGGGAGAAGGGCAGGCGCCGACGTCCATCCCCTCCACCCGACGATGAATTTCATGCATCGCTCCGTGCAACGCCGCCGGGCTAATGCCGCACCGCAATAAGCGCTATCTCCCGCGGCGTCCGCCACTCCCGGCGCATCGTCTTCCCCCTTCGAGGAGCCCGCACATGGTCAAAGCCTATGGCGCCACCGACGCCCACACCCCGCTCGCGCCGATGGACATCGTCCGCCGCGAACCCGGCCCGCACGACGTCCAGATCGACATCGCCTTTTGCGGGGTCTGCCATTCGGACCTCCACCAGGCGCGCAGCGAATGGGCCGGCACGCTCTATCCGTGCGTCCCCGGCCATGAGATCGTCGGCCATGTCCGCGCGGTCGGCGGCGCGGTGACGAAGTTCAAGGTCGGCGACACCGTCGGCGTCGGCTGCATGGTCGGCAGCTGCCAGCATTGCGCCTCGTGCGACGAGGGGCTCGAGCAATATTGCGAGAAGGGCTTCGTCGGCACCTATAACGGCCCGTCGCACGAGGCCCCCGGCCACACGCTGGGCGGCTATTCGCAGAGCATCGTCGTCGACGACAAGTTCGTCCTCCGGATCAGCCACCCCGTCGAACAGCTCGCCGCGGTCGCGCCGCTGCTGTGTGCGGGCATCACCACCTATTCGCCGCTGCGCCACTGGAAGGTCGGCCCGGGCACCAAGGTCGGTATCGTCGGCATTGGCGGCCTCGGCCATATGGGCATCAAGATCGCCCATGCGCTGGGCGCGCATGCCGTCGCCTTCACGACGTCGGAGAGCAAGCGCCAGGACGCGCTCGATCTCGGCGCCGACGAGGTGGTGGTCTCGCGCGACGCCGACCAGATGAAGGCGCACACGCGCAGCTTCGACTTCATCCTCGACAGCGTCGCCGCCAGCCACGATCTCGACGCGCTGACCGCCCTGCTCAAGCGCGACGGGACGCTGTGCATGCTCGGCGTGCCCGACCAGCCCCACCCCTCGCCCAATGTCGGCGGGCTGATCTTCGGCCGCAAGGCGATCGCCGGATCGCTGATCGGCGGCATCGCCGAAACCCAGGAGATGCTCGATTTCTGCGCCGAAAAGGGCATCGTCTCGGACATCGAGATGATCGCGATCGACGAGATCAACGACGCTTATGGCCGGATGCAGCGCAGCGACGTCAAATATCGCTTCGTCATCGACAACGCCTCGCTCGCCGCCTGAGACCGCTTCCAAGGTCTGTAGAGATCGGGCTCAGGCCGCGGCGAAAATGGTGTCGCTCAAGACCCGGAGCGCAGCGTACTTCATGTACGTGAGCACCGGAAGCGCAGAGCGGCGCCATTTGCAGCCCGGCATGAGACGATCTCGACAGACCTCAGCGCGGCGTGACCGCCTCGACGGTCACCCGATTCACGAGCGGCCGCCCGGCCTCCGCATCGGCCAGGCTCGCCAGCGTCGTCTGCGCGATCGCGGTCAGCGCCTCCTCGGTCAGGAAGGCCTGGTGCCCGGTGATCAGCACATTGGGGAAGGTCAGCAGCCGCTGGAAGATGTCGTCGCCGATGATCTCGCTCGACAGATCCTCGAAGAACAGGTCGGCCTCCTGCTCGTAGACGTCGAGCGCGACCCCGCCGATCCGCCGCGTCTTCAGCCCCTCGATCAGCGCCGCGGTGTCGATCAGCGCGCCGCGGCTGGTGTTGACGATCTGCACCCCCGGCCGTGCCGCGGCGATCATCGCCGCGTCGATCAGATGATGCGAATCCGGGGTCAGCGGGCAATGGAGGCTGACGATATCGGCCTGCGCCAGCAGTTCGGCGCGCGCCACATAGCGCACCCCGATCGCGATCAGCGCCGGATCCTCGATCGGATCGCAGGCCAGCACCGTGCAGCCGAAGCCCAGCCGCAGCGTCCGCGCGACCAGCGCGCCGATCCGGCCGGTGCCGACCACGCCCGCCACCCGGCCGCCCAGATTGCGGCCGATCAGCCCGTCGAGCGCGAAATTATTCTCGCGCACCCGTGCCCAGGCGCGCGGGATCTTGCGGTCGAGCGCGAGCAGCAGCCCGATCGTGAACTCGGCGACCGCCTCGGGCGAATAGGCCGGCACCCGCATCACCGCGATGCCGCGCGCCTCGGCCGCGCGCAGGTCGACATTGTTGTAGCCCGCGCAGCGCAACGCAACGGCGCGCACCCCGGCATCGGCGAGGATATCGATCACCGCGGCGTCGACCCGATCGTTGACGAAGATGCAGACCGCATCGTGCCCCGCCGCCAGCAGCGCGGTGTCCGCCGCCAGCCGCGGCTCGAAATAGGTCAGCTCATGGCCGAAACCGGCATTGGCGGCGTCGAGGAAGCGACGGTCATAGGCTTTGGTGGCGAAGACGGCGATCCGCATGTCAGTTCCCGCTTTCGGCTTCTCTATCAACCACATCAGGTGGCATGACCATGCCCGCCGCGAAAGCTTTTTGATGCCGCCCTCGCCCGGCGCACCGGCGATCGCCCCGCAGCAAACAAGCCGTCATCGATCTGTCATATGAACGTCATCGATCTGGCGCGCGCGACCGATAGCAGCGCGGACAGGAGCATGAGCTTCAGCCAGAGGACATCATCCATGAATCTTCGTAATCTCATCCTCGCCGGCGCGGCGCTCGGCGCGGCGATGCTGCCGGTGCAGGCGATGGCGCGCACCCAGATCCGCGCGGTCGGATCGTCGACCGTCTATCCGTTCGCGACCGCGGTTGCCGAGCGCTTCGCGCGCGCCAACCCGAAATATGGTGCGCCGATCGTCGAATCGACCGGCACCGGCGGCGGCATGAAGCTGTTCTGCGCCGGCGTCGGCGAGCAGTTCCCCGACATCGAGAACGCCTCGCGCCGGATGAAGGCGTCGGAGGCCAAGGGCTGCGCCGCCAATGGCGTGTCGAAGGTCGCCGAGATCCAGGTCGGTCTCGACGGCATCGTCGTCGCCACCGCCAAGGCCTCGCCGCTGTCGGGCATGAGCGACGTCGACATCTACAAGGCGCTCGCCAAGACCCCTTATGGCAAGCCCAACACCGCCAAGACCTGGAAGGACGTCAATCCGAAGCTGCCCGCGCTCAAGATCCAGGTCTACGGCCCGCCGCCGACCTCGGGCACCCGCGACGCTTTCGGCGAGCTGATCATGACCGGCGCCTGCGAAAAGGATCCGGCGATGGCCGCGCTCAAGAAGAGCGACGAGGGCAAGTTCAAGGCGATCTGCACCGCGGTGCGCGAGGATGGCGGCTATATCGAAGCCGGCGAGAACGACAATCTGATCGTCTCGAAGCTCGAAGCGAACCCCGGCACCGTCGGCCTGTTCGGCTACAGCTATCTCGAGGCCAATGTCGCGCAGATCAAGGGCATCGCGATCAACGGCGTCGTCCCGACCTATAGCAGCATCGCCAGCTTCAAATATCCGGGCGCGCGTCCGCTCTACCTCTATGTGAAGCTCGCCCATGTCCGCGCGATCCCGGCGATCGCGCCCTATCTGGCCGAATTCACCAAGGAAGCGGCCTGGAACAAGACCGGCTATCTCGCCCAGCGCGGCCTGATCGCCTCGCCCGACCCGGTCCGCGCCAAGGCAGCCCGGATCGCCAAGACGCTGACCCCGCTCAACTTCGCCGAACTGAAGTAACACGAACCGGAATGGGCGCGCACCCGTTGCCGGGTGCGCGCCCTCCCCTCCCAAGCCGATCTCAGTTGGCGGCGAACGCCGTCGCCGTCGCCCGGCGCGCGATATCGTGCGACCACGCATTCCCGGTCAGCGTCGCCATGTCGATATTGGGCTGCGCCAGCACCTGATCGTAGAGCGCCCGCGCACTCGCCATGTCGCGCTCCTTCAGCCGGATCGCCGCGAGATTGAGCAGCAGCTCGACATCGCGGTCGCCGCGCGCATAGGCGGCCTGCAGCCGCTGCTCGACCCCCGAATAATGACCGCGCACGATCGATCCCGCGCCATAGGGATCGGCCAGCGTCGGCGACGGCGAAGGGCCGGCCAGAGCAGGCGCCGCCACCGCCATGAGCAGCCCCGAAAGCAGATATCCACGCATCGCAATCTCCGATTCGTTTTGTCTATTATTACGAGATTATGACATCGAAGGCCGATTTTCGAAATTATTTTCGGCGTCTGCTGCACTGCATTCGCAAGGGCCGGACCGATAGCATGGCCACCACCGACCCATCTTCAAAAACTATGTAAAGCTCACTTTGATATGTCATAATAATGAGAAATATATAACGACGGCATGATGGTTGAGAATTGAATGACGGTGATTCGGGCAGGTTTGCAGCCCCGATCGAGGCCTGCCCCGACGGTCGACCCGCAGCTGCTGGCCGATGCCCGCGGGATATTGCTCGACTGGGACGGCTGCGTCGCGATCGGCAACCGGATCCTGCCCGGGGCCCGGCGGTTCATCGCCGCCTTCGGCGACCGGGTGGCGATCCTGTCGAACAATTCGACCCATATGCCCGACGCCATCGCCGCGCTGCTCGCCGATGCCGGGCTGGCGATCGCCCGCGAGCGGATATTGCTCGCGGGCACCGAGACCATCCGCTGGGCCGCCGGACGGCGCGCGCCGCGGGTGATGATGTTCGCGTCGAATCCGATGCTCGCCTTCGCCCGGACGCAGGGGCTCGATCTGGTCGACGAGGCCGCCCGGACGCTGCTGCTGCTGCGCGACACCCGCTTCAGCTATGCCAAGCTCGATCGCGCGATCGCCGCGCTGGCCGGCGGCGCGCAGCTCGTCGTCGCCAATGGCGATCGCACCCACCCCGGACGCGCCGGCCGGCCGGTTCCCGAGACCGGGGCGCTGCTCGCGGCGATCACCGCCTGCCTGCCCCGGGTCGACCCGCTGATCCTCGGCAAGCCCGGCCCGCTGCTGTTCGAAAAGGCCTGCGCGACGCTCGGCGTGCGGCCCGACCAGGCGGTGATGATCGGCGACAACCCCGACACCGACCGCGCCGGCGCCGAGGCGTTCGGGATGGCGTCGATCCTGATCGGCGGCGCCAGCGGCCTCGACCTCGGCGATCTCGTGCGCTGACCCTAAAAAGCCCGTACGAGATAGCGCGAACAACGGACCCGCAGGGTCCGCAAGCGCGAACGCGCGCCCGAGCTTATTGCGAGGAAGCCCAGGGGCGCGGATGCGCCCCGCCCGGCGTTTGAGGGCCGATCAAAATCTTTTGATCGAAAGAACGTCGAACGTCTGCCTGAGCGCTTCGGTCGACCGCTCGTAATCGGCGAGCGCGAGCGCGGCGATCAGCGCGTCGACGACGCACAGCTGGGCGATCCGGCTCGCCATCGCCTCGGTGCGGAACCGGGTCTCGCGCGCCATCGTGAACAGCACGATGTCGGCATAGGCCTGGATCGGCGACCGCGCATAGTTGGTGATCACCATCGTCGTCGCCCCCGCCTCCTTGGCGAGCCTGGTCGCGGCGACGGTCTCGTGGGTCGCGCCGCTGTGCGAGATCGTCAGCACCGCGACATCGGGGTCGCAGCGCGACGCGCTGATCGCCTGGATATGGCTGTCGGTGACGACCCGCGCGTCGAGCCCGATCCGCAACATCCGATAATGGGTGTCCTCGGCGATCGGCGCCGACGATCCGATGCCGTAGATCTCGATCCGCTTCGCCGCGCGCACCGCATCGACCGCGCGGCTCAGCGACGGCGGGTCGAGCACCGACAGCGAATCGCGCAGCGCCTGGATCCCCGAATGGAATATCTTGCGGCAGATCGTGTCCATGTCGTCGTCGCGGCCGACATCCTCATGGATGAACTGCACCGGCTGGACGGTCTCCTGCGCCAGGCTGAGCTTGAGATGCTGGAAGCCCGACAAGCCGATACCGCGACAGAAATTGATGATGCTGCCTTCGCTGACCCCGACCGCCTCGGCCAGCTCGGTCACCGACATGCCGACGACCGCGCCGGGATCGGCCAGGATATGGTCGGCGATGCGACGCGCGCCCTTGGCCATGCCCGGCTGGGCGATGCGGATGCGCACCAGCGCATTTTCGACGGGGCGCAGATCGCCGTTCCTGGTCTTCTCGCCGGCCACGCCGTCTCTCCTGCTGTCGTAGGAATGCGCTTTATTCACTCGCACGGTCCGGGGAAAGCCGATTCGTGAGGAGGCAATATATAAATCTCATTTTATGTAATAATATTATTGAGTGATATTCACTCAAATGTCACACGCCTCTCCTATCTGCGGCTCGTCAGCGGTTGCCGCGGCGCAGCATCGAGTCGGACCGACCCGATGCCCATGGCAACCGCATCCACGCCCAGGGGGGACCGAGAAGTGCAGCCTCGTTCGAACATATGTGCCGTCGTCACCGCGCTCCTGCTGTCGGCGAGCGCTTTGCCCTCGATGGCGATCGCCGCCGAAGCCGGGGGCGATGCCGCCGCGGCCGACGAGGAGGCGACGATCCTCGTCACCGGCCGTACCGTGAAGACCACCGAACTCGCCGCCGAGGCGATCACCTTCGGCAACAATGTCCAGATCGTCGATGCGCAGGATATCGCCAGCACCGGCGCCACCAACTTCGCCGAAATCGCCCAGTTCCTGATCAAGGGCGCCAATATCGGCTATTCGCCCGACGAGGGCGAATATACGATCCGGCTCGACGGCGGCGGCGATCGCGACACGCTGGTCGTGCTCGACGGCGTCCCGCTCTACGATCGCGGCCCCGCGCTCGAGGATATCTGGGGATCGACCACGATCGACCCGCACATGATCGAGCGGGTCGAGGTGTTCCGCGGCGGCAACAGCCTGTTCTTCGGCTCGAACGGCGGCATCGGCGTGATCAGCCTCGTCACCAAGAAGCCCGACGGCAACAAGCGCTTCGAATTCGGCGCGCAATATGGCGCGTTCAACACCCGCGAAATCTGGGGCAATGCCAGCTTCCCGCTCGACGCCGACGGCAACCACAGCGTGATGGTCTATGGCGGATCGATCCAGACCGACGGACCGCGCATCTTCGATCCGGCGATCATCGTCGACAATGTCGCCGCCGCCGGCGGCATCCAGAAATATCCGCTCAACCGCGGCAATCTGGGCATCAAATATCTGTGGAAGGTCGACGAGGACACCAATTTCCGGGTCAACGGCCAATATACCCAGATCGAGTTCCAGGATCCCTTCCCCGACAACGAGACCTACTCGCCCAACCGGGTGCGCTACCCGATCGTCGATGCGAGCATCGACCGGCGCTGGTCGGACAATGTGTTTTCCGAACTGACCGGCTATTGGAGCAACCCCAAGCTCAACAACACCGAGACCTTCGCCGAGATCTGCAAGATCAGGCCGAACTGCGTCGACAGCCAGACCGGCAGGACGATCGCCTTCGGCAGCGCCACCGGTCGCTCGATCCCCTATCCCAACAAGGGCTTCGGCAAGGATTCGAAGGTCGGCGGCTTCCGCGAGATCGGCCTGAACGCCCGCAACACCCTGAACTTTCCGAACATCGTCGAGCTGGTCGGCGGCGTCCAGGTGGTGTCGTACAAGAACGACTCCGATCCGGCGTTCAACATCGCCAACACCAGCACGACGATCACCGGGGTCTATCTCGATGCCCGGCCGGTGCTGCCGTTCAGCCCCGACACCAAGATCTCGCTCGCGGTCCGCACCGATTTCGCCAAGAGCTTCAACTCGAAGACGATCTGGAAATTCGGTTTCCGCCAGCCGATCGGCGACTTCTATATCCGCGGCAATGGCGGCACCTCGTACAGCCTGCCGCGCACCAACGAACTGTTCGCGGTCAGCCCGACCCAGGTCGGCAACCCCGACCTCAAGACCGAAGAGACCGAGACCTATAATGGCGCGGTCGGCTTCAGCCGCGATTTCGGCGGGGTCCAGATCAACGCCGAGGCCGGGCTGTTCCGCACCGACATCACCAACCGCATCCAGAGCACCTCGGGCCTGACCCCGAACACCTATTTCAACAATGACGCGACGACGCAGATCCGCGGCATCGCCGCCGATCTCGACGTCATCCTCGGCAAGAATTTCTCGATGAACGTCAACTACACCAAGCAGAAGGCCCGGCTCGCCGGATCGAAACTGCAGATCAACGAGACCCCCGAATATATGATCGGCGGCAATGTCGCCTGGCACAGTTCGAACCAGATGTTCCACGCCACCCTCTATCCGCGCTACCAGGGGCCCGAATATGCGACCGGCGGCGTCAACAACGCGCTGCGCCACAATTTCGGCAATTATCTGGTGGTCAACGCCTCGCTCGCGCTGTGGCTCGGCGACAAGCAGCAGCACCGTTTCCAGCTGCGCGTGGTCAACCTGTTCGACGAGAAATATGCCGAGCGCTACGGCTATGGCAACCAGCGCTTCGGCTCGGCCTTCAACCGCGGCGAGATCGCGCTGAACAGCCCGGCCTATTTCTACGGCTATGAATTCGAGGGCAAGCCGCAGAGCCTCTACGTCTCCTACACCACGACCTTTTGACGCCATGGGCTCGCGTCGCTCCGTCCCTCGCTCGCCCCTTCGGGGCTGCGACGCGAGCCTGTCACATGACGATCGTACCGCGCTGGGTTTGCGATCGAAGGAGGGTTGAGCATGCGACGGTGGTTCATCGCGGGATTGATGGCGCTCGCCATGGTGGGGGCAACGGCGTGCGCGCCCAAACCGGCCGCGCTCCACGTCCTGCTGATTCCCGCCGACGGCGGCACCGAAAGCGGGACGCTCGCCGACTATACCCCGCTGTTCGACGCGGTCGCCCGCAGCACCGGCATCGCCTTCGACCTCAAGGTCGCCCAATCCTATGGCGCGGTGGTCGAGGCGATGTGCAACGGCACCGCCGACATCGCCTTCGTCGGCCCGACCACCTATCTCCAGGCGAAGGATCGCCACTGCGCCGAGCTGCTCGCGGTCGCGGTCAAGGACGGCCAGTCGATCTATTATGCCGGCCTGTTCGCCAGACCCGGCGGGCCCGCGACGATCGCCCAGCTGCGCGGCAAGCGGGTCGCGTTCGGCGACGTCAACTCGACCTCGTCCTTCGTCTTCCCGCTGACGATGCTGATCGATGCCGGGATCGATCCGGTGAAGGACCTCGCCGCGATCCGCATGACCGGCAGCCATGCCGGCAGCCTCGCGGCCCTGCTCCAGGGCCAGGTCGACGCCGCCGCGCTCTCGTTCGACAGCTATGACAAGGCGGTCCGCGAAAACGCCCCCGGGGTGCGCGCGGTCAGGGTGATCGCGCGCAGCGAAGCGATCCCCTACCCGCCGCTGATCGTCAACAGCCGGCTGCCGGCGACGCAGCGCGAGGCGCTCAAGGCCGCGTTCGAAAATATCGCCAAGGCCCCCGGCATCACCCCCGAGATGATCCGCGGCTATGGCGGCGGCCAGGTCGACGGTTATGACGGCCATTTCCCGCCCGAACGCTTCGCCGCCGCCACCCGCAAGATGGCGGTGGTCGACGATGCGCTGAAGGGCGAGATATTGCGCAAGGCCGCCGAGCGATGAGCACAGGAGTCGACCTGCGCATCGAGGGCGTGACCGTCCGCTTCGCCAGCGGCGCCCGCGCGATCGACGGCGTGTCGATCGCCATCCCCGCCGGGCAGTTCTGCGTCATCCTCGGCGCCTCGGGCGCGGGCAAGTCGACCCTGCTGCGCACCGTCAACGGGCTGGTGCGGCCCTCCGAAGGCCGCGTCCTGATCGGCGGGACGATCGTCGAACGCGCCACCCTCGCCGCGCTGCGCGCCCGGATCGGCATGATCCACCAGCATTTCGGGCTCGCCCAGCGCGCCAGCGTCGCCACCAACCTGATCGCCGGCATCGCCCCCGACATGCCCTTGTGGCGGGCATTGTCGGGCGCCTGGCCGGCGGCGCACCGCGCCAGGGCCTGTGCGCTGCTCGCCGCGGTCGGCCTCGACGAGGCGCATCTCGCGCGCCGCGCCGACCGGCTGTCGGGCGGCCAGCAGCAGCGGGTCGGCATCGCCCGCGCCTTCATGCGCGATCCGGCGCTGATCCTCGCCGACGAGCCCGTCGCCAGCCTCGATCCGCGCAGCGCGCACGAGATCCTCGATCTGCTGCGCGGCCAGGCGCGATCGCGGGGCGCCACCGTGCTGTGCAGCCTCCACCAACTCGACCTCGCCCGCGCCTTCGCCGATCGCATCGTCGCGCTCGCCGCCGGCCGGGTGGTGTTCGACGGCACGCCCGACGCCTTCCATGGCGATGTCGCGCAACGCGTCTATGGCGCGCCGCGCCTCGAAGCGGTCGGCATGCCGGTCGAAACGCCCGGCGCATGCGAGGCGGCGGAATGAAGGCCGCCGCCGACTGGAACTTCCCCAGCCCGTATCGCGGGCGCCATGTCGCGATCCTGCTGCTCGGGCTGGCGCTGCTGTGGTTCACCGGCGCGCGGCTCGACATGGGCCGGATGGCGCTGCTGACCGGCGAGGCGGTCCTCGCCCCGCTCGGGCTCGTCGAACGGTCGCAGGTCGCCGACGGGCTCGGCCGGGTCGTCGGCCAGCTCGTGCCGATCCAGATCTCCGACCGCGAGGATATCGGCCGCATCGCCGGTTTCGACCCCGATCACCTGCCGCTGTTCGCCCATCTCGAAACCGTCGAGAGACGCGTCGAGCGGCTCGACCCGGCGACCCTGCGGATGACGGGCCATGTCGAGCGCGCGACCATGCTCGTGCGGCCGTTCGGCTATCTCGGCCATGTCGCGGTCAAGATGCTCGAAACGCTCGAGATCGCCTTGTGGGGCACCTTGTTCTCGGTGCTCATGGGGCTGCCGCTCGGCCTGCTCGGCGCGCGCAACATCGCCCCGCACCCGCTGGTCCGCACCGCCGCGCGCGGGGTGGTGAGCGTGCTGCGGACGATCCCCGAGCTGATCAGCGCGCTGTTCCTGGTCGTCGCTTATGGCTTCGGCCCGATCGCCGGCGTGCTCGCGCTCGGGCTGCACGGCGCCGGCTTCCTCGGCAAATTCTACGCCGAGGACATGGAGAGCGCCGACCCCAAGCCGCAGGAGGCGCTCGAGGCGATCGGCGCGGGACGGCTGCTGATCTGGCGCTTCGCGATCCTGCCGCAGGTGATGCCGCAGTTCATTGCCTACACCCTCTACATCCTCGACCGCAGCGTGCGGATGGCGACGGTGATCGGCCTCGTCGGCGCCGGCGGCATCGGCCAGGAGCTCAAGGGCCGCTACGACATGTATGAATATGGCCATGTCGGCACGATCCTGATCGCGATCCTCGTCGTCGTGCTGCTGCTCGATCACAGCGCGGCGCGGCTGCGGCGCACCTGGCTTTGACCCGCTTTCCTCCCTTCCGACCGGAGCCCAAGATCATGTCGACGTCGAGACGCGATTTCCTGAAGACCGCCGGTATCGCCGGCTCGGCCGGGCTGCTGCCGACGAGCATCGACCGCGCGCTGGCGATCCCGGCGAAGCGCACCACCGGCACGATCAGGGATGTCCGCCATGTCGTGATCCTGATGCAGGAGAACCGCTCCTTCGACCATTATTTCGGCACGATGAAGGGGGTGCGCGGCTTCGGCGACCGCCATCCGATCCCGCTCGAAGGCGACCGGCCGGTCTGGTGGCAGAGCAACGGCGCGCGCGACCTGCCACCCTTCCATCTCGACACCGCCCACACCAACGGCCTCAAGGTGCCCGGCACGCCGCACAGCTTCGCCGACGCGCAGGCGGCGTGGAACCAGGGCAAGTTCGGCAAATGGCCCAAATTCAAGACCGACTATGCGATGGGCTATTATCGCCGCGAGGACATCCCCTTCCAGTTCGCGCTCGCCGAGGCCTTCACCATCTGCGACGCCTATCATTGCTCGGTCACCACCGGCACCGATCCCAACCGCATCGTCTTCTGGTCGGGCTCCAATTTCGATCCGGCGGTCCAGGCGACCGGCGCCAATTGCCGCGACGACAGGTCCGAGCCCAATAATCTGCGCTGCTGGATCAAGGGGGCGCTGCCCGAGCCCGGCTACAGCTATGCCGGCAATGCGCTCGAGTGGGATACCATCCCCGAAGTGCTCGAGGCGGCGGGGGTCGACTGGAAGATCTACCAGGACCCCAACGACAACTGGACCGGGGCGATGCATGGCGGGCTGGCATTCAAGGGCTTCCGCGAGGCCAAGCCGGGCTCGCCGCTCTATGAAAAGGGCATGCGCCATTTCTCGCTCGAACAACTCGCCAAGGACGTCCGCGACGGCACCCTGCCCGCGGTCTCCTGGGTGCTGCCGCCGATGACATGGTCCGAACATCCCTCCACCTCGACCCCGATCGAGGGCGCCGAGTTCACCGCGCGCGTGCTCGACGCGCTGACCGCCAATCCCGACGTCTGGAGCGGCACCGTCTTCTTCCAGACCTTCGACGAGAATGACGGCCAGTTCGACCATTTGCCGCCCGCGGCCCCGCCCTCCTACAACCCCGACGGGACGCTGGCCGGCAAGGCGACGATGAACCTCGCCGGCGAATATTTCGACGACCACAAGGACCAGTATCTGTCGCGCGACGACGCGACCTCGGGCACCACCCGCCCCTGGGGGCTCGGCCCGCGGGTGCCGATGTACGTCGTCTCGCCGTGGAGCAAGGGCGGCTGGGTCAGCAGCGAGACCTTCGATCACACCTCGGTCGGCCAGTTCCTCGAAAAGCGCTTCGGGGTGACGATTCCGGCGATCAGCCCGTGGCACCGCGCGGTGTGTGGCGACATGACGAGCTGCTTCGATTTCGCCGGCCGCGAGGATGCCCGCTTCCCGGCGCTGCCCGACGTCAGCCATTCGGTCGACATCCTCGCCGCACATCTCAAGCGCCCGAAGGCGCTGCCACCGCGCGCGCCCGAGGATCTGTTCCAGGAAGCCGGCATCCGCCGCTCGCGCGCCTTGCCCTATGTCCAGCAGGTCGACGCCCGCTTCGATGCCGGTGCGCGCAGCGTCACCCTCGCCTTCGCCAACCAGGGCAGCGCCGCGGCGGTGTTCCACGTCTACGACAAGCGCCACCTCGACCGCATCCCGCGCCGCTACACCGTCGAGGCCGGCAAGGCGCTCGACGATGTCTGGGCCGCCGATGCCGACGGGGCCTTCGACCTGTGGGTGCTCGGCCATAACGGCTTCCTGCGCAGCTTCGCCGGCGACGTCGTTCGCGCCGCCGCCGCCCCGCGGATCGAGGTCCGCCAGGACGGCAGGCGGCCCGCGCTCGCGATCGCGCTCGACAACCGCGCGACCGCCCCGGCCGAAGCGCTGCTCGACCGCGACCTCTATGGCAAGGCCGCCCCGCTCCGGCTCGCGGTCGCTGGCGGCAAGACCGTCGGCCATCTGTGGAGCGTGCAGGACAGCCACGACTGGTACGACCTGACGATCGTCCTTCCCGGCCTCGAAACCCGCCTCGCCGGCCGCCTCGAACGCGGCCTCGACGGCATCAGCGACCCCCTCATGCGCACCTGATCGCGAACGCCTATTGCGGGGACACTATACCTATTCAAATCGATATAGCGTCCCCGCGTTACACGCACGAACGGCAGCCTGGGGTGGTTTGCGGCCGCAACCATGCTAGGCACGCCGCATGTCAAACACCCACAAACTGTCCGGCACCGTCGATGTCGAAGGACTCACCTATGAATGGGAAGTCCGGCGCGAGCCGCAATGGAGCGAGTCCGAAGGCTGGCAGGGCATGACCGTCGCCCTGCTCCAGAAGGACACCCAGCGCGGAGCCTTGCTCGAATTTCCCCCGCCGAAACGCCTGCTGAAAGGATTGCAGCGCGGCCGGCTCCAGATCAACGACGCCATCCTCGCCCGCGGCATTCGCGCCGCGGTGGCCGCCGGATGGGACCCGGAGTCTCGCGGCAAGCCGATGTGGTTCATGGTCGACGCCGACGGCAACTGATTGCCGTTGCAGGGACGTGGCAACCTCAATTACGCCATGTCCCTGCAATCAGTGCGGCATGCCCAGGCTGTAGCCGACCCGCGGCACCGCCACGAACGGATCGGGGAAACCAACCTCGGACAGCGCCGCGCGCACCCGGCGGACGAGCGAGTCGATCGTCCGGCCGCTGGTGATCCCGCCGCGGCCCAACCGGTCGATCAGTTCGTGCCGGCTGAGCGCCTGGCGCGGATTTTCGAGGAAGATGTGGAGCAGCCCGTAAGCCGCCGGGGTGAGCGCCAGCGGCAGCCCCCGCGCGCTGACCTTGCGCTCGTCGGGGCGCATCACGAGATCGCCGAAGGCGAGCATCGTCCGGCGATGATCCGAGCGCCGTCGGCGTTCGCCGAGCAGCGAGACGATCACCTCGCCGCTCACCGGTTCGTCGATCACCGCGTCGGCGCCCTCCTCGAAACAGCGCGCCCGGGTGCGCGGCGCGCTGCGCGGTACCGCGACGATCAGCTGCGTCCGGCGCGCCCGCGCCGAGCGCCGGATCCGCGCGCAGGCGTCGGCCCGGGCGATGTCGCGCGGCAGCCGTCCGATGATGATCGCGTCGACCGGATGCCCCGCGAGCCGCTGCTCGATCTCGTCGAGATCGGCGACCTCGACATAATCCTCCGGCGTCGCGGACTTGCACGACTGGATCGCGCGCATGACTTTATGGCTTTGATCGAGGACGAGAATCTGCTTCATCACGCTGTGTGAACGCTAGCCTGCGATGTGGAATGCGCCGCGAACGGTTGGATTTCTCTGGCGCCGATGTTTGCGTTTATGTCGCCAAATTATGACAGGCGTATGAAATCGCCGATGGCGCGCGGCCGCGTCCGATCATAGAGAGTCCGGCGCAATGGCGACGATATCCGATCCGATCGGTCCGGTGGTGGACGCGATGCTGCGCCGGGGTGCGCAGCGCCTGCCCAATGCCCGGGCCGAATTGTTCGTGCTGCGCGACTTCCTCGATCCCGAACGCTGCGCCGCGCTGGTCGCGCTGATCGACCGCGACAACCGCCCGTCGACGATTGCCGACGACCGTGGCGAATCCGGCTTCCGCACCAGCAAGACCTGCGACCTCGCCCCGTCCGATCCGCGGACCGTCGAGCTCGATGATATGCTGTCGGCGCTGCTCGGCATCGACCCCGCCTTCGGCGAACCGCTCCAGGGCCAGAAATACGAGGTCGGCAACGAGTTTCGCGACCATACCGACTATTTCGAGCCCAACGGCTTCGACTATCTCCAATATTGCGCCGACAGCGGACAGCGGACCTGGACGGCGATGCTCTATCTCAACGTCCCCGGCGCGGGCGGCGCCACCCGCTTCCGCCATCTTGACCGCACCATCCAGCCCGAAATCGGCAAGCTCGTCGTCTGGGCGAACATCGCTCGCGACGGCGCCCCCAATCCGCTCACCCTCCATGCCGGGATGAAGGTGCGCCGCGGCGCGAAATATGTGATCACCAAATGGTATCGCGAGCGACGATGGCCCACATAACGCCAATCTAAATTGCGATCGCGGCGTATGTCACAATGACGTAAGCCTGTTGTAACAAATCGGCCATGAGCCGCCCCTAACTGCATGCCTCGACGGGTGCGGCCGACGAATCGGCACGCCCCCCGGACAAGCAAAGGGGCTATCATGAACTATTTCCGCACCATCCTGATGCTCGGCAGCGCGCTCGCGCTGACGGCCTGCGGCGGCGCCGACGATGTCGCTTCGCCCGGCGAAGGCACGATCATCACGCCGACGCCGACCCCGACGCCCACTCCGACCCCCACCCCGACCCCGACGCCCACCCCGGGCCAGGCGGCCGCAAGCTGCCCGACCGGCACGATCGACCGCGGCACCATCACCGCCGCGCTGCGCAACTGCGAACTGTCGGGCCGCATCAACGCCGACTACACCGTCCAGAAGCTCCCCGGCGTCGTCTATTCGCTCGCCGGCCCGGTCAATGTCGGCACCGACATCGGCGGTGACGGCGCCGCCGCCGGCGGCAGCCGCGCGACCCTGACGATCCAGCCCGGCGTCGTGATCTTCGCCTCGGCCGGCAACGACTATCTGGTCGTCAACCGCGGCTCGCGCCTCAACGCGATCGGATCGGCATCGAGCCCGATCATCTTCACCGCCCGCGACAATATCCTCGGCACCGCCACCGACAGCAGCCAGGGCCTGTGGGGCGGGATCATCCTGCTCGGCCGCGCCCCGATCTCCGACTGCAACACCGCGGTCGCCGGCGGCAGCGCGCAGTGCCAGAATGTGATCGAAGGCACCACCAGCTCGCTCTATGGCGGCGCCGTCGCCGACGACAACAGCGGCACGCTGCAATATGTCCAGATCCGCTATTCGGGCTTCGCGATCGCCCCGGGCAACGAACTGCAGGGCCTGACCCTGGGCGGCGTCGGCAGCGGCACCACCCTCGACCATATCCAGGTCCACAACAGCTCGGATGACGGCATCGAGATCTTCGGCGGCCGCGCCAATCTGAAATATCTGATCATGACCGCCGCCGACGACGACGCGCTCGATACCGATCTCGGTTATAAGGGCTTCGTCCAGTTCGTGATCGCGGTCCAGCGCGACGCCCAGAACGGCGACTCGATGATCGAAGCGGACTCGAACGGCAACGAAGACGCGCTGCCGCGCCAGAACACCCGCCTCGCCAACTTCACCTTCGTCCAGCGCTCGACGGTCCAGGGCGGCAACGTCATGCTGCTGCGCGGCGGCACCGACTATACGATGGTCAACGGCGTCGTCACCGGCACCGGCAGCTGCCTCGACATCGACGAGACCGGCACCACCACCACCCGCGCGGCCAATACCGGCCTCGACGATGTCGGCCCGCCGGTGTTCAACTCGGTCGTGCTGGCGTGCGCCACCGCGCCCTACCGCGCCGACGGCAACGAAGCGGCGGTGCAGACGATCTTCACCGCCGGCACCAACAACAACCCGGCCTTCACCTCGACCCTGACCAACGTCTTCGTCGACGGTGCCAACGAGCGTGCGGTGACCCCGTTCAACGCCTCGACGCTCGGCAGCTTCATGGTCGCCACCACCTATATCGGTGCAGTCCGTGACGCATCCGACACCTGGTACGCCGGCTGGGCGTGCAACTCGGTAACCGCTTCGTTCGGCAGCACCAGCGCGGCCTGCACGGCGATCCCGACCAACTGACCGGCGCTTGCCTGATTTGACGGGCGGCGGTCGCGAAAGCGCTCGCCGCCCGTTCGCTCATTTCCGAACGGGGACATTCGATGACCAATCCTCTCGCCCTCGGGCGTATCCTGCTGATGTCGACGGCGCTGCTGTCGCCTGCGGCGATCTTCGCCCAGAACGCCGCGCCCGCAACGCCGCCCGCCGCCAAGCCGGCCGGCGCTATCCCTGACGCATCGACGACCGACGACCCACAGGAACAGGTCGAGATCTCGACCACCGGCGGCGCCGGCGACGGCAGCGAGATCGTCGTGACCGGGCGCAACATCCCGAATTCGATCAAGGCGACCCCGCAGGTCATCTCGGTGCTGTCGGCAGCCGACATCGCCCGTACCGGCGACGGCGACATCGCGGGCGCGCTCCAGCGCGTCACCGGGCTCAGCGTCGTCGGCAATGGCTTCGTCTATGTCCGCGGCCTCGGCGACCGTTACTCGCTGGCGCTGCTCAACGGCCTGCCGCTGCCGAGCCCCGAGCCGCTCAAGCGCGTCATCCCGCTCGACATCTTCCCGACCAGCATCCTCGCCTCGTCGCTGGTCCAGAAGAGCTATTCGGCGAACTATCCCGGCGAGTTCGGCGGCGGCGTGATCAACCTCACCACCAAGGCGATCCCGAACGAGCCCTTCCTGTCGATCGGCGGCTCGATCTCGGGCGACACCGTGACCACCGGCAATCTCGGCTATACCTATTATGGCAGCGACTATGACTGGTTCGGCTTCGACGACGGCACCCGCGACGTGCCGAAGGGGCTGAAGAGCGCGCTGAAGAATTCGGGGACGGTCCCGATCGTCCAGGGATCGACCTACAGCGCCGCCGACCTCCAGGGCTTCGCCGCAAGCCTGCAGAACGCCGACACCACCCTGCTCCAGCGCAACCGCAACATCCCGGCCAATTTCTCGGCCGACATCAGCGCCGGCACCTCGCTTGACACCGACAGCGGCCGCATCGGTGTGCTCGCGGGCTTCGGCTTCGACAATGAATGGCGCACCCGCGACGTGCTCCAGCAGGCCTCGCTCGATCCCGATCTCGGCGGCATCCCGCAGCGCGAGTTCGAGACCGTGATCACCGAAAACCATGTCACGGTGAACGGCCTGCTCGGCTTCGGCGCCGAAGTCGAGGACCACAAGTTCCGCTGGACCAACCTGTTCATCCGCGACACCGTCAAGCAGGGCCGCCTCGCCTCGGGCTATGACCGCAGCGTCGCCGATCCGGTCGCCGGCCAGCCCGACCAGCTGATCAAGCAGAACACCTACTGGTTCGAGCGCCAGCTGATCGACACCCAGTTCGTCGGCGAGCTGCGTTTCGGCCCGGCCAGCATCGATCTGCGCGCGACCTATGCCAATTCGCAGCGCGAAAGCCCTTATGAGCGCGGCTTCAGCTATGCGTACAGCGATGTCGCCAAGGATTATGTCAACAACCTCGCCTCGGGCGGGCAGTCGGCCGATATCGCGTTCAGCAACCTCAACGAGGATGTCTATGCCGGCGGCATCGACTTCGCCTACAAGCTCGATGGCGCGATCACCGGCACCTATTCGACCGGCTATGCCTATACCAACACCAAGCGCCAGTCGACGCGCTACCAGTTCCAATATTTCCGTCCGACCGGCGCGCTGCCGTTCGCGGTGGCGCAGGAGCGGCCCGACTATCTGGTGTCGGACTATAATATCTACACCTACAACATCCAGCTGCGCGACGTGTCGGGCGCCGAAGGCGCGCGCGCCTATGACGCCGGGCTCGAGATTCACGCGGCCTATGCGCAAGGCGAAGCCGAACTCGGTGGCGGCCTCCGGCTCCAGGCCGGCGTCCGCTATGAGGACGCGGTCCAACAGGTCACGCCCGATGCCGGCAGCGGCACCAAGATCGCCAAGGGCTATTTCCTGCCCGCCGCGACGTTGACCTATAATTTCGCCGAGAACATGCAGTTCCGCGTCGCGGCGTCGAAGACGGTGGCCCGGCCGCAGTTCCGCGAGCTCGCGCGCCAGATCTACCAGGATTTCGACAGCGACCGGCAGTTCACCGGCAACCCGTTCCTGACCGACAGCCAGCTCTACAATGGCGAGGCGCGCTTCGAATATTATTTCGATCGCGGGCAGCGCGTGTCGCTGGCGGGCTTCTACAAGAAGCTCGACAATCCGATCGAGGCAGCGGCCTTCTTCGCCGGCGGCGGCGTGCTGCGCACCGGTTTCGCCAATGCGCCCGAGGCCCAGCTCTACGGCGCCGAGGTCGAACTCGAAAAGCATGTCCCGCTCGATTTCATCTCGGGCGATTTCTTCTCGACCAAGCGCCTCGTGCTGATCGCCAACTACACCTACACCAAGTCGAAGCTGAAGGTCGACGGATCGACGGTGATCGGCCCCGACCTGTCGCCGGTCGCGGCCAACACCCTGTTCCGCGACGGCGCGCCGCTCACCGGCCAGTCGGACCATATCGCCAATCTGCAGTTCAGCTTCGAGGACACCGAGCGGCTGTCGCAGATCACCTGGCTGCTCAACTATGCCAGCGAGCGCGTCACCAACCGCGGCCCGATCCAGGGCCAGGCGCGCCAGCCCGACATCACCGAAAAGCCCGGCTTCCGCCTCGACTTCGTCGCCCGTCAGGGCTTCACCCTGCTCGGCACCGAATTCGAACTCAAGGCCGAAGCCCGCAACCTCACCGGCACCGGTTACAAGGAATTCCAGAAGTCGGGCAGCAACATCGTCTACCTCAACAAATATGACATCGGCCGCAGCTTCTCGCTGGGGCTCACCGCGAACTTCTGATCCCGTCGGAAGCGCGAATGCAGGGCGGGGGACCGAAAGGTCGCCCGCCCTTTTTTTCGTTCGCACGCTCTGGATCTTGAGGGCGGCACGTTTCGATGCCCCGATGGTTACACCCATGCTCGCCGACACCATTGGCGGGCCTGAAATAACGAGGGGATCGACAATGTATTTCAACAAGATGGCCACCTGCACGGCGGCCGCGGCGCTGCTCGCCCTGGGTGCCTGCTCGGGCAAGGGCGACCAGGCCGGCGGCAACGCCGGCGGATCGACCGCGGTCCCGGCCACCCAGGAAGCCGCGATCGCTCGCATGCCCAAAGCCGGGCTGTGGAAGATGACCGTCACCGCCGCGGGCATGCCGCAGCCGATGACGATGCGCACCTGCTTCGGCGAGCCCACCCCGGGCAGCAATCCGTTCGCCCCGCCGCCGCAGCCCGGCCAGGACTGCTCGAAAAATTCGATCGTGCCGACCACGGACGGCTATACGATCGACATGGCCTGCACCGCCAACGGCATGGGCATGACGATCCAGGGCACGGTCAGCGGCGATTTCTCGACACGCTACAAGACCGAGCTGACGACGAAGATGAGCGGTCCCAACCTCCCGCCTGCCGCCCAGCAGGCGGTGAAGTCCTCGGCCGACGCCGAATATGTCGGCGCCTGCCCGGCCGGCATGAAGGTCGGCGAAACCAGGCAGGGCGCCTGAGCCTGCGAGGCCCGACCGCTCTCACGAGCGGCCGGGCCTCCATTCTCGAAGATTCGCCTACAGGTCGAGCTTGTCCTTGAGCGCATCGATTTGTTTCGATGCATCGGCCTTGCTGAGATCCGCCGGTGGCGGTTCGACCCCGGCCTCTTCGGACAAGGTCGTCAGATAGGATTCCTGCGCACCCGTCATCGGATCGCCCCCCGATACCCAGTTGTCGGGGTCCTTTTCGGTGTTCGAGCCGGGATGCTCGTCGAGCTTCGGATTATGCGGGGTCTCGCTCATGTTCGCCTCATATGTTCTTGTTATGTTCCAACCCTGCAGCGGCGATCGGGTTCCCGTTGCGACCGACGAAAATGGACATGCGACCGAAGCGCGCGCGCAGCGTTGAGCCTGTCCCGCACGCGCCGCACGCGCATCTTTCACAGGCGAAGGACCGACATGACGCTGACTGAATCTGGTCCCGCTCCGATCGCCCTTCTTCGCAAGGCGATCGACGCATGACTGCGGCCCTTCCCGAAGCCGCCGAAGCCGGCGCGATCGTCGATCCGCAGGAGGCCGCCGAACAGGCGGGGCTGCTCTATGTCAGCGACACCCAGCGCGGCATCAGCCGCCACAAGCGCGGCAAGAATTTCAGCTATCGTCTGCCCAACGGCAAGCCCGTGACCGACCCGAAAGCGCTCGCCCGCATCCGCAAGCTCGCGATCCCGCCGGCTTATGCCGACGTCTGGATCTGTCCGAGCGCGCGCGGCCATATCCAGGCGACCGGCCGCGACGCCAAGGGCCGCAAACAATATCGCTATCACGAGACCTTTCGCGCGGTCCGCGACAGCACCAAATATGAGCATATGCTCGACTTCGCCGCGGCGCTGCCGGCGATCCGCAGGAGCGTCGACGCGCATATGGCGCTGAAGGGTCTGCCCCGCGAGAAGGTGCTGGCGACCGTCGTGCGCCTGCTCGAAACGACCATGATCCGCGTCGGCAACGAGGATTATGCCAAAGCGAACAAGAGCTATGGCCTCACCACTTTGCTCGACCGCCATGTCGCGGTCGTCGGATCCGAACTGAAATTCCGCTTCAAGGGCAAGAGCGGCAAGCAGTGGCAGCTCGGCATCAAGGACCGCCGCGTCGCGAAGATCGTCAAGGCTAGCCAGGACCTGCCCGGCCAGCATCTGTTTCAATATGTCGACGATGCCGGCGAGCAGCATGAGGTGAGTTCGGGCGACATCAACGCCTATCTCAAGGAAATCTCGGGCAAGGACATCACCGCCAAGGATTTCCGGACCTGGACCGGCACCGTGCTCGCGGCGATGGCGCTCGCCGAATATGAGACCGTCGACAGCGAGGCCGCCGCGAAGAAGAACATCCGCACCGCGATCGAGTCGGTCGCCGCCCGGCTCGGCAACACCCCGACCGTCTGCCGCAAATGCTATATCCATCCCGAAATCTTCGAGAGCTATCTCGGCGATGCGCTGGTGCTCGAGGCGCGCGCTGAGGTCGAGCAGGCGCTGCGCGACGACGTCGCCGAGCTCAAGCCCGAAGAGGCGGTCGTGCTCGCTTTCCTGCAGCGGCGGCTTGCGGCCAAAGCCGCTTGATACCGGCGATCATGCCGCGCTTATGGCAAGGCCGGCGCCTGATCGGGCGGCGAACTCCCCCACCAGCGCCCGACAACCGTCACGATCTTGCCCCCGCCCGGCGCATCCTTGCGCGCGATCAGGCTGGTGAGCTGCTGGCTGGTGTCGCCGATCCGCACCCGGGTGCGGACCCAGAACAGGTCCGAGGTGAAGCCGGTGCCGACCGGGACGGTGATCTCCATCGTGGCGAGGTCGGCGGCGGTGACATAGCCCTGCCGGTCGCGCAGCGCGACGAGGCGGCGCGCCTTGAACGGATCGTTGATCAGCAGCGCGAGCATCGGCTCGCTTGCGGCGTTGAGATTGATCTTGCCGGTATAGGGCAGCGCGGTGATCAGCCCCGACAGGATCGCCATCTGCGCCGGGGTCAGCCCGGCGAGCCGCAGCGGCCTCAAATCGCTGATCGGCCCCATCGTCCGCACCAGCCCGATCGCGCGCGGCACCTCGGTCTCGGGGATCCCCGCCAGCACCGCGATCCGCCGCATCATCTCGACCGAGGTCGCGTCACCGGTCATCAGCGCGTTGATGTTGAAACGCGACTGGGCGTCGGCGATCGCCAGGTCGAAGGTGCCGCCGTCGATCGGCGCGCTGCGCTCGGCGAGCGCCGCCCAGGGTTCGGCGCGGCTGTCGGTGTCGGGGGCGACCACCCCGTCGCGGCGCAGCGCGACGATCGCCGACACCTCGCCGCCGCGCGCGACCGCCTGGGCGCGGGCCGCCTCGCGCATCTTGAGCCCGCGTTCGAGCGCGCTGTCTTCGACCGAGATCATCAGCAGCAGGATGCCGCTGGCGATCGCGACGAACAGCAGCACGTTGACCAGGATCATCCCCTGTTCGTCGTCGCGCATCGCGGGCGCTTTTCTGCTCATGGCTGCGCCGGCAGCGCGACGACCCGCCGCAGCGAACCGGTCGGCCCGGCGCCCGGCGCCAGCGCGATATCGGCGGCGATCGCGGTCGGCCATTTCTTGTCCATGTCGGGATTGGGCGGCCAATGGTCGGCCCAGCCCACCCCCGGGGCGTAGAAGCTCCAGCGCAGCGACGCGACTCCGCCGAGCAGATGCTGCGCCCCGCCCGGCAGCCCGCGCCCTTCGAGGCTGCGCGCGAGCGTCCCGCCGCCCAGCGCATAGCCGACCCGCACCGGCAGCCCGCCGACCGCCGCGACCGGCCGGTTGAAGCTCAACCGGTCGCCCTGCCCTTCGAGCGGGCCGGCGCTGATCTGTCCGAGATCATTGTCGAGCACGAACATCGCCCGCTGGATCTCGGCGAGCCGGTCGAGCCGCCCCTCGGTGCGATGCTGGATCCCGAGCAGCCCCTCGACCAGCGCCAGCCCCGCCATCGCGATCAGCGCGAACAGGGCGAGCGAGATCAGCAGTTCGACCAGGGTGAAGCCGGCTTCGTGCTGGTGCCCGCGGAAGGTCTTCCCCTTCTGCCCCTCTCCCGCTTGCGGGAGAGGCCGGGTGAGGGTCTTCTTCTGCCTTTCGCGCCTGCGACAGGAAAAGTGCAGAAGAAAAGGAAGAAGACCCTCATCCAACCTTCTCCCGCAAGCGGGAGAAGGCTCAGAAGATATTCCCCACATCATCAGGGACGAGCCGACCCGCTCAGGCACGGTCGACGGCGGTGAATCCGTCGAGCCCGGCGACGAGGATCGCCAGTTCGCGCAGCGCGGTGCCGTCGGTCTGGAAGCGGATCGGGCCGGTGACCGCGGGAAAGGCGGTGGCGGCGAGCAGCGCGGCGCGGTCGACGGTGCCGCCGCGGCGCAGCAGCTCGACGATATTGGCGGCGTCGAAGGCGAGCGTCGCGATGCTGCCGGGCGAACTGCCCGCGGCCTTGGCCTGGTAGCGGGTCGCGAAATCGCCGGCGGCGCGCGGATCGGGTCCGGCGACCCAGGCGCCGATCGCGCCGGGGGCGGGATGGTCGAGCGCCTGCTGGCTGCCGAGCAGTTGCAGATTGCTGCCCTGGATCGCGCGCGCCGCCGCCGACAGTGCGTCGCCGCCTTCGGTCACCAGCAGCGCGTCGGGCAGGTCGCCTTTTCCGGCGCGGCGCAGCGCCGCGAGCAGATCGGGGGCATCGGGCGCGACAAGTACCATCTCGAGCCCGCTACGCTGGGCCTGCGCCGCCGCGGCGCCCTGGACCGCCCAGGGCGAGCTGCCGCCGAGGATCGCGACCCGCCGCACCCCGCGGCTGCGCGCATAGCGCAGGATCGCGCTGACGCTCTGGGTGGCGGTGATGCCCATCAGGAAGGCGCCGCTGCCCGCGAGCCGCTCGTCGTTGCTCAGGCTGAGCAGCGGGAAGCCCGCGCCGACCGTCGCGATCACCGCGCTGGTCTCGGCGGCGTAGAGCGGCCCGATGATGATCCGCGCGCCGCGCTTGACCGCCTGCTTCGCCGCCGCCGCCGCGCCGTCGGCGCTGCCGCCGGTGTCGAGCACGATCAATTCGTCGGGCTTGGCACCCGCCGCTTGCGCAAGCAGCGCCGCCCGCTGCATGCTCAGCCCGATCGCGGCCGCCGGGCCGGTCAGCGGCGCGAGCAGCGCCGCCTTGACCTTCATCCGGGGCGCCGCCTTCTGCGCCGACGCCGAAGAGGATGGAAATATCGATGCCGTACCAGCCAGAAGCGCAGCCGGCAGCGCCGCCAGCAGTTGACGCCTATCCCGATTCATTGCCCGTTCCCTCGCGCTACGCGCGCAACCGGCGCATTCTCATACTCACCGGCGTCGGCGTCGCCGCCTGGCTGGCGGCGCTGGTCGCGACGATCCCGGCGCAGGTCGCGGTGCCGCTGCCCGATGCCAGCGGCACCCTGTGGCACGGAACCGCGCCGGTCGACGCCAATAACCGCATCGAATGGCGCTGGGCGCCGCTGCGCAGCCTGTTCGCCTTCGGCTTCGCGGTCGACTGGGAGGTGACCGGCCCCGGGTCGGCGCTCGCCGGCCGCGCGCTGCTGCGCCCCGGCAGCAAGCGGATCGAGGATGTCAGCGGCACCGCCGATGGCGGGCTGCTGCAGCGGGTCGGCGGCTTCAGCTTCGCCTGCGCGATGCGGCTGCAGGTCGACATCAAGGAGATCAGGCTCGGCGGCAGCGACCAGCGGCTCGAAGGCCGGGTGCGCAGCGATCCCGGCGTCTGCCAGGCCGCCGGCGGCGCGCCCGCGGTCGCGGTCCCCGCGCTCGCGCTCGACCTGCAGCAGACCGACGGCATGGCGGTGATCAACCTCGCCGCCGCCGGCCAGACGCGCCAGCCGCTGCTCGTCGGCGGACTGAATCCGGCCGGCCATCTGAGCCTGATGACCACCGAGCAGGGCGCCGCGGTGCTGCCCTTCGCGGTGCCGGGCAGCGGCATGAAGATCGAGACGGATCTGTAGAAAATCCTCCCTACGCGAAGCGTGGGGAGGGGGACCATCCGCAGGATGGTGGAGGGGTTTGCGCGACATGGATAGCGCGGCCCACGGCTGCCGCGCAGCCGGCTTCGCGCTTTCGCCATGCCCCCGGCATGGCGACGCGCTACGCCCCCTCCACCACCTTCGGCGGTCCCCCTCCCCAAATCTGCGATTTAGGGAGGATCTGGGAAGCCCGCCCCCCATCACATCCCGACGATATTGTTGAGGTTGATGATCGGCAGCAGGATCGCCAGCACCATCAGCAGCACCAGCCCACCCATCATCAGCAGCACCGCCGGTTCGACCAGCGACACCAGCATCGACGCCATCGCCTCGAGCTCGCGTTCGAGTTCGGCGGCGGCGCGGCCGAGCGCGGGGCCGAGCTGGCCGCCATTCTCGCCGCTCGCGACGATCGCGACCAGCATCGACGGGAAGATCCCCGAGGCGGTCATCGCCGCCTGCAGGCTCGATCCCTCGCGCACCCGCTGGGCGATGCCGAGCGCCTCCTCGCGGATATAGCGGTTGGGGGTGACCGCGGCGGCGGCCGACAGCGCGTCGACCAGCGGCACCGAACTCTGCACCAGCGTCGCGAGGCTGCCCGCGAAGCGCGCGGCATTATATTGGCGGCTGAACCGCGCGATCGGCGGGGTGGTCGCCAGCGCATGGTCGACCCGCAGCCGGTTGGCCGGCACCCGCACCCAGCGCGACCAGGCGAAGCCCGCGACCAGCAGCGCGACCAGCATGGCGAGGCCATAATGCTGGAGGATGTCCGAGATCAGGATCAGCGCGCGGGTCAGGAAGGGCAAGGCCGCGCCGCGCGACACGAACACCTTCACGATGTCGGGGACGACATAGATCATCAACAGCGCCATCATCCCGAACGACACCACCCCGAGCAGCGCCGGATAGAGCAACGCGAGCTGGACCTTTTGCTGGTTGCGGTGGCGGCTCTCGACGAAGTCGGCGAGATGCTCGAGCACCTGCGCCAGCCGCCCCGCCTGCTCGCCCGCCGCGACCGACGCCCGGTAGAATTCGGGGAAGGTGCCGGGGTGGCGGCGCAACGCCGCGGCGAAGCTGTGACCGTCGAGGATCGCGCCGCGCAGGTCGAGCAGCAGCGACCGCATCGCCTGGCCGTCGGCCTGGTCGGCGACGATCTTGAGCGCATGCTCGATATTGACGTCGCTGGTCACCAGCGTCGCGATCTGCCGGGTCACCGTCGACAGGGCGCGCGGGCTGATCTTGCGCCGCTTGAGCCGGTCGCCGAGCGACTGCCCCGTCGCCGCATCGCCCGCGATCTCGACCTGGGTCGGCAGCAGGTCGCGGTCGCGCAGCAGCCGCCGCGCGGCGGCCGCGCTCGACGCTTCGACGACGCCGCGGCTGGCGGCGCCGCTGGCGTCGACCGCGCGATAGGCGAAGGCCGGCATCAGGCCTCGTCCCGCACCACGCGCGCGACTTCCTCGACCGAGGTCAGCCCCGCGCGCAGCTTGGCGATGCCGTCGTCGAGCAGGCTGGGCCCGGCCTCGCGCGCCGCAGCGGTCAACGCCGCCTCGGAGGCGCCGTCATGGATCAGCCCGCGCAGCCGGTCGTCGGCGACCACCACCTCGTAGAGGCCGAGCCGCCCGCGATAGCCCTCGCCATGGCAATGTTCGCAGCCGCGCGACCGCCAGATCTTCTTGCCCGCCTTGAGCGCGCGGCCGAGCAGGATCGAATCGGTCTCGGTCGCGCGGTCCTGCCAGCGGCAATGCTCGCACAATCTGCGCACCAGCCGCTGGGCGATCAGCCCGACCACCATCGGCGCGAGCAGATAGCGCTCGACCCCCATGTCGATCAGCCGGGTCACCGATCCGATCGCGCTGTTGGTGTGGAGCGTCGACAGCACGAAATGGCCGGTCATCGACGATCGCACCGCGACCTCCGCGGTCTCCTGGTCGCGGATTTCGCCGACCATGATCACGTCGGGGTCCTGGCGAAGGATCGCGCGCAGGCCGCGCGCGAAGGTCAGCCCGGTCTTGCTGTTGACCTGGGTCTGGCCGATCCCGCTCAGCTCATATTCGATCGGGTCCTCGACCGTCATGATGTTGCGCTTGCGGTCGTTGAGATAGGTCAGCGCGGTGTAGAGGGTGGTGGTCTTGCCCGATCCGGTCGGGCCGGTGACCAGCACCATGCCGTTGGGCCGCTCGATCAGGGTGCGGAACGCGTCGATGTCGCGCTCGCTCATCCCCAGCGACGCCATATCGAGCCCGGCCGAGCCGCGGTCGAGCAGGCGCATCACCACCCGCTCGCCATGCTGGGTCGGGATCGTCGAGACACGCACGTCGATGTCGTAGCCACCGACCCGCAGGGTGACGCGACCGTCCTGCGGCAGGCGCTTCTCGGCGATGTCGAGCCGCGCCATCACCTTGATCCGGCTGACCAGCAGCGGCGCCAGCGCGCGCTTGGGCTCGACGACGTCGCGCAGCACCCCGTCGATGCGGAGGCGGACGATCAGCCTTTTTTCCTGGGTCTCGACATGGATGTCCGAGGCCCCGTCCTTGACCGCCTGGAGCAGCAGCGCGTTGATCAGCCGGATCACCGGGCTGTCGTCGCGGCTGTCGAGCAGGTCGTCGACCGCCGCCGCGCTGTCGGCGAGCGCGGCCAGGTCGTCGGTCTCGGACAGATCCATCGTGCCCGCGGCGGTGTCGCGATAATCGGCGGCGATCGCCGCGTCGAAGCTCGCCTCGTCGACGGGGTCGAAGCGGATCGCCGGGCCGTGGACCCGCTGCATCTCGAGCAGCGCCTCGATCCCGGCGCCGGGGCGGTGAAGGCAATGGATCATGCCGTCCACGCCCTCGCGCAGCAGCACCCCGCCGCGCCGCGCGAAACCATAGGCCAGCCGCGGCGCGCTCATGACGCCACCGTCAGGTCGGCCGACACCACGCCCGTCGCCGGACGGCGATCGAGCCGCATCTTGACCACTCTGAGGTTGCTCGACTGCTCGAATGCGGCGATCCAGCGCAGCAATCCGTCATAGGACGCATCGACCACCGCCACCCGGACAGTGGCGCCGTCGGGGGTCACCATCGGCGAAATTCCATATTGCGCCCCGCTGCTTGCCAGGATCGTCGCGGGTGGCCCTTTCGCCTGCTGCGGCACGCTCGACAGGCTCCCCGCCATCCGCAATCGATTGCTCAGACTCTCATATGTGCGGATTTTCGCACTTGCCTCGGCACGGGCCGTCTGGAGCGGGCCGACGACGAAGACCGCGAGCAGCCAGACGAGCAGGATCGCGCCGAGTCCGGCGAGCAGAAGCTGCTCGCGCCGGCTGCGCCCCTGCCAGAATATGAGCGCCTGCTGGCGGCCGCGCTCGGCGGTCGGGAACTGGCGGGCGAGGTCGAAGGCCATCAGCGTGCGGTCCCCTGGCGAACGATGAGAGTCGAACCGTCGAGCCGCGCGGCGAGCCCGGCATTGCGCACCGCGCTGGCCAGCCCCCGCGCCGCCTCGGGATCGGCGGCGTCGAGGTCGAAGGCGAGGCTGGCGTCGGCATCGTCATAGCGGATCGCGCGGACGGCGACGGTGGCGCCGAACGGCGCGATCGCCTGCGAGGCGCGCACCAGCAGCGGCATCATCCGTCCCGGGACCGCGACTTGGCCGGTCGGCAGGCGATCGGCGGCGATCGCCGCGGCCTCCTGCGGATCGGTGCCGCCATAGGCGCCGGGCGCGACCTGCGCGAGCAGGCTGGTCATCTCGGCGCCGCGCTTGGCCGCGATCGAGCGCAGCGCGACGGTGTCGGCCGCGGCGATCGCGCCATGGGCGAGCAGCCCGGCCGCCGCGACGATGGCGGCGCGGCGCGCGGCCGACGAAATCCCCTGGCGCGGCCGGGCGAAGGCGCCCTGGCGCAGGTCGAGCGCGATCGCGCCGGCATCGATCTGGTCGACCTCGTCGCATGGCGGCTTGCCCGCCACCGCCCACAGCGCCGGGAAGGCCGTGGTCGCGGTCGCGAAGCCCGCGCCGTCGGGGGTGCGGGCGAGACAGCGATCGGGCCCGTCGCGATAGACGGTCCAGCGGCCCGCGGCCGGGATCGGCAGCGCCAGCGCGTCGGGAACGATCGCGGCGTCGGGAATACCCGCCTCTTCGGCCGCCAGGATCCATTCGACCATCCGCGCCGGATCGACCACGCCGGCGAGATGGACGCCGTCGCCCACCGCGATCCCCAGTGCGAGATGCATCGTTTCGGGACGGTCGACGATGCGATCCTCGATCGCGAAGGGCAGCGCCTCGATCCGCTTGCGCTGGGTCGGCAGCGGCAGCGGCACCGCGAGCAGCAACAAGTGTTCGGACGGCACCAGCAGCAGATCGCGCGGCGCGCCCGGTGTTCCGGCCACGGTATCGACCGCGACCACGCCACTGTTGCGCAACATCCACTGGATGCCCGCGTCGTTCGCAGCCCATATATTTTTCAGCCGCGCGAACGATGATCTCATGCTAGGCGACTGTAACATGCTTTTCATGGAAAGACCTCATAGCGCGCCCATGATCATAGTTTCGCAACAATTTCATGACGAGCCCGAAGTTCGCTCCGAACTTCGCCGCCCCTGCGCGGCCAGCGACCGCGAGGCCGGCCTCACCCTGATCGAGATGATCGTGGTGCTGGCGATCATCGCGATCGTCGCGGTGATGATCGTCCCCAACGTCATCGGCCGCCCCGACGAGGCGCGCGTCACCACGACCAAGAGCAACCTGCGCACCATCTCCGCGGCGCTCAAGATGTACCGGCTCGACAATGGCGATTATCCGACCACCGAACAGGGGCTGGTCGCGCTGGCGAAGAAGCCGACCACCGAACCCGTGCCGCGCAACTGGTCGGGCGAGGGCTATCTCGCCGAGACCCCGGTCGACGCCTGGGGCCATCCCTATATATATAAGAGCCCTGGGGCAGCGGGCGGATTCGACCTGATGAGCTATGGCAAGGACGGCAAGCCCGGCGGCGAGGGCGTCGATGCGGATCTGAGCGACCGCACCCCCTGATGCGCGTTCAGGGGGCCGAGTTGGGGATGACCCTGGTCGAGATGATCGTGGTGCTCGCGATCATCGCGATCATGGCCGGGGCGACCGTGCTCGGCATGGGCGCCGCCACCCGCGGCCCGAGCGTCGAGGCCGAGGCGCGCCGCCTCGCCACCCGCCTGCAATCGGCCGCCGACGAGGCGATGGTCGACGAATATCCGCTGGCGCTGACCTGGGACAAGCACAGCTATGGCTTCCTCCACTGGGACGGCCGCGCCTGGCAGCCCGGCGAGGACGAGGGCCATGCCAGCCACAGCCTGCCCGCCGGCATGACGATCGACATGGGCAAGGCGACCCCGCCGATGCTGGTCGGGGTCGAGGGCAGCGGCATCCCGGCGATCGTCACCCTCAACGCGCCGCAGGATCGCTGGGTCATCGTCTATGACGGGCTCACCGTGTCGCCGGTGCCGGCGCCCCTGACATGATCGCCTCCCATCACCCCATATCGCCCGCCGAGGACGGCTTCACGCTGATCGAGGCGCTGGTCGCGCTGCTGGTGCTGGCGATCGCCTCGGCCGGGCTGATCCGCGCCGCCGAGGCGCATGTCGATTCGATCCGCAACCTCGAACGGCGCGCCGGCGCGCAGCTCGTCGCCCAGAACCGGCTGGTCGAACTCGCGCTCCCCGGCCAGCCGCCGGCGCCCGACACTGTCGAGATGCTCGGCGAACGCTGGACGGTGAAGACCAGCGAGCGGGCGACCGACGACCCCGATCTGCGCGCGCTGACGGTGTCGGTGTTCGGCGAGGGCGAGACCACCGCTTTGGTCTCGCTCGACGGCTTCCGCGATCTCGGGACGACGACGCGATGACCCCGCGCCAGGCCGACCGCGCGGTCGACATCTTCACGCTGCTCGTGATCGGATCGGTCGGCATCGCGCTGGCCGGGCTGACCTGGCGGCTCGCGGGCACGCGCTCGGTCCAGACCCCGCCGATGCCGGCGGCCGCGGCGCCGATGACGGTCGCGGTCGATGTCGGGCCCGCGCTGACCCTCGCCCCGTTCGGGCGGGTGAGCGGCGATTCGGCGCAACCGACCAGCCTGCCGCTGCAGCTGCGCGGCGTCATGCTCGCGGTGCCCCGCGCGGCGTCGTCGGCGATGATCTCGGCCCCCGGCGGCGCGCCGGTCACCTATATCGTCGGCCAGGCGGTGCCCGGTGGCGCGACCGTCGAGACGATCGAGCTCGACCGGGTGCTGCTCCGCGTCAACGGCCGGCTCGAACGGCTCGACCTCCAGAGCGTCTCGGTCGCGAGCGCCTCCCCCGCGCCCTCGACCGCATCGTCGATGCCCCCGCCCCCGCCGAGCGGCGTGCCCGCGACCGGACCGTCCGACGGATCGGGCATCCAGGCGATGCAGCCGATCGTCGCCGCGCCCCCGCCGCCACCTGGCCCGGGTGCGGGACCCAGCGCCGGCAATGTGCTACCGACCCTGCTCGAGGGCCTCGGCGCCACCCCCTCGCCCGAAGGCTATCGGGTCGGGGTCGAAGCCACCGCCAACAGCCGGCGCGCCGGCTTCGAGCCCGGCGACCTGATCGAACGGATCAACGGCTATCCCGCCAGCGCGGTCGCCAACAACCGCCAGCTGATGGCGGCGGCCGCGGCGACCGGATCGGTCCAGGTCGACGTCCGCCGCGGCGACCGGCGCGTCTCTCTCACCATCCCCTTGCGATGAGGAATTTCCCCGTGCGTATCCCCGCGCCCAGCCGTTTGCGGCCTGCCCTGACCGCCCTGATGGCGGCTTCGCTGCTGAGCGCGCCGATCGGCGCCCAGGTCGGCGCGCCGCAAGCCGCCGACGTCGTCGTCAACATGCGCGCGGTCGACATCTCCGACGTCGCCGAGCAGATCTCGCGGATCACCGGCCGCACCCTGATCCTCGATCCCGGGGTCAAGGGCGTGGTCAACGTCACCTCGGCGGAACCGCTGTCGGTCGACGGGGTGTGGGACCTGTTCCAGTCGGTGCTGCGGGTCCATGGCTTCGCCGCGGTCAAGTCGGGCCGCGCCTGGCGGATCATCCCGCAGGCGTCGGCGGTGCGCGACGCCGGCACCGGCGGCCGGCTCAACGGCCAGGACGTCACCACCCGGATGGTGCGGCTCTACAATGTCTCGGGCGAGCAGGCGGCGCGGGTGTTCCGCCCGCTGGTCGCGCAGTTCGGCAGCATCGAATCGCTGCCGACCCCGAACGCGATCGTGATCACCGACTATGCCGAGAATGTCCGACGGATCGAACAGCTCGCCCGCCAGCTCGACAGCGGCGGCGGCGCCAGCTTCGACAGCATCTCGCTGCGCTTCGCCAATGCCCGCGACGTCGCCGCGGCGATCGCCGGGGTGATGGGCGACGGCACCGCCACCGGCGGCCCGCGGGTGATCGCCGACGAGCGCAGCAACATCGTGCTGGTGCGCGGCCAGCCCAATCTGGTCGCCGAGGCGCGGCGGCTCGCCAAGACGATCGACCAGCCCGGCGCCGGCGTTCCGATCACCCGGATGATCCGCCTCAACAATGGCGACGCCGAGGCGGTGACCGAGGTGCTGCGCGGAATCATGGGCGAGCAGTCGAGCGTCTCCAACCCGGCGGCGCGCGCGGTCGCGGGCGGCCGGGCACGGCTCAACCGCGGCAGCGGCACCGGTAGCGGCAGCGTCGGCATGACCGGCCTGGGATCGACCCCGTCCACCCTGGGCGGCAGCAGCAGCGACACCGCAGCGGCGGCCGGCGCAGCGCTCGGCGGCCTGTCGGGCAGCACCGGCAGCAGCAGTTCGAGCGGTGGTGGCGCCAAAGGTTTCTCGACCGAGGACCTGACCGTCCAGCCGGCGCCCGAGCTCAACGCGATCGTGCTGCGCGGCACCCCGGCGGCGATCAAGTCTATCGAGCCGCTGATCGCCGATCTCGACGTGCGGCGCCCGCAGGTGCTGATCGAGGCGGCGATCGTCGAGATCAGCGGCGACCAGGCCGAACAGCTCGGCATCCAGCTCGGCATCGGCGCCGCCGCGCTCGACCGCGCGAGCGGCGGCGCGACCTCGTTCAGCAATCTCGGCCTGCCGCTCTCGACGATCCTCGCGGCGATCGGCGCGCCGGCGGCGGGCGCGGTGCTGCCCAACGGCGCCTCGGCCAATATCCGGATCGGCGACAATTTCAGCATCCTCGTCCAGGCGCTCGGCCAGTCGACCCGCGCCAACCTGCTGTCGACGCCGAGCCTGACCACGCTCGACAATGAACCCGCCGAGATCGTCGTCGGCCAGAATGTCCCGTTCCGCACCGGCAGTTTCGCGACCGACGGCAACACGGTGAACCCCTTCACCACGATCGAGCGCCAGGATGTCGGCCTGACGCTGCGGGTCGTGCCGCGCATCCATGAGGGCAATGTCGTCCGGCTCGAGGTCGCGCAGGAGGTGTCGTCGCTGGTCGATGCGGTGACCGGCGCCGCCGACCTGATCACCAACCGCCGCAGCATCCAGACGACGGTGCTCGCCGACGACGGCCAGACGATCGTGCTCGGCGGGCTGATCACCGACGACCGCATCCGCAGCCGCAGCCAGGTGCCGGTGCTCGGCGACATCCCGATCGCAGGCGAGCTGTTCCGGTCGCGCAAGGAAAGCCAGGTCAAGCGGACGCTGTTCGTGTTCCTGAAACCGACCATCCTGCGCGACCGCGCGGCGGCGGCGGCGGCGACCGAGGCCAAATATGCCCGGGTCCGCTACGACGAATCGATGCTCGGCAAGGGCCCGCCACTGCTGCTCGAACCGCCCCAGGCGCGGCTGCCGCTCGAGATCAACGGGGTCTATTGATCGCGGCGCCTGTTCCAAGGACCGCAAATCCCTACCCGTTCGTGTCGAGCGAAGTCGAGACACCTCACGGTGGTGGAGCGTGTCTCGACTTCGCTCGACACGAACGGAAATGGGGTGTCAGGGATTTCCCCCGTCAATATTAGACGCGCGCCTATACGCCCGGTGGGATAACCTGAACCTTGGCATAGGCTGTCCCATTCTCGACAGCGTGCCGCCGCTTTCCGTATAAAGATCATGTCGGCAGCGTAGGTCGACCGATCGCGGCGAAGAGGCGGCCGGACAACGAAGTCCGCACCGTCCCGGCACCCCGGACGAATGCACGCCCGACGCTGCGTCGGGCGTCACCCGAAACACATCATCGCCATCCGCCGCCCGGCTTCGCCGGCGCATCGCCCATGCCCGCTTGCGGGCAGGTCGTCGCCGCGCCGGCAACGGCGGACCGGATCTTCACAGCCATGTCAATGAAGAGGAGGAATATATGTCCAGGAACATCGTGATCATCGGTTCGGGTTTCGCCGGAATGATGGCGGCGCTGGGCGCGTCGCGCCTGCGCCATGACAAGGGCGTTTCGCCGGACGAGCTGACGATCACCGTCGTGTCGCCCGCACCGGAGATGGTGATCCGCCCGCGGCTCTACGAACCCCATCCCGAGCAGATGGTCGCCCCGCTCGGCGCCCTGTTCGCCGCGACCGACATCAACCATGTCCAGGGCAGCGTCGAGACGATCGACAGCGCCGCGTCAACGATCGGCGTGGTCGCGGCCGACGGCAGCCGGATCAGCCTGGCCTATGACCGGCTCATCCTCGCGGCGGGCAGCGACGGTTTCGCACCGCCGATCCCGGGCCTGGCCGAGTTCGGCTTCGCCGGCACCCAGCTCGCCGAGGCGGTCGCGCTCGATCGCCACCTCCATGCGCTCGCGGAGCAGCCGGCCTCGGCAGCGCGCAACACGGTGGTGGTCGGCGGCGCCGGCTTCACCGGGCTCGAATTCGCGACCGAGCTGCCCGCGCGCCTGCGCGGCATATTGGGCGACGATGCCGGCATCCGCGTCGTCATCGTCGATCGCTCCGAATATGTGGCGCCGGCGATGGGCGCCGAACCCCGCCCGTTCATCGAGGCGCGGCTGCGCGACCTGGGCATCGAGACCCGGCTGAACGTCGGTATCGCCGCGCTCGACCGCGACGGCGCGACGCTCGGCGATGGCGAGCGGATCGAGGCCTCGACGGTGATCTGGTCGGCCGGCATGCGCGCGTCACCGCTGACCGCGCAACTGCCGGCCGAGCGCGACAATCTCGGCCGGATCGTGGTCGAGGCCGATCTGCGCGTGCCCGGTGCGCCCGCGATCTTCGCGACCGGCGATACCGCCAAGGCGCGGACCGATGCGGCCGGGAACTACGCCCCGATGTCGTGCCAGCATGCGCGCCGGCTCGGCGCCTTTGCCGGGCACAATGCCGCGGCCGACCTGCTCGGCGAAGCCACGCTGCCCTATGACCAGCCGGTCTATGTGACCTGCCTCGACCTCGGCCCCGACGCGGCGGTCTTCACCCGCGGCTGGGACTCGCAGGTCAAGATCACCGGCGCCGACGCCAAGGCGGTCAAGAAGGAGATCAACGAGGTCTGGATCTACCCGCCGGCCGCCGATCGCCTGGCGGCTTACGAAAATGTCCTCGCCGCGCGCACCGTCGACTTCTGACGACAGCCGGCCGCGGCGAACCGGATGATGGCGAGGCGATGGGCCCGCCATCATCCGGGCGGGGGAACGACTGCCATTTCCACGATGGAAGGAGCGTCCGATGTTTCTCGATGATCAGAACTGGTCGCATGGCGACACGATCGAAGCGGTACCGGTCTGCGAACCGCAAACTCTCCCCGACTGCCCTGCCCGCAGCGCGGCGCCGAGGCGGCCCTTGCTCACCGTGCTCGAACAGAGCGTCGTCGCGCTGTCGCTGTTCGACCACCCTGCCAGCATCGATGCGCCCGGCAGGGTCGTGCGGTTGCTGAGCTGGATCGGGGGGAGCCGTTCGCCCAACCAGCTCGCCGACGACCGGCTCGAGGCGCTGCGGCGCTATTGCATCCTGCTCCGCGAGAGCGATGCGGCGCCCACGGCCGACGAATATGACAGGGTCCGGGCGGCGTGCTTTTCCGAAGCCGCGCTCCAGGAAGCAGGCGCGCTGGTCGCGCGCGCGCGGCGGCGGTGATGGCCGGTCGCTCGCCGTACGCAAAGCGGACCCGGCTGCCGGTCGCGGTGATCGCGCGCCGGGTCGGCGGCACCGCGCTGGGCGGTGGCATCCTCGCCGCGATGTTCGGCTGGCTCGCACAATATCTTGGCGATGCGCTGTTCGCCTTGATAGTGACGCTGATGCTGTCGATCACGATGGCGCCGTGGCTGGTACCGGCCGATGGTCGGCAGCGCCGATAGACGGCCTTCGGGCGGGGCGGTCGCCAGCAACGATATCAGGGGGAACCGAGGATGAGCAGCAGCGCCACGACCGAGGAAACGCCCCTCATCCTGATCGCCGACGACGATGAGGAGGTGCGGCTGGCGATCGAGGAGCTGATGCTGTCGGTCGGGATGGAAGCGCGCGGCTTCGGATCGACCCGCGACCTGATCGAATCGCCCTTGCTGCAGCGGGCATCGTGCCTCGTCCTCGACGTGCGGATGCCCGGATCGAGCGGCCTCGACCTGCAGCAGCGGCTGACCGCCGCGGGAATATCGCGGCCGATCGTCTTCCTGACCGGACATGGCGACATCCCGATGTCGGTGCAGGCGATGAAGGCCGGCGCGATCGATTTCCTGACCAAGCCGGTCCGCGACCAGACCCTGATCGACGCGGTCGTCGCCGGGGTCGAGCGCGACGCCCGGCAGCGCGCGGATGCGCAGATCGTCCAGCAGCATGTCGACCGCTTCGCGTCGCTGACCCCGCGCGAGAGCCAGGTCATGCGCGAAGTCGCGCGCGGCCGCCTCAACAAGCAGATCGCCTTCGACCTCGGCATCGCCGAGATCACCGTCAAGCTCCACCGCAGCAACGTCATGAAGAAGATGCAGGCGGCGACGGTCGGCGAGCTGATCCGGGCGTGGGAGATATTGCCGGCGGAGCTGCGGCAGGCACCGGGGAGCTGATGGGCGGATGCACGCAACCGGATGAGCCCTGCCAATCCTCCCTGAACCACAGGTTGGGGGAGGGGGACCAGCGAAGCTGGTGGAGGGGCTTTCCGACCTCGACGCCATCGCGATCGGCGAGGTTCTGCACTGCCCCTCCACCAGCTTCGCTGGTCCCCCTCCCCAGCTCTGCTGGGGAGGATCTTGAGCGGCAGCCACCCACCCCGAGCCTAGACCTTGGTATGGTTACATGGCCCCGGTTATTGGCCGACACCGGCATGGGGGGCCGAAGGCCGCCGCCATATGAGGATCGAGCCGCTTGTCCCATGTTCCCGTCATAGCGATCGTGGATGACGACGAGGCGATCCGCGACGCCCTGTCCGACCTGCTGAGTTTCGAAGGCTTTGCCTGCTATTCGTTCGAACAGGCATCGGCGTTCCTCGCCGAGATCGGGCGGACGCCGTTCGACTGCCTGATCACCGACATGCGCATGCCGGGGATGAGCGGGCTCGAGCTGCTCGAGCATCTGCGCGAGCGCGGATCGGATCTGCCGGCAATCGTGCTGACCTCGGTGGTCGACGAACATAGCCGCGCGCGGTCGCTGGCGCTCGGCGCGCGCGCCTGGCTCGGCAAGCCGGTCGCCGACAAGGTGCTGCTGAGCGAGCTGATCCGGGCGATCGGGGACAGGGACGCCGATCGCCCCGAAGGATCGGCGGAATGACGCCGGGCGCAGCCGACGCCGGGGCGGTGAACACCGACCTGCATATCGCCGACCTCTCGTCGGAAAGCGTCGTCATCTTCGACAAGACCGGCAAGGTCGAATATTGGAACGCCGCCTCCGAGGCGCTCTATGGCTGGCCGGCGCTCAGCATGATCGGCGGAACGATCGAATCGATATCGAAAGCCGCCGGGTCGAAAGCGACCGTTGACGATGACGATCATTGGCCGTTGCTGCTGCGCGAGGGGACCTGGCAGGGGCAGGTCAGCCGGCGCAGCTTCTTCGGCCATGTCATCGTCGACATCCGCCAATATGTCCGCTTCCGCAGCGACGGCACCCCGCGCGACATCGTCGAATATGGACGGCGCGCGCTCGCGGACGGCGAGCAGCCGGGCACCGACTGGCATATTCCCGACCGCCTGATGGCGGCGAGCTGGGAGATCGACATCGCCGGTGCGCGGCCATTGATCGCCGCGCTGGCGCAGGACGGGGCTGCCGGCGCCGGCGAGAATCCGGCGGCACGCGACGCGCGGCTGCACGCGCTGGTCCAGGCCTGCCGGGTGATCGAGGTCAACGACCGGGTCGTGCGGCTCGTCGGCGGCAATCGCGGCCGGGCGGTGATGATCGGCCAGTCAGTCGCGACATTCTGGCCGGTCGAGAGCCGGGCGATCCTGGGCGATCTGATCGTCGAGGCGGTCGTCGCCGCCACGCCGGACACCACCCATCGGCGGCAGCTCGCCTCCGACGGGATATTGCGCGATCCGGTGGTGACCTTGTGGCTGGCCGACCGGCCCGACCGGATCTTCGTGGCGGTCAACGGCACCGCCGACGACGACCGCTCCTATCTGTTCCTGCGGGCCAGCGAGGCGCGCTACCGCAAGCTGGTCCATTATATGCCGACCGCGCTGCTGCAGGTCGATGCGAGCCATATGGGCAAGATCTACGCGGGGCTGCGGGCCGACGGCGTCGAGGATTTCGGCGCCTATCTCGACGATCATCCCGAACTGATCGACCTGGCCGCCACGACCGTCGCGGTGACCGATGCCAATCGCCGGGCGGTCGAGCTGTTCGGGGGGGACAGCGCGCTCGATCTGATCCGGCCGGTCGGCTATCTGTTCCTCGCCAATCGCGCGACCTTGCGCAACGTGATGGTCGGCCGCTCCAACGGCCAGGCCAGCCATAGCGAGCTGACCAAGGTGCAGACCTTCGACGGCCGGATCCTCGACGTGCAACTGTCGGTCACCTATCCGATCCCGCCGGCCGAGCTGGACATCACGATCTTCAGCCTCGAGGACGTGACCGCGCGGGTGCAGATGGAGACCCAGCTCCGCCAGCTGCAGGCCGATTTCACCCATGCCGCGCGCATCTCGACGCTGGGCGAACTGACGACCTCAATCGCGCACGAGGTCAACCAGCCGCTCGCCGCGATCCTCACCAACGCCGAAACCAGCCTGCGCTGGCTCGGCCGCGAGGAGCCCAACCTCCCCAAGGTCCGGGAGCTGACGACGCGCATCGCCGCGAGCGCCAACCGCGCCAACGACATCGTCCAGCGGATCCGCGGCATGGCCGCCAAGCATCAGCCCGAACAGACCGCGCTCGACCTCAACGCGGTGGTGCAGGAGGCGATGCTGTTCCTGCGCCACGAGATCGAGACCCGCAGCATCCGGATCACCACCGCCTTCGCCCGCGACCTGCCCCGGGCGATCGGCGACCGCATCCAGTTGCAGCAGGTCGTCGTCAACCTGCTGATCAACAGCATCCAGGCGCTCGAGGCCGCGAACGTCGCCGAGAACGCGATCATCCTCGAGACCGGCTGCGACGCCGGCGGCGTGCTGCATTTCGCGATCCGTGACACCGGCCCCGGCATCGCCGCCGCCGATCTCGACCGGGTGTTCGAGGGATTCTTCACCACCAAGGAGGGTGGGCTGGGCATCGGCCTGGGCATCTGCCAGTCGATCATCATCGCCCATGGCGGCTGCATCACCGCGGCCAATCCCGCCGGTGGCGGCGCCGAATTCCGCTTCACCCTGCCGCCGCGGGATGCGGCGTAGGCTGGCGTCATGGCGACGGCCGGAAGGCCTGCGGCTCTCTTATTCGGATAGCTTCTTCTGAAGCCTTCTCCCGCCTGCGGGAGAAGGTTTGGATGAGGGTCTTCTTCTTTCTCGCGGCGCAAGAAGAAGAAGAAGAAGAAGAAGAAGAAGAAGAAGACCCTCACCCGGCCTCTCCCGCAAAGAGCGGGAGAGGGGCAGAAGAGGCGCCCTCGCGGCCAAGTTAGCGCCTGCGGGAGCACATCCGGGGTGACGGGCAAGGGGTACTTTGCGCGCAGAGCAGACCTCGAATGTGCGCGTCCAATCGGCCGCCACCGCCATCCGCATTCAGCATGACAGGACCTATACCCCTGTATGGGGCATCCCATCCCGCGGCCCAAATCGACCGCGCACCGCCCTCCCCCTAGCCTTCATGACGTCGCGATGGAGCGGCGATCAGGAGGATGGACAGATGAAGCTCGACACTATTGCGCAGCCCGGTGGATCGGGTTCCCAGGAGCTGGTTCCGTCGCGCTACGCGCTGCGGGTCGGCGAGATCGACGTGCTGGTGGTCAGCGACGGCGTGCTGCCGCTGCCGACCGAGACGATGGCGACCAATGCCGATCCGGCGGTGCGCGCCGCCTGGCTCGAGGGCATGTTCCTGCCGCCCGACGCGTTCGACTGGCCGCTCAACGTGCTGGTGGTGCGCACCGGCGACCGGGTCATCCTGGTCGATACCGGGCTGGGCGGGCAGTTTCCCGGCTTCCCGCGCGCCGGACAATTTCCCCAGCGGCTCGCCGCCGCGGGCATCGAACTCGGAGCGATCACCGACGTGGTGCTGACCCATATGCATATGGACCATGTCGGCGGGCTGCTCGTCGACGATGTGCACAAGCGGCTGCGCCCCGACCTGCGGATCCATGTTTCCGCCACCGAGGTCGATTTCTGGGCCGCGCCCGATTTCTCGCACACCGAAATGCCGTCGCCGGTGCCCGACGTGCTGCGCGCGACCGCGACGCAGTTCATCGAGCTGTATCGCAGCCAGCTGCAGACGTTCGACGAGGAATATGAGGTCGCGCCCGGGGTGCTCGTCTGGCGGACCGGCGGCCACACGCCGGGGCACAGCGTGGTCCGCCTGACCTCGGGCGGCGAGCGGCTGACCTTCGCCGGCGACGCGATCTTCCCGGTCGGCTTCGACCATCCCGACTGGCACAACGGCTTCGAACATGATCCCGAAGAGTCGGTCCGGGTCCGCGTCCGCCTGCTCCAGGATGCCGCGACCACCGGCGAGCTGCTCGTCGCCACGCATCTGCCCTTCCCGTCGGTCGGCCGGGTGGCCGCGGACGGCGACGGCTTCCGCTGGGTTGCGGGCTTCTGGGACTATTGATCGGGACCGAACAGGCGCGCGCCGATGGGCTCCATGGGCGCGCGTCCCGGTTGTGGCCTCCAAGCGAAGTGACCGCTCAACGAAATACAGGCGACCACCTATCCTTCGTCATCCTGATGAAAATCAGGATCCAGATCCGCAACGCTGTGTTTCCAGCCGGATGGTCACGAATTGATCCTCCGCGTAGCGCGTCTGGATGCTGACCTCCGTCAGCATGACGGGGACAGGGTAGCGTCTACCCCGCACCCAACCGCCCCGCCCGGAAATCCGCCATTCCCAGCGCCCGCCCGCCGCGCTAGCCTCTCCTCTCGGGGACGACAAAAGGGGGCGAGCATGGTCAGCAGAAGAGACGTGATGGGTGCGGCATTGTGGGCGCCGCTGCTGCCGGCGCTGGCATCCTGGCCCGCACGGGCGGCGGCGCCTGGCGGAGACGGTGCCGCCGACATGGCGCGGTTCATCGCGGCGCTGCCCAAGGCCGAATATCATGTCCATCTCGAAGGCACGCTGGAGGCCGAGATGAAGTTCGCGCTGGCGAAGCGCAACGGGCTGACCCTGCCTTATGCCGATGTCGCGGCGATGAAGAAGAGCTATATCTATCACGACCTGCCGAGCTTCCTGGCGATCTATTATGAGGGCAACAGCGTCCTGCTGAAGGAGCAGGATTATTACGACCTCGCCTTCGCCTATCTGACCAGGGCGGCGGCGCAGAACATCGTCTATGCCGAGATGTTCTTCGACCCGCAGTCGCACACCACCCGCGGGATCAGGATCGAGACCGTGATCGGCGGGATCGCCCGCGCGCAGGCCGATGCGCAGCGCAAGCTGGGGATCGAGTCCCAGCTCATCCTCTGCTTCATGCGCGACCTGAGCGCGGAGTCGGCGGCCGAGACGCTCGAGGCCGCGCTGCCGATGAAGCAATATCTGGTCGGGGTCGGGCTCGATTCGGACGAGCATGGCAATCCGCCGGGCAAGTTCGCGGCGACCTTCGCCAAGGCGCGCGCGGCGGGGCTCAAGCTCACCATGCATTGCGACGTCAACCAGGAGGGCACGCTCGCCAATATCCGCCAGGTGATCGAGGAGATCGGGGTCGACCGGATCGACCATGGCGGCAACATCCTGCAGTCGCCCGAGCTGATGGCGCTGGCGCGCGAGCGCAAGCTGATGTTCACCGTCTGCCCGACCTTCTCCGGGGTGATCGGCACCGGCGGCCGATCGACCGACGTGGTGCGCGGCATGCTCGACAACGGGTTGAACGTGACGATCAATTCGGACGACCCGGCCTATATGGGCAGCGAATATCTGACCGCGGTGATGATCCGGGCGCAGGCGCAGAACAAGCTGACCAAAAGCGAACTGGTCCGCATCGAACGCAACGCCTTCAACGGTGCCTGGATCGCCCCCGATCGACGCGACCGCTTCCTGGCGAAGCTCGATGCCTTCGCGCGGTCGGAGCGGGTCGAGGGCTGACCTTGGCTGGCGAGGTCGGCCAAGCCTTGGCACGACCGGGCGACGCGCGCGAGACCGCCGGACGGCGACCCGTCCGGCGGTATCTGCAGTCCGTGTATCGCGGTCAGTTCACCCGTGCGGTGAGCAGATCCTCGAGGCCGATCCGGCGAAACATCTCGGCGCGGACCCGGTCGGCCATGGCGTTGACGATCTCGGCGCCGTCCTGCGACGGGTCGATATGGACGCGGAACGGCCGCTTGCCATGGTCGGTGCCAACCACCGCGACGATCGCGCGGGCGACATCGGCGACATCGGCGTCGGCGGGTTCGAGCGCCGCGAGGCCCTTCAACGCGATTTCGGGCATTCCGGCGGTGGGGCCGGCCTCATATTCGGCGGCGCGCGCCATGTCGGCAGGCTTGCCGCTGTGGGTGAAATGGTTCGTCCCCTTGGTGAACGCGCCCGGCACGATGATCGAGGTTTCGATGCCCCAGCGCGCCAGTTCGCCGGCATAGCTGACGGCGAGGCTGTCCATCGCCGCCTTGGCGGCGAAATAGGGCGACAGATAGGGCGGGGTTCCACCGCGGGCGCTGCTCGACGACACCCACAGCACGAGGCCCCTGCCCTGCTTGCGCAACTGGGGGAGTGCCGCGCGGTTGACCCGCTGGGTCGACAACACGTTGACGTCGTAGAGCTCGGCGAACTGATCGGGGGTGAAGGCCTCGGCCGGGCCAAAGCTCATATGGCCGGCATTGTGGATGACGACGTCGAGGCGGCCGGATTCGGCGACGATCCGGGCGATGCCTGCCTCGACCGACGCGTCCGACTGGACGTCGAGTTCGACGGCGCGCAGGTCGGCGCCATGTTCGGCGGCGAAGGCGGCAAGGGCCTCGACCTGCGGCGCATTACGGCCGGTGGTGGCGCGCATTCCGGCATAGACGGTGTGACCGGCAAGCGCGAGCTGGCGGGCGGCGAGCGCACCGAAGCCGCTCGAGGCACCGGTGACGACGATGATCTGCTTGGTCATGACATGATCCTTCGAATCTAGGGGAGAGAGGCGAAAGGGAAGATCGGCGTCAGATCATGCCGCCATTGGCGCGCAGCACCTGGCCGTTGATCCAGCCACCATCGGGGCCGACGAGAAAGGCGACTGCGGCGGCGATGTCGTCGGGGGTGCCGAGCCGTTCGAGCGGGTTCATCTTCGCCATCCGCTCGACCAGCTCGGGCGACTTGCCGTCGAGGAACAAGGCGGTCGCCGTCGGCCCGGGTGCGACCGCGTTGACGGTGATCGAACGCCCGCGCAATTCCTTCGCCATCACCGCGGTCATTGCCTCGACCGCCGCCTTGGTCGCGACATAGACGCCGTAATTTTCGAGGCGCAGGCCGACGACCGAGGTCGAGAAATTGACGATCCGGCCACCGCCGCGCAGGCGCTTTCCGGCCTCGCGCAGCGTGTTGAAGCTGCCCTTGAGGTTGATCGCAACCTGGCTGTCGAACAGCGCGTCGTCGCTATCGGCGATGCTCGCCAACTTCATGATCCCGGCATTGTTGACCAGCACATCGACGCCGCCGAAAGCGGCCTCGGCGCTGTCGAACATCCGGGCGACCGCATTCGCGTCGCTCACATCGGCCAGGGCGGCGACCGCGCGACCACCGGCCGCCTCGATCTTCGCCACCAGATCCTCGGCCGCTTTCGCGCTGCCTGCATAGTTGACGACGATCGTGAAGCCGTCTTTCGCCAGGCGCTCGGCGATGGCTGCACCGATGCCCCGCGAGGCGCCGGTAACGATCGCGACCTTGTTGTCCTGTGCTGCGCTCATGGTCTGTCTCCTGTCTGGCCCGCCACCGCGGCTGGGCATGGAGATGATTTGGCGGATGACAGATCGAAGATAATCAGCCATGAATTGGCATCGCTATTCGAATTATACGAACAATGGAGGCCAGACTGGATCGGATCGATGCCATGCGGCTGTTCGTGCGGATCGTCGAACGGCGCAGCTTCACGCTCGCCGCACAGGATATCGGCGTGCCGCGATCGACAGTGACCCAGGTCGTCAAGGGCCTCGAGCAACGGCTCGGCGTCCGCCTGCTCCAGCGCACGACCCGGGTGGTCAGCCCCACGCTCGACGGCGAGGCCTATGCCCGGCGTTGCGTCGCAATCCTTGCCGATATCGAAAATGCCGAAGGCGCGTTCGGCAGCACGCGGCCGCGCGGCCAGTTGCGGATCGAGGTGCAGGGCACGATCGCCCGGCATTTCCTGCTGCCGGGCCTGCCCGATTTCCTCGCCGACTATCCCGATATCGAGATCGTGATGAGCGAAGGCGAACGCTGGGTCGACATCGTCCGCGAAGGCATCGACTGCGTGCTGCGCTATGGCCACCTCGCCGACAGCGAGATGATCGCGCGGCGGGTGACGATGATCGATCGGATGACCTGCGCGGCCCCCGCCTATCTCGAACGGTTCGGGACGCCGGCCACCCCCGACGATCTCGACGGTCACCGGATGATCGGGCTACGCTCGTTCACCACCGGCCATCTCGCCCCGCTGCAGTTCGCGGCCGGCGGCGGCTATCGGTCGCTGATCCTGCCCGCGCCGGTATCGGTGACCGGCACCGAAAGCTATCTGGCGACCGCGCTGCTCGGCTTCGGCCTGTTCCAGGTGCCCCGCTTCCACGCCGAACGCGCGCTGGCCGACGGCACGCTCGTGCAGATCCTGCCCGATCATCTGCCGCCGTCGGTGCCGGTGTCGCTGCTCTACCCGCCCAGCCGCCAGCTCTCGCCGCGGGTGCGCGTGTTCATGGACTGGGCCGCGCGCCGTTTCGGATGAGATCGACTCACAACATCGCCATGTCGGTATGGACGAGCGCGATCTTCGCGCCGTGGAAGCTCCACCGCCCGCGGTCGAAGCGGCCGACTCCGCGCAGCAGCGCGCGCCCGTTCGGCCCCGACACCCGCAGCGAGAGATCGGCGCGGCGGCTGTCGATATAGCTGGGGCCGCCGATCCCCTCGATCGCGACCGGGGCGCCGAATTGCGCCGCGACCGACGGGTCGGCGGCAAGCTGGCGGACCGCGGTGCGGTAGACCGGATCGTCGGTGATCTTCGATGCGGCCGGCGGCGCGGGGGGCGCCGGCGGCCGGGCAGGACGCGGCGGCGGCGGCACGATCATCGCCTGGCGGATCCACTGCCGCACCCCGGCGTCGATCGCCGCGGGCCGGCCGTCGACTGCATAGGCTTCGTACCGCCGGCCGTGCAGATCGACCCAGTGGCGATAGCGGCGCCGTTGGCCGTCGACGGTCTTGTCGAGATCGACGGCCTGGTCGCCAAAGGCCTCCCACCAATGCGGGGCCGCGACGCGCGGTCCGGCCGCCCCCTGTGCTGCCGGTATCGCGTTCATCGCCAGCACCGCCCCCGAGCAGGTCAGCGCGAGCAGGGCGGCGGGCAGCCGCCAGCGCGACCGATCGGCGGTGCCGGGGGTCAATAATCGTGTCACGCGCGTCATCAGGGGACTCCCGTTGGTGGATAGGGCCAGGCGGGCGCCAGCCGGACGCAACCGCGCGAGGCGGCCGAGCGCCTCGGCGAGGACGATCGGATCGCCGCAGGCGGCGACCGCGAGATCGTCGCAGGCATGTTCGCGTTCGGCGCGGATGCGACGGCTGAGCCACCACATCGCCGGATGGTGGAAGAGCAGCGCCTCGACCGCGCATTGCAGCCCGTTCCACAGCCAGTCGAGCCGGCGGATATGGGCGAGTTCATGCGCGACCACCGCCTCGATCTGGTCGGGGCCGAGCCCGGTGAAGATCGACACCGGCAGCCAGATCACCGGCCGCAGCGCATAAGCGGTGAAGGGCGGCATCGCCGCGTCGTGCAACCGCACCATCACTGCCCGCCCGATGCCGAGCCGGCGCCGGAGATCATCGACGCGGGGGCGCCAGGCCGGCGGCAGCGGCGCGCAGGCCCGGCGATCGAACCGTCCGACCCATATCAGCCCGCCGGCGAGCCGGACCAGCATGGCGGCGACGCCGACCGCCCAGAGCCCGCCGAGCCAGAGCGGCGGCGCGATCGAGGCGGCCAGTCGATCCGGTCCAGGCAGCGACAGGATCGGTGCCGCCCTGCCCGCGGCATCGCCGCCCGCACCGCCAAGCCCGACGACGAAGCCGAGCAGCGGGACGAGCAGCATCGCGACGAGGAAGGCCATGCCGACCATGTGGCGGAAGGCCGCGCTGCGATGCGCCAGCGATGACAGGGTCATGGCCGCGAGCAGCCCGATCACCGCATCCTGCCACAGCGAATCGAGCAGGGCCGCGGCCAGCGCCGTCCCGAAGCCCGGAGCGATCATGGATGCCGTCATGGCTGGCCCCGATCGCGCCGCGCGCGGGCTTCGGCGATCATCGCCGCGATCGCATCGAGTTCGTCGGCGCTGGTCGCATCGGCATCGAGCGCGCTCTGGACCAGTTGCACCGCCGACCCCGAAAAGGCGCGCTGCATCAGGTCGCGCAGCAGCGCCGACTGGACGATCGGTTCGGGATGGACCGCGGCATAAAGATGGCTGCGTTCGGATTCGTCGCGGGTGACGAGGCCCTTGTCGGCCATGATCGTCATCATCTTGAGCACGGTGGTGTAGGCGGTGTGCCGGGCGCGCGACAGCGCGTCATGGACCTCGCGCACCGTCAGCGGCCCGCGCCGCGCCCACAGGACGCGGAGAATCGCGAGCTCGCCTTCGGTGGGGTGGGGATCGGATGACGGCTGATTCTTCATACGACGACGTTAGTACTAATATATTAGTAGATGTCAATCGGCGGGTGGATCGAGCAGCACCCACAGCCGCGCTATCCGGCCGTCGACAATCTCGGCGGCATCGGCGCCGGTCACCATGACCGGCCCGTCTTTGGGACCGGCATGCCAGCGCAGATAGGCGAGGCCGTGGTGGCCGACCGCTTTGCCCTCGGCGACGAAGGCGAAATCGGGCCCGAACCGGTCGAGCAATGCGCCCGCGACATCGGCGATCGCCGCCCGGCCCTGAACCACCGCGTCGGGTTCGTACATCGACGGATCGGCGACATAGAGGTCTTCGAGCGCGGCCGTGCGGCGGGCGGGATCGCGCTCGTTGAAGATGCGCGTGAGGTTCGACCGGAGCAGATGGTCGTGATCGATTTGGTTGATCGTCGACATGAGAGATATCCTTGCTGGGTGGTGGCCGGGATCAGCCGATCTTCACCAGGTTGAGCGCGGGCAGCGGGCCGCCGGGGAACTGGACGAGCCGGCTGCCGATCGCGAGCGATCCGAGGTCGATACCGAAGAAGCCGAGCCGGTCGATCAGCGCGCCGATTTCGGCCTTCGCCTGCGGATCGTCGCCCGACAGGAACAGCACCCGCTTGCCGCCGTCGCTCGCGGGATCGCCGGCGAGCAGATGCGCCTGAAGATGGTTGAACGCCTTCACCAGCCGCGCGCCGGGGACGAGATCGGCGACATGTTCCGACGACGAGCGGTGGCCGACATCGATCGGTTTGAACAGCGGCGCCTCGATCGGGTTGTTGGTGTCGACGACGATCCGGCCGCCGAAATCGGGAAGGCCGGCGAGCGCCGCGGGCAGTTTCGACCAGTTGACCGCGACGAAGACGATGTCCTTCGCCGCAGCCTGCTCGCGGGTGCCCGCGACGATCGTCGGTCCGATCGCGGCGACGGTCTCGGCCAAACTGTCGGGGCCGCGGCTGTTGGACAAAGTGGCGGCGATGCCGCTGCGGGCGAGCGCGGTGGCGATGGCGTGGCCGATCTGGCCGGCGCCGATGATGCCGATACTGGGCATGGGATGGTCGTTCATCAGGGTCACTCCTTCGTTTGCTGGCCACTGGGCTTGCTGGAACGAAGATGGCGCATCCATTCCCATCCGATTAGACGGGATCGCCTTGCAATATCTTCAACGATTCGTTGTAAATATCGGCGATGGAAACCCTCGCCAATCTCGAATCCTTCGTGCGCAGCGCCGAGCATGGCAGCTTCTCCGAGGCAGCGCGGCGGCTGGCGCTGACCCCGGCGGCGGTCAGCCGCAACGTCGCGATGCTCGAACGCAATCTCGGGGTGCGGCTATTCCATCGCTCGACCCGCCGGCTGACGCTGACCGAAGCCGGCGAGAGCTTCCGGATCGCGATCGCCGGCCATCTCGACGGCATCCAGGCGGCGATCGCCGGCATCGCCACCGAGGGCGGCGCGCCCGCCGGCACGCTCAAGCTCAGCCTGCCGCCGAGCTTCGGCATGACGCATATCCTGCCGTTGCTGCCCGACTTCCTCGCGCGCTATCCGCGCATCCGGCCCGAATGGCATTTCGAGAACCGCCCGGTCGACCTGATCGCCGAAGGCTATGACGCCGCGATCGGCGGCGGCTTCGACCTGTCGCCGGGGATCGTCGCGCGGACGCTGGCGCCGGCGCATATCGTCGCGGTCGCCTCGCCGCGCTACATGGCCGGGCGGGTGCCGCCAACCGATCCGGCCGGACTCGCCGCCTTCGACGGCATCGTCATGCGCGCGCTGCAGACCGGCCGCATCCGCCACTGGACGATGCGCGACGTCTCCGGCCGCGAGATCGCGGCGCCGCTACCCGAAAGCATCGTCGTCAACGATCCGGCGGCGATGCTCGAGGCGGCGCTGCTCGGCCTCGGCGTCGCGATGCTGGCGATGCCCGACGCGCTGCCGGCACTCGACGCGGGCTCGCTCGTCCGGCTCGCACCGCGCTGGTATGGCGATGCGGGGGCGATCTCGATCTATTATGCGTCGCGCACCCTGCTGCCCGCCAAGACCCGCGTCTTTGTCGATTGGGTAGCGGAGGCGTTCAGGGCGCAGCAACTGGCGGAGCGGTTTGCGGGGAGTTTGGGGTAGCAGGGTTCGGCTTTGAGCACTCCACTGTTTCTCATCCCGAAAAACATCGGGCTAGGCGGCTAATCACGCCATGTCTGCGGATTTCAACATCTAGTAAACTGGCACCGGAACTCACATCGTTCATGGTGAAACGGAGCTATAGCACCTGCGCGAACTTGCGGTGACGGCGGTGTAAAGCTGTGCGACACCGAAACAATGAACCTGTTAGGAAGCATTATCGGGGAGGCCGCGCACCGCGTCCGTGTGTTGCGCCGACAGAACGTTGCGCTGCGGCGAGCGCGCGACCCGCTCTGGTTGCGGCTACTTGATGGCCTCATTAAGGGCCGCTCGCTCTTCGTCCTGCTGGGCGCTTATTGCGCGACCTTCGCGATGGTGATCGGACTGAGCTTGCTGTTCGAGATTCCCGTCCCTGCGGCGCTGAACGACATATTTGACAAAGCGGCCAACGCCAGCTTTTTGCACGACGTTGTCAGTTACATGCTCGGCGCGCAGGCGACGATGGTCGGCCTGATATTTCCACTCGCGCTGGGCCTCGTCACCTTGATCGTTCAACGAGACGAAGGGGCTAGCACTAATGTCGATGTACAGCTCTATTATGACCAAAGCCGAGCCTATGCCGTCGGCACCAGCGGCCTCGCCCTCGCGATCGCCCTCCTTACGGCACTCTGGTCCCCGGAAGCCGTCCCGCTCGCGTTGTTCGACGCAGAAATCAACACCTTATCAATCAGCCTTGGCCTCGTCCTGATTCTGTCAGGCTGGCTGATCCTCAACCTGCTAGTGACCTGGCAGTTCCTGATCACGAGCCTCTCGATCATCGGACCCAATCACCGCGCCGAATGCCGCAAGCGTTTCGTCGCGAGCCGGGTCATCCCAAAACACGTCATTGGTCTCTTATCAGCAAACGCTTATGCGAGGATCAACGATCGCTTCCCGGTATCCGGGGCGCATCCGGCACCCTACGTGATGGGCGGCGCCACCACGATCGACGGTCATGTCGAGGGGCGACGGCGGGTCGATGACCGATCGGTCCTACACGATGTCCGCCTAGTGCCGCTGCGGGCCGCCGTCGCACTCTGGGCATGGCGATCACGACGCAAAGGCCAGGCCGCCAACGAGAATAAGTACAAATGGATGCTGGGCCTAGCCGGTCCGCTCGGTGGCAGGCTCAGCGGAGATACCGTCCTCTGCCGCCGTGTCGGCGGCGTCCCTTTCGGGCGTGTCGAACGCGCGCTGATCCATGTCTCGTTCGTCACACGTCCGCAGCCTGCGGAGCCCGACCTCGGGCCCAGCGACATTCTTGAGGAGTTGGTTGACAGGGTCGTTGTCCAGATCGATCGCGGAGCGGTCACCGCCTTCGATCATGCGCTAGCAGAACTCATAGACTTCCACCGCTTCCTGCTGGAGGCACACACTATCGTCGAGCCCGACGGCGAGGCCCACAGCCTCGCGGCCTATGGCTATATTTCAGCGGAGCATAAGGAGTGGCTGAGACAATACAGCCGACTCTTTGAGCGGGCAGCCAGCGCCATGGATCGCGAGGACGCGTTCATCCACAAGTTAGCATATGCGCTGCGCCGCCTACTGCCGCAGCGGCATAGTACCATGCCATCCGACATCGTCGCCGGTCTCTTCGATCTCAATGCTTACGTAGCCCATCGGCTCGGACGCTGGCTGAGCGATCAGAAGGAGCCGAGCGGTAGCGGGATCAAGAGGCAGGTGCCCGGAGTGCTCCCGGGGCCGCTGCGCAAGGTGTATGAGACTGCGGTGCTCAAGATCGTGGGAGGCTGGGAAGACGCACTTCGCGTCGGCGCCTTCCGGCGCCAGATGGAGGATCCCACAACACCATCGCAAACCTGGAATGCCCAGGTGCAACGTTGGCCGATCATCTACGCACATTTGAACACATCAGCATATATTGTGGCCGCGTCGCTCTGGCACGAAGACAACATCGCTGCGCCGGCATATCTTGAGAGTTTCCTACGCTGGCCCGAGACGTTAGGCGACGCCGGCGGCAGCGATGACGACCGGCACCATTTGATCACCGATCTGCTAGTGTCCGATCTGGTCGATCGTCCGTGGACCGAGGTTGAGGCGCATGTCGCCGACCTTCGCCGCTTTCAGCATGCGCCCACCGAGACGCCCGATGGCGTCGCGTCCGCGATATTCGACAATCTCTATTTCGATGTACGGATGATCCTAAGCCTAATCCTAATCAACTGGGACGGCCCATCCTCGCTCGCACATGCGAGTGCGGCCACCGTATTGCAGCTTTGTCAGTCGGCAGCCAACATCACAGATTCGCCGGTCGCGAACTCTACCCCGCTCGATCTCGTTCGCAGCTTCGTGCGCTTGCGGCTAATAGACAAGGGCCCCGAATCTAGCGCTTATATCGAACGGCTTCACGAACTCGTCCGCTCGCTCGACAATATTCGCGACCGGGAGCGGGTTGCGGGCCGGACCTACTCAATCACCACCAAGTTTCGCGTCGAGGATCTGACGGAATCTTGGTTCGCGCTCGTTGCCGCGCACGCGACCGATCGGGACATCAACGCCATCGAGAGCTGGCTCACCGAGCTGGCTGAGGACAAAACGGCGCAAAGGCTAGGCGACGAACCGTTGCGAGATCTGCGCGACTGGCTGAATCGACGAGCCGAAAAATGGGCAGATCCAGTCGCACAGCCGAGGCTGCTATCGCTGATAGCAAGAGCGCAACCCAATAACGATCCAATGTTTAACGGCGACGCGCTGAGCGGGGCGCTGAAGCGCAGCGCGGAGTCGATAGAAGCGCACAGAAGCCGGCGCCTCGCGTCAGCGTCACTGGCCGAGGACGCCGTCGAGGAGATCAGGCGCTCCGTGCAGGACGCCCTTCTCACGCTGCCCGTGCATATTGGCTTTTTCCCGCATGCGGCACTAACGGTGGAGCGCGCCATCCGGCGCGTGAACGTCCTCCAGATAACCGGGCTCGATAAGGCGGCTCTGCTGCGGCCCGCCATGGTCTCCCATCCGGAATTCTTGGTTCGGCAGGTGACGGATCGGGCAAAACATCGCGCGATCGTGCTGGCGTGGAAGCCCTATTTCAAGCTCACCCGGCGTCGAGCGATCGTGCGCTCGATTGAGGACTTCTTCGCCGAAGCCTCGCGCGCGGCGCTGCCGATCAAAGCCCGCGGCGCACAACCTATTTGCTTGCTGCCGGCTAGCGGTCCCGGGTGGGTCGAGAATCTCAACCCATTCGATGCCGCCCGACATCTCGGGACCGCTTTCTCCCGCCACGAGACGGACGTGAAAACTTATTGCTTCACCGTTGACGGCATCGATTTCCACCGATCGCGGGATGCGCAGGGCGAGATCTTCGGAAGCGATGCTCTGCAGAATCTCCGCCTGCTCGGCACCGACACGATCGATCCGGTAGGGATCGAGGTCGAAGTCAATGCATCCGAACTGACCTGCACGATCGAACTTCATTTCGATGTGGCAACCTGTTGGCGCGACGACGACATCACTATCTTGGTGCCGCGTTCACCAGCCAGATTGCCTTCACGTCGTAAAGCAACACCTACGACAACTTCCAAAAAGGATTGACCGCCTTCACGAGTGGCCGCGAATTAAGGGATTCGGCGTCTGGTTGCCAGAAGCTCGCGATCCGATATTCGCTAAGAAGGCTTCCTAACTCTCCGTAATCCGCCGCTCCTCATCCGACACCACCGCCAGCTGCTTCCAATCCAGCGCTTCCTGCAACTCCAGATAGAGATCCGCGCCGATCCGGTCGGCGTCGCGCAGGTCGTCGAGGCGGCGGCGCTGGGCGAGCACCGCGGCGAGGGTCAGGCCGCGACGGCGGTCGAGGGGGACGGATTCGGCCGGATCGCGGGTGCCGGCGCAGATCTCGCGGTAGATCTGGCGGACCGCCTCGGCCTCGGCGCCCTCCTCCGCTTCGAGCCGTTCGAGCGCGGCTTCGGCGAGCGCGATCTGGGCGGCGTCATGTTCGGCGCGGGCCGCGTCCTGGCGTCCGAGCCCGAGCAGGCGGATCATCGGCGCCAGCGTCGCGCCCTGGACGACCAGGGTCGCCAGCACCACGGCGAAGGCGGTCAGCACGACGAGGTCGCGATCGGGGAAATCGACGGGCAGCGCGAAGGCGGTCGCCAGCGTCACCAATCCGCGCATGCCGGACCAGCCGACCAGCAGCGTCTCGCCGCGCTTGAACGGCGCGAAGCCGTCGCCGCGGCGGTGGCGCCAGACGATGATCGCGCGGAACAGGAAGGCGATCGCGAGGCGGGTCAGGATGACACCGGCGACGACGACCCCGGCAAAGCCCAGCGCGCGGTCGAGTTCGGCGGGCGACATCGCGCCGACGATGCGGCGCGCCTGCAGTCCCATCAGCAGGAAGGCGAGCACGTTGAGCAGGAACACCACCGTCGTCCACACCGCGAAGCTGTGAACCCGCATCCGCGGCGGATCGTCGACCGCGGTCAGCCGGGCGATCGTCATCGCGCTCGCCACCGTCGCGAGTACCGCCGACAGGTGCAGCCGCTCGGCGATCAGCCAGGTCGCGAAGGCATAGACGAACTGGATCAGGGTGGCGCCGACGGTGTTGCCGGTCAGCGGCCGCAGCCGCGACATCATGAAGCCGAACGCCATGCCGAACGCGATCCCGCCGGGGGCGGCGATCGACAGCCGCAGCATCGTGCCGCCGTCGAGCCCGCCATGCGCCTGCACGGTCAACGCCGCGCTGAACAGCAGCAGCGCGGTCGCATCGTTGAACAGGCTCTCGCCCTTGAGCAGCGTGTCGACCCGGCGCGCGATCGGCAGATTGGAGAGGACCGCGGTCGCCGCGGCGGCATCGGGGGGCGCGACGATCGCGCCGAGGGTGATCGCGACCGCGAGCGGCAGCCCGATCGTCAGCGCGTTGATCCCCACAACCACCGCGGTGGTCGCCAGCACCGCCACCACCGCATAGAAGAACAAAGGCAGCAGCATGCGCCGCGCGGCGGCGAGCGGAAAATCATAGGCCGAATCGACCAGGATCGGCGCGATGAACAGAGCGAGCACCGTCGGCGGATCGATCGGGATGTCGGGCGCTCCCGGGACCATCGCCACCGCCACCCCGGCGGCGGCGAGAATCCCGGGATAAGGCAGCCGCATGCGCCGCGTCACCTGCAGGAGCAGGGTGGCGACCGCGAGCAGCGCGACGAGGCTTTCGAAGAAGGTCACCGCGCGAGTGTAGCAGCGCTTTGCGTGGGTGCCAGCGGTGGTGATTTCGGTGCAGCGGGTTGCGGGGATGGGCGTTGACTCGACCGCAGGGCCGCTTCTTCCTCTGCCTCCTACCGAAAGAGATCAGAAGAAGAGTCCTCTCCCTACCCTCTCCCAAGAAGCACTATCGCATGCACACATCGGGTGCCGGAAGCGCCGCGGACAAGATCCTCCCTACGCGTAGCGTGGGGAGGGGGACCATCCGCAGGATGGTGGAGGGGTTTTCTGCGCTATCGACGTTGCGCAGACCCCTCCACCGCTTCGCGGTCCCCCTCCCCAAACCTACGGTTTAGGGAGGATCTGCAAGGTTCAACCCGATGTGTGCATCCGTTAGCAAGAAGTGGGAGAGGGGCCGGTGTGGCCAAGTTGGCGCCCATAGAAACGGGTATGGGATGTCGGTTTCCCATGGGCGCTGACCACGGGCTGTCTCGACTGCGCTCGACACGAACCGAGATGGACGCCAAGGTTTCGGCCGTCAGCATTGGGCGGAGCCGCGTGGATGGATATCGATGTTGCGATAATCGGGGCGGGTGCCGCCGGGATCGCGGCGGCGCGGGCGTTGGCGGCGGCGGGGCGGTCGGTGGTGGTGATCGAGGCCAGCGACCGGGTCGGCGGGCGCGGCTGGACGATCGAACTGGGCGGGATGCCGCTCGACATGGGGTGCGGCTGGCTGCATTCGGCCGAGCGCAATCCGCTGGTCGAGGTCGCGCGGGCGCAGGGTTTCGCGGTGGTCGGCGGCGAGACCGCCTGGCGGCAGCAATGGCGCGATCTGGGCTTCACGCCCAACGAACAGGCGGCGGCGGCCGGCGCGTGGGACGCGCTCGAAACGCGGCTGCGCGACGATCCGCCGCCCGGCGACCGGGCCAGCGACGCGCTGCCGCCCAACGGCGCATGGAACGCCTATTGCCAGTCGCTGAGCGGCTATATGAACGGCGCCCCGCTCGACCGGCTGTCGATCGCCGACTTCCTCGCCTATGACAACGCCGCCAGCGACCGCAATTGGCGGGTGCGCGAGGGCTATGGCCATCTGATCGCGGCGTCGCTGCCCGATGTGCGGCTCAAGCTGTCGACCCCGGTGCGCCGGATCGCGCTGACCGGCCAAGGCATCCGCCTCGACACCGATCGCGGACCGGTCGCCGCGCGGACGGCGCTGGTCACGGTGTCGACCAACATGCTCGCCGGTGAGGCGATCGCGTTCGACGGCAGTTTCAACGGGGGCGCCGACGATCATCTCGACGCCGCCAGCCGGCTGCCGCTCGGCCTTGCCGACAAATTGTTCTTCGAACTGCACGGCGATCATGGCTTCGAGCCCGAGACCCATCTGCTCGGCAATCCGCGCAGCCCCGACACCGGCAGCTATTATATCCGCCCGCTCGGCCGCCCGCTGATCGAGGGGTTCTTCGGCGGTACCGGCGCGGTGCGGATCGAGCAGGCCGGGCTGACCGACGCCTTCGCCTTCGCCTTGGACGAACTGGTGGCGCTGATGGGCAGCGATATCCGGCGGCATCTGCGGCCGCTGGCGGCCTCGTCCTGGTGCCGGACCGACTGGATCGGCGGATCGTACAGCCATGCGCTGCCCGGCCACGCCGCGGCGCGGGCGACGCTGGCCCGGCCGATCGACGACCGGATCTTCTTCGCGGGCGAGGCGACGCATCGGTCCGATTTCTCGACCGTGCATGGCGCGTGGGAAAGCGGCATCCGTGCCGCCGGGGAGATCGTCGAACGGCTGGTCTGAAAAAATCCGAGCCGCGCTGAATCAGGGGCGTCGGTCAGGAACGCGCGCCATAGCGCATCCCGTCGACGAACAGCGCGACCATGCGCCGCGCATGATCGGGCCGGTCGTCATAGGCCGACATGCACAGGCTCGCGACCGCGCCCAATATCTCGTCGGCATCGACATCGCCCCGCACCATGCCGGCGGCGGCGGCGGCCGCGAACAGGGTCAGGAAGGCCGGTCGCAGCCGCTGCTCGAACCGCGTCCGCAACGGTTCGAATGCCGGGTCGCCCGAATGCAGCGCCTTGGCAAGACCGCGTTTGGTGCCGACGAAGGTCGCATAAAGCTGCAGCCAGTGCGCGAGCGCCTCGAACGGCGGATGGTCGGCCGCCAGCATCGGGGCCGCGTCGATGCAGATGTCCATCTCGCGCCGGAACACCGCGGCGATCAGGTCGGCCCGCTGGGGAAAGCGGCGGTACAGGGTGCCGATGCCGACCCCGGCGCGGTCGGCGATCTCGCGCACCGGCGCGTCGACGCCCGAGGTCGCGAACACCGATTTCGCCGCTTCGAGCAGCGCGTCGACGCTGCGCTGCGCATCCGCCCGCAGGCGCCGCTCCCCGCCCGCCTGCGGCTCGCTGCCATCGCCATCCTGCCCGAATCCGTCGTGCACGCTCTTCCCACTTGCTAAACGGAACAGTGCTCCGTATATAACCGGAATACCGTTCCGTTTGGTTGCATTATCGCAACCCGGCGATGTCGGCAACGGCTTCAGGAGATTCGCATGCAGCACCGCTCGCTGGGACGCACCGGCATCAAGGTCTCGCCTTATTGCCTGGGCGCGATGATGTTCGGCGGCATCGGCAATCCCGACCATGACGAATGCATCCGGATCATCCACAAGACGATCGATTTCGGGATCAACTTCATCGACACCGCCGACCGCTACAGCCAGGGCGAATCCGAGGAGATCGTCGGCAAGGCGATCAAGGGGCGGCGCGATCGCATCGTGCTGGCGACCAAGGTCCATGGACCGATGGGCGACGACCCGAACATGCAGGGCAATTCGCGACGCTGGATCACCCGCGCCGTCGAGGATTCGCTGCGCCGGTTGCAGACCGACCATATCGACCTGTACCAGATTCACCGCCCCGCACCCGACACCGATATCGAGGAGACGCTGTCGGTGCTCACCGACCTGATGCGCGAGGGCAAGGTCCGCGCGATCGGCGCGTCGACCTTTCCGGCATCCGACATCGTCGCGGCGCAATGGGTCGCCGAGCGCCGCGGGCTGGCGCGGTTCCGCACCGAACAGCCGCCTTATTCGATCCTCAACCGGTCGATCGAGCGCGAGGTGCTGCCGACCTGCCAGCTTCACGGCATGGGGGTGATGGCGTGGAGCCCGCTCGCCAAGGGCATGCTCACCGGCCGATATCGCCAGGGGCAGGCGCAGCCCGATTCGCTGCGGGCGCGCGTCTTCCCCAAGGCGATGTCCGATCGGGGCAGCCTGGCCGCCGTCGAGCAGCTGATCCCGCTGGCCGAAAGCGCCGGGATATCGATCATCCACATGGCGCTCGCCTTCGTCGTCGCCCACCCCGCGCTCACCGCGGCGATCATCGGTCCGCGCACGATGGAGCAGCTCGACGGCCTGCTCGATGGCGCCGGGGTCGTGCTGAGCGACGAGATGCTCGACCGGATCGACGCGATCGTGCCGCCCGGCACCGATGTCGCGCCGCTCGAAGGGGCGGCCTATTCGCCGCCGCCGATCGCACAGGCGGCGCTGCGCCGCCGCCCGGTGGCCGAACGCGCCGCCGCCTGAACCCGACATGATAAGGATCTTCCTATGAACGATACACGCATCGCCCTGGTGACCGGGGCCAATCAGGGGGTCGGCCTGCAGGTCGCCAAGGAACTGGTCGCGAACGGCGTCACCGTGTTCGTCGGCGCGCGCGACGCCGCCCGCGGCGAGGCCGCTGCCAGCGGCATCGGCGCCGGCGCGATCGCGCTCCAGCTCGACGTCACGGATGCGGCGTCAATCACGGCGGCGGCGGACCATATCCGCACCCGGTTCGGCCGCCTCGATCTGCTGGTCAACAATGCGGCGATCTCGAACACGCGAAAGGGCGATCTGTCGCTCGAAGCCTATGGCGCGATCTCCCGGCCGAGCAACGTGCCGATCGACGAGATCCGCGCGGTGTGGGAAACCAATGTGTTCGGCGTGCTCGCGGTCTATCAGGCGATGCTGCCGCTGCTGCGGCAGTCTTCGGACGCCCGCATCGTCAACGTGTCGAGCGCGGTCGGTTCGCTGGGACTGAACGCCGACCCGTCTTATCCCTATCATCCGATGTTCGGGCCCGGCTATGCCGCCTCCAAGACCGCGCTCAATGCGATGACGCTCGCGATGATGGTCGAGCTGGAGACCAGCAACATCAAGATCAACCTGGTCTCGCCCGGTTTCACCAGCACCAATCTCAACGGCTATGAGGGCACCCAGTCGGTCGAGGACGGCTCGCGCGAGGTGGTGCGGGTCGCCCTGCTCGGCCCGGACGGCCCGACCGGAACCTTCACGCGCTGGAACGACACCACCATCCCCTGGTGAGCGTCCCCCTTTGCCCGCCGCGCCCGCCCGGTTACAGCATCGTGCATGTTTCGATGAAGGATCCTGCCCGATGAAGCGCGTCACGCTGTTCCTGGCCTCGGCCGCCATATTGTCGGCGGCGACCGCGCCCACCATCGCCCGCGCCGCCGACAACCCGTTCGCCGCGCGCAGCACATTGCCGTTCGAGGCGCCGCCGTTCGACCGGATCACCGACGCCGATTATCAGCCCGGCTTCGACCAGGGCATGGCGCAGCAGATCGCCGAGATCCGCGCGATCGCCGACAGCAAGGCGGCGCCGAGCTTCGACAATGTCATCGTCGCGATGGAGCGGTCGGGGGCGATGCTGCGCCGGGTGTCGGCGGCGTTCGGCGCGGTCAACCAGGCCGACACCAACCCGGCGCGCCAGGCGGTGCAGAAGGCGATGGCGCCGGAGCTCGCCGCGCACAACGACGCGATCTATCTCGATCCGGCGCTGTTCGCGCGGGTGCATGCGCTCTACGAAAAGCGCGCGACGCTCCATCTCGATGCCGAACAGGCGCAGCTGCTCAAGATCGTCCACCAGCGTTTCATCCGCGCCGGCGCGCAGCTCTCCGACGCCGACAAGGTGACGTTGCGCGACCTCAACCGCCAGCTGTCGACGCTGCAGACCGCGTTCGTCCAGAAGCTGCTCGCGGGCACCAAGGCCGGCGGGCTGGTGGTCGACGATCCCAAACAGCTCGACGGATTGGGCGAGGCCGGGATCGCCGCGGCGGCCGAGGCGGCGAAGGCGCGCGGGCTCGCCGGCAAATGGGTGGTGCCGCTGCAGAACACCACCCAGCAGCCGGCGCTGCAGTCGCTCGCCGACCGGGCGGTGCGCGAGCGATTGTTCGACCTGAGCTGGACGCGCAGCGAGAAGGGCGACGCCAACGACACCCGCGACACCGCGGCGACGATCGCCCAGCTGCGCGCGCAGAAGGCCAGGCTGCTCGGCTATCCCGACTGGGCCTCCTATGTGCTCGAGGACCAGATGGCGCGCACCCCGGCGACCGCCGAGGCGTTCATGGCCAAGCTGATCCCGGCGACCGCCGCACAGCAGCGCCGCGAGGCCGGCGAGATCGACGCAGCGATCAAGGCGCAAGGCGGCGATTTCACGGTCAAGCCGTGGGACTGGGACCGCTATGCCGAGCAGGTCCGCAAGGCGCGGTTCGACCTCGACGAGAAGGAGGTCAAACCCTATTTCGAGATCAACACGGTGCTGGAAAAGGGCGTGTTCTTCGCCGCGCACCAGCTGTACGGGATCAGCTTCAAGGAACGCCACGACATCCCGGTCTACAACCCCGACGTGCGGGTGTTCGAGGTGTTCGACCGCGACGGCAAGCATCTCGGCCTGTTCTATTGCGACTATTACAAGCGCGACAACAAGCAGGGCGGCGCCTGGAACAGCAGCTTCGTCAGCCAGTCGAAGCTGCTCGGCACCACCCCGGTGATCTACAACGTCGCCAACCTGCCCAAACCAGCGCCGGGCCAGCCCGCCTTGATCAGCTTCGACGACGTCACCACCATGTTCCACGAATTCGGCCATGCGCTGCACGGGCTGTTCTCGCAGATCGGCTATCCGTCGCTGGGCGCGTCGGCGCGCGATTTCGTCGAGTTCCCGTCGCAGTTCAACGAGCATTGGGCGCTCGATCCGGCGGTGTTCGCCAATTATGCGGTCCATTACCAGACCCACGCGCCGATGCCCGCCCCCCTGGTCGCCAAGATCAAGCAGGCGGCCAAGTTCAACCAGGGCTATGCGCTGGGCGAGCTGATCGCCGCCGCCGAACTCGACATGCAATGGCATGCGCTGCCGCCGACCGCGCCCAAGCAGGATGTCGATGCATTCGAGACCGCCGCGCTCAAGAAGATGGGACTCGAGACCGGCCTCGTGCCGCCGCGGTATCGCACCAGCTATTTCCAGCATATCTGGTCGGGCGGCTATGCCGCCGGCTATTATGGCTATCTGTGGACCCAGATGCTCGAGAACGACGCCTTCGCCTGGTTCGAAAGCCATGGCGGCCTGACCCGTGCGAACGGCGACCGCTTCCGCGACCTCGTCCTGTCGCGCGGCCACAGCCAGGACTATGACGTGATGTTCCGTGCCTTTTACGGCAAGGATCCCGACATCGACCCGATGCTGCGCGACCGGGGGCTGTTGCCGGCGGGGAAGTGAGGGGCGGAGGCGGACAGATGCGTCGGTCCGGATCGCTCGCAGGACGAGCACCGTCTGATTTGTCATGACAATGTCGGGCAATTCTTGTATGGGGGTTGCGGAGACTGATCATGACCCGTCCGGCGCCCCGCACTGAAAAGCTCGACCTACGGCTCACGCCGACCGCCAAGCAGATTCTGCAGATGGCGGCGGTCGCGAGTTCGCGTTCGGTCAGCGAGTTCGTGATCGAAAGTGCGTTGGCGCGCGCCGCGGAAACGCTGCCCGACCGGACGCGCTTCGATCTGGATGCCGCACAATGGCAGGCCTTTCAGGACGCGCTCGATGCGCCCGCCAAATCCATCCCCGCGCTGCGCAAGCTGCTCGCCGAACCGAGCGTTTTCGAACAATCCCCGGCCAAATGAGCGAAGCGGCCGCGCTGCGGATCGAAAAACTCGACCGCACGCATGCCGTCGAAGACTTTGATTGCGGCAAGGACGCGCTCAATCGCTTTCTCATTCGCCACGCGCTGCAGAGCCAACAATCCGGTGCCAGCAACAGCTATCTGGCGCTTCACGACGATCGCGTGGTCGGCTTCTACAGCCTCACAGTGGGCGAGGTCGCCCATGCCGATGCCGCCGACCGGTTGACCAAAGGCATGGCGCGCCATCCGGTGCCGGTCATGCTGCTGGCCCGGCTGGCGGTCGCGACCGACTATCAGGGAAAGCGCCTGGGCGCGGGGCTGCTCAAGGATGCGATGCTGCGAACGCTCCAGGCCGCCGATCTCGCCGGAATTCGTGCGCTCGTCGTTCACGCCAAGGATGATGCGGCACGGGACTTCTACCTGAAGCATGGTTTCGAACCGTCACCGACCGATGCCTATCATCTTCATAGTCTCTTGAAGGACATCCGGCGCTCCATCGGTTGAACGCAGCACGGCCTCAGCGGCAGATCGCCTGCAGTTCCGCGCCATAAGCGTGCCGCGGCGGCAGCGTCAGCCCCCTCGCCTTCATCCGCGCCTCGGGCGGCTGCGGCGCCGCCCCGGCCTTCGGGTCCCTATAGCCGCGATAATAAGGGTCGCGCTGCGCCTGTTCGAGCGAGACGAAGGCGAAGCCGTGGCGGCGATAGAGGTCGATCAACCGCGGCAGCATCACCGCGTCGAGCGAGCCGACATGCATCAGCAGGACATAGGGAATGTCGCGGCCTTCGAGCGTGCGGAACAGCGTTCGGCTGTAATAGATGTCCTCGGCAGCGGCGGCGAGGTAGCTCGCCTCGAGCCAGGCGATCGCCGCCTGGTCGCCCTTGGCGACGCAGCGCGCATAGGGCTCGTTCCACATATAGTCGCCGAAGCTCATCGTCACGCCGGCGATGCGGTAGCGATGGTCGCTCAGATATGAACGGATCGCGCCGGTCTTTTCGAGCGTGTCGCCCTCGGACAGGAAAGGGTAGCGGAACCAGTGCCAGTCCTGGTTCGCCATCCGGCCGGCAATGCCCGCCTCGTTCCTGGCGATATCGGCTGCATAGGCCGTAGCGTCGTGGGTCGCGAGGTTGAGGTGCGACCAGCCATGGTTGCCGAGCGGGAAACCGGCGGCGCGCCAATGGTCGAGCATCGTTCCCGATCCGGGTTCCTGTTGCTCGCGCACCCCGTTGACGAAGCCATAAGGCGGCGGCAGCCCGGCCGCCCTGGTCGCGGCGATGATGCGATCGCCGATCGCGACCCGGCTGTCGCCCGGCGCCAGCGGGCCGTGGACCGGCAGATCGTCCCAGGTGAAGGTGATTTCGAGCCCTTTCGCCGGCAGGGCGGCAGGCATAAGCGCCGTGCAGGCGGCCGCGACGAGGGCGATGGGGGCGATGGGGGCGAAGCGCTTCATCTCATGGCAACGGTCGAAATGACTGACTCTCTTTTCCGTTCGTGTCGAGCGTAGTCGAGCGTGGGTCGCGCAGCGACCCACGCTCCACCACCGCCGCGTGTCTCGACTACGCTCGACACGAACGGATTAAAGTTCAAGACCGTTGATCTCACAGCGCATAGCGGCGATTGGCGGCGACCATAAGCCGGCGCGCCGGCCGGCCCGCGAGCGTCAACACGACATGCTGCGGCCGGGTGTCGATCCCGACCAGCGCGACCGGCTTGCCCGCCTTGTCGGTGACCAGCCGCGCGGCGCCGCCCGCGATCCGGCCGACCGGCCGGCCGGCGAGGGTCAGGTCGACGCCGTCGCCGGCATAGGCCATCGCCGCCTCGCGGCGGTCGTCGGTGGTCAGCGCCAGCCGGGCGTCGCGGGCGGCGCCATGGCCGGGGCGGGCATTCCAGTGGAGCTCGTCGGCCTCTTCGCCCACCCCGATCAGCCGCCATGTATAGTCGACCATCACCAGCGCCGCCGGCGAATAGCCGGGCTGATCGGCCTGGGTGAATTCCCCGCTCAAGGGGTCGATCTGCTGGCGCATCGTCGGGTCGGCCTGGATCGCCGCGCACCAGCGCTCCATCATCACCGCGAATTCGGCCGAGCGGCCATAATGGTCGAACCAGCGCCCGGCGCGCAGCGCGGTCAGCGCCTGCGCCGCCCCGCCCCAGCTGTTGGCCGGGATCGGCCGCACGAACAGCGGATCGTCGAGCGCGATCGACGGCAGCGGAAAGGCCGACCAGAAGGCCTTGGGATCGTGGATCTGGCGGGTCCATAGTTCGTCGAACAGCGCCTGGTCGGGGACATGCTCGCCGCACACCCGGCTGAGGATGTCGCCGCGCACCCGCACGAAATCGCCCTGCGCGTCGAGATCGTAGAAGGCGGCGTCGGCGGCGACGTAGAGCTTCGCGAGGATCGCCCGGCGGAGGGTCTCGGCGCGTTCGGTCCAGCGATCGGCCTCGTCGCGCCGGCCGAGCGCGGTCGCCATCGCCGCCAGCGCACGCCGCGCGCCGTAGATCGTCGCCGACAGATCAGGGCACAGGCGCGGCAGCGCGGCGATGTCGTGGTGGCGCCGCGCGTCCTTGTTGGGGCACTGGTTGGGCAGCCCGGCCCAGCGCGGGCTGTTGTCATGGCCGGTGTCGTAGGTGCAGAAGCCCTCGACCAGCCCGGTGCCGCGGGTGTTGCGGTAGCGCATCAGCCAGCCGTCCCACGCCGAGCAGCCACGATAGGCGGCCTCGAGCAGTTCGGCGTCGCCGGTCGCGCGGGCGAGTTCCCAGGCGGTCGCGGCGATCGGCACCACCATCTGGATCTGGCCGAAGCTGGTCTCAGTGATCTTGTTGTTGGCGGGCAGCTGGCCGTCGGCGCGCTGCAGCTCGAAGAAGGCCATATGGCTGTTGCGGGCGACGTCGGGGCGGAACCTGCGATAGACCAGCGCCTCGTGCGGCCCGCATTCCTGCCAGATCCCCTGATAGACCGATCCCTCGATCAACACCGGCGCGCTGACATAGGGCATGGTCTGGACGTTGCGCGCGAGCACGGCGAGCGCCTTGTCATAGGCGGATTGCCAGCGGGCGTTGGCGGTGGTGAAGCGGGGGGCGTGGGGGGTGAGCGCCGGTTCGGTAGCGGCGGCGCGGCCGAGCCCGGCCAGGGTCGCGGCGCTCGCGGCGAGGAAGGATCGACGGTCCATCGCTAGAGCCGGAGGGCTTCAAACTTTAAGCCCCTCCCCTTCAGGGGAGGGGTTTGGGGGTGGGGCGCGACTAAAGCGGCTCGATGCCGCTGAAGTCGCTTCTGGTTCCAGCGCGGACGCTCGCTACGCTCGCGCCCCACCCCAACCCCTCCCCTGAAGGGGAGGGGCTTATGTTGTACGAAGCGGCCTGACATCTCCACGCTCATCCCCCCGCCTTATCCGCGACCGGCTCGACATGCACCCAGTCGACATCGACCGAGCCGCCCTGCCCGCCACGGTGGAAGCTGAACAAAGCCGGCCGCGATCCCTTCCACCAGGAGAAGCGCGCCAGTTTGATCGGATCGCCGAACGGCACGAAGCTGCGGCCCCGTTCGAGGCTGTAGCTGTAGCGGACCATCTGGTCGCGCCCGACCTCGGCGCGCAGGTCGACGATATTGGAAGCGAGCGCGGCGCCCGGGGTTTCGACCCCGGCCGCGGCGAGCATGATCCGCCGCGCGCCCGCTTCGCCGGCGACGCCGATCCAGCTCGGCCCGACCCCGAACAGCGACAGGCCGGCGCGCTGGCCGTCGGCGAGCCGGGCGACGTCGATCCGCGCGGTGATCCGGCTCGCCGGACCCTGCAGGATCTGGGTGAGGGTGTTGCGCGCGGTGACCAGATGCTCGGCAGGCGACGAGCCCAGCCGCAGGAAGCCCCGCCGCGCGGTCAGGCTCCAGAGGCGGTCGTCGGGATTGTGATTCCATTCCCATTGCGGGCCGAGCCGGGTCGCCGAAAATTCGTCCGAGGCCTGCAACGTCCAGGGTCGGCGCTGGCGCGGCAGGTCGGGCATGGCATGGGTCGCCACCGGCTGGCCGGCCTGGTCGTCGCCGGCGATCGGTTCGCCGATCAGCGGCCAGTCGTCGACCCATGTCAGCGGTTCGAGATAGGTGATCCGGCCGAAGGCGCCGGTGCTGTTGAAGTGGACGAACCAGCCCTGCCCCGACGGCGTCTCGACCCAGCCGCCCTGGTGCGGACCTTCGAGCCTGGTGCCGCCCTGGCGCAGCACCACCCGCGCTTCATAGGGGCCGCGGATATTGCGGGCGCGCAGCGCGACCTGCGCGCCTTTCTCGACCCCGCCGAACGGGGCGAGGATATAGTAGAAGCCGTTGCGCTTGTAGAGTTTCGGGCCTTCGAGGATCGGCAGCTTCGCCTTGTCCTCGACGATCACCTCGCCCGTGTCGAGAACCCGCCGGCCGTCGGCGCTCATCCGGTGGAGGATCAGCGGCCCGGCGCCGTGGCGCGAATGGACCAGCCAGGCCTGGCCGTCATCATCCCAGAACGGACAGGGATCCTCCAATTTGGGCTGGTCGATGACCTTGACCGGCGCGCTCCATACCCCCTCGGGATGGCGCGCGGTCGCCATGAAGATGCCTTCGTCGGGGGTCGCCCAATAGACGTAGAACAGCCCGGCATGGAAGCGGATCGACGGCGCCCACACCCCGCCGGCATAGCGGGTGCCGCCGATCGGTTTCGAGACCTTGTCGGTGAGCACATGCGGCCCCGGCATGTCATATTCGGGCGCGAAGGGGAGTTTTGGCAGGACATGACCGGCGATCCGCCAATGGACGAGATCGCGCGAGTGGAGGATCGGGATGCCGGGGGAGAAGTGGAAGCTCGACGCGACCAGATAATAATCGTCGCCGGCGCGGATGATGTCGGGGTCCGAATAATCGGCGAACAGGATCGGGTTGCTGTAGGTCGGTGCCGGCGTCTGGCTCGCGCCCGCAACCGCGGCGATCGCGCACCCCGCGGCGATCGTCAGGGCGAGGGCGCGCAACATCGTCATACCGCCAGCAGATTGCCATAGCCGATGATCAAAGTCGCCAGCAGCAGCACCCCGATCCCGGCAAACACCATCGCCCGCACCCGGCGGTGCGCGCCCTTCCATTCGTGGAAGGCGAAGCCCCACAGGGTCCCGAAGATGATCACCGACGCCATGTGCACCGTCCAGGACGAGAAGCCGAAGCGCCCCATCTGGCTCTCGCCCATCGAATAGAAGAAGAACTGGAAATACCAGGCCGCCCCCGCCAGCGCGCACAAGGCGAAATTGGCGGCGAGCGGGATCTTCGCGGTTTCACCCGCCCCCGTTTCCCCAGGTGTCGTCCGGCCGAACCATTGGGCGGCGGAACCTGCCCGGACGATCAGCCAGGCGCACCAGATCGCGTTGGTGACCAGCCCGCCGAACATCACCAGGCAGAGCACCGGCAGACCCGCCCACAGCGGATCGGTGCCCGCGGCCTGCGACAGCGCGTTGATCGGCTCGCCCGCGGCGAGCCCGAAGGCGAAGCAGGACGACATGATCCCGGAGAAGATCGCGACCAGCACCCCCTTGCGGAAATCGAACTCGGCGATCGTCTCGGCCTTCTGTTCGGCCGACAGCGCGGCGTCCTTGCGGGCGCCGGCGAAGGCCACGATCAATATGCCGAACAGGGTGACGACCAGCCCGAGCAGGACGAAATTGCCGCTCGGGGTGTCGAGCAGCTTGGCGGCGAACTCGCCCGCGAAGATCGGCGGGATCAGCGTTCCGAAGACGGTGCACAGCCCGAGCACCACCGCCATCCCCAGCGACAGGCCGAGATAGCGCATCGTCAGCCCATAGGTCAGCCCGCCGAAGCCCCACAGCATCCCGAAGATCACCGGCCAGACCAGCACCGGGGTCGGCGCCGCCTGCAGCACCCCGATCAGGTCGTGGGTGCGAAGCGATGCGAACAGCCAGGGCGCGATCAGCCAGGAGACCACGCCCCCGGTCAGCCAGTAGATCTCCCAGGACCAGCCGCGCACCCGGCGATAGGGGACGTAGAAACTCGCCGAGGCGAGCCCGCCGATCCAGTGGAAGAGGACGCCGAGCAGCGGATTCGCGGTCACGACGTTTCTCCCAGATCGAGGTTGAGGCGGTAGACGCGGTTGGCGTTCCCCCCGAACAGCGCGCGCTGCTCATCATCGCTGAAATCGGCGATCGCGTCGGCCTGCGCGCCGACGATGGCGTCGAAGCTCGCGAACAGCCGGTCGGTCGGGAAGTCGCTCGCGACCATCGCCCGGTCGGTGCCGAACAGGTCGATCGTCTCGAGGATGCGACCGCGCACCACCTCGGCGCTCCACGGGCGATAGACGAAGCCCATCCCCGACAGCTTGACATGGACATGGGGCAAGGCGGCGAGCGCCGTCATGCCCGCGCGCCACAGGGCGGTGCCGTCGGGGGTGAGATCGACCCCCATCCCGGCATGATTGACGATCACCGGCACATCGGGATGGCGCGCGATCAGCCGGGCGAGGCCGGCAAATTGCGACGGATAGGCCTGGAGGTCGAACGACAGGCCATATTTGCCGAGCAGCGCGAAGCCGCGCGCCCAAGCGGCGTCGCCGGTGATGTCGCGCGGGGTGTAGGTGCGGTTCGGATCGGCATGCCAGTTGACGATCTGGCGGATGCCGCGGACATGCGGGCGCGCGGCATGGGCGGCGAGCAGCGCCTCGACATCGGGATCGTCGAGCGCGGCGAAGGCGACGATCGCATCTGGCAGACCGTCGGATGCCGCCAGCCCTTCGAGCCAGTCGGTCTCGGCGAGCGCCTGCGACGCATCGGCGCCGGCATCGACGTGGACGACGCCCGCGACATTCCAGTTCGCGGCCTCGGCGCGATAGTCGGCAGGCCCGAAATCGGTCGCGATCGGCGCGACGCATCCGTTCGGGCCGCTGTCGGTGAAGGGCGGGGTCAGCCAGGCATAATCGAGATGGCCGAGATCCCAGAAATGGACATGGGCATCGACGAAGGGCAGCGCGTTCATGGCATCCTCTCAGGCTCGCTCCGGCTGTTACCGGCGGCGGTGCGCGTGGCGCGGGATCAGGGCACAGGATCAGAAGGTCGTGCGGCCTCCCGAGGTGTCGAAGGTCGAGGCGGTGGTGAAGCTGCACTCCTCCGACGCCATGAAGCAGATCATCGCCGCGCTCTCGTCGACCTCGCCGAGCCGACCCATCGGGATTTTCGAGCGCATATAATCGACCTGGCTTTCGGGGAGCTGGTCGAGGATCGGGCTTTCGAAGGTCGCCGGGGTCAGGGCATTGGCGATGATTCCCCTGGTCGCCAGTTCCTTGCCGAGCGACTTGGTGAGGCCGATCACCCCCGCCTTCGACGCCGAATAGGCCGAGGCGTTGGGATTGCCCTCCTTGCCCGCGACCGAGGCGACGTTGACGATCCGGCCATAGCCCCGGTCGATCATGAACGGCACCACCGCGCGGCAGCAGAAGAACAGCCCGTTGAGGTTGATGCCGATCACGTGTTCCCAGCTCGCGATCGGATAGTCGTGGAGCGGCGCGGTGGCGCCGGTGATCCCGGCCGAGCAGATAAGGATGTCGATCTGGCCGAGCGCGGCGGCGCTGTCCTGCGCCGCCTGCGCCACCGCCGCGCTGTCCGAGATGTCGACCGCGACGACATGCTGCGCGCCGACCTCGGCCTTGGCGGCGTCGAGCGCATCGGCGTTGAGATCCCAGAGCGACACCGTCCCGCCTTCGGCGACGATCCGCGCGGCGACCTTCTTGCCGAGGCCCGACGCGCCGCCGGTGATCACCGCGGCGCGCCCGGCGAAGCGGCCGGCGAAGACGCTCATCCGAGCACCTCGTCGCCGAGGTTGCGCCAGGCGACGACATTCTGGCGCTGGGTGCCGAGCCCGGCGATCGACAGCTCCATCACGTCGCCGGCCTTCAGGTAGATCGCCTCGGGCTTCTTGCCCTCGCCCACCCCCGGCGGGGTGCCGGTGATGATCAGGTCGCCCGGATAGAGCGTCACATAGCGGCTGAGATAGGCGATGATCTGCCGGATCGTGAAGATCATCGTGCGGCTGTTGCCGGTCTGCATCCGCACCCCGTTGACGTCGAGATGCATGTCGAAATCCTGCGGATCGGCGATCTCGTCGGCGGTCACCAGCCAGGGGCCGACCGGGCAGAAGGTGTCGTGGCCCTTGCCCTTGCTCCACTGGCTGCCGCGCTGCTTCTGGTTGAAACGCTCGGAGACGTCGTTGGCGAGGACATAGCCGGCGACATGATCGAGCGCGGCGTCTTCCTCGACATAGCGCGCGGTCTTGCCGATGATCACCCCGAGTTCGACCTCCCAGTCACCATGGGTGGCGTCCCTGGGCAGCATCACCTCGTCATAGGGGCCGGTCAGGCTCGACAGCGCCTTCATGAACATCACCGGCTCGGTCGGGATCGGCAGGTTCGATTCGATCGCATGGTCCTCATAGTTGAGGCCGATCGCGACGATCTTGCCGATGCCCTTGACCGGCACGCCGTAACGGGCGTCGGCGTCGACCAGCGGCAGGCTCGCCGGATCGACGCCGCCAAGCTTCGCCAGCGCGGCGGCCGAGAGCTGGTCGGCGGTGAGGTCGGCGACGATGCCCGACAGGTCGCGGATGCGGCCGTCGGCGTCGACGATCCCGGGCTTTTCCTGGCCGCGCGGGCCGAAACGACAGAGTTTCATGGTGTCCTCATTTTCTCCCCTCCCTTCAAGGGAGGGGTTAGGGGGTGGGTCGCGACCGAGGCGGCTCGATGCCGCTGAGGGCGCTTTGGGTTCTGGCGTGGACGCTCGCTTCGCTCGCGACCCACCCCAACCCCTCCCTTGAAAGGGAGGGGCTAGAATTAAGAAGATCGGTTCCGACCACCATCAATGCGTGTACGGCCGGTTGAGCGCGATCTCGCGGTTGAGCTCGACGCCGAAGCCGGGCTTGTCGAGCGCCGAAGCCTTGATCCGGCCGTCGACTGGCACCGGCTCGCCGAGCAGCTGCGGCGCGAACATCGGCACCACCTCGCTCGGTTCGGGGTGCATCATCAGGAATTCGGCGAACGGCGAATTGTGGCGGGTGATGACGAAATGATAGCTGTAGACCGACGAGCCATGCGGCACGACCATCTTGCCGCGGGCATCGGCGAGCGCCGAGATCTTGAGCAGTTCGGTGATCCCGCCGCACCAGCCGACATCGGGCTGGATGATGTCGCAACACTCCATCTCGAGCAGCATGCGGAAGCCCCAGCGGGTCGCCTCATGTTCGCCGGTGGTGACGAGCAGCCCCTTCGGCACGTTGCGCCGAAGGTCGGCATAGCCCCAATAATCGTCGGGGCTGAGCGCCTCCTCGATCCATTTGAGCCCGCATTCGTCCCAGGCGCGGGTCGCGAGCCGGGTGGCGTAATCGAGGTCGAGCGCCATCCAGCAATCGAGCATCAGCCAGAAATCCTCGCCGACCCGGCTGCGCATCTCGGCGAGTTCGGCGATATTCCTGTGGAGCCCCTCGATCCCCTCGGCGGGGCCATGGTGAAGCGGCAGCTTGCCGCCGATGAACCCCATCTGTTTCGCGAGATCGGGGCGCGCGCCGGTCGCGTAGAACTGGAGTTCGTCGCGGACCGCGCCGCCGAGCAGCGCATGGACCGGCTCCTGGCGGAGCTTGCCGAGCAGATCCCACAGCGCCAGGTCGACCCCGGAGATCGCGTTCACCACCAGCCCCTTGCGGCCATAATATTGGGTCGAGAAGTACATCTGGTCCCAGATCTTCTCATATTCGGCGGGGTTTCGGCCTTCGAGGAAACGCGCGAGATGGCGCTCGACGATGAACGCCGCAGGTTCACCGCCCGTCGTCACCGCGAAGCCGATCGTGCCGTCGTCGGCCTCGATCTCGACCACCAAAGTGCCGAGCACGTTGATCCCGAAGCTCTGCCGCGACTGGCGATATTCGGGATAGCGCGCCATCGGGGTCGCGATATGGTCGTCGATCCAGTGGCCGGCCGCCTGGTCATGATAGTCGGCGCCGCCGCCGCGCACGGTGAAGGCGCGGACATGCTTGATGCGGGGCAGGCTCATGCAGGCCACGCGCCGAAAAAGCCGCGCAGGCTATCCCAGCATTTGGTATCACGTCCCGAAGGAAACCGGACAGCCTGTCCAGAGCCGAGGTTCACGTCGATCATCCTCTCGCAATTTGCGCTGCCAACGTTTTGCGCTTGCCAAAGTCCCATATTATGAGAAAGCATGTTATTAAATGAGAAACAACACGTCAAACGATGATTTGGACGCCGGCACCGGCGCGAAGGCGCAGGCGGGCAGCCAGACGCTGCTGCGCGGGCTCGACGTGATCGAGGCGGTCGCCGACGGCCCGCTGCCGCTCGCCGCGCTGGCCGCGCGGCTGGGGCTCACCCGTTCGACAGCGCACCGGCTGGCGGCGGCGCTGATCGACCGCCGCTATCTGAGCTTCACCCCGCGCCTGGGCTATCAGTTCGGCCCCAAGCTGCTCGAACTCGGCTTCCTCGCGCAGCGCCAGACCGACATCGTCCAGGTCGCGCGCCCGCATATCGAGGCGCTCGCCACCTCGACCGAAGACACCGTCCATATGGGCATCACCGAGCAGACCCATGCGCTCTATCTCGACAAGATCCCCGGCCGCCGCCGGGTCGAGATCAGCAGCCGGATCGGCGAGCGCCATCCGCTGACCTCGACCGGACTCGGCAAGGCGCTGCTGCTCGACGAGACGCCGGCGCGCTGGCGCGAACTGTTCGACCAGGACCAGGCCGAAGGCGCGCCGCCGGCCGACTATGCGGTCTGGGAAGGCCGGATGCAGGACTATGTCGCGGGCGGTTACGCCTTCGACCTCCAGGAGAATGAGGACCTGATCCGCTGCGTCGCCGCCCCGATCCGCGATGTCCGCGGCAAGATCGTCGGCGCGATCAGCGTGTCGAGCGCCGCGCAATATATGGACGACGCCCGCATGGCCGCGCTGACCGCCGAGGTTCGCGGCACCGCGCAGGCGATCAGCGGGGATCTGGGCTGGTCGGGGAAGGATTGAGGGGGCTGGTGGGAACTCCTCCCCTCATCGTCATTCCGGCGGAGGCCGGAATCTCGTGCGGATAGCGCGCTCGCTCATCTCCTGAGATCCCGGCCTCCGCCGGGATGACGGGGGTTTGGAGGGGACGAACGAAGGTAGAAGAAAGCGGAAGAAGGAGAAGACGGCGTGGGATTGATCGAGGGCAAGACCATGCTCGTCACCGGCGGCGCGGCCGGGATCGGCCGGGCGACCGCGATCGCGGCGGCCCGCCATGGCGCCGATGTCGCGATCAACTATCTGGTCGAGGACGGCAGCGCGCAAAGCTGCGTCGCCGCGATCGAGGCGCTCGGACGGCGGGCGATCGCGGTGCAGGGCGACGTCGCCGATCCGGCGAGCGCCGCGGCGTTCGTCGATGCCGCGCGCGCGGCGCTGGGCGGGGTCGACATCTTCGTCAGCAATGCCGGGATCTGCCCGTTCCACAGCTTCCTCGACATGCCGGCCGAGACCTTCGAACGGACGATGAAGGTCAATCTCCACGGCGCCTATTATATGGTCCAGGCGGCGGCCAATGCGATGGTCGCGCAGGGCCGCGGCGGCGCGATCGTCGCGGTGTCGTCGATCTCGGCGCTGGTCGGCGGCGAATATCAGACCCATTACACCCCGACCAAGGCGGGAGTGCATTCGCTGATGCAGTCGGCGGCGATCGCGCTCGGCCGCCACGGCATCCGCTGCAATTCGGTGCTGCCCGGCACGATCCTGACCGACATCAACAAGGACGATCTCGCCGACACCGCCAAGCGCGAGGCGATGGCGGCGCGGGTGCCGCTCGGCCGGCTCGGCGAACCCGACGACCTGGCCGGGCCGATCATCTTCCTCGCCTCCGACCTTGCCCGCTATGTCACCGGCGCCGCGCTGCTGGTCGACGGCGGCATGTTCGTCAACCTGCAATGAAGATGGACCGGTAAGTCATGGACATCGTCGCCTCCACCCTCGATTATCGCGAGCGCGCCCGCCGCCGGCTGCCGCATTTCCTGTTCGAATATATCGACGGCGGTTCGTACAGCGAGACCACCCTCGCCCGGAACGTCGCCGATCTCCAGGCGATCGCGCTGCGCCAGCGGGTGCTGCGCGACGTGTCGCAGATCGACCTGTCGGCGCGGCTGTTCGGGCAGGACATGGCGATGCCGGTGATGCTCGCGCCGATCGGCCTGGCCGGGCTCAACGCAAGGCGCGGCGAGGTCCAGGCGGCGCGCGCCGCCGCGGCCGCGGGCATCCCCTTCTGCCTGTCGACGGTGTCGGCCTGCCCGATCGACGAGGTCCGCCGCGGCACCGACCGCCCCTTCTGGTTCCAGCTCTACATGATCCGCGACCGCGGCTTCATGCGCGAGCTGCTCGAGATCGCGAAGGCGGCGCAATGCTCGGCGCTGGTGTTCACCGTCGACATGCCGGTGCCGGGATCGCGCTACCGCGACTATCGTTCGGGCCTGGCCGGCAGTTCGGGCTGGGCGGGATCGCTGCGCCGGACCTTCCAGGCGATGCGCCGCCCGCACTGGGCGTGGCATGTCGGCGTCCATGGCCGGCCGCACCATCTCGGCAATGTCGCGCCGGTGCTCGCCGGCAACACCGGGCTCGACGATTTCTTCGCGTGGATGCGCAACAATTTCGATCCCGCGGTGAGCTGGCGCGACATCGACTTCATCCGATCGGTGTGGGACGGGCCGCTGATCATCAAGGGCATCCTCGACGCCGAGGATGCGCGCGAGGCCGCCGCGGTCGGCGCCGACGGGCTGATCGTGTCGAACCATGGCGGGCGCCAGCTCGATGGGGTGCCATCGACCGCCGCCGCGCTGCCGGCGATCGCCGAAGCGGTCGGCGACCGGATGACGGTGCTCGCCGATGGCGGGGTGCGCACCGGACTCGACGTCGTGCGGATGCTGGCGCTCGGCGCGAAGGGGGTGCTGCTCGGGCGCGCCTGGGCGTTCGCGCTGGCGGCCGACGGCGAGGCCGGGGTGCGGCGGATGCTGAGCCTGGTCGAGGCCGAAATGCGGGTGGCGATGGCGCTCACGGGCACGACCTCGATCGGGGCGATCGACAGGGGAATTTTGGTGGGGCGATGAGGGAGTGCCCTACCCTCCTCGTCATTCCGGCCCCCGGATCGGGCTTCTCCCGTCCGAGGACAGGCATCGCCCGGAATCTCGTGCGGATAGAGAGCGCCCTAGCCTCCTGAGATCCCGGCCTCCGCCGGGATGACGTGTGAGGCGACAGGAAAAACCCGCCCCGTTAGCGCTCTCATATTTGGGATTGACGGATCGTCTCATTTGGTAAACACTCATCCCACAATTTGAAACTTAACGCGTAAAAATGTTACCGCTACCAAAGCGGTGCCAAGATCAGGGCGGGGGTCAACCTGCCCAGTTTCGGAGAACGGACGAGCCGATCGGGCGATCGGCGACAACGGGGAGGATTGCCATGAAGACTTCGACTATCGGTCGGCGCGCGCATTTTCTGTGCGGGACCACGCTTTCGGCCATGTGCCTGACCGCGCCGCTCGGCGCGCAGACGACCGCGCCAGCCACCACGACACCGCCTGCGACCGAGGTCGCGGCCGACACCACCCAGGACATCATCGTCACCGGTTCGCGCATCGCCCGCAACGGCTTCGAGGCGTCGACCCCGGTCGCGGTGGTCAATGCCGAGGAGGTCAAGCTTTCGGGCAACGTCAATGTCGAGAAGACGCTGGCGCAGATCCCGCAGGCGATCGGATCGCAGCTGGGCAGCGCGACGTCGAACACGGTTCCGGGCGGCTATGCCGACGTCAACCTGCGCGGCTTCGGATCGACCCGCAACCTGGTGCTGGTCAACGGCCGCCGCTTCGCGATCTTCGGCCCCGAGCAGGTCACCGACCTCAACACCATCCCGTCGACGCTGATCGCGCGCACCGAGATCGTGACCGGCGGGTCGTCGGCGGTCTATGGGTCCGACGCGATCACCGGGGTCATCAACTTCATCATGCGCGAGGATTTCGAAGGGGTCGAGGCGCGCGCCCAGGTCAATATCGACCGGCCGACCGGCACCCCGGTCTATAATGCCGACCTCACCGTCGGCGGCAATTTTTCCGAAGGCCGCGGCAACGTCGTGGTGTCGGGCAATTATCTGAAGCGTAAGCCGATCACCCGCGGCCAGCGCGGTGACTTCGCCTATGACTCGCTGTCGGACGGCTGCGTCGTCGCCGGCAGCGGCAGCGCCAGCCGCGCCGGCACCCCGCTCGCCATTCCCGCCGGGCAGACCTGCACCGGCGCCGGCGGCGAGCTCGGCTTCGTCGCCGGCGGCAGCGGCGACATCCCCAATGGCCGCTTCTCGGGCATCCCCGCCGCCGGCGGATCGAACGCCGCGCTCAACGCCGCCTATGCCGCGGCGGGCCTGGGCGGGCTGACCTCGCGCGGCTTCACCTTCAACGACACCGGCAGCGCGGCGCGACCGCAGATCACCCCGCAGGACGATTTCAACCTGGGGCCCGACAATTATCTGATCCAGCCGCAGAAGCGCTGGATGATCAACAGCTTCAGCCATTATGATTTCAGCGACGCGATCACCGGCTATATGGAGCTGCATTACAGCAACAACGTCGTCAACGCGCGGCTGGCACCGACCAATGTCGGATCGCCGACCCTGTTCAACGTCAACAATCCCTATCTGACCCCGCAACTGCGCGAGGTGTTCCGCCAGCTCGACCTGGCCGAGACCGGCACCACCACCGTCACCAGCGGCACCGCGACCCGCACCACCACCCCCGGCGACGGGCTGGCGGTGCTGACCGCCGGCCGCCGTTATGTCGAGGTCGGCGCACGGCTGGCGAGCGAGCGGCGCAACGTGTTCCGGGGCGCCTGGGGGCTGCGCGGCGACCTGGGCAGCGCGTCGGACGACTATCTGACCGACATCAAATATGACGCTTATTACACCTATGCCCGGTCCGAGGACACGCTGCCGCTGAAGAACGCGATCTCGCGCAGCAGGCTCCAGGCCAGCTTGCTGTCGGTGGGCGGCGCGGCCCCGGTGTGCAACATCTTCGGCCAGAATATCTCGGCCGCCTGCGCGTCGGCGATCTCGATCAGCGCGACCAACAACACCATCGCCACCCAGCAGGTCGCGCAGGGCAGCCTGACCGGCAATCTGTTCAAGCTGCCGGCCGGGCCGGTCGGCTTCTCGTTGGGCGTCGAATGGCGCAAGACCAGCGCGGTCTTCACCCCCGACAGCTTCCTGTCGTCGGGCGACGTCGCCGGCTTCAACCCCGGCCTGCCGACCCGCGGCGGGGTGAGCGTCAAGGAGGTGTTCGGCGAGCTGCGGATCCCGCTGATCCACGACACCCCGTTCATCGAGAGCCTCGTCGCCAATGGCGGCTTTCGCTACTCCAAATACAGCCTGTCGGGGATCGGCGGCCAGTGGACCAATCTGGGCGGGCTCGACTGGAAGGTCAGCCGCGACGTCGCCTTCCGCGGCCAATATCAGCGCGCGATCCGCGCGCCCAATGTCAACGAGCTCTATGGCGGCGTCACCCGTGTCGTCGGGGTCGCGACCGATCCCTGTTCGAGCCGCGCGCCGACCGCGCAGCAGACCGCGGCGGTGCGCGCGGTGTGCGTCGCTACGGGCGTGCCGGCGTCGCAGGTGTTCGCGGCCTCCGTCCAGCCCAACACGATCTTCCCGGCCGATTTCGGCGGCAACCCCAATCTGGGCGCCGAGAAATCGGACACCTTCACTGTGGGGACGGTGCTGACCCCCAGCTTCGCGCCGCGACTGTTCCTGAGCGTCGATTATTTCAACATCTCGCTCGACGGGGCGATCTCGTCGCTCGGCGGCGGCCTGCAGAACACGCTGAACCTGTGCTATAACGTGATCCAGGACGCCAACAGCGAGTTCTGCCGCGCGATCGTCCGCAACCCCAATACCGGCGAGATCAACGACCCGTTCGTCGCGCAGATCCGCAACGCCAACACCGGCAAGCTCAAGACATCGGGTATCGACATCGCCGCGCGCTATCGCTTCGAGCTCGGTTTCGGCCTGCCCGGGATCGGCGAACGCAGCACCGTCGACCTGAGCACCAGCTTCACCTGGCTCGACGAGTTCACCTCGACCCCGGTCGCGGCCTTCCCGAACATCAAGAATTATTGCGCGGGATCGTTCGGGCCGACCTGCGGCCAGCCGCTGCCGCGCTGGCGCGGGACCAGCCGGGTAACCTGGAACATCGAGGATCTGAGCCTGAGCCTGCGCCACCGCTATATCGGCAAGGTCACCACCGACCGCTATATCCTGCCCAAGCGATCGGGATCGGCGACCGCGCCGGCGCTGTCGAGCTTCGCCTATCCGGTGCTGTCCGCGCAGCATTATTTCGACCTGTCGTTCAGCTATGACGTCACCAAGAGCGCGCAGATCTTCGGCGGCGCCAACAATGTGCTGAACAACAAACCGCCGGTGACGACGCAGGGGCCGAATGCGAACACCTTCTCGGCGACCTATGACGTGCTGGGGACGGAGTTTTTCCTCGGCGCGACGGTGAAGTTCTAAGACGGTCTTAGATCCTCCCCAGCAAAGCTGGGGAGGGGGACCGCGTAGCGGTGGAGGGGTTTTCCGACCGTCAGGCCATCGTGCGCCTTGACCTTCTGCATGCCCCCTCCACCATCCTACGGCTCCGCGTTTTCGCCATGCCCCCAGCATGGCGACACGCTACGCCCCCCTCCCCGCGCTGCGCGCAGGGAGGATCGAACCTTATAAGGAGACACGCATGACGCTCGATCGCCGGTCGCTGGTCATGGGAGGCTCGGCGGGCCTCGTCGCGCTGGCGGGAGCCGGCCAGGCCGGAGCGGCGCCCCCCGCCCCCGCCGGGCCGCCGGGCCCCTGGGTCGACGTCCGCCATTTCGGCGCGAAGGGTGACGGCGTCGCGATCGACAGCCCGGCGATCAACCGCGCGATCGACCATGCCGCGGCGCGCGGCGGCGGTACCGTCTGGTTCGGGCCGGGCGTCTATGCCGCCTTCACGATCCGGCTGAAGAGCAACATCACCCTCCATCTCGACAGCGGTGCGACGATCCTCGCCGCGCCGTTCACCGGGTCGGGGCCGGGCTATGACGTCGCCGAGCCGCAGGACAAGGCGATCGAGGCCTATCAGGATTTCGGCCATAATCACTGGCGCAACAGCCTGATCTGGGGCGAGGGGCTCCACGATGTCGCGATCACCGGATCGGGGCTGATCTGGGGCAAGGGGCTGGGCCGCGGCGACGGCAAGGACAATTATCTCAAGGACCCCAATGGCCCGGGCACCGGCAACAAGGCGATCGCGCTGAAGAACTGCCGCAACGTCCTGCTGCGCGACATCCGGATCCTGCAGGCGGGCTGGTTCGCGCTGCTCGCGACCGGGGTCGACAATCTGACGATCGACAATCTGCTGGTCGACACCACCCGCGACGGCTTCGACATCGACTGCTGCCGCAATGTCCGCATCACCAACTGCACGGTCAATTCGCCGTGGGACGACGGCATCTGCCTCAAGAGCAGCTTCGCGCTGGGCGAGCCGCGGCCGACCGACAATGTCACGATCGCCAACTGCTTCGTCACCGGCAATTACGAGATCGGATCGGTGCTCGACGGGACGTGGCGCAAGATGCCGGCGTCGTTCGCGCCGCATGTCCATGGCCGGATCAAGTTCGGCACCGAATCCAATGGCGGCTTCCGCAACATCACCGTCACCAACTGCGTGTTCGACGACAGTTGCGGGCTCGCGCTCGAGACGGTCGACGGCGGCACCCTCGAGGACGTCACGATCAGCAATGTGACGATGCGCGGATCGTTCAACTCGCCCTTCTTCCTGCGGCTGGGCCGGCGGATGCGCGGCCCCGCGGGGCGGCCGATCGGCACATTGAAGCGCATCCTGATCAGCAATGTGTCGAGCTACAACGCGGTCCAGCTCCCCTCGATCATCGCCGGCCTGCCCGGCCATCCGGTCGAGGACGTCAAGATCAGCGACGTCTATCTCCACCAGCGCGGCGGCGCCCCGGCCGAGATGGCGGCGATCCAGCCGCCGCTGCAGGAACTGGGCTATCCCGAGCCGACGATGTTCGGCGACCTCCCCGCGACCGGCTTCTTCATCCGCGACGCGCGCAATGTCGAGATGAGCCATGTCGAGGTGGCGACCGAGGCCGCGGACGCGCGGCCGGCCTTCTGGCTGCAGGATGTGGCGGGCGCGGACTTCTTCCGGCTGCGGGTGCCGGCAGGGCGCGATGCGTTTGTGCTGAGCCGGGTGGGGGATTTCCGGAGCTTCGGGAGTGTGAGGGTGCGGGATGTGGGGTTTGAGGTGGCCAAGGAGGAGCGAGTTTAGGGCCATTCAACTCGTTCACGTAGCAATTACGAAATAATTTAAAAATAAACCTGATTTATATTTATAACTTTATAGCATTAATCCGGGTCAATCATACTCAGCACCCCCTCCTGAGAAGGGGGCTCTATTACATATCTATGCTCAACTCCCTTTGCATAAAACGAATATATCAGATCTAAATATTCTGGCGTCGATCGCCAAATTTTTTGATCTTTATTTCTTTTCAATCTCCATTCCGTTACAAATTTTTCCATTCTCACCACATCTTCTAGACGAGATCTGGTTAAATGATTAAATAATCCGTTATTGCCCCCAGAAAGAATCTCAACACAAGGCTGCCGCAACCACGATCTCGCCTTCATATGACCGGCTTGAGCCAGCTCATCTGCTATATCATTAACATAGCTAAGAATATTAGCAGCAGTCTCCCATGCCAAAACTCCACCCGTTCGCGATTTACGAAGCGCATTGGCGCTAACGTTCGCATTACTGCTAAGTTCTTTATATGAAATTCCTATTATATCCCTGATATTATCAATCAAACCAACTCTTATTTTGGCAAAAACCAATACACTTTCAATTGGATGAGACAATAGATCCCTAAAATAGAACTCATAGGGATCCACCAGATATTTTTGATTAGGATCAATGAAACTCCCATTAAAGGCGCCATCATCATACACCGCACCTACGAATGAGCTAAATCTAATGTCAGCTCCTTCAAAATTGAGACCCGATAAATCTTGATTACTCAAATCAAGCTCTCGCAAATCAGCACCATGAAAAAAAGTAAAAGGATCCCTCCCAGATAACTTTGCCATCTCAACAAGAGAATTGGATTCCAAAGTAAGAATATCAATTACCGATTTATATGACAAATTTCTAGACATCATTGTTCCGCAGCCAATATATCTGCAATAGTCATTTCCGAGAACTTGTCATCAAGCTCACCAAACTCAAGCTGAGCATCTCTCAAAGTATGCTTAAGTTGCTGCTTTGCAGCCGCAGCATTTAAGCTTGGAAATAAAACATTCTTCGCCTTTGCAATCACACCTTCATTTTTTGGAATCAGATCATCAATAAAAATGTCCTCAAATTTACATGATAGAACGACTTTAATTGATGGATCTATGGTGCTTTTTGATATTAGCGATTTTACAGATAACCTTGGCTCTGAAACTGGATTCCACGGCTCCCCATCCAACGTTTCGTCGAATGACGGGGTAAGCTCCCAAGCGTACTCACTAGCACCACGAGGCTTTGGCGTTGCAATTATTCTTGGAAACTGCTGAATAATCCTGAGCTCATCCTCACGACTTATGCCATTTTCCGCAGAAAACGCGCCATTCGCAGCAAGATGCATTGAAGCCGGACTTATCGCCCCCTTAAGATCAACATTGCGCTTAGCTTGTTCATTAAGAGTTACAACTCGCTTGTGTTCAGCAATATCCGCAGGAATCGTCCTTGCTACGGACTCTCGATCAAGCTGCAACGGCTCTTCGAGAAAAATAGTTAGGAGAGCACGCTTGAGTTTTACTCTAAAGGTAAAAGGCACATCAGGATCATCTCCGCCTATCCGGCCTTCGTGAAAACTCAGTTCAACATGAACCGAAGAGGTACTACCGTCAGTCCGAAAGGGCTTATGCCATGCATCGATAGCGAGAACTTGAGCAAGCACTCTCTTGCGATTCTGATTTGCCATGCGACCTCCAATCGATAAAGTTTCGCATGGCACCTAGCTGTTTCGCAAGTCGTGTTTAACCGCTAACTCTACACCCTTCCAATTCGCGACCGCTGCAAATTATAGCCGCATTAGGAGAATCCCGCTGCTCCGAATGGGCAGCTGCGTCCCTAGGGTTCTGACCGATACAACGCCTGATCGAACCGAAAGCACAGCACACCACGCATCTATTCTCGCAAGCCGTGTGATCGATCCTGACCGACCGATTCAGCATGGCGCAGAAAATATGGACACTAAGCGCTCCGCATAGGTCGGCCTTTCGGCCCTCAACCAGCCCCACCCGCACACCCACCGGACGCATTCGCGCCGGATCACCCCAGAGCCGTTCGATGTCGGCGACGAAAGCGTCGACCATGGCCATGTGGCCGGCTTCGTCGATGCGGCGCAGCGCGGACCAGGTGGAGAGGTAGCCGAGGAAGGCGGCGAGGTCCCAGTCGCGGTCGATCGTCAGCGGCGGCCAAGCGATCTCGGCGAGGGGGAGGTCGATGCCGGCATAGCCATTTTCGACGAGGCGGCGTTCGGACGCGCGGAACAAAATCAGAACTTTTCCGGTCGACGATTTGAGGCTAGGGTCGCCGATGCGGATGGCATGGAGGACGACGGGTGAAGGTTGCGGGACTTTTCGCGGGCATCGGCGGGCTCGAGAGAGGGCTCGCGGCGTCGGGTCACGAGACGAGCCTGCTCTGCGAGTTCTGGAATCCCGCTCGCGCCGTCCTAGCCGCGAACATGCCCGACGTGCCCTGTGCCGGCGACGTCCGAGACCTGACGTCGCTGCCGTCCGAGGTGGAGCTGCTGGTCGGTGGATTCCCATGCCAGGATCTCAGCCAGGCCGGGCTGACGGCGGGGATCGGCGGCGCGAAGTCCGGGCTGGTCGGCGAGGTGTTTCGGCTGCTCGACGATCGTCGCGTGCCCTGGGTGGTGCTGGAGAACGTGTCGTTCATGCTCCAGCTCGACAAGGGGCGCGCCATGCGCCTCCTCATCGAGGCGTTCGAGGAGCGCGGGTATCGCTGGGCCTATCGCGTCGTGAACAGCCTGTCGTTTCTGCCGCAGCGGCGTGAGCGGGTGTTCTTCGTCGCCACCACGACCGACGTGGATCCGGCATCGGTGGTCTTCGCCGACGAAGCCGAACCGCAATTGGCGACCACCGACCTCGATGCGCGCGCCCACGGCTTCTATTGGACCGAGGGCGTCCGGGGCCTGGGCTGGGCGCCGGACGCGATCCCCACCCTCAAGAACGGCTCCACGGTCGGCATCGCATCGCCCCCCGCCATCCTCCTGCCGTCGGGCACCACGATCACGCCCGACATTCGCGACGCCGAACGCTTTCAGGGTTTTCCCGAGGATTGGACCAAGCCGGCGGAAGGTGTCGGTCGCGCCTCGCTGCGCTGGTCACTGGTCGGCAATGCCGTCTCGGTTCCGGTCGCCGAGTGGCTGGGTGGCCGGCTGGCCGAACCGGGCACGTTCGAGACGTCCCGCGATACCGCCCTGCCCGCCAACGGACGTTGGCCGAAGGCGGCACGGTTCGACGGCGATCATCGACACGCGGTTTCGATCAATGCCTATCCCGCCTGGAAGGACCGTCCCGCACTGACGCAGTTTCTGCGCCATGAAGGCAAGCCGCTGTCGGTGCGGGCGACGCGGGGGTTCCTCTCGCGGACCGAGCGCGCGGTGCTGCGCTTCCCCGACGGCTTCCAGGATCGCCTGCGCGGACATCTGGATCGCATGACGTCCGCCGATGCGCCCCTGATGGAATTTGCCGTCGCCGCGGAATGAAGGCGGTTCCCACCGATCCGGCGACTTCGGCGCGCATGGCCGGAATTCGCCAGAAGGGAACGAAGATCGAAACCCTGGTCGGAGCGGTATTGCGCGACCTGGGCCAGCATTATCGCAAGAATGTGAAAGCGCTACCCGGAAGTCCCGATTTCGCCAACCGATCGCGGCGCTGGGCGATCTTCGTCAACGGCTGTTTCTGGCATCATCACACGGGCTGCCGAAAGGCGACCATCCCCAAAACCAATTCCGGGTTCTGGATGGAGAAGTTTCGCGCCAATCGCCACCGCGACGCCGCCGCCATAAATAGGCTCAGAGCGATGGGTTACAGGGTGGCGGTGATCTGGGAATGCGACCGGGACCGGATCGCCGAGCGACTAGGCAAGATCCTTGAAGCGCGTCGCGTAAATGGCGGATAGGCGGGCGATCATCGTGTCGTAATGATAGATGTCGCCCTTCTGCGGCGCGGGCGGCCCCTCGACCAAGGTCACCGGCGTACCGTCGTTGGGCATGTCGATGGCGACGATCGACAGCGCGTCATAGCCGACGTCACCGACCTTCGCCCGACGCGGCAACTGCTTGATCTTGTCCATGGCGAGTTGCGCGTCGCGCGGCTGGTTGTGCCGGCTCCATTCGGGATCGGTGGCACGGTTCTTCTTGTTGAGATCGGGACTGAGATAATGATCGGCGAGGTTCACCATGGTGAAGCCGACGGCGATCGCCTCGTCGCTCGCGCCATGGACGGTGAGATGCGAGGAGTTCAATTCGTCGTACAGGCGCGGCAGCGCCCGCTGATGCGCGGTCATGCAGGCCTTCGCCTCCAGCGCCATCAGCACCGAACCGACCGGCGCACGAACGAGCGGCGGCAATCCGTCGAGCAGCACGCGTTCGGCGTCGGTCAGATCGATGCCATAGCCCGCGGCAATGCTCGACAGCGTGCCACCGGTCGCCGCACCAGTCGACGTACAGAGGACGAGATCGAGATTCTTCTTACGATCATGCACGAAATCGCGCATCTCGTGATTGATCCCGAAACGGACGACGCCGGCCTCGACGTGACGACGCAGGAGGGGCGTGTTCGCCAACAGATCGAAGACGACGCCCCAACAGGCGACCTTCGAGTGGTGATCGCTGCGCGAATGATATTGCCAGAGATTGCCGGCCTTGTCCTTCCGCCTGGTCGAGGACAGGGTTCGAACGAGAATTTCCGGTCCGTACATTCTCGCTCCAAGGCCCCCGGGAGCCTTTCACGACGACCACCTGGCACCGTTCTTCCCAGACTCCGGTGCGAGGTGTGAAGACATAAGTTCGATCAAGTCAATGGTAACGGTCGTGAATCTCGGCGGAGCGGCCGAGCGAGGGTGACCGCTCCGGCCCATGGAAGCCAAATGAGTTCAGGCCAGCGTTCGGCCCGTCCATCCCAAAGCGCGTAGGTTCAGGTGGTGAGAGCGTAGCTCATCACCCCTCCACCCGTCCCACCCGCATATTCACTGGCCAGCGCACCGGCCGCATCCGGGCCGGATCGCCCCAGAGCCGCTCGATGTCGGCGACGAACGCATCGACCACATCCATCTGCCCCGCCTCGTCGATGCGGCGCAGCGCGGACCAGGTCGAGAGGTAGCCGAGGAAGGCGGCGAGGTCCCAGTCGCGGTCGATCGTCATCGGCGGCCAGGCGATTTCGGCGAAGGGGAAGTCGATGCCGGCATAGCCATTTTCGACGAGGCGGCGTTCGGGGGGCCAATAGTCGCCGATCTCCTCCCAGTAGAAGCGGCGGAAGCGCTCCTCGATGTCGGGGTCGAACACCGGCACGCCATAGCTGACGAGCGCGATCACCGCGCCGGGAGCGGCGATGCGGCGGACCTCCGCATAGAAGAGCGGCAGATCGAACCAGTGGGCGGCCTGGGCGGCGGTGATGAGATCGGCGCAGGTGTCGGTCAGGCCCAGCGCCTCGGCGGGGGCGCTCAGATAGCGGATGCGGTCGTCGCGCACGGCATGCTCGATCTGCTCGCGGCTGGGATCGATGCCGACCACCGCGGCGAATTCCTCGGCGAGCTGGCGGGTGAACTGGCCGTTGCCGCAGCCGACGTCGATCGCCATCCGCCGGGCCGGGGCGATCCCGGCGAGCCAGGCGGCGAGCGCCTGGGGATAATCGGGGCGATAGCGGGCATAGGCTTCGCCGCCCGCTTCGAACCAGTTGCGCGTGGTCATCCGTCAATCGATCCCGTCACTGCTGCCCCCGGCATGTCGCGCCGTGCGGGCGCCGGGTCAATCGGGATCGGGGGTGGGCGAGGCGCTTTCCGCGGACGGGGCGCCCCGATGGGGTCGCGATGGGCGGCAGCGGAGCGGCACACGACTGAGATCCCGGCCTCCGCCGGGATGACGGGTGCTGGGGGCCGGGATGACGGGTGTTAGGGCCGGGGTGGCGGGTGTTGGGGCCGGGGTGGCGGGTGTTGGGGCCAGGGTGGCAGTGTTGGCGCCGCGGTGGGGAAAAGTGGCGGCAATGGGCGAAGGATTGGGCGCGCCGCGAACCAAATATCAACCCCTTGGCGCTATCGCCGACCGGGCCGGCGACACGACGATCGCCGGCGGATATCGCGCGAAAGGACGATCCGCATGGCCGGCTATAAACTCATCTTCGATCGTCCGGCCGGGATCGTCACCTGCCGGCTCGCGAGCCATTTCCACGCCCGCGAGCTGGCGCCGATGGCGCGCGACGTCGCGGCGATCGTCCGGGCGGCGCGGGTCGACGGCCCGTTGCGGCTGGTGTGGGACGATCGCTCGGGTCAGGCACTGCCGCCCGAAATCGTGGCCGCGATCCGCGCGAGCCTGGGCCAGGGGCGGCTGCCCGCCGACCGGTTCGCGATCATCGCCCATGACGGCGCCGCCGACGGGCAACTGCGCCCGAACATCATCGATGGCGGCGAGACATTCGCGTCCGAGAGCGCCGCGCTGGCCTGGCTGGGCTCGGCGGTGGCGCTGGCGGCCTGAGGTCAGGCGGTCAGCGTCAGCGGCATTTGCGCGCGAGCTGTTCGACCACGCGCGACTGCGACAGCATATAATCCTCGATATAGAGCGTCGTCGGCCGGTCGGCCTTGAGATTATAGCCCTCGGCCTTGCCATAGCCGTCGAAGGCGCCGACCAGCACGTCGCCCGCCGCCGGCGGCTCGCCGGCATAGCGTTCGGCGAGCGCATAGCCCGAGGCGGTCTTGATGATCAGGCGGGATTCGCAGCCCTTGTCGTAGACGACGACCGCCTTGACCATTTCGGCGTCCGCCACCGCAGGCGCCATCAACGCCAAAGCCGCCAATATCATACGCATCGCGCTTACCCCCCGACCCGTCGGGGACTATGCGGCGATCTGCGGTCGGCGTCCAGCATGCGGGCCATCGCCGAACAGCTTCGCGCGGGTCTGGCCGATCGCCAGCGCGGCGCGCGCGGCCTCTTCGCCCTTGGCGACGAAATGCTCGCGGTAGATCGCGCGGTGATGGTCGGTTTCCTGATAATGATGCGGGGTCAGCGACACCGACAGCACCGGCACCCCCGAATCGAGCCCGGCGCGCATCAGCCCGTCGACCACCGCCTGGGCGACGAAATCATGCCGGTAGATGCCGCCGTCGACGACCAGCGCCGCGGCCGCGACCGCGGCGTAGCGGCCGGTCATCGCGATGTCGCGCGCGAGCAGCGGCATTTCGAAGGCGCCCGGCGCGTCGAAGACGTCGACCTGGTCCGCGGGAATGATCCGGCAGAACCCCTCGAGCGCGCGCTCGACGATCTCGCTGTGCCAATTTGCCTTGATAAAGGCGAAACGCTCCATCCATGCCTCCTTCGATCCACGTCCAGGAGGGCGAGCGCGCGCGGCGACACCATGCGGTGCGCATGGGCCGAAGCACGTTCTCTCCTGTCCGGACTATGACCGTCGGCTCAGGCATCGCACCTGATCTGCTGACCCTTCGACCGAAGGCGCTCGCGGGCTCGCAGCAAGCTGCATACCGCCGGTGGGGAGTTGCACCCCGCCCCGAGAACAGCGGCCAGCTAGCAAAAGCGGGGCCGCACGGGAAGTTGGCAAAATGTCCGCCCCGATGAAAATCTCTCATGCCGATATTCGCGGCCCTCATCCGCGACGCGAGCCCGATCCTCGTCGGGGCCATATCCTGATTGCATCGGCACCGATCGCGGTTGCAGACGTTGGCGGGAGCCCGCCGACCGGAGAAGCCGATGATCACCGACGCCGTCCCCCGCATCCGCCAGATCGTCGCCGAGGTGTGGAAGCCGCTGGCGCTGCTGTTCGTCTGGGATTGCAGCGTGACCGCGGCCTATTATCTGCTGCCGTTCAAGGCCCCGTCGCTGCCGCTGACGATCTTCGGCTCGGCGCTCGCGCTGTTCCTCGGCTTCCGCAGCAATTCGACCTATCAGCGCTGGTGGGAAGGGCGGATCCTGTGGGGGGCGATGATCAACGCCTCGCGCAGCCTGGCGCGGGTCGCCCGCAACCTGCTGCGCGACCCCGAAGCGCGCGAGCTGCAGCGCGCGATCGTCTATCGGCAGATCGCCTATGTGAACGCGCTGCGCTGTCAGTTGCGCCGCCAGCCGGTCGACGCCGAGGTGCTGCGCTTCCTGTCGAAGGGCGATGCCGATCATGCGCTCGCCCGGGTCAACCCGGCCAACGGCCTGCTCGACGGCACCGGCCGGCGCATCGACATCGCCCGGCGCGAAGGCTGGATCGACACGATCCAGCAGGCGACGTTCGAGGATATCCTGGTCGACATCACCAACGCCCAGGGCGGGATGGAGCGGCTGAAGAACACCCCGCTGCCCAACCAATATCGCTTCTTCCCGACCTTCTTCACCCATATCTTCTGCGTGGCGCTGCCGATCGGGCTGGTCGAGACGCTGGGCTTCGCCACCCCGCTCGGCTCGACCGTCGCCGGGCTGATGTTCCTCGCGGTGCTGCGAATCGGCGACGATCTGGTCGATCCGTTCGCGAACACGGTCCACGACGTGCCGCTGACCGCGATGTCGCGCACGATCGAGATCGACCTGCTCCAGGCGATCGGCGAGGTGCCGCCCGAACCGGTCCGGCCGGTCAAGGGCGTGCTGTGGTGAGCTGACCTTATGTTGATGGCCGAAACCTTTAACCCGTTCGTGTCGAGCCTAGTCGAGACACATTGCGGTGGCGGAGCGTGTCTCGACTGCGCTCGACACGAACGGAGAAGAGAGTCAGCTATTTCGGCCGTCGGTATAACGAAAGTTCAACCTTATCGGCGCTAGATCGCGGTCAAGGCCAACCACCCAACGAGAGCCGCCACATGCTGACCGCGACCTATGACGAAGAGCTGGGCATCGTCTGCACCACCGCCGACGGTCTTTCCACCGTCGAGGATTTCAACGCCTATCTGCCGATCGCCACCGCGCTGCTGAGCCGGAGCCGCGCGCGCCACGGCCGCTCGCTGCACCTGGTCGATGCCGCCGCCAACCCGGTGCAGGCGCGCGAGGCGTTCGACCATATGGCGGCGGTCTCCGCCCGCCATGTCCGCGACGACGATCGCTGCGCGGTGGTGCTGCATTCGGCGCTCGCGCGGATGCAGATCGGCCGCATGACCGGCAGCTTCACCCGGCAATATTTCGCCGATCGCGCCGCGGCCATCGCCTGGCTGCTCGAAGAGGCGGACGCCGCGACCGAGGCCGCGTAAGCGCCCCGCCTCATACCAACGGGCGAAATCGCGGGCTCCCCTTTCTCCGTTCGTGTCGAGCGCAGTCGAGCGTGCCGAAGGCACGGTTTGCGCTGGTGGCACGTGTCTCGACTGCGCTCGACACGAACGGGTCAAAAGTTTCGGCCTTTGGTATCACTCGTGGCGGAGCGCCACGATCGGATCGAGCGAGGCCGCCTGGCGCGCGGGGAGATAGCCGAAGGCGATTCCGATCGCCGCCGACACCAGCAGCGCCAACAGGTTGATCGCCGGATCGAAGGCCCAGGGCAGGTGCAGCGCCGGCGTCGCGGCGAGCACCGCCAGCTGGGCGAGGAGCAGGCCGGCCAGGCCGCCCAGGCAGGACAGCGCGACCGCCTCGATCAGGAATTGCGCCAGCACGTCGCGCGCCAGCGCGCCGATCGCCAGCCTGATGCCGATCTCGCGGGTGCGCTCGGTCACCGTCATCAGCATGATGTTCATGATGTTGATCCCGCCGACGACCAGGCTGATCGCCGCGATCGCGGCGAGGATGTTCGCGAGGATCGTCGCGGTCGTCTTCAACGTATCGGACAGTTCGCGGGTGTCGGTGATCGAGACATCCCCCTCCTCGCTGTCGCTCCGGTGGCGCCGTTCGCCGAGCAGGGCGGCAACCGAGGCCCGAACCTCGCCGGTCGCGAACGCCGGATCGACCTTGACCAGGATCAGCCGCAGGTCGCGGCGGCCGGTGATGCGGCGCTCGACCGCGCCGATCGGCATCAGCACCATATCGTCGAGATTGACCCCGAAGCCGGCCTGGCCGCGCACGGTCAGCGCGCCGATCACCATGCAGGTGCTGCGGCCGAGGCGCAGGCGCTGCCCAACCGGATCCTCGCCGGCAAACAGCCGCTCCCTGACCGTCGCCCCGAGGATGCAGACCGCGCTGCCCGCGGCCTCCTCGTCGGGGGTCCACACCCGCCCGGTCTCGAACGGCCAGGGCTGGACCGCGAAATAGCTCGCACGGGTGCCGTTCAGCAGCGTCGACCAGTTCGATCCGCGGTGAATCGCCATCATCGGCGTCGACGACAGCGGCGCGACCGCGCTGGCGCCCGCGACCTGGTCGGCGATGGCATCGGCATCGGCGGCCTCGAGCGGCCGCGGCGGCAGGCCGCCGCCGGGCCCGCTGCCCTGGCCCGGGCGGACCTGGAGAACATTGGGGCCGAGCGCGGCGATCTGCTGCTCGATCGCCGACGACGCCGATTTTCCGAGCGTCACCATCGTCACCACCGCGCAGACCCCGATCACCACCCCGAGGATCGTCAGCGCCGAGCGCAGCCGATGCCCCGCGATCGATCGCAGCGCGAGGGTCGCGATCATGTGCAGCATGACCGGCTTCATCGCCTGCCCCTCATCCGACGAACCATCGACCGCCCCCGTTGCGCCACCGCATCCGCCGGAAAATGGCCCGTTCGGGCCGGATTCGGCAAGGCGCTAATCGACATTCCGTGCCGCTTGCCCCGGATCGGCGATCAGGGCATCTTCAAAAGAGAAAATCTTTTTGGATTCGCGCAGATCCGAAAGTACGAGGAGGACGTCATGAACCGCAGGATCTTCACCGCCGCGAGTGCGCTCGCGATCGTCGCGGGCGCCTCGGCGCTGTTCGCGCAACAGCCAAGCAGCCGGCCTGGCTTCGCCGCCGACGGCACCGTCTCGGTCCCGGCGTTCGAGCTCCCGCCCTCGCCGCTGCTCAGTCCCGAGGCGCTCGCCCAGCAGCAGGCGCGCGCGAAGATGCCGTCGTTCGACCCGGCGATGGACGTGCCGATCGCGATCATGCGCGTCGCGACCGAGCGCGCGCTGGCGCCCAGGGTCGCGGTGGCGCGCGAGCGCTATCCGGTCGAGATCGTCGCGCAGGTGATGGGCGGGGTGAAGACCCGGGTGATCACCCCGAAGGCGGGCGAGGCGTCGCGCGACCGGGTGCTGATCAACCTTCATGGCGGTGGCTTCCAGACCTGCGCCGACAATTGCGCGCTGGTCGAATCGATCCCGATCGCCGCGCTCGGCCGGTTCAAGGTGGTGACGGTCGACTATCGCCAGGGGCCGGAAAATGTCTTCCCGGCGGCGTCGGAGGATGTTGCGACGGTCTACAAGGAACTGCTCAAGACCTACCGGCCCGACCGGATCGGCATCTATGGCTGCTCGGCCGGCGGCGCGCTGACCGCGCAGGCGGCGTCGTGGTTCTACGCCAACAAGCTGCCGATGCCCGCCGCGATCGGCATCTTCGGCGCCGGCGGGGTCCGCTTCGAGGCCGGCGATTCGGCCTATGTCGCCGCCTATATCGACGGCTCCTTCCCGCCGCCGGGCAAGTCGAAGCTGGCGCAGGCCTATTTCAAGGGCGCGAAGATGGACGATCCGCTGGTCTCGCCCGCGCTCTACCCGGCCGTGATCAAACATTTCCCACCAACGCTGATCATCACCGGCACCCGGGCGATGGACATGAGCCCGGCGGTCTACACCAACAGCGCCCTGCTCAAGGCCGGGGTCGACAGCCGGCTGATCGTCGGCGAGGGCATGGGCCATTGCTATATCTACAGCGCCGACCTGCCCGAGGCGCGCGACGCCTATGACCAGATCGTCAAATTCTTCGATGCGCATCTGGGTGGGAGGAAGCGGTGAGAGGCACGGAATTGGCTTTTTCTTAGCCTTCTCCCGCTTGCGGGAGAAGGTTGGATGAGGGTCTTCTTCTGCTTCCTGTTCTCTGAGCTGGAAAAGAAAGGAGGAGAAGAAGGAGAAGAAGAAGACCCTCACCCTGACCTCTCCCGCAAGCGGGAGAGGGGCTAAGAAGGACCATACCGCTAAGTTTAGTGCCCATGGGATCAAGTCCGGGATGACGAGGGTGAAATGATGGACCTCCCTGCATGACCGCGGTCGACCGCATCGCCGACACCCTGCGCACCGCCGCGCTCGCGGCCGGGGACGGCGCGTGGCTCGGGTCGGAGGAGACGCTGTGCGCACGGTTCGAGGTGACCGCGCCGACGCTGCGACAGGCGGCGCGGCTGCTCGAGCATGAGGAGGTGCTCAAGGTCCGGCGCGGGGTGCGCGGGGGCTATTATGCGCACCGGCCGAAGATCGACACGATCGCGCGGGTCGCCGCGACCTGGCTGCGCGGCAATGCCGATGTCCTCGACGAGAGCCGGCTGCTGATGGATGCGCTGACCCCGCTGCTCGCCGATCTGGCGATGCGCAGCCCGCGGCTGGGCGAGCTCGCCGCATTCGCGCAGGCCTCGCCGCCCGACGCCTCGCTCGAAAGTTTCGCCGATCGCGAGAGCCGCTTCGTCACCCTGCTGGTCGCGCTCGCCGACAACGAACCGCTGCGGCTGGTGTTCGCGATCTTCTTCCAGGTCGGGCTGACCGTGCCGCGCCGCCGCCGCGCGTCGGACCGCATCCTGATGGAGGAGGTCGAGGCCGAGCGCATCGCGCTGGCCCGCGCGCTGATCGCGGGCGACGCCGCCACCGCGGTCGGCCATGCGCTGAGCCATCGCCGGCTGATCCTCGCGGCGATGAAGCGCAACCTGCTCGCGGAGAAGGCGGCGTAACTCGCGATCTCGCTGGGAGCGGGCCTCATCCCTTTCTTCTTCGTCACCCTGAACGTGTTTCAGGGTCCACCGTGACACAAGGGGCCGTTCCCGAGGGGATGCGTGGATCCTGAAACACGTTCAGGATGACGAAGAAGGAAAGAAGCGAAGAAGGGCGCACGCATCGCGATTTTCCGCGCGCATTTCACTATATCCTTTCGTATACAGCGCGTCGTCACCGCAACAAGCGGGACACAAAAAAGGGGTCATCGATGCGCGTCACCAGCCTGTTGTCCATTGCCGCGATGCTGTGCGCGTTGCCCGCTCTGGCGCATGCCGCCGAAGCCGAAGAAGCCGCCGCGCCATCGTCCACCGCCGGCGACGATCCGCTCGAGATCCTGGTCACCGCGCGACGCCGGGTCGAGGATGCGCAGAAGGTGCCCGGATCGCTGTCGGTGGTCGGCGGCACCCTGCTCGACCGCTCCTATACGGTGAACACCCAGCAACTGAGCCTGCTGGTGCCGACGCTCAACTACAGCTCGGCCAATCCGCGCAACACCGCCTTCACGATCCGCGGCCTCGGCAGCAGCGTGGTCGCGGTCAGCCAGGCCAATGACGGATTGGAACCCGGGGTCGGCTTCTATGTCGACCAGGTCTATCATGCCCGCCCCGCCACCGCGGCGTTCGACTTCACCGATATCGACCGGATCGAGGTGCTGCGCGGGCCGCAGGGCACCCTGTTCGGCAAGAACAGCACCGCCGGCGCGATCAGCATCTCGACCCGGCTGCCGACCTTCACTCCCGAGGCGTCGGAGGAACTGTCGATCGGCGAGGACAAGTTCGTCCAGATGAAGGCCTCGGCCTCCGGCCCGATCAGCGACAAGGTCGCCTTCCGCCTGTCGGGGCTCAGCACCCGGCGCGACGGGGTGATCCACAATGTCGTCACCGGCCGCGACCAGAACCAGATCGGCAACCAGGCGGTGCGCGGCCAGCTGCTGTTCAAGCCGTCGGAGGCGGTGCAGCTGCGGCTGACCGCCGACTTCACCAATTTCGAAAGCAATTGCTGCACCCAGGTCTATCTGCGGGTCGCGCCGACGCTCAAGGCCGCCGCGCGCCAATATGCCGCGCTCGCCGCGGGGCTGCCCGGGGGCGCCTATGTCCCGCCGAGCCTTAACCCCTATGACCGCAAGACCGACATCGACGCGCAACTCGGCGTCGACACCAACGAGGGCGGGGTGTCGGCCATTCTCGACTGGAATCTGGGCGGTGCGACGCTGACCTCGGTCAGCGCCTGGCGTTTCTGGAACTGGGATGCGGCGAACGACCGCGACTATACCGGCATCCCGATCCAGCTCACCCAGCATATCCCCTCGCGCCAGGACCAATATAGCCAGGAGCTGCGGCTCGCGTCGAACGGCGACGGGCCTTTCTCCTATGTCGGCGGACTCTATTTCTTCCGGCAGAAGATCACCGGCGAGCCGATCTCGATCTACGGAGCCCAGGCGACCTACTGGCTGCTCGGCCCGGCGCCGGCCTTTCCCGCCAACCTGCTCGACGGCTATGGCACCGACGGCCACACCGATTTCCGGTCGGACAGCTATGCCGCGTTCGGCGAGGTCAACTGGAAGCCGGTCGACCGGCTGACCGTCACCGGCGGGCTGCGCTACACCTATGAGCAGAAGGAAGGCACCTACGCGACCACGGTGTTCGGCGGCCTCCAGAATGTCAGCACCGCGCTCAACAATTCGAAACTGTCGATCCTGCGCCCGCAAAGCTATGCCGCCCGCGTGCGCGACGGCGATTTCACCGGCCGCGCCAATATCGCCTATCAGCTGACCGACGACATTCTCGGCTATGCCAGCTTCGCGCGCGGATCGAAATCGGGCGGGATCAACATGTCGGGGCTGCCGCTCGACAACCAGAACAACCCCTCGCTCAACACCGCGGTGGTCAAGCCCGAGAAGAACAGCGCCTGGGAGGCCGGGCTCAAGACCCGGCTGTTCGACCGCCGGCTGATCTTCAACATCGACGGCTATTATACCCGCGTCACCGATTTCCAGGCGAACGTCACCGACACCGGCGCCGCCGCAGCGCTGCGCACCTATCTCGCCAACATCCCCAAGGTGACGGTCAAGGGGTTCGAGGCCGATGCGACCGCGCTGATCAGCAGCAAGTTCTCGCTGCGCGCCGCGGTCGCCTATGCCGACGGCAAATATGCCGACTATCCCAACGGCCCCTGCCCGATCGAGCGGATCAGCAGCGCGACGACGGTGTGCGACCTGAGCGGCAAGGGGCTGTCGAGCCTGCCCAAATGGTCGGTGACGCTGGGCGCCGACTATGCGGTGCCGGTCAAGTTCGGCCGCACCGAGGGCGACCTCTATGTCCATGCCGACAGCAATTCGAAGACCAAGGTCTATGGCGACCCGACCGCCTCGGCCTATACCGTTATCAAGGGCTATACGTTGGTCAACGCCAGCATCGGCTTTCGCGCCGCGCCGGGCTGGGAGGTCGCGGTCTATGCGCGAAATCTGTTCGACAAGGACTATATCCAGAACGTCACGATTCAGGCCGGCAATTCGGGGCTGATCCTCGGCACGCCGAGCGATCCGCGGTCGATCGGGATCACCCTGCGCGCGCGGCAATAGGGCTTTCAGATCCTCCCTGCGCGCAGCGTGGGGAGGTGGCGCCGCAGGCGACGGAGGGGTCTCTTCCGCTTCGCGTTACAGTTGCTTCGATGTTCCGCACGCCCCCTCCACCATCCTTCGGATGGTCCCCCTCCCCATGCAAGCATGGGGAGGATCTGCCACTACATCGGCGGCTCTTCCTCGACCGCCGGCACCGGCTCGCTCGCCGGCAGCGGCACACGCTGGCGCTGGGTCCCGCGCACGAACAGCGCCGCGTCGGCCGACAGCGATTCGAGCCGCCAGCCGCGGTCGCTCTGGCCGATCGCGACGATGCGGGTGGCGCCGTCCTCGCCGCGGACCATCGCGACCGCATCATGGGGGAGCCGGCCGGCGATGCCGACCAGCACCGGCATGTCGGGCGGCCAGGCCGGGCTGCGCGGGCTCACCGGATCGAGGAACAATCGGCGCCGCGCGTCGTCGGCGGACGGCAGCGGCGACGGGACGATCGTCGCGATACTGGGCGCCGCCATATCGGGCGCCGCCGGTTGCACGGTCGCGCGCGGCCAGAGCAGCAGCACCGGCACGAGGATCGCCGCGCCGATCGCGGGCGCTATCACCGCAAGGCCGGCCCGCCGGCTCATCGTGCCTGCTCCCGGAGCCCGACCGGCCGCGCCTCGAGGCGCACGCTCGGCTCGCCCGGGGCGGTCCGCGCCAGCCGCCAGCTTGCCAGGCGGATCGCCGGTCGCCCGGCCTCGATCGCGCGCACGAAATCCAGCAGATCGGCCTCGCCGCCCGACAGCGCAATATCGGCGGCGAGCAGCGCCGGCCGGGCCGTGTCGGCGGGCAGCATCGTCACCCGTTCGACCAGCAGCCGATGCCCGTTCGCCGCTGCACCGATCCGTGCCGCGAACGCCGCCGCGGCAGCGGCGCGATCGGCGCCGGCAAAGGCCTGCCCGGCCGCGATCAGCGGGGGCGCGGGATGCGATCCGCGCGCGGCCAGCGCCGCGACCGCCGCGAGCCGTCCCCGCGCATCCGCCAGGGCGCCCAGCCCCGCCCAGCCGCCGACCATCGCCGCCACCAGCACGATGCCCAGCGCGATCGCCGCAACCGCGCGCCGCCCGGTCATCGCACCCCACCCTTCAACGTCACCCGGATCGTTCCTTCGTCGGTCGGCGCCTGGCCGGTCTCGCGCAGGCCCGCGAACATCGGATCGCCGGCAAGCAGCGGCCGGATGCGATCGGGGTCGGGAGTGTCGATCTCGATGGCCAGCGCGCCGGCCTCGTCGCGCGCGACCGAGGCGAGACCGCTGTCGGCCGGCAGGATCGCCGCGAGCCGGTCGAGGACCGCCCCGACCGGTACGGCCGTCATCGCCGGCGCGGCGACCGCGCGCGCCGCTTCGCCGAGCATCTGTGCGCGCGCCCGTGCGATCGCGCCAGCCTCGCGGGTGGCGATTCGCCGGGCCTGCAAGTCGGCGACCAGCACCAGCCCCCAGGACAGGATCGCGACGCTGACCGGAATGGAGGCGAGTGCGAGCGCCACGATCCGCCAGGCGGGGCGCGGAACGTCGAGTGCCGGCAGCCGCGGCCGCCACGCCGGCAGGGCGATCCCCCGCCCCGCGCGCAGCCGCGCCCATAGCGTGTCGAACAGGCTCGGCCCGACCGCCTCGACCGACACCGGATCGAGTCCGGCGGCGATCAGCCGCGCGCGCGCGGCAGCCTCGTCCCCGGCATGGACGATCCGAATCTCGGTGACGCCGCTGCGCCGAAGCGCCACGCAGCGAAAACGGGTCGTCGGGGGCGAGGTCATCCCGCGCAATTAGAAGCTTTCTGCGCCGAGGGAAATCGTCCGGCGCCCGACAAAACCGCAGGATGACGCCCGTTCTTCGATATGCAATGCCGGCGTAATATTTCAGCCATGAAACACTAACCTCCACGACGCATTGCTCGGCTAGCCGCTTGCCGTCCACACATAAGGGGGAACCACATGTCCGATCCTGACGGCATGACCGGCGGCTATACCGACGGCGATATCGATACCAACCGCAGCAACAACCCCACGCTGATGAGCATGGTCGAAGCGCGCTATTCGCGCCGCAGCCTGCTTGGCGGCATTTCGGCGGCGACGATGGCGGTGCTCGGCAGCTCGCTGCTGACCGCCTGCGGCGACGACAACGACACGCCGAAGGTCAATGCCGGCCAGAACGGCAACAGCTTCTCGGGCAAGGCGGTGACCCTTGCCGGCACCGCGACCGACAAGGACGCCGCCCCCAGCGTCGCCTGGGTCCAGGTCTCGGGCCCGTCGGTCAGCCTCGAAACCCCGAACGCGCTCAACACCAAGTTCATCGCGCCGAGCGTGAGCGCCAACACCGACCTGGTGTTCCGCTTCACCGCGACCGACAGCAAGGGCGCCAGCTCGACCGCCGACACGACCGTGACGGTCGCCCCGGCGAAGCTCGACTTCACCGCGGTGCCCAAGAGCCTCGCCGACCTCGTCACCGTCCCCGCCGGCTACAGCGTGACCGTGCTCTACCGGCTCGGCGACCCGATCACCTCGGACACCGCCGCGTTCAAGAATGACGGCACCGACACCGGCTATGACAAGCGCGCCGGCGACCATCATGACGGCATGTCGTTCTTCGGCCTCGCCGCGACCGGCACCGCCGCCGATCCGGCCAGCAGCAGCCGCGGCCTGCTCGTGCTCAACCATGAGAATATCACCGCCGCCTATCTCCATCCGAACGGCCAGACCGGCGCCGGCACCGGCGGCGTCCGGCCCGAGGCCGAGGCGCTCAAGGAAATGCAGTGCCACGGCGTCAGCGTCGTCGAGGTCACCCGCAGCGCGACCGGCGCCTGGTCCTATGTCCAGGCCTCGACCCTCAACCGCCGCATCACCCCGCTGACCCCGATGCGCTTCAACGGGCCGGTGCGCGGCGCGCCGCAGCTCCGCACGATCTTCTCGCCCGCCGGCACCGATGGCCGCGGCACGATCAACAACTGCGCCAACGGCTATATGCCGTGGGGCACCTACGCGACCAACGAAGAGAATTGGGCGGGTTATTTCCGCCGCGACACCACCGACGACGCCGTCCGCGGCGGCGCCACCGCCAAGGCGGTGGTCTCGCTCAACCGCTACGGCATCGGCGTCGCCACCTCGCGCGCCGGCAACAACCGCTGGAGCACGGTCGTTCCCGCCGACAGCAGCAGCACGATCTACAGCCGCTGGAACATCAACGCGGTGGCATCGGCCCCCGCCGACGGCACCGGCGACTTCCGCAACGAAGCCAACCAGTTCGGCTGGGTGGTCGAGATCAACCCCTATGATCCGACCTCGGTCCCGCGCAAGCGCACCGCGCTCGGCCGCATGAACCATGAGGGCTGCTGGCCGTCGCGCACCGTCGTCGGGGTCAAGCCCGCCTTCTACATGGGCGACGATGCGCAGAACGAATATCTGTACAAGTTCGTGTCGGCGACCCCCTGGGCGGCGGCCGACGCCAGCGCCACCGACCGCCTGGCGATCGGCGACAAATATCTCGACGCCGGCACCCTCTATGTCGCGCGCTTCAACGCCGACGGATCGGGCCAGTGGATGCCGCTGGTGTTCGGGCAGAACGGGATCACCGCCGCCAACCCGACCTATGCCTTCACCGACCAGGCCGACGTGCTGACCAACGCCCGCCTTGCCGGCGACGTGCTCGGCGCGACCAAGATGGACCGCCCCGAATGGACCGCGGTCAATCCCAAGACCGGCGAGATGTATCTGACGCTGACCAACAACTCGTCGCGCAGCTTCACCGGCACCGACGCCGCCAATCCGCGCTATTATAACGACCCCAAGGGCACGGCGGCGCAGCGCGGCAACCCCAACGGCCATATCATCCGGCTGAAGGAAACCGGCGACACGTCGGAAGCGGTCGCCTTCACCTGGGACATCTATGCCTTCGGTGCAGGGTCGGATCTCGACGCGACCAACATCAACCTGTCGGGCCTCGACGCCACCAACGATTTCTCGAGCCCCGACGGCCTGTGGTTCGCGCGGTCGAGCAACCCGTCGGGCCTCGTCAATCCGCTGCTGTGGATCGAGACCGACGACGGCGCCTATACCGACGTCACCAACTGCATGCTGCTCTGCGCGATGCCGGGCACGGTCGGCGACGGCGGCGCGAAGACGATCACCAACATCAACACCGACGGCACCACCCGCACCCAGGCGACGATCGTCGGCAAGGCGCCGGGGGTGAACCTGCGCCGCTTCCTGGTCGGCCCGAAGGAGTGCGAGCTCACCGGGATCGACACCACCCCGGACGGCCGCGCGGTGTTCGTCAACATCCAGCATCCGGGCGAAAACGGCTCGGCGGCGACCCCGTCGAGCAACTGGCCGGCGAACCAGACCGCCGCCGCCGCGGGCGTCCGCCCGCGCTCGGCGACGATCGTCATCACCAAGGATGACGGCGGCGTCGTCGGGCTGTAAGCCGCACCGAACGTGACCGCGTGAAAAGGGCCGGTCCCGCCAAACGGCGGGGTCGGCCTTTCGCTGTCCGGAGGCCATCCGCGCTGCCGTCGCATGCGGATGGGTCGGCCCCGCGATGCGAACATGGTTTACTTCATGCCTTGACCACCCGACATTGCACCCATGGATGGATCGGAAAGAAACGGCATGGCGTGGCGCGAACAGATCGCCTGGGTGACCCTGATCGCGATGCTGCTGGCTTACGGTCTCTATTTCACCCTGATCTCGATGGGCGAGCCCGGCCCGCTCAGGATGCTGGCGACCTTCGGCATCATCGCCCTGGTCCAGGCGGTCTGCGTCCTCGCCGTCAACGTGGCGCTGGCCGCCCGCGCGGGGGAGGAGGCCCGGATCGGCGCCGACGAGCGCGACCGGGCGATCGCCCGGCGCGGCGCGCGCATCGCCTATCATGTGCTGCTGGTGGGGATGATCCTGGTCGGGGTGGTGATGCCGTTCAGCGCGCAGGGCTGGCGGATCACCAACGCCGCCCTGTTCGCGCTGGTGGTCGCCGAGGCGGTGCGTCACCTGGTCGTCGTGGTCAGCTATCGCCGCGGATGGGTCGGCTGACACCAGGTTCCGGTGATCCTGGCTCACCCGGTCTTGGTATCAGTCCGTGCGGCGTTCGAGCCAATCAATCGAGCATGCGTCGGCATCTTCGAGATCGCGCAGACGGCCGTCGGCGTCGCCCGCGACGACGTCAGGCCGGCCGCCTGCCCGCCTGCGCCTCGGCGATCGATACACCCATCGTCTCGATATGGGTGGGATCGAAGCCGATCCGGATCGCCGGATCGAAATCGAGATCGTCGATGGCCTTCTGCAGCACGGCGCGCAACGCGACGGGCTTGAGGTCGAAGAAGATGCCTGATCGCAGCCCATGTTTCGCCGCGACCGAAGCGAGCGTGATCACATAGCGACGCCCGCTGGCGAGCGGATGATCGTCGTCGATCAGGTCGACCGCGAGCGACTCCGGCTTGCCCCCCGCACCCGTCACATTGTGATAGCCGAACTTGACCTTCGAAAATCCATTGTTGAAGGCCTGGAGTTGCGCAGCGATCGTCCGGTGGCCATCCTGGATCCGCGGCCGGAATCCCAGCCCCTCCATTTCGGATATTACCAGGCCGACACGCGTCGCGAAGGTTGGAAAACATTCCTTCAGCCGCTGTGTATTTCGATCGATACGATCCGATTCTTTCATTGCACCAGCCCTCCGCCGAATTATCATTGCTATACTGGGGATGATTCGACAACAGAACTTGATATCGGATTGAACCACGCCGGGTATTTTGCCATCGTCGGCGACGGTTTTTGCAGTTTACTTGGGCGCAAAGGGCCGGAGGGGGAAACACGCGATGTTCGGATCCGAGATACTCGAGATCGCGATCGGGCTGATCTTTCTGTTTCTGATACTCAGCCTGCTGGCGACGACATTGCGCGAGCAGATCGAGGCGGTGTTCAAGACCCGCGCGGTCCATCTGGAACGCGGTATCCGCACCCTGCTCAACGATCCCGAGGGCAGCGGCATCACCAAGCAGCTCTATGCGCACCCGCTTCTGTACGGACTGTTCGATGGCGATCAGCAGGCGGGCAGGCTGACCCGTTTCCTGCCCAATGTCCGCCCGGCTTCGGACTCGGGCCAGGCGAAGACCCCGTGGATCGGATCCAACCTTCCCTCCTATATTCCGTCGCGCAACGTCGCGATGGCGCTGCTCGACATGGCATCGAAGGCCGGCACCGCCGCCGACGGCACCAAGATCGATCTCGAGGCCGTGCGCGCCACCGCGGCGACGCTGACCAACGAATCGGTGGCCCGCGCGCTGCTCGTCGCGGTCGGCGAGGCGAAAGGCGACATCGATCGCGCGCGCACCAGCCTCGAAGCCTGGTTCGACAGCAATATGGACCGTGTCTCGGGCTGGTATAAGCGCGAGAGCCAGAAGATCCTGCTGCTGCTCGGCTTTCTTCTGGCCGCGGCGCTCAACGTCGATTCGCTGCATGTCGCCGGGGAGCTTTCGCACCACAATGCGCTACGCCAGTCGGTGGTCGCCCGGATCGAGGCGGCCCGCCCCAAGGGCGTCGATACCGAAAAGGACATCGACACGCTGGCGGCCAAGCTCGACGGCTTCGACAATGTCATCGGCTGGGGGGTGCTCGACAAGCGGGTCACCGAGGAGAAGAAGCTGTACAGCGCGGGCTTCGTGCTGCCCGCCGCCTTCTGGCTGTGGCTCTGGGCGATCCTGTGCGCCATTCCGGGCTGGGCGATCACCGCTTTCGCCGTCGGTCTCGGCGCGCCCTTCTGGTTCGACCTGCTCAACAAGGTGATGGTGATCCGTTCGACCGTGAAGCCGTTCGAAAAGAGCCCCAATGAGGGATCGGAGGATCGCCGCGGCGCCGCACCGCCGGCCGACCAGCTCGCGCCCGTCCCCGGGGTGCCGGGCGCCGCTCCCGCCGCGCCGACCCGGCCGCCGGCCGGCATCGCGGGATCGCCGACGACCGCAACCCTGCGCCTGGCCATCGAGGATATGACCAGCCTCGATCCCGGCACGTTGAGCCTGACCGCGAACGGCACCGCGATCGTCATCCCGGTCGATGGCCTGATCGAGCTGCCGCTGCCCCTGGGCGAGCAGCAGGCGCTGGTCGCGAAGGCGAAGCGCGGCAAGCTGCCGGTCGCCTGGGAGGAGCAGTTCACGCCGTCCACGCTCGACGAGGCGCGGCCGCTCACCATATTGCTGCAATAGAGGGCCGCCCGATGGAAAGCATCTTCACCGGACGGGCCGCCCCGCTGACCCAGGCGGCGTTCGACGACACGATCGACCGCCTGGACAGCGACGCCGCGACGCTGTGGGCGCTGCTCACCGTCGAGACGCGCGGCTTCGGCTATCTTCCCGATCGCCGCTGCAAGATATTGTTCGAACGCCACATCTTTTCCGCGCGGACGCAGGGCGCGTTCGACCGCAGCGATCCGGACATCAGCAATTCGACGCCCGGCGGCTATGTCGGCAATGCCGGCGAATATCCGCGGCTGGCGCGGGCGATGCTGCGCGACCGCAAGGCCGCTCTGGAAAGCGCTTCCTGGGGGCTCGGCCAGGTGATGGGCTTCCACGCCATCGGCCTCCATTATGTCGACGTCCAGGCCATGGTCGAGCAGTTCAAGCGCGACGAGGACGCACAGCTCGACGGGGTGGCGCGCTTCATCACCGGCAACCGTTCGCTGCTCGCCGCGGTGCAGACGCGCAAATGGGATCGGGTGGCGTTCTTCTACAACGGCAAGAATTTCGCGAAGAACGACTATCACGTCAAACTCGCCAAATATTACGAGCTCTACCTGCGCAAGGCCCAACCCTCGATCGAGCTCAGGGCAGTCCAGGCACGGCTCGGCTATTGCGGATTCGATCCGCGCGGGATCGACGGCTATGCGGGACCGGGCACGACCACCGCGCTGAAGGCATTTCAGCGCAGCAAGGGGCTGAAGGAAAGCGGCAGCGCCGATGCGGAAACCGTCGACGCCCTCGTCGCAGCCACCGACCCCGCTTAGCCAAGCGCCTATTGCTCGCCGAACAGCCGCGCCAGCGTTCCACCCAGCGGCGCCGGCATCGGCCCGTCGCCATAGGGCCAGTCGAGGAACCCCAGCGCCGCGATCGCACCGCCATCGACGTGCAGGGTGGTGCCGGTGATCGCCCGCGACAGGTCGCTCGCCAGGAACAGCACCCCGTTGACGACATCCTCGACCGAAGGCGCGCGCTTCTGGGGGATGTACATCGCGAACGACTGTTCGAGCGCATCGGCGCCGACCGCCGCCAGCCGCTCGAAATCCTCCGGGTAGAGCGCACCGTTCGAACCCTTCGCCGGCGTCGTGTCGGGCGCGATCAGGTTGACTCGGATCTGGTCGGCGCCGAGTTCGACCGCGAGCGCCCGGCTGAAATTGGTCGTCGCCGCCTTGGCGCCGGCATAGACGGCGTAGGTCGCCGCCCCGCGATGCGCCTCGATCGTGGTGAAATTGACGATGCTCCCGCCGCGTCCGCCCCGGCGGATCAGCGGCACCGCGCGGCGCAGGCTGTCGATCACATAGCCGTAGTTGAGCCGGATATCGCGGGCGTCATCGTCGCGGTTCCTGTCGACGAACCGCCCGCGGCGCACCCCGCCGACGACGTTGACGACGATGTCGACCCGGTCGAAGGCCGCCTCGACCCGGTCGTAGAACCCGTCGAGCGCCTGGGGATCGGCGGCATCGCCCGCGACCGACAGGATCCGCGCGCCCAGCGCCTCGACCGCGGGTACGATCGCGGCGACCGCTTGCGGGTCTATGTCGAGGCTGGCGATGCTCACCCCCGCCTCGGCGAGCGCCAGCGACACCGCGCCGCCGAGCCCGCCGGCGCCGCCGACCACCACCGCGACCTTGCCCGCCAGCGCGGCCTGGGCGTCGAGCAGCCCCATCAGACGCGCTCCCTCGCCTGGTCGACATGCGCCATCAGCGCATCGGCGAGCGACGATGTCGAAAAGGGCTTCAGCCGGTCGAGTTCGCCGCGACGGACATGTTTCGGCCAGTCGGGTTCGGCGATCATCGCGCGGCCGACCCCGACCAGGTCGAAATCGCCACGGTCGAACCGCCGCATCAGCTCGTCGAGGCTGGGGAGGTCGAGCCCCGCGGTGCGCCCCTCGCCCAGACTCGCGAGCAGATCGCAATCGAGCCCGATCGACCCGACCGTCATCGTCGGCACGCCGGTCAGCTTCTTCACCCACCCGGCGAGGTTGAGATCGCCGTCATCGAACGCCGGCTCCCAGAAGCGGCGTTGCGAACAGTCGAACAGGTCGACCCCGGCCTCGACCGCCGGCGCGAGTAGTTCGCCGAGTTCCTGCGGGCTGTCGACCAGCCGCGCGGCATAGTCGACCATCTTCCACTGCGAGATGCGCAGGATCACCGGCATTCCGGGATCGAGCCGGCGCTTGCATTCGGCGATCACCTCGGCGGCGAATTGCCCGCGTGCGCGGGGGCTACCGCCATAGCGATCGGTGCGGTGGTTGAGCGCGCTCCAGAAGAACTGGTCGATCAGATAGCCATGCGCGCCATGGACCTCGACCCCGTCGAAGCCGAGCGCCTTGGCCATGTCGGCGCCCTGGCCATAGGCCGCGATCACCGCGTCGATCTGCGCCAGGCTCATCCCCTCGCAGACCTTCCGCCCCGGCGCGATATAGCCCGACGGGCTGACCTGCCCCAGTTCGGGCCGGAAGGCGACATCACCGCCGGTCAGCACGTCGGGGCCGCGATAGATCAGCCCGACATGCCACAGCTCGGGCATAGTGAAGCCGCCGGCGGCGTGGACCTTCGCCGCGACATGGCGCCAGCCGTCATAGGCGCGCTGCCCATGGAAGCGCCCGAGCAGCGGATTGTCGCCCGACGAGACATGATCGATATAGACCCCCTCGGTCACCACCAGGCTCGCCCCGCCCGCGGCCCGCCGGGCATAATAAGCCGCGCCCTCGTCCGACGGCACGCCATCGTCGCATGCCTCGAGCCCCATCGGCGGAAACACGATCCGGTTCGGCAGGGTGAGCCCGCCGAGCTGGAACGGGGTGAACAGCCCGCTGAAATCGCGGATTTCGATCATGGCAGCCTCACCCCTTTTGCTCGATGAGCGGAACCCGACGACCGTTCCGTCCGCCTGGGCTCATCCCCGCAACACCACCCCCGCCTGTCCCCAAGGCGCCGCCGCACCGTCGCCGCGAAACCCGCCCGGCAATTCCTCGACCATGTCCATCGCCGCCGCCAGCCGACCGAAGCCGATGAAATAGGCGGTGAATGCCCCGAGCTCGACGATCTCCGCCTCGGAGAAATGCCGCCGCAGATCGTCGAACTGCGCATCGCCGATCGCGAAATGGTTGGTTGCCGACAGATCGGCATAGGACAGCGCCGCCTTTTCGGCGTCGCTCAGATCGGGCGCGTCCTGCGGTCGTTCGAGCGAGCAGACGAGCCCCTCGTCGACCCCATCCTCGACCGCCGAGCTATAGCGCACCGCCATGCAGCTGCGGCACTGGTTGTGAAAGGCGATCCGCAGCCGCACCAGCTCGATCAGCCGCCGCGGCAGGCCGGTCGCCGCGAACAGCGCCCCGCCGAACCCGATCACCGCCTTGGCGACCGCGGGGGAGTGCGCGAGCACCCGGGTCATCCCCTGCTCGAGCGGCGTCGCCGCATCGGCCCGGGCCAGCGCCCGCAGCGCGGGATCCCATTGGTCGGGCGCAAGCTTCGAAAGCCTCGTCATCATCCGCTCCATCGCCGCAAGGCTGGGCGATGTCGTGGCGGGTAGCCGCGCTCGCCTCTGCGCTGAACATGTGTTCAACGTCGCGGATGATTTGTCAATTGGCGACCCGGGAGCAAGCGGCCGGATCAGTCTTCCAGCCAGGCCTCGGCGTCGTCGAGGCTGTCGAACAGCTCGAAATTCGATCGGAGCTTCGTGATGCGGCGGGTCTGCATGTTGGAGAGCGCGCCGTGGCGAACGGTCGCGATCTTGCGCGCCTTCAGGGGCGAATGCAGCAGCAGCGCGCCAAAGGCCTCCATCACCTCCTGGGTCTGGACGATGCTGCCTTCGGTCTCGATCAGCAGATCGAATTCGCCGCTATCCCAACCCATCTTCCGAACGACACTCTGTTCCTCACGGGAAAATGCCTCGACATCGGCGACCTTCAGCAAACCGCCCATTCTGGCGCGCACGCGCCTGCGCTCGGCCTCCGTCGTGACGATGATCATCTCTTCTCCCGATCGGCGCCTGTCGGTCAGGTCCGAATATATCTATTTTCAAAGAGTATAGCGCCCATGCCGGCCGGCTGGAAGCGGGTGTCGGCGGCCTATCGCGGCTCGACCCGCCCCAACCACGCCTCCACCGCCGCTTTCGCCGCGTCGTGGCCCATGCCGATCCCCAGCGTCTCCTCCATCACCAGCAACCGCGACACCGAGGCCAGGAAGATCGTCATCGCCATCGGATCGGCTAGGCCCGGCTCCACCGCCACCCCGGCACTACGCAGGATTTTCGCCAGGCCCTCGGCATGCTTCGCGCGGAACAGATCGGCAGAGGCGACGATCTCCGATCGGATCGCCTTGCGGTGGTTCGCCAAAGCCATGAACTCGATGGCCAGCGCGGTGCAGGTCGGGTCGAGACCGAGCGCCCATAGCGCATGCAGCGGCCGCTCGGCGGCAAGCGTCTCGGCGAGCCGCGCCATCGTATAGTCGACCGCGCGGCGATAGACCGCGATCAGCAGGTCGTCGGTGGTCGGATAATAATAATGGACCAGCGCAGGCGTTAGCCCGACCGCCTTCGCCACCCGACGGGTGCTGACCGCGGCATAACCTTCCTCGCGCAGCAACTTCTCGGTGCCGTCGAGCAGCACCGCGCGGGTGGCCGATTGTTCGGTGCCGATCCGTCGTGGCGTGGGCAAGGGGTGGTCTCCTGTCGGGTATGAGCCCTGCGCGCAGAGAGGATCGAGGGCGTCGATGGTAACGACGGGACGCCCGATGCCCAAGCCTCTTCGTGGCGTGGCGGGATATCCACCACAGGCAATAGACTGTTCCGTATTTCGACAATTGCATCGCCATTTCGCCATGTGTATTATTGTACCCAGCTGGCGAATAAAGACCGGCATGAGGATGAGAAAGGGATCAAGGGGCGCCGAAGGCGCGCTCCGTGAGGCGATATCATTTGCCTGGCGCACCGCGCGCCCACCTGCCCGATCAGCTTCGATCCGTTCGACGACATTGTCCGCGATGACCGATGCGACACCCCGAACAATGGACCGGAACAAGGTCCGCGGGGCCAGCCCGAACAACCAGAAAATATCTTGGGAGAGATGAGGCCATGAACAGCAAGCACCACAAGATCCTGCTATGCCTGACGACGATCGCGTCGTCGGCGGCGATCGGCGCCGCACCGGCTTGGGCGCAGAGCGCGGCGCCCCCGGCCGAACCGGAGGTCCTGCCCGGCCAGGCGACGACCGCGGTCGACCCGAACGAGATCATCGTCACCGCGCGCAAGCGGCAGGAATCGCTGCTCAAGGTGCCGGTGATCGAAACCGCGATCCCGATGGCGCAGCTCGAACGGCTCAACACCTCCGATCTCAAGAATATCGCCACCCTCGTCCCCGGGCTGGTGGTCGGCAACCAGCTGCTGTCGATCGGCACCCAGGTGTCGATCCGCGGCATCGGCACCAGTTCGTCCGATCCCGGGGTCGATCAGTCGGTGTCGCTCAATGTCGACGGGCTCCAGCTCGGATCGGGGCTGGCCTATGGCAGCGGCATGTTCGACGTCGGCCAGATCGAGGTTCTCAAGGGTCCGCAAGCCTTGTTCTTCGGCAAGAGCAGCCCGGGCGGGGTGATCTCGGTGCGCACCGCCGACCCGACCGACCAGACCGAGCTGATCGGCCGCGCCGGCTTCGAATATGAAGCGCGCGAGGCCAAGGCCGAGCTGATCGCCTCGGGCCCGGTCGGCGAAACCGTCAAGGCGCGGCTCGCCGGGCAATATTCGGCGTCGCGCGGCTTCTTCCGCAACGAGCCGATCGTTGCGCCCGGGCTCGGCGGCAAGACCCCGGCCAATGGCCATGCCCCGCGCGGCCGCGACTATATGATCCGCGGCACGCTGCTGTGGAATCCCGACAGCAGCTTCGATGCGCGGCTCAAAACCAATTTCGCGCATAACCGCACCGAAAATGCCGACGCCTATCAGTTCGTGTCGTGCCCCGACGGTACCGGCGCGCCGCTGGGCATTCCGTTCGTCGGCATCGGCGAGGACTGCAAGCTCGACCGGACGATGCGCGTCGTCGATCTCGATCCCGCCGCTTATGTCGGCGTGCCCAATGGCGGCACCCCCTATCTGCTGACCAACCAGCGCTATGGCAGTTTCGAGATGAACTGGCGGCCCGAAAGCGGGATCAGCTTCACCTCGGTCACCGGCTATTACGACCTCGATTCGAAGAGCCTGGTCAACGCGATCGAGACCGGGTCGGCGGGCCCGCCGATCGCGGTCACCAACAAGTTCCACCGCACCGACTTCACCCAGGAAGTGCGGGTGACCAGCGACTTTTCGACCCCGTTCAACTTCACCGCGGGCGGATTCTACCAGGACGGCAAATTCGGCAATCTGATCACGATCCTCGGCAACACCGCATTGCGGCTGCCGCCGCTGCTGCAGAAGGGCGCGCTCGATATCGATATCAGCACCTATTCGCTGTTCGGCCAGGCACGGTGGAAGATCGTGCCGCAGCTCGAACTGTCGGGCGGCGTGCGCTGGACCAGCGAGACAAGGCGCGAGACCGCGTTCGACTATATCGCCAACGCCGCGGTGGCGCCGGGGGTGCCGAAGATCCATTCGAGCAACTTCGCCCCGGAGGCGACGCTGACCTACACCCCGACCGACGATCTGACCGTGTTCGGTGCGTACAAGAAGGGCTATAAATCGGGATCATACAGCGTCGCGACTCCGCTTACCCCCGGCAAAAACAACTCGTTCGGCGACGAGAAGGTCGAAGGCGGCGAGATCGGCATCAAGAGCCGCTTCCTAGACCGGCGCCTGAAGATGAATCTGGCGGGCTATCATTATAAATATAGCGGACTGCAGGTCGGCGTCGTCGAACCGACCACCACCGCGGTGATCCCGATCCGCACCGTCAATGCCGGCGCGGCGAAGGTTTACGGCGTCGATTTCGACATCGCCTATCGGCCGGAGGCGGTCGACGGGCTCAACCTCCATGCCTCGGTCAACTGGAACCATGCCCGCTTCACGACACTCGACAACGCGCCCTGCTATGGTGGCCAGACGATCGCGCTCGGCTGCACGCTGCAACGGAACCCGGTGACCGGCCTGTTCACCGCGCAGGACCTGTCGGGGCTGCCGCTGGTGCGCGCGCCCAACTGGCAGGTCAATTTCGGCTTCGACTACGACTTCGATCTCGGCCGCGACATGAAGCTGATCGTGACCAACAACAACCAATATTCGTCGCGCTATGTCGCGGTGCTGTCCGACCGCGCCGACGCCTATCAGGGGAAATTCCTCAAGACCGACCTGAGCCTGACGCTCGAGGGGCCGCAGCGGCGCTGGGATATCGCGCTGATTGGCAAGAACCTGACCAACCAGATCACCTCGAGCGTGCGGGTGCCGTCGAACGCCGCCGCCGGCGTGATCCTGGGCGGGCAGACCACCGGCGGCACCACCAGCGGGATCGCCGGAGTCGACGAGATGGGCGCGTTCGTCGACCGCGGACGCGAGCTGTGGATTCGCGTGACGTTCCGGCCGTTCAGCAAATGAGGTGACGATGTCGCCGCGGGCGGAGCCCCGTGGCGGCATCGCCCTCCGGAGGCACCCGATGGCGCAGACCTCCCCCGGCGTCCATCGCATGGTCGCCATCCTCAACTTCCTCGCCGATCATCCCGATCGCGGCTTCACCGTCTCGGATCTGGTCCGGGCGTTGAAGATCAGCCGCGCGACCTGCCACACATTGCTCACCGGCCTGGTCGACGAGGGCTATCTCTACCGCGCCGGCGACAAGAGCTATGTGCTCGGCCCGACGCTGGCCTATGTCGGCCAGGTCGCCGCGCGCCACGCCTCGCCGCTGCAGATCGCCCAGCCCGAGATGCGCGCGCTCGCCGACGATTATGACGCGATCTGCTCGGCCCTGTTCGAGGAGCGCGGGGTGGCGATCGTCCGCGACCGCGCCGCGGCACTCACCCATATCGGCTGGTCGCGCGCGAAGGGCGAACGGATCGCGCTGCGCCCGCCGTTCGGCGCCGCCTTCTTCGTGCGCACGCCCGAGGCCGAACTGCGCGCCTGGATCGACCGGCTGTCGCCCCCGGTGCGCGACGATCATCGCGCGATCTTCTTCGCGACGCTCGGCTTCGTGCGCGACCATGGCTTCTCGCTCTCGGTGCGCACCGCGCCGTTCGACGAACTCCATCTGCCGACCGCGCAACTGCTCGCGCGCGACCAAGCCGATTACCCGGTGGCGATGGCGACCGAGCTGCTCGCCGAGCGCGACTATCTGCCGGTGTCGCTGCTGGCGCCGGTGTTCGACGCGCGCGGACGGGTCGCGTTCGCGCTGGCGCTCAACGGGTTGGCCGGGGCGATGCGCGGCGAGGAGGTGGCCCTGATCGGGCAACGGGTGCGCGAGGCCTGCGACAGGATCGGGAGTTATATCGCACGACGGACGAGTAGCGGTGAGTGAGGCGGTGCGACCAAACCGTCGCCCCGGCGGAGGCCGGGGCCGCCCAAGGCTGGAACATGCGCTCTATCTTGGGCGGTTCCGGCCTCCGCCGGAACGACGCAGGAGGCTCACCCCCGGCACAGCCCATGCAGCAACAGCTTCACCGACCGCGTCACCAGATCGTCGATCGCTGCGAGGTCGATCGGCTGGCCCAGGATCGCGCCGCGGGTCGGCACGCCGACGACGCTCAGAAAGGCCAGCGCCTTGACCTCTGGATCCTCGGCGATGCCCAGCCCTTCGGCCTCATGACGGCGGAACAGGTCGATCAGGAAGGCGATCGCGGGATGCAGCGACTGGTCGTAGCGCGGGACGATCTCGGGGAAGCGATAGGATTCGGCGTAGATGATCCGCTGGAGCCTGAGGCCCGCCGGGCTCAAGATGCTCGCCACCCGCAGCCGCGCGACCGCGAGCAGGGTCGTTTCCAGATCCGCCACCTCGAGCGCCTCGAAGGTCGCGATCGGCACGATCCACTGGTCGATCGCGCGCTGCACCGAGGCCAGGAACAAAGCGCGCTTGTCGGGATAGCGCCGGTACATCGTTCGCTTGGTGATGCCGGTCGCCGCCGCCAGCGCCTCCATCGTCGTCAGTTCATAGCCCTTTTCGAGGAACATCTCGAGCGCGCCCTCGAGCAGTTCCTCGTGGCGCAGCCGCGACTGTTCGGCGGTCGGGCGGCCCGATGGCGGGGCGCTCGGTCGAGGGGGCAGGAAGGGCTGGTTCATGGCGAATGTCTCTTGCACTCGGGGCGCACTTGTCAATATGTATACTGCTCAGGTGCCCTTACAGAGTCGCCTAGACCATATGGCAGAGCCGGGCATCGGCCGATCAGGAGGTAGTGATGGCGTTAGGAAAGGTTCTCGATCCCACCGCGAAGCGGGCGGACGATATCGCAAGCCCGGGCCCCGATGCCGGCGTGCTCGCGGGCAAGCGGATCGGCTTCCGCTTCGACCGGATGTGGCGCGCCTGGGACTGGATCGGCGAACTGTGGGCCGAGAAGTTCCGCGAGGCCGGCGCCGAGGTCGTGTTCTGGCGATCGGGCGGGCGTTCGGGCGACGAGGGCGAGCGCCATGCCGCCGAATATGAGGCCTTCCTGAAGTCGATCGACGTCGCCGTCGTCGGCCTCGCCAATTGCGGGTCGTGCACCGGCTGGACGGTGCGTGACGCGATCCAGGCGGCCAATGCCGGCCTGCCGACCACCGCGATCGCGACCGCCAATTTCGAGACCTTCGCGCATGAGATCGCCGCACGCGGTGGCCGTTCGGGGCTGCGCGTCCATGTCCTGCCCTATCCGCTCAACGAACAGCGCAAGGAAGATGTGCTGCCGATCGGCGAGGCGCATTTCCTGCCCGTGCTCCAGACGATGGGCGCGCTGCTCAACACCCCGCAGGAGAAGGCCGCGTGACGATCGAACTGATCAAGCCCGGCATCCACCGCGACGCGCCGGTCCTCAAACCGCTGATCAGCCGCGACTGCGGGCCAGAGGGCTGCGAGGTCGACTGGCTCGCCAGCCGGCGCCACGAGACCGAACTCGATATCGAGGCCTTCACCGCCTTCTCGCTCGAAATGGGCTGGGGCGACGGGCTGCCGCTGATCCCGCCGACCGACGCGCGGGTCCGCAGCTTCCTCGCGGAGAATGACCGCTATCCCGACGAGGTGATCGCCACCCTGCCCGGCAATGTCGAATGCACCGTCGAGAAGATCGTGATCAACGCGGTGATGGCGGGCGCGCCGGCGGCGTCGCTCGAACTGATCATCGCCGCGGTCGCCTCGGTCGCCGATCCCGATTTCGAACTGTACGGCGTCAACGCGACCACCGCGCCGGTCTATCCGGCGTTCGTCGTCAACGGCCCGGTCCGCCATGCGCTCGACATCCCGTACAGCTATGGCTGCCTCGGCGGGGTCGCGGGCAACTCCGCGTCGATCGGCCGCGCGGTCCGGCTGATCATGCGCAACGTCGCCGGGCAGCTTGCCGGGGTCACTTCGCAGACCACCTTCGGTTCGCCGGGGCGGGTCGCCGGCATCGTCACCGGCGAATGGGAGGAGAAATCGCCCTGGGCGCCGCTCGCCGAACGCCGCGGCGTCGCCGGCAATGCGGTGACCTCGTTCGGGACGATGGGGACGATGAACGTCATCGACACCACCTCGCACAGCGCGACCGACTTCCTCGAGATGATCGCGCGGTCGATGGCCTATGCCGGCTGCAACTGCTTTTCGGGCGCGGTGCCGTTCGGCGAGATGCTGATCGCGATCAACCCGATCTGCGCCGAGATCGTCGGCCGCGAGATGCCGAACATCGAGGACGTCCAGGCGGTGCTGTGGAAATATGGCAGCGTCGCCGCCGACGACCTCAACCGGATGCACCGCGACCAGCTCGACCAGCAGGGCCGCATCCGCGACGATGGCCGCATCTACCTGACCCCCGAGCCCAAGGACATGCTGGTGTTCGTCGCCGGCGGCCTCGGCGGCCTGCATGCGACGGGCTTCCACACCTTCGGGACCTCGCTCGCCCAGACCAAGCCGATCGCCAGCGCGGTCGCTGCCGCGCATTGACCTCCCCGTCGCCCCGGCGGAGGCCGGGGCCGCCCAAGGCTAGAACGCGCCCTGCAATCTTGGGCGGCCCCGGCCTCCGCCGGGGCGACGGCTTGGGTCCAACAAAACCATAAGGATTCCCCATGTCCGTGCCCGTCTATGAACGCATCCTCCATCTGCTCGAACAGGAGGGGATCAAGACGCTGTTCGGCATTCCCGATCCGGGCTTCGTCCATATGGCGGTCGCCGCCGAGGGGCGCGGCTGGGAGGTGGTGGCGCCGCATCACGAACAGGCGGGCTGCTTCATGGCCGATGCCTGGTCGCGGATGTCGGGCAAGCCCGGGGTGTGCTTCGGGACGATGGGGCCCGGGGTCGCCAATCTCGCCGCCGCCGCGATCGTCGCCGCCAAGGAGAATTCGCCGACGATCTTCCTCGCCGGCAACCGCGCGCGTTCGGCCGACCAGCGGGTCAAGCGCGGCCGCATCCAGTATATCGCCCAGCCCAAATATTTCGAAGCGGCGATGAAATATGTCGGGGTGATCGAATATCCCGAGCAGACCGACGAGATATTGATGGAGGCGCTGCGCGTCGCCCAGTCGGGCAAGCCCGGCCCGGTCTATGTCGAGATTCCGATGCACGTGCTCCACGAGACCCCCGACTGGGCGCCGCTGCAGGCGCCCGAGACCTATCGCCTCGTCCACCAGGCCGCGAGCGCGCCGATGGTCGAGGCCGCGGTCGCGGCGCTGCGTGGCGCCAGGCAGCCGATCCTGCTCGTCGGCCACGGCGTGTTCACCGCGCGCGCGCATGACGCGGTCGGCGCGCTGGCGCGGGCGCTCGGCTGCCCGATCGTCCAGACCTCGGGCGGCACCGCCTTCATCGAAGGCCTCGAGGACCGCACCTTCTCCTATGGCTTCTCGCCCGCGGCGATCGATGCGGTCGACAAGTCCGACGTCGTCGTCGCGATCGGCACCGAACTCGGCGAGCCGCTCCATTTCGGGCTCAACCGCCACTGGGCACGCGGCGATGCCGACCGCACCTGGATCTATATCGAGCGCGATCCGCTCGCCTTCGGGGTCAACCGCAAGATCCATGTGCCGCTGCTCGGCGACCTGCGCGACGTCGTCCCCCAGCTGGTCGAGGCCTTCGCTAACGAGCCCCGCGCGCCCTCGCCCGATCTCGACGGCTGGATCGCGGCGCAGGCCGAACATCGCGCCGGCCTCGCCGCCTCGGCGCCCGAGGGCCGGGTGCCGGTCCACACCGCGCGGCTGGTGGTCGAGGCGACCAAGGCGTTCCCGAAGGACGGGATCATGGTGCGCGACGGCGGGTCGGTGACAATCTTCACCTGGACCTATTCGCAGGCGACCCCGCACGACGTGATGTGGAACCAGAATCTCGGCCATCTCGGCACCGGCCTGCCCTATGCGATCGGTGCGCGGCTCGCGGCGCCCGACCGGCCGGTGATGCTGCTGACCGGCGACAGCTCGTTCATGTTCCACATCTCCGAACTCGAGACCGCGGTGCGCAAGAAGCTACCGGTGATCTGCGTGGTGAGCTGCGACTATAGCTGGGGGCTCGAGGTCGGGGTCTATCGCCGCACGCTCGGGCCGAATTCGCCCGAGACCGAGGCGCATTGGAGCACCGGCGTGCGCTTCGACACGATCGCCCAGGGCTTTGGCGCTTATGGCGAATATGTCGAGCGCGCCGAGGATATCGGCCCCGCCATCGCCCGCGCGCTCGCCAGCGGCAAGCCCGCGGTCATCCAGGTGCCGGTCGACCCCGACGCCAACGCGACCGAGGCGCCCAACTATGCCGAATATTCGTCCTGGGCGGCGTATTGATTGCCCCCTCCTAGATCCTCCCCATGCTCGCATGGGGAGGATCGGAACGGCGCCTTATGCCGGGTTCGCCGCCTGGAGGATCATCGCCCAAGCCGACCAGAAGGCGACCAGGGTGGTGAACTCGACCGCGCCCTTTTCGCCGTAGCGCGTAACCACCTGTGCGAACAGTTCGGCGGGGACGTCGCCGGTCACCACCGCCTGGGTATAAGCGATCACCAGTTTTTGCTCCTCGTCGAACAGGTCCGATCCGCGCCAGTCGGGGAGCGCCGCGAGCAGATCGTCGCCGATCCCGACCGCGCGGGCGATCGGCGCGCGGGTGCGGAACCCATAGTCGGATCCGTAATGGAGATTGACCGTCTGGATCGCGAGCTCGCGCAAGTCGGCACGCTGGCAGAAACCGGTGTCGAGCGCGATCAGCTTGCTGAGCTTGGCCATCTGCAGCGCCATCGCCGGATTGTGCGCAACGATCGCCATGCCGACATGATTTTCGTCGATCTCAGGGTCGGCGACGCCGGGGAACATGTGCCCGAACAGCTCGGCGACCGCGCCGCTCGTCACCTCGTCGGCGGCCGGCGGAAAATCACCCGGCCTGAACATCCCCTTCACCCGCATCGCGGCGCCTCCCGATCCTTGTTGTCGACCCGGCCTATTCATCGCTCGGGCGGCGATCAAGGCCGGGTTTCGGTCTTGCCTCGCGGGCCGGACCGGGGAATGCCATGGAACAACGATCGAAGGAGGAGGACGATATGGCGAGGTTCGACGGCGCGCAGGCGGCATCGGTGCTGGAAATCCAACAGCTGATCAACGACTGGGGTTACGACCTCGACATGGCGGGCGGCATGGGGGTCGCCGCGCTGTGTACCGAGGACTGCACCTATCTGGTCGGCGGAACGCTCTATCGCGGGCATGACGCGGTCACCGGCTTCTACGCCGCGCGCAACGAGCGGGTCCGCACCCAGCAGCGCGACGGGGTGCGGACCCAGCGCCACAGCATCTCCAACTTCCGCACGGGCTTCGACGGCGCCGACCGCGCGAGCGTGACCTTCCTGCTCGTCAACTATTCCTCGGAAGGCAAGGCGCCCGCGCTCAACCTCGTCGGCCCGACGATCATCGCCGACTGCCGGATGGAGTTCGCGCGCGGTACCGATGGCGAATGGCGGATCGCGCTGTTCGACAGCACCCCGATATTCATCGGCAACGACCCGTTCCTCAACGCCTCGGTGGTGAAGAAGTAAACATCGCCCCGGCGAAAGCACGAGCGCTGGACAGCCTCTCAGCAGAATCGGCTTCCGACCGGTGGCGTTAGCTGATCTAATTTCCGTCAACGGTCGATAACGGCCGAGGAGAGCGGATGATGGGCGGCAATATCGAGCGGATCGCGATCGAATTCATCAGCGTGCTGGGGATGCACCCGGTCGAGTTCGTCCACCTCACCGCCGATCTCGGCTGCCGCCATGTCGGCATGGGGCTGACCCCGATCGTCGCGTTGCCCGATGCCCCGACCTGGTCGATGCGCGACGATCCAGGACTGCGCCGCGACGTCGCCGCCGCGCTCAAGGAACGCGACGTATCGATCGCGGTCGGCGAGGGTTTCCTGTGCTGGCCGAACACCGAGCTGCGCGATGCCGGACCCGATATCGACCTGCTCGCCGAACTCGGCGCGCGCCGGGTCAACATGGTGGCGCTCGATCCCGATCCGGCACGCTGCCTCGACCAGGCCGGCGCGTTCGCCGAGCTGGCGGGTGCGCGCGGGCTCGACGCGACGGTCGAATTCCTGCCGAACACCCCGATCGGATCGCTGCCGGCCGCGCTCAAGGCGGTCGCCGATATCGGCCGGCCCAATTTCTCGGTGCTGGTCGACATGATGCATCTGGTCCGGTCGGGCGGGAGCGCCGCCGAACTGGCAGCGGCCGACCCGGCGCTGATCGGCCATGTCCAGATCTGCGACGTGCCGCTGGTCGGCACGATGGACTATGGCGCCGAGGCCGCCGCCGAGCGGCTGCCGCCGGGCGAAGGCGAATTGCCGCTGCTCGACCTGCTCGCGGCGCTGCCCGCCGGGCGGATCATCGGCATCGAGGTGCCGATGATGTCGCGGGCGATCGCCGGGGCCACCCCGCGCGCGCTGATGGAAGGCTGCGTCGCGGCGACGCTGGCGCTGATGGACGCCGCCGATGCCCGCCGGGCCGCTTGAGGAGCAGGACGACATGGTCCCCGAAAACTACCTGCTGACCGATCAGGTCGCGATCGTCACCGGCGGCGGCGGCGGGCTCGGCCGGGCGATCGCACTCGCGCTCGCCGGGGCCGGCGCCGACATCGTCATTGCCGACATCGTCCCCGAACGCTGCGAGGAGACCGCCGAACGGGTGCGCGAGCTCGGCCGCACCGCGCTGCCGCTGCCGACCGACGTCGCCAGCGTCGAGCAGGTGGGCGCAATGGTGGCTGCGGCCGAAGCGCGGTTCGGCCGCATCGACATCCTCGTCAACAATGCCGGGGGGACCGGCTTCCGCCCGTTCATCGACCAGCCCGAGAAAAGCTGGCGGCGGCATATCGACCTCAACCTGGTCAGCATGTTCGCGGCGACCTCGGCGGCGGTGCCGGTGATGATCAAGGGCGGCCGCGGCGGATCGATCATCAACGTCACCAGCATCGAGGGCACCCGCGCCGCGCCCAACGCCGCGGTCTATGCCGCATGCAAGGCGGGGATGAACAATTTCACGATGACGATGGCGCTCGAACTGTCCGACCATGGCATCCGGGTCAACGCGATCGCCCCCGACTATACCGTCACCCCCGGCCTCAGCGGCAATATCGGCGGCCCGGTCGATCCGTCGAGATGGATCAGGGCGACCCCCGAGCAGGAAGCCGCGACCGCGCGCCGCATCCCGCTCGGCCGCCCCGGGATCGACACCGAATGCGGCAACGCCGCGCTGTTCCTCGCCTCGGCGATGGCGAGCTATGTCACCGGCATCGTCCTGCCGGTCGATGGCGGCAGTGCCGCGGCGCAGGGCTGGCAGCGGCTGCGCAAGGGCGGCTGGGGCCTGACCGAAGCGATGCTCTAGGGCCTCCGCGCCCTTCCTATCCATTTCAAGACGAGGCTGTCCGATGAAGATCAACGTCCCCCTGCCCTTCGACCGCACCGAGGACCCGACCCAGTTCCTGTCGATGGAGGCGGTCCACCAGGTCGGCGCCGCGATCGAGCGCGCGGGCTTCTACGCCGGCTGCGTCACCGACCATCCCTGCCCGACCGGACGCTGGCTCGACGCCGGCGGCCATTATGCGCAGGAGCCGTTCGTGATGCTGTCGCTGCTCGCGGCGGCGACCACGAAGATCCGGCTGCAGACCGGCATTCTCGTCCTGCCCTATCGCAACCCGTTCATCACCGCGCGCGCGGTGGCGACGCTCGACCTGTTCTCGAACGGGCGGGTCGTGCTCGGCTTCGGCGCCGGCTATCTCAAGGGCGAATATAAGGCGCTCGGGGTCGACTTCGAGAAGCGCAACGAGCTGACCGACGAATATATGCTCGCGCTCAAGGCGGCGCTGACCGGCGAGGAATTCACCTTCGAGGGCAGCGGCTATACCGCGCTCGGCAACCGCATCCAGCCGGGCGCGGTGCAGAAGCCGCACCCGCCCTTCCTGGTCGGCGGCAACGCGCCCCGCGCGATCCGCCGCGCGGTCGAGCATGGCGATGCCTGGAACCCGTTCTTCACCTCGGGGGTCGGCACCGCGACCGCGCGGACGGCCGAGATGACCGGCGCCGACGATATCAAGACCGGGATCGCCTATATGCAGGCGCATTGCGAGAAGATCGGCCGCGAGGTTCCGCCCGAAATCATCCTCGCCGGCATCAACTCGCCGGGCGAAGTGTGGACCGCGCAGGAGATGATCGACACGCTGTGCGAATATCGCGAGATGGGGGTGGCCGGCGCCGGCATCTCGATCGACGGCGCGACCCGCAACGAATGGTGCGACAATGCCGAGCGGATCGGCGCCGAGGTGATCGCCAAGCTTTGACAACGCCGCCCCTGCCTTTCGGGGGAGGGGCGAGTGCGCTGCGCTCTACCGTAATCGAAGTTTCACGCTATGGTGCGGCGATGACAGCCAAAGCCGCGACCGCCGTCCTTCCCGCCAAAACCGATCCGTCCGTCAATGTCGACGCGCGGATGGTGCGGACGCGCGCGGCGCTGCGGACCGCGCTGCTCAACCTGGTCGAGCGCAAGCCGTTCGACCAGATCACGATCCGCGACATCGTCGCCGAGGCCGGCATCGGCTATGCGACCTTCTTCCGCCATCATCCGACCAAGGCGGCCCTGCTCGAGGAAGTCGCGGCGGACCAGATCGAGAAGCTGGTCAGCCTGTCGCACCCGGTGCTCGGCGAGAAGGGCAGCTTCGCCTCCTCGGTCACCTTGTGCACCTATGTCAGCGAGCATCGCGCGCTCTGGTCGTCGCTGCTGACCGGCGGCGCCGCCGGCGTCGTGCGCGAGGAATTCATCAAGGTCGCGCTGGCGATCGCGCCGAGCCTGCCATCGGCCGAGGGCTGGCTGCCCACCGAACTGGGCGCGGTGTTCGGGGTGACGGCGACGGTCGAGATCCTCGCCTGGTGGCTGCGACAGCCCGAATTTCCGGTCGAGAAGGTTGCCGAATGCCTCGACCGGCTGGTGATGGCGCCGACGCTCGGCACCGATTGATATCGTGCGGCGCCGGAGCCATTGCCCCTGATTGATCGCCGTCGTGATCATCGCCGTTGCCGCCATGGCGACGCTTGCCGCCGCGAGGCCCGGCACGGATAGATGCGCCCCTGGAATCGCAAGAGGGAGCGGATATGGGCAAGATCGTGGTGATCACCGGCGCGGGATCGGGGCTGGGTCGGACGGTGGCGCGGCATCTGGCGGAGGGCGGCGACACCGTGGTGCTGCTCGGACGCACGCTGTCGAAGCTCGAGGCGGTGGCCGCGGAGATCGGCGACGCTGCGACCGCGATCCAGTGCGACATCGGCGCGCCCGATTCGGTGCGCGGCGCCTTCGCCCGGATCGCCGAGCTTTTCCCGGCGATCGACGTGCTGATCAACAATGCCGCGATCTACGAACCCTTCCCGATCGACACCGCCACCGACGCGCAGATCGAGGCGGCGATGACCGCCAATTTCGCGGGGCCGATCTATTGCTCGCGCGCCGCCATCCCGCTGATGGCCAAGGGCGGGCTGGTGATCAACGTCAGCAGCGAGACGGTGACGTTGAATTTCGCTTTGTTCTCGCTTTACCAGAGCAGCAAGGCCGGCATGGAGCGCTTCTCCGAGGCGCTGCGCGAGGAGGTGCGGCCGAGCGGGCTGCGTGTCACCACGCTGCGTGCCGGTCAGATGTACGACGAGACGATGTCGCTGACCATGGATCCCGGGCTGCGCGAACGCTTCGTCGTCGACAATATCAAGCGCGGCATCGATCTGCGCAGCCGGCCGATCAGCCATTTCAAATCAGTCGCGCCCCTGTTCCGGATGCTGCTCGACCTGCCCGCCGACCTCCACATCCCGCTGCTGGTCGCCGAAGCGCACAAGGTGCCCGAATGACGAAGACGGTGTCCGAGCGCGCGCCATGCTGAGCATCGCCCGCTACGGCACAAGCGACCTCGAGCGCGCCAAGACGTTCTACGACGCGATCGCCGGGCTGCTGGGCGCCAAGCGGGTCACCGATCGGCCCGAGGTGGTCGGCTATCGCGGCGTCGAGGGCGGCATGTTCCTGATCGGCACGCCCTATGAGGGCGAGACGAGCGCGGGCAACGGCACCCAGATCGGCTTCATGGCGGCGAGCCGCGACATCGTCGATGCGGTCCATGCCAAGGCGATCGAACTGGGCGGGGTGTGCGTCGGTCCACCAGGCGTGCGCGGACCCGATCCGAACGGTTTCTACGGCGCCTATTTCCGCGATCTCGACGGCAACAAGGTGATGATATTCCGGTTCGGGCCGCCCTGAACCGGGCGCGTTAATTCACCTCTCCCTCTTAGGGAGGGGTGAATCGAGTCAGGTGAACGGCCGTTCCTCGACCACCGCGAGGCCGTAACCGGCGAGGCCGATCAGGTCCATGTGGGTGTTGGTCAGCAGGCGCATGTCGTGGACGCCGAGATCGGCGAGGATCTGGGCGCCGAGACCATAATCGCGCAGCATTTCGGGACGGCCGATCGGCGTGCCGTCGGTCGAGATCGCGAAGCTGGTCAGCGCCTTGCCGGGGCTCGGGCTCACCAGCACGATCACCCCTTCGCCGGCATCGGCGATGGTGCGCATCGACGCGTCGAGCAGGCCCTTGCGCGGGGTCTTCGCGTGGATCATGTCGGCGAGCGCGTCGGGAACGTGCATGCGCACCAGCGTCGGCGTGGCCGGGTCGATCACCCCCTTCACCAGCGCCAGCGTCTCCGAATCGTCGACCCGGTTGCGGTAGACGATCGCCTGCCACTTGCCAGTCTCGTCGGTGTCGATCTCGCGCGACCAGACCCGCTCGACGAGCTGGTCGTGGCGGCGGCGGTAGAGGATCAGGTCGCGGATCGTGCCGAGCTTGAGGCCATGCTCCTTCGCGAAGACGGCGAGATCGTCGAGCCGCGCCATCTCGCCATCGTCCTTCATGATCTCGCAGATCACCGCCGACGGGTTCAGACCCGCGAGGCGGGCGAGGTCGACCGCGGCCTCGGTATGGCCGGTGCGGACGAGGACGCCGCCGTCGCGGGCGATCAGCGGGAAGACCTGGCCCGGAGTGGCGATCGACGCCGGCCCGTTGGCGGCGATCGCGGTCGCGATCGTGTGGGCGCGGCCGGCGGCGGAGATCGGATTATGTTCCGACATCGCCGCATTGATCGAGGCGGTGAACGCGGTGCCGTGACGGGTGCCGTTGGTGCGCACCATCGGTTCGAGATTGAGGTCGCGGGCGCGCTCCTCGGTCAGGCACAGGCAGATCAGGCCGCGGCCGAAGCGCGCCATGAAGTTGATCGCCTCGGGAGTCGCCATGCCGGCGGGAATGATCAGGTCGCCCTCATTCTCGCGATCCTCGTCGTCGACGAGAATGACCATGCGGCCGAGGCGGATCTCTTCGAGGATCTCCTCGGTCGACGCCAATGTGATGGACATGCACTGATCCCTTCCGATTTGGTGCCCCGCTAGACCGAAAGCCAGGGAACCTCAATGGTGGGGCTAATACGCGATCTCGAAGATGCTGACGCATCCTCGATCGATATGCTCAAGTGCCGCACGGGCTGATACCAGGTCTCGGTGAGTCAGGCTCACCAAGGCCTGGTATCAGCCTACCGCTTCATGCTCGCCGCCATCGCGGTCAGCGCATCGCGGCGCGGCATCGCGGCGAGTTGGCCGAACATCGCGCGATAATGGTCGCTGGGGATATAGACCGGGCCGTCGTCGATATGGTCGAGCGCGAGACCGGCGACGTCGTCGGGTGCCATGAGATTGGGCATCGACGTCCGGTCGATGCCGGCACGCGCGAGCGCCTCGGTGTCGGTGGCGCCGGGGCAGACGGTGAGGACCGTCAGTCCCTCGGGGGTGAGTTCGCCCCACAGCCCCTCGCCGAGATTGTTGACGAAGCCCTTGGTCGCCGAATAGCCGGTCGAGAAAGGACAGCCGATCAGCGCCTCGACCGAGCTGATGAAGACCAGCCCGCCCCGCCCCCGCGCACGCAGCCGCGGGATGAAACCATGGGCGAGCAGCATCGGCGTGTGGCAGTTGACCATGAGCATCTCGCTCATCGCCCTGGGGTCGTTGCCGGCATGATCGCCCTTCACCCCGAAGCCGGCGTTGCTGACGACGAGGCCGATATCGACCGCGGCGGTCGCGTCGAGGACCTGCGCCGCGGCATCGGGCTGCGCGAGATCGACCGGGCACAGCGTCACCGCCACGCCATGGTCGGCGCGGAGCTGGGTGGCGAGGTCTTCGAGCCGGTCGATCCGGCGCGCGACCAGCACGAGGTCGAGGCCCTTCGCGGCGAGCGCGCCGGCGAACGACCGGCCGATTCCCGACGAGGCGCCGGTGACGAGCGCCGTCGGCCCGAAACGGGTGGTGAAGTCCTGGTCGCTCATGTCATCCCCTCGTCGATGATCGCTTGTTCGGGTGCGACGATGGCCGCGCCCGGATCAGCCCGCAAGCAGCTTGCGGGTCGCCGCAACCGCACGGCCGAGCCTGATCCCCGGGGCGATGCCCGCCTCGGCCTCGTCGCGCAACGGCACCTCGAGGCTGACGACCGGCAGCGCCGGGAGCGCGGCGAGAAAAGCGGCGAGCGGCAGTTCGCCCTCGCCCGGGACCATCCGCGCGAAGGTCGCCTCGTCCATATAATCGGGATTGGCCGGCACCAGCGGCGCGTCGCACAGCTGGACATAGGATATCAGCGCAGGATCGAGCGCGGCGAGATCGGCCGGGGTCGCGCCCGAGCGGGCGAGGTGCATAGTGTCGAGCAGCAGGCCGAAATCGCGCCGGCCGACATAAGCGACGAGGTCGAGCGCGTCGGCGAGGCTGGCGATGGTCAGCACCGGGCAGAGTTCGACGGTCGAGACCATCTCGCGCGCCGCCGCCAGTTCGGCGAGCATGGCGAACTGGTCGAAGCTGCGCGCGCGGTCGGGATCGAGGCTGACCGCGTTGATCCGCTCGGCACCGAGTTCGGCGAGCAGGTCGAGATCGCGGGCCATGTCGGCGATATCGCGGCCAGCGCGGATCGTGCAGCCCTCGCCGAGCGAGATCGCCACGCCGCGATCTCGCATCGCCGCGACCATCTCGCGGCGCAGCGCCGGATCGTCGCGCAGCGACCAAGGCGCATAGCCGTGCGGGTTATAGGGTATCGTCGTCAGCCCGATCGAGATGCACCGGCAACCGAGATCGGCGGCGAGTTCGACATAGGCGACCGGCGGCAGGCCGAAGACGCTGAGCGCCTCGATCCCGAGGCGCGGCGTGGCGCGGGGCACCATCACAGCCGGCGCGGATCGACGACGGTGCGGATCGGCGCGGTCGGCCCCGACATGTCGGCTACCGCTTGCGCGACCGCGCCGAGGCCGATGCGACCGCCGAGCCAGGGCCGCACGTCGATGCGGCCGTCGGCGATCGACCCGAGCGCGAGCGCCATGTCCTCCGCCTCCTCGCCCGCCGCGAAATGGACGGTCAGCCGCTTGTTCTGCGCAGCAAAGACGTAGAAGCGCTCTTCCTCCATGCAATAGCCGCCCATCACGATCCGCGCATCGAACCCGACCGCGGCGATGATCTGCGGCAGCAGCCCGGGCAGGCCGACACATTCATAGACGAGGTTGGCACGGCGCTGACCGAGATCGGGGATCGGGTCGTAAGGCGACAGGCTGTGCGGATCGATCGCGATGTCGGCACCCATCGCGATCGCGACCTCGCGCCGGCCGGGGTGGAAATCGGCGGCGATGATCGGACCGATCCCCATCAGTTTCAGGCCTGCGATCACCCCCAACCCGATCGCGCCGCAGCCGACGACCAGGCAGACATCGTCCTTCGTCGGTCGGCCGCGCCGGGCATGTTCGAGCCCGACCGCGAGCGGCTCGGTCATCGCCGCCATATCGTCGTCGAGGTCGCCCGGAATCTCGAGCAGGGCATTTTCGTCGAGCAGCATGAGCTCGCCCCACCCGCCCGGGCATTCATGGCTGAAGCCGATCACCTTGTGGCTGCCGGCGGCGCGCATCACCGGCATCGAGGTGACCCGCCGGCCCGGCTTGACCGGTCGCCGGCTGCCCGGACCATAATCGATCACCTCGCCGACATATTCATGGCCGGGGATGAAGGGTTTCGCGAAATCGAGCGCGGCATAGGGCCCGCCATATTTGCGCGAGAGATCGATGACGTTCTGGCCCGAATGAAGGAAATGCTGCTCGGACGCGCACATGCCGCAGCTATGGGTGCGCACCAGCGCCTGGCCCGGCCCCGGGGTCGGCTCGGGCATCTCGCCGACGAGGACTTGGCCGTTTTCGATATAGGCGGCTTTCATCGAGCATTCCTCTTTATAGTCAGATGGCCGCCCCACTCTCGCCGTCTCCCCAGCGATGGCTGGGGCCCATGTCTCTCTTCACTTGCGCTGGCATTGCTTGCCTGAAGAGACATGGATCCCAGCCTTCGCTGGGACGACGAAAGGGAGGGCGATCGGCTTCTACTTGCCGAACACCGCGCGGCTGGCGGCTTCGATCGCGAGGACGCGCTGGCGGCGGTCGTCGGGGGAGGCATAGCCGAAGCCGCCCGCATCGTCGGGGCTGCCGAAATTGTGGATCGGCCCGTGCGGCAGGCGGGCGAGCCCGGCTTCGGCGACCGCCTCGGCGGTGGCGATGCCCTCGGGAACCGGCTGGCCCTTTTCGGCGAGCAGCTTGCGGAAGGCCGGGGTGTCGGTGCGGCCGAGGACGAGGGTGAGGACGTCGACCCCCTTGTCGCGCAACTCGGCCCAGAGCCCCTCGGCGAAGCACAGCATGAAGGCCTTGGTCGCGGTGTAGACCGCCATATGGCTCGACCCGCCATAGCAGGCGCCCGAATTGACGAGCAGCAGCCCGCCCCGCCCCCGCGCGCGCATCGCCGAACCGAAATGATAGCTGGCCTGGGTCATGATCATGACGTTGCGCTGGATCTGGCCGGTCCAGGCGGCGATGCCGGCGTCGAGGAAATAGGCGCCATTGTCGTCGGCCCCGGCATTGGCGACGAACAGCCCGACCTCGCGGTCGCCGACCGCGGCGATGATGCGATCGAGCGCGTCGGGCGCGGTGAGGTCGACCGCGGCAGTGACGCATTCGACCCCGGTGTCGGCGCGGATGCCGTCGGCGAGCGCGGTCAGCGGTGCCTCGCGCCGGGCGATCAGCACCGAGGGCACGCCCTCCGCCGCGAGCAGCCGCGCAAATGCCGCGCCGGTGCCTTCGGAGGCCCCGGCGATCACCGCCCACGGCCCGTATTTCTGCGCGATGCTCATCGACCTCTCCTCACCGGCCGGCTTGGCCGGCTCCCCAGACATCGTTCTACCGCCGCCGCGACATATCGAACCACTATAATCTCGGTTCATATGACATAAGGAAATTGTATAGCTCGACGACATGGAGATCAGGCGACTCAGCTATTTCGTGCGGATTGCCGAGGACGGCTCGCTGACCAAGGCCGCCGGGGTGCTGCGCATCGCCCAGCCCGCGCTCAGCCGGCAGATGCGGCTGCTCGAGGAGGAACTCGGCGTAAGCCTGTTCAGCCGGACCGCGCGTGGCATGCAGCTGACCGAGGAGGGCGAGCATCTGCGCGGATCGGTGACCGGGCCGCTGCGCGCGCTCGAACTCGCGCTGCAGAGCGTGCGCTCCTACGCCTCGCGGATCGAGGGCAATGTCACGATCGGCATGCCGTCGGCGATCGGCGACCTGCTCGCGGGAGACCTGACCTGGCGGATGGGGCGCGATTTTCCCAAGATCGCGCTGCGCATCGCCGAGGCGCCGAACGGCAGCCTGATCGAATGGCTCAACCGCGGGGTGATCGATTTCGCGCTGATCGAGGAACCGTCGAACGACGTCCGGCTGGTCGACAAGATATTGCGGCGCGATCCGCTGCTGCTGGTCGGGCCGCCGGGCGATCCGCTGCTCGGGTCAGGCCCGGTCGGCTTTCGGGCCGTCGCGGGACTGCCGCTGATCGTGCCGACGCACCATGTCGGGCTGCGCTCGATCCTCGACGCGGCCGCCGCGCGGGCGAAACTCGCGCTCGACATCCGGGTCGAGGCGGACTCGCCGCGGCTCGCGCGCCAGCTCGTCGCGGGCGGCGCGGGCTATGCGGTGCTGCCCGAAGCCTATTGCGGCGACGCGCTGAGCACGGGGCGGCTGAGCGGCTGCCTGATCGAAGAACCGGCGCTGACGCTGACGACCTGCCTGGCCTGGCGCAAAAATGGTCGCGCAACGGGCGAGCGGATCGAGGCCGCGGTGATCGAAGTCCTCGAAGGGGTGATAGAATGACGCAGACGGGACAAACTTCGCGACGGCGATCGTCACATGCCGATACCTCGGCCAGCGCTTGATCGTATCTCAAATGAGATACATATATGGTTCGAGGAGATATCTGATGGTAGCCCGAACCTCGATGCTGCACGTCCGCATTGACGACGATCTCAAGGCCAAAGCCGCCGAGACGCTCGCCAATGTCGGCCTTAGCGTGTCTGATGCTGTTCGCATCCTGTTGACCCGCGTCGCCAAGGAAGGAGGCCTTCCCCCCGGATTTACAGTCGATTCCTCAGTACATGACGCATGGTTCCGCGCGAAAGTGCAGGAGGCACTGGACGACAGGAGTCCAACGATCCCCCATGCCGAAGTCATGGATGAGGTTCAGGCCCTGATCGACAGGAAGCGGCGTGCCCGAAGCGAGGCTTGAGTGGCGCAAAGCGGCACGCACCGACCTGCTCTCGATCATCGATCATATCTCGGACGACAATCCCGATGCCGCGCATAGGCTCAAGGACGACATTGAGGCGAAAGTCGCGGCATTGGTAGAACATCCCAAACTCTATGAGACGGGCCGTCTTCCAGGCACGCGCGAGATGCTGGTCCGGCGAAACTATATAGTCGTCTACTCGGAAGACCAACTGCGGGTCACCATCCTGCGGATCCTGCACGCTGCGCAGATCTGGCCAAGCTGACGCAATTGCCTTGACCCGAGGTCGACCTCGGAAAGGGCCATGCTCGCCAGCACGGGGGCGAGACGGCAGCCCATCTAGAAAATCATCGCCGTGCCCAGCTTTGCGGTGCGGGCGAGGTCCTGGGCGCGCAGGCTGGCGGGGGCGTCGTCGGCGGGCATGTTGGCGCTGGCGAGCCGGCTCGGTTCGGTCAGCCGGGCGAACAGGGTGACCGAGCGACGGCCGATGCGCAGCGCCGCATAGTCGATGCCGGTTTCGATGCGCCACGAGGCCCGCCGGACCTGGACCGCATCGAGCAACGCCGGAGCGCTGGTACGGGCGATCCGGAGCGAGGTGCGCCATGGGCCGCCGGCCCAGCTCGCCTCGGTGGCGAGATCGCGTTCCCAGACGGCGCCGCCCGCGCCGGGCCCGACGACCGGGTCGAACCGCGCCTGGTCGTAACCGACCGACCAGAGCATGCCGGGCGCGACGCGCATCGTCGCGCGGACGGCGGCGCCGCGGACCGAAGCCGATCCGATCGTCTCGGGGAGATAGCTATGATCGCCAAAGGCGAGGCGATCGGCAACGCGGCCGCCATAGAGACTGACCGCGACATGCGCGCCGGGCGCCGGGTCGAGTTCGGCGCGCAGCCGCAGGCTTTCGCGCCGCTCGGGCCGCAGGCGATCGCGCAATGCCTCGAACTCGCCGAGGGTCAGGCCGAGCGGTCCCGTCGAGCCGGTCTCGCCATAGGCCGACATCGACTGGCTATAGCCGAGCCATAGGCCGATCCCCTGCCCCGCCTGGAGATGGAGCGACGCGCGCGGCATGAACCAGTCATGCGCCTTGAGCTTCAACCGGCCCCGCCCGACGGTGATATTGGCATTGCCGTTGCTGAGCTTGAGCGCGCTCCAGCCGGCGCGCAACGAAAGCCGGTCGTCGAGCGCGACCTCGTCCTCGAGCAGCAGCGAGGTCATCCGGCTGCGCGGAAGGACGTTGCGCGGCTGGTCGAGGAAGGCGCGAAACTGTCCGGCGAGCAGCGGCACCGCCACGAAGGCGGCCTGGGCGGTAAAATGCCGGGTCTTGCGGCGAATGCCGATGGTCGGGACATTGCCGCGATCGTCGGCGGCGATGCGGTCGAGCGGATCGAGCCGGTACCAGCCGCCGGGCAGGCCCGGCGAGGACAGGAGCGGCATGAACGGCTTCGGCGTCGGGCGCAGGATGAAAGCATCGGGCTCGGCGAGCGGAGACGCCGAGAGGCCACCATGCCCGCATAGCAGCAGCGCGCAGAAGCCGGCGATGTGGCGTGCCCGGCGCATCAGCCGACCCGCCGTACGATGCCGCGCGCTTCGGCGCCGGCCAGGCTGGTCGGCGCGCTGCGTGGCGGGGCATAGTCGATGACATAGCCGAAATGGTCGGAAAGCGGCTCACCATCGGGCTCGGAACCGAACGGCATATGCGCGAGCGCGACCGGCATCGGCGTACCGCCGATGCCGCGCGCGAACAGCCAGTCCTTGCGGCGCTGGATCGAGAATTTCATGTCGTCGCGGGTGCGGCCGTCGGCCCAGACCGCCTCGCCGAGCGCGCGATGCAGCCCACTGAGATGCGGGCGGACGAAACCGAGCCCGGCGCGCGCGAAGCCGGCGAAGAAGATGCGCGCGCGCTCTTCGTCCTTGCCGATGTTCATGTCGCCGCCGATCAGCAGCGGCGCGTCCAGCGCGACGTGACGGCGCAGGAAGGCCGCCATCAGTTCGACCTGCCGGGCATAGGCCCGTCCCGAGCGCTCGTGCGGCACCCCCGAGGCGTTGCGGGCGTTGAGGTGGGTGTTGGCGACCGGCACCGGATCGGCGATGCCAGGCACCCTGACATGCGCCAGCAGCACCCCCTTGTTGGCGAGGCAATCGAAGCCGGCGCAGGCGAAATCGGGGAAGGCCAACCGATCGACCGCGGTGATCGGATAGTCGGACAGGATGATCAGGCCGCTGCCGAACTGCTTGTCGAGCCGTTCGCCGCGATCCCAGCGCGCGGCGTCGACGAAGGCGCGATCGGCCGCGGTCGGCGCGATCGGGCTGCGCAGCGCGGTGCCGGCACCGAAGGCGACATGCGGATAACCGGCGCGCCGCGCGATCTGCGCCGCCTGATCGGTGAAGGCCTCCTGCAGCAGGACGATATGCGGCTGCCGCCCAGCACCGCGCATCGCCGCCAGCCGATCGGCGATCCGGCCGAGCGCGGCGTCGCGCCCGGTCGCGACCGGCCATGGCAGGCCTTCGACATTATAGGTCATCACCGACAGCGGATCGGTGCCGGCCCGCGCGGCGATCTGCGCGGGCGGGTCGATATGGTGGCGAACATCGCCGTTGCCCGACCCGGCGGCCGACAGCATCGCGACCCCGGCGAACAACGCTGCATCCAGATACATCTTCATAACACGATCCCCATCGTTGGGGGTGCCTAGACGATCAGTGAGTCCTGCTTATTGCGGTCAGGCTGCAGCTTCGTGAAATTTCGGGGGCACGGAGATGGCAGCTAACGTGAAGGGAAGCGGTGCCCTCAGGAACCGCGGCCTCTTCAACCGGTGCCGTATCCATGTTAAGTTCAACAAAATCGAATTTCGTTCAACATCAGGTGACATCAATGGCGAGGCGAAGCACTATAAGCCGGAAACGCCCTGAAACCGGCAGCGCTGCATCCGCAGGCGGAATCGTCCATGAGGCGCGTGTCCCTTATGAAAGCCCGGTCGATGCCGTGATGGCCGCGGCCGAGCGGTCGGGATTTCTCGACGCCAAGACCGGGCGCATCGCCGGCCGGGTCAGTCCCGCGCTGATCGCCCAAGCCAAGGCGCGCACGGGCATCGCGACCGACACCGACCTGATCGAATTCGCACTCGCCAGCGTGGCGCTAGAGGACGGGTTCGCCGAGCGGTTCAGGGCCGCGCGTGCCACGATCGATCCCGATCTGGATCTCGGTTTCTAAAGACCGATGTTCGATATCGACGGCGCGCTGCGTTGGGCGCGGTTCGATCCGGGCAGGACATTGGCGCGCAGACCCGACGACACGCTTCCGTTCGCGACCGATGCGGACATTGCCGGCTCGCCGCTGCTGCTCGACAGCTGCGTCTATATCAACCAGATGCAGGGACGCGCCCCGGTGATCGTCGAGCGGCTGATCGACACGCGCCGGATCAATCATTCGACGATCGCGATCCAGGAATTGATGCATGCAGCCGGTGTGTTGAAGCCCAATGACCCGCGTACTGTGGACGCGATCACCGCGATCCGCGAGCAGGTCAGGGCGATGCCCTCGCACCGTATATTGGCACCCGACGCCGATGTACTGGGACGGGCTGCGTTGCTGGCGGGGATGTTGTGCCGGTTGCAGGGCTATGGGAAGGATTCACGCTTCAAGGCGCTGCACGACTGCGTGCTGTTCCTGCAGGCCCAGAAGCTGGGCCTCACGCTGCTGACGATGGACGTTGCCGAATTTGACGTGCTGCTACAGCTGCTACCGGCCGGCCGGGTACTGCTTTATCGGAAAGAGGATCGCACGCCCCGGGGCCGGGGGCCGGTATAGCGACAGCGCGCCTACTCGCCGCCGGCCTGCATGTCCTGGAGGATCCGCGCGCACAGCAGGATTTCCTCGCGGCTATAGTGGCGCAGGCGGCCGTTGATCAGGGTCGAGAGGCCCTGCTTGACGCGCAGATAGGTGCGCTCGCCCTCTTCGGTCAGGGTCAGTTCCATCCGGCGGCGGTCGGTCTTGCCCTGGACCGAGGTGATCAGGCCGGCGGCGATCAAGCGGGTGAGTTCGGCGGTGATCAGGCTGCGGCCGACCCCGAAGACATTGGCGACGTCGAGCGGATAGACTTCGCCGGTGTGGATCAGCAGCAGAATCCAGGCACCGCGCGGGCCGAGATCATATTCCTCGACGATGTCCTTGACCGCGGCGTGGAGCGGCCGCGATGCGAACGACATCTTCTCGGCAACGAAGCCGATTTCGTCCCAGGGCAAGTCTTCGCGGCGTGGCGTGCGATCGTTCATCGGTGCGCATGCGGTATCCATGGCCTCCGGGGGTGTCAAGGATGGGTCCGGACCCTCCGACTCAGCCGAGCCGCAGCCCGTTGGCGACCCACCAGGCGGCGATGGCAGCAACCGCGATCGCGACGGCGAGCCGCCAGCGCGGGGCGCGGACCGCCCCCTGCTCGCCCGCCGCACCGCGCCCGCGCTGATAGCCGGTGAGCATCGCCCCGGTCAGGTTGCGGCGCTTGGCCAGCAGATAGACGAGGATCGTCGCGACATGGAGCGCGATCAGGATCATAAGCGCGGTCCAGCCGAGATGATGGATCGCCGCCGCCGTGCGCCCCTGGTCGAAGTCGATCCGGTCGGACAGCGGGCCGGATTCGATGCCGTCGATGTCGACCGCGAACAGGCCCGAGACGACCTGGGTCACCAGGACCAGCAGCAGGGCGACCACGCTCCAACTGCCGAGCGGATTATGGCCGATCGTCGCGGGATACCGGCCGCGCAGATAGATCCAGGCCGCACCGGGACCGCGAACGAAGGTCGCGAAGCGCGCGGTGCTGGTCCCGACCAGGCCCCAAAGGATGCGGAAGACGAGCAAGCCGCAGACCGCGATCCCCGACCAGCGGTGCCAGTCCATGTGGAAGGTGGTGGCGCTCCACCAGGAGAAAGCGATCAATCCGACGATCGCCCAGTGGAACAGCCGGATCGGCACGTCCCAGACCCAGACCCTGCCACGCACGGCGCCTTCTGCCTCCGCCACCGGTCAGCCCTTCGCCGCCCAATTGTCGCAGACGCTGCCGGTCGCGACCGCACCGCCGCTCAGCAGCGCGCATTTCCCGCAATCGCCGCCCGCCGGCGTAAAGAAGGAGCAGGTCGCGCATTTCCTGGCGGGATCGGGCGAGACCGGTTTGAAGCCGATCGACCGGCGCATGCCCTTCTGGCTGGCGGGAAGCGCGTCGAGATCGAAGCAGGCGGGGGCCTGGGCGAGCGCCGGGCCGGCAAGACCGAGCAGTAGCAAGCTACCCGCAATCCCGATCAGGTTGCGACGACCGGAGTCCGGCATGTCCATATTATTGCGCGGCCCCGGGCCGTTCGCTGATCTCATAGGCATAGCCGTCGGGATCCTTCACCCAGAAGGTCTTCATATGGTTGACCGCATTGGCGTGGACCTCGCCCGGGGCATAGCCGGCCGCCTTCAGGCGCGCGACGAGGCCGTCGGCATCGGCGACGCCGAGCAGGGTGCGGCCATAGCCGTCGCCGAGCGCGATCGGCCCGGCCTTGGCCGGGTCTTTCGACGTGAACAGCAGGATCATCGGCGGGCGGCCGGTGGCGAAGGTGAAGATCGCTTCGGTACCCCCTTCGGTCTCGATCTTGCGGGCGAGGACGAGGCCGAGACCCACAGTATAGAATCGGGTCGAACGCGCGATGTCGGAGGAACGAAGCGCCGGCCCCATCACCGTGCCGACGGTGGCGGCGGGTTCGGCCGCGGACAAGGGAGGCGCGGCCATTGCCAGCAGCGCGAGGGCGAACGCAGCTTTCATACCAGCAGCTCCGACACCGGCTTGTTGGTCTCGAGGCTGGCGACACCCCATTTGTCGACCGACACCCCCATAAGCTGCTGGAGGGTCAGGCCGACACGGGTCACCGGCGTCGACTCGCCGCCGATATGCTGGCCGGTCCGGACCCGCCCGCCGGCGCTGCCCGCGGTCATCATCGGGATATTGTCGATGGTGTGGAATTTGGCGAATTCGGTCTCCGAATGCGCGAACACCAGGGTGTTATCGAGCAGGGTGCGATCGCCCTCCTTCACCGCGTCGAGCGCCGACACGAAATAGGCGAAACCCTCCATGCATTTGTTGATGAACCAGCTCGCCTCGGGCTGATAGCCGAGGCGATTGTCGAGCGGCTCCTCATGGGTGAGCTGATGATGGGTGATCGTGCTGCCGATCCGGGTCAGCGACGAGGCGCCATTGTTGAAATTCATGTTGAACACGCGGGTGTTGTCGCAGGCGAGCGCCATCACCAGCAGATCGGTCATGATCTTGTGGTTCTCCATGACATTTTCGATCTCGGCGTTGACCTGGCGTTCGCCGGGCCGCCGCGGGACGACGCAGCCCTGCATCGGCTCGGGCTTGGTCAGCTGGACGTCGAGCTGCTTTTCGAGCTGGCGGATCGAGGTGAAATATTGGTCGAGCCGCTGCTTGTCGGCGGCCCCCAATCGGGTCTCGAGCGCCTGGCGCTGGTCGGTCACCGCCGACAGCACCGAACGGCGCGCCATCGTCTGCGGATCGGGGGTGAAGGTCGCACTGTTCGGATCGGCGAAGCCGGGGCCGAAAATGCGGGTATAGAGCGCCATCGGCGAGATCTCGGCCGGGTTGAGATTGCCGTTGCCGCGGCCGCTGAGCGAATTGCGCGGATCCCCCGTCGCCGACACTTCGAGCGAGCGGAAGCGGGTGCGGGTGCCGATCTGGTCGCCGATCAGCACGTCGAACGACGGCGCGGGCAACCCGCCTTCGGCGGTGGTCGCGAAGCCGGTGCGGATACCGATGCCGCCGCTGGTGTGCGGCAGGTTGGGCTTGCCGTCGAGCGGGACCGCGAAATCGCCGAGGATGTTGATCTTCGCCTTGAGCGCGCGGATCGGCTCGAGTTCCGGCGTGATCTCATAATCCTTGCCGGTCTTCGACGGGAACCAGCGCGGCGGATTGACGCCGAGCCCCCAGAACCAGGTGCCGAAGCGCACCGGCACCGGCGCACCGGTCGCGGCCATCGCCGCACCATTGCCGTCGAGAAAGATGTCGAGCAGGGGTAGCCCGACCATCACCCCGGCGCCCTTCATCATGCCGCGCAGCGCGGTCCTGCGGTCGATGGTCATCGTACGCCTCCTCTCGATGTGGAGTTGGTCGCTATGGAAGCGACGCTTGGGGTGCGGCCGGGATCGGCCTTGTACTGATAGGCGCTGGCAAGGGTCGCGACCCGCAGCATCAGCGCCGGAAAGCGATAGCCGTCGGCGGCGAAACCCTTGTCGAGCGCGGTGACGGTGGCGCCTTCGTCGTCGGTGGGCCTGCCGGTGGCATATTCGAGCGCCCGCGAGGCGAGGCATTCGCTGGTCGACGGGCTCGATGCCAGCGCCTTGCCGAGGCCGGCGGCGCCGGTGAAGGCGATGCTTTCGAAGCTGCCCGAGGCGTCGATATCGGCGCCATTCTCCCTGGCGCGGAAACCGCCGATGCCGTCGAAGGTCTCGAGCGGCAAGCCGATCGGATCGGTGATCCGGTGGCAGGCCGAGCAGGCGGGATCGGTGGCATGGGCGCTGAGCCGCAGCCGGGCGGTGCGCAGCACCTTGTTGGTCGTGTCCTGGACGACGGTGAAGTTGACGTTGCCCGGCGGGTTGGGAACCGGCTGGCACAGCAGCAGCTCGCGCACCGCGCGGCCGCGCAGCGTGGGCGAGCTGCGCCCCGAATGCGCATAGAGCGCGAGGAAGCCCGCCTGGCTGAGCAACCCGGCGCGGCCGTCCTCGGGCGCGAACTCATAAGGCTCCCAGCCGGTGCGGTGCTGGACCGGGACGTTGTAGACCGGGCCGAGCGCGCGGGTCATGAAGGTGCGGCGGGTGGTGAACAGGTCGCGATAATCGCCGTCGCGGGCGACCAGTTCATCGACGATGGTGCGCAGCATCTGTTCGGGCAATGCCTTGGCGACGTCTGGGTTGAAGCGCGGATAGACCACCGGATCCTTGGCGATGTCGTCGAACTTCTCGAACAGCAGCATGTCGGCGAAAAAGGCGCGCACGCCGTCTTCGAGCCGGGGCGACTTGACCATCCGCCCCGCGATCGCGGCCAACTGGGCATCGTCGGTGAGCCTGCCGGCCTGCGCCGCGGCGAGCAGCGCATCGTCGGGCGTGGTGTTCCACAGCAGGAAGCTCAGCCGCGATGCGCGCGACAGATCGTCGAGCCGCATCGCGCCCGGATGGGCGGGATCGGGTTCGGCGCTTTCGACGACGAACAGGAAATCGGGGGCGACCAGCATCGCACCGAGTGCGAGTTCCATGCCGCGGTAGAAGGAACCGGTCCGCGCCGCCGCGGCATTGGCCATGGTGACGACGCCCTTCTGTTCGGCGGCGGTGAGCGGGCGACGGAACAGATAGCGGCCGATCGGGGTGAGGGTCGCCGCGGCGCAGGCGTCGTCGGGCTTCGTCGCGTCGGCGGGGGCGCAGCGCATGATCGACGGGCGGTGCTTTTCGTCGAAGACCTGCGCGGCGATCGCGCGACCGATCGCGTCGAACTGTTCGAGCCCGGCGGGCGAAAGCGCGGCGCTGGCGGCGCCGGTCGAGAGCAGTTGATGGGCCGGACGGACGATCGGTTCGAACCGGCCGGCGACGACGATGTCCGCGCCGAAGATGTCGGCGATCGCGTTGCGATATTGCGCCTCGGTCAGCCGACGCATGCCGACGACCTGACCGAGCGGGGCATCGAGCAGCGGCGCCTGGTCGGCGGTCGCGACCTTGGCGGCGGGATCGCCGGCGCAACCGAGCAGCAGCAGCGGGGTCGCAAGCGCGGCGGCGAACGCGGCGCCGAGGCGGAACGAGGTCTTCATCGGGCGGCGATCCTCGGCTTGTCGGCATGGGGTGGACGATCGATCACGAAGGCCGGTACCGCGGCGACGTCGAGCGCCGCCGAGATCGCGGTGCAGCGCCCGGTCTTCGGATCCTTCAAGCCATCGGCAAGTTTGGTGAGCGCGGCATATTCGGCGGCGCAGTCGATGCCCGCGGTCTCGGCGGCGCCGATGCCGCCGTTGATCGTCGAGACGATGACGTTGCGCATCGGCTGATAGGCGCCGAACAGCCCCTTGATCGATCCGTCGGGCTGGAAGGCGAGCCGGAAGCGGCCACGGCGCATGTCGAATTCAGCGTTGAGCCCGGCCGCCCCGCCATGGCCCATGCGGCGCGACACGCGGATGTCGGCGGGATCGGTGGTGAGGACGCCGTTCACGATCCGGCCGTGGAGGACGTTGCGCCAGGCCGGATTGTCGGTGACGCTGAAGCTCGCGCCGGTGATGAAATTGCGCTTCGAGTCGAGCACCGGCCGATCGTCGGTGGTCGCGAAGATCACCTCGACGTCGGGATCGTTCGCGAGGCTGTCGACCCCGCGCAGCAGCAGCACCTTGCTCTGCTCGCCGGTCGCGAGCATCGCGTTCTGGCCGCCGATGCCGTCGCCGCCGAGCCCGTCGACCCCACGGTAATTCCGGGTGCAGCCGAGCGCGCGATAGGCCTGGTTGTCGATGCCCTTCTCGCCATCGGGGGCGGTGAAATTGTCATGGGCGCAGCCGTCGGATGCGCCCGCGCCATCGCCGCTGTCGCCGTCGAGATTGAGCCCGCGCGCGATCGGCCCTTCGATCAGCTTCGCCACCGGCCGGCTGAATTTTTCGGGATTGGCGCAGATGTTGCTGTGCTCGGGACCGAGCGCATAGGCTTTCCAGCGCGCGGTGAGTTCGGGCTCGTTGACCTTGAGCAGCAGCCGCGTGCGTTCGGCCTCGGGCAACGAGTCGAGATAATTTTCGCGCACCGTCCCGACGAGACCGTCTGGGCAATCATCCTTGCCCTGGTAGATGGCCGGCGCGAAGGCGGTGAGCACGAAACCCAGTTCGCGCGGATGGCTGCTCGGCGCGGCCGCGGGGCTGGGCTCGGTCGAGGCGCCGGGCGTGGTCGCCAGCGCGACGGTGACCGCAGCGAGTCCGACCGGGATCGCGGCGATCATGAGCGCACGCACGGCCGGGCGGTGTGATCGGGGCTTCATGGCCTCGCTCTCCCTATTTTTTGTTCATCTTTGAAACTATATGAGTCGCGACGCGCAATCAAGTTCAAAATACGAACTACAATTGTCCAGGCTCCGCTCCGCAACCGCCGCGCGTGTCCGATCGCAATCGATCCTCAGGGCCGCAGCACCGCGCCGGCTGCGGGCAACTCGTCGGTCTCACTGACGAACACCGGCTTGCCGCGATAGGCCCAGGCGGTGCGGCCGGGTTCGCGCACGACCGACCAGGGTCCGATGTCCCTGGCGGCCAGACCGGCGAGCAGCGGACGCCAGCCGGCACAATCGGCGTCGCAGGCCTTACCCTTGGCAGAGAACAAAGGATGGCCGTCGGTGTCGGCGAGGATATAGGCCTTGTCGACGAAGCGCGGGGCGACGATCGCGGGGGCGACCAGCGTCGGCGCCGGTGGGACATAGGCGATCGTCGACCAGAGATAGTCGGCGCCGTCGCCGGCGGCGGTGCCCTTGCGATCGATCTTGTAGGTGAAGACCAGATCGTCCTTGTAGCTCCATTGCGGGCCCTGCGCCGCCTTCACCAGCTTCCAGCGGCCGATCGGCCTGGCATCGGCGGGGGCGGCGAGCGGGGTCCAGCTCTGCGTGCACGGACCGGTGCAGAAATCGAGGGTCGCGCCCGAACGCGATCGCGCCAGCCGCATGTTGAGCGCATAGAGCGTCATGCCATGGGCATCGACGAAGCGGAAACCCTTGGCGGCCGGCACGAAGCCGACTCCGGCCGGATGGCCGTCGCCGACCGCGGTCGCCTCGGTCACCGCCTGCGCGCCCGCGATCGTCGCCGGCAGCGGCATCGCCAATATCGTCATCGCCAGCAGATAGCGCCGCATCACCTTCTCCTCTCGTTGCCGACGGCGCCGCGATCTTTCGCCGGACGCCGCCATGGTCAGCGTTCCTCGACGCGGAACGGGCGGTGGCAACCGCCGCAGGTCTGGCCGAGCGACTTGGCGGCGACCTTGATCGCCCCGACATTGCCACCCTGCGCAACCTTCATGAAGCTGGCCGCCTCGGTGGCGAAGGCGTCCTGTGCGGCCTTGAACTTCGCCGGCTGGGTCCAGATTTTGGGCTTCGCCGCGGTCTTGCGGCCGGGCGCGGGGCCGCTTCCCGCCGGGAACCAGCCATATTGGAGCTTGGCGGCATCGCGGATCTGCCGGGCCGAGAGCTGGATGATGTAGATTTGCGGGGTGCCCGACTTGAGCTCGTCATTGACGTTCTTGAACGCCGCACCGAGCTCGCGCAGCCCGGCGACCCGCGGCGGCGCGACATCCGCCGCCAGCACCGCAGGCGCGGCCAGCCCAAGCGCCACCACCATAGCCGTTCGATAGCCTCTGATCACCCGCACCTCCTGCGCTTCCCGTTCCAGGCGACGGCGATAGCGTAACGGGGATATTAGTTCATATTCAGAACTAGTCAAATGATGAACTGTGTCGCGATCAGGGTTTCGGCAGCGGCGGCGAGAAGGATTTGCCCACGGTCATCGCCGACAGGCGAAAACCGAAGCCATTTTCGCGGGTCCAGATCTGGGTGACGGACGCGACCCGTCGCTGGTCCGGCGCCGCGCCGGCTTCGTCGATCATCGCTTCGATCCGCACCCGATCGGCGGTCTCGCCGACGAGGCGCTGAACGAAGAGATGGCGCGACGGCATCTTGGTCGTCCACAGCAGAGCGGCGGCGGCGGCGCCATCGGCCGGAGGCTCGCCAGCCCATTCGATCCGCGCATGATCGAAGAAAAGATGCCGCAACGGGAAGGCCATGTCGGGGCCGTGCGGATTGGCGAACCAGTTGCTGCCATAGACGTTGCGCGCCAGCGCCGCCGCGGCACGATCGCCTTCGAGGGTGGCGCACACCGCCAGCCGCGTGACATCGTTGCGGTGCTGATCGGGATCGAGCAGCGCGCAGGCCGGCAACAGCGCCAACGCGGTGCGCGCGAAGTCGAACGACAGCGCGACCACCACTCCCTCCCCGCCGCAGGCACTCTGGGTTTTCCGCCGGACCTTGCCGGACGGCAGCGCCGCCTCGACGGTGGCCATCCAGCCGTGGAGGCAGAACTCGATCTCGTCGCGGGCGGGACCAGGGAGCGGCATGAAGTCGCGGTCGAAGGTGGCACTGCGACGGAGCAGATCCTCCCATGTCGCCAGCGGCACCACCGCGCCCATCTCGGCAACCCGCGACGTGAAGCCATCGGGGCGCAGCACGCGAACCGACAGCCGCGGTTCCTCGCCGGGATTGCGGGTGAAGTCGACCACGCCGACCGCATTGCCATAGCCGTCGATATAGACGGCGCGCAGCAGCGCCGCCTTGCGGTCGGTATAGACTTCGACCGGGTCGATACCGAATTTGGCACGCAATGCGGCCTGGCCTTTCGGATCGCAGCGATCGGCGCCGCGATCGTCCCGGCAGTCGCGTCCGACCGACGACACCTGCTGGGCCGATATCGGGGCTGCGAGAAGGGCCAGCGTCGCCAGCAACCGCGCCATCGCAACCCGCATCCTCGCCCCCTTACGCCGGTCGGCGCTTCGGTTTCTTCTTCGGCCGGGCGAACCAGAAACTCCATACCGCAAGACTACCCAGCATCGTGAGTGCCAGACCCGACAGGCTCATCAGCAGGCGGAAAGCCAGCCCGCCGACCTTGGCGGCATGGAGCGGATAGAAGAGGTTATAGGCCTTGACCCGGCCGTCCATCGCCCGCGCGTCCCTCGCGGCGATCAGCCGGCCGTCATCGGCGGCGAACCAAAGCATGGTGCGGCCGTTGGGCAGCCATTCCTCGGGCTGGCGCATCCGCACCGCGATCAGCCCGCTGTCCTTGCGCGGCAGGCTGACCAGGCGCAGCTCGGCTTCGGGGAAACGGGCATGCGCCGCACGAACGATCGCCGCCCAGTCGAGATGGTCGGACAGATCGACCTTAAGTGGTGGCGGCGCCTTGCCCGCGCGTTCGACCGCGGCGGGCGCGCCGGGACCGAGCGCGAGCGCCGAGGCCGGGCGGAAGACGAACACCAGCCCGGTGTAGAGCGACAGCAGCAGCAGCGGCGCGACCATGATGCCGAGGTCGCGGTGCTGGCGGACGATCGCCGGCCGGCTCCAGCGCTTCGGCCAGGGCCGCGCCTCGAAGGTCTTGCGCTGCCGCCACCACAATATGCTGCCCGAGATCACGAAGAACAGGCCGCATGCGGCGGCGAGACCGATTACCCAGTCGCCGGTGTCGCCTGCGAACAGATGATGGTGGAAGTCGAAGATCCACAGTTCGGGCCGCGACCACAGGCTGTCCCAGCGAGCGACGACGTTGCCCGCCTGGTCGGCATAGGCGCCCGCGCTCTTGGCATAGGTCAGCCGGTCGAGCCCGAAGCCGTCATTGGCGTAGAGGATGCTTTGCGGGCGGTGCGCGGGATCGGCCATCATCCGCGCGGTCGCGGCGGCGAGCGCGGACGGATCGGCGATCCGCGCGTCACCGGCGTGCGGCAGCATGATCCAGGCGTCGCGGTGGACGAGGATCGTGCCCGACAGGCCGAGCAGCGCCAGCACCAGCCCGATCAACCCGCCGGTCCAGCGGTGGAGGGTGTCGAGCGTCTTCAGAAACGATAGTCCCAACCGAGGGTGAACACCCGCCCGCGCCCCGCGAAATAGGCGAAATTGTCGGTCGGGAGCCGGGTGTCGCTGCTATAGTCGATATATTGTTTGTCGAACAGATTCTGCACCGACAGGCTGATCCCGCCATAGCCGGTCTCATAGCGGACATTGGCATCGGTCAGGTCGTAGCCGCCGAAATTGTTGCGCGGATCACGCACCAGCCCGTTGAAGGTGCGGCTGAAATAATATTGAGTCTGGACCCGTGCCGACAATGGCCCCTTGGCATAGCTCAGCGCGAGGTTGAGCCGGTCGGGGGAGATGTTGGTGCCGTCGAGATCGGTGTCGACCTTGCCGTCAGGCACGGTGCTGGCGTCGTAGCGTCCCTTGAGATGGGCATAGCCGATCGAGAATTTGAGGCCATCGATCGGCAGCTTCACCCCGGCGTTGATCTCGATACCCTCGATCTCGACCCGCTGGCGCTGGACGTCGAAAATGCCGTTGGCGCGCGCGATCAGCAATTGCCCCTTGTCGCTCGACGACCAGAAATAGGTGATGCCGGCGTCGAGCGGCCCGCGCTTGAGCTCGAGGCCGATCTCGCGGTTGTTCGAGATGATCGGGGCGATGTCGAGGAAGCTGTCGATGTCGACCCCGGTGCGACCGACCGCACGGGTGATACGGCCGACATCGGGAACGGTGAAGCCCTCGGCATAGCTGGCATAAGCGCGGATACCGGTCCACGGCTCGAGGATGACGCCGCCGTTGAGCAGGACATCGTCGAAGGTCGGTGCGCCGCCGGCGACCGAGACGCCGCCGGCCGGGGTCGTGGTGGACGCGAGCGTGGTATAATCGTCGATCTTGATCCGGACATTCTCCCAGCGGGCGCCGCCGGCGAAGCGCAATTTCTTGTCGAACAGCGCGAGATTGGCCTGGCCGAACGGAGCGATGCTGCGGAAATCGGTCGGCGGCACCCAGACGCGCCCCGTCGCGATCAGCTTCTGCTCGGTCTTGTCGACCAGCGCGTCGAGCCCGGCGATCAGGGTCAGCGCCTCGAAACCCGGCACCTTGCGTTCATAGCTGATCTTGCCCCCGAGCTTGCGCGAGCGGTTCTGCGACTGGTCGATCAGGGTACCGATCGGCGCGATGCGGATATCCTGGAAGGTCGCGATCGCATTGACCTCGGCCCCGAACGTGTCGCGGGTGCGGTTGAAGAAAATCTGGCTGACGAAATTGCCGCCGCCGAGCGCACTATCGGTGAGCGACAGCGCCACGCTCTCGGTGCGGCTGGCGGCAGCCTCGCCCGGCGGATTGCCCTTGATCGCGCTGGTCGGGATCCCGGTCAGCCGGTTGCCGGCGATCGCGACATAGTCGCCGTCGCCCTTCAACTCGAAACGGCTGGCGATCAGGTCGATGCGGCCGGTATCGCCGAGCTGATAGCCGAAGCGGCCGAACAGCGAGAGCGTGTTCGAATCCTGGGTCTCGCCCTGGGTCAGGTTGACGCCGATGCGGCGGCTGTCGGCGTCGTAGAAGGCGCCGCGTTTCTCATAGGCAGCGCCGACGGTCGCATCGAAGCGATCGGCCTTGTACTGGATCAGCCCCGCGGCCTTGCCGCCGATGCCGTCGCCGCTGAAACCGTCGTCGGCGGTGCCCTGGAGCAGCACCCGGCCCGACACGCCCTCGGCCTTCGGCGCACCGACGGTGACCTGGTTGACGATGCCGCCGGTGCCGCCGACCCCCTGCAGCGCGTTCGAGCCGTAGATAAGCTCGACCCGGTCGACGAAGAAACCATCGATGGTGAAGCCGTCGCGGCTGCCGTCACGCAAGGGCGTCGATTGCGGGATACCGTTGATCGCATAAAGCGGCGAGCGGCCGCGCAATGTCTCGCCCGCCCCCGACAATTTGCCGCGGGTCGGCGAGAAGGACGGGGTGAGCGCCGCCACCGCATCGGTCACCGACCCCGAGATCGCGATCTGCTGATCGAGCTCGGCCTTGGCGATCAGGTCGACGGTGAGCGGCAGCGCGCTGGCCGGCAACGCACTGCGCGCCGCGGTGACGACGATATCGCTGTCGGCAACGGACTCTTCCATCGCGGCATCGGCAGCGGGTGGGGCAACGGCCGCGGTGGCACTCTGGGCAAGGCCCGGCGCGGCGATCGTCATCGCCAGCAGCGAGACGGCGACATGGTTATAGCGAAGCATTTAGTCCCCTTTTTCGCGCTTTCGCTTAGGGGAAATTATATATTACTGCAAGTCATTAGCAACTCCATCACCCTGCCGAGCCGCACGATCAAATGAGAATGAGGTCGAGCAGCCCGGCTTTATGTGCCATCACTGCCGGTGAGAGGGGCAGTCAATGTCGAGTATCAGCATCAGCCGAACCAGCCTGCGCCTGCCGGTCCTGCTGCTGATCGCGATCGGCATCGTGTGCCTGCTCGGGCTCGGCTGGCTGCGCTGGGAACGGCCGGCGCATCCCCCTGCCCGCACCCCGACCAGCGGGGCACCGCTCGGCTATGACCAGGCGCTGGCGCGGCTCGATCGCCGTATTCCCGGCGATCGCCAACTTGCCACGACCTACACCGGCGAGTGGCTGCGCTGGGAGCGGCTGGCCTATTCGGAACTGGCGCGGGCGCGGCTGACCGGATCGTTCGACGATTATGCCGGGGCGCAGGATGCGCTCGATCGCGCCTTCGCGGTCGCGGGCCCCGGCGACGGCCCGCATCTGACCCAGGCGGTGGTCGATTTCAGCCTCCATCGTCTCGGTGCCGCCGAGACGATGCTCGACCGGATCGACCATTATGCGGTGCCGGTCGAGGCCGACCAGCGCGACGAGGTCGCGGCGATGCGCGGCGACATCGCCTTCTATCGCGGCGACTATCCCAGGGCACTGGCGGCCTATCAGCATGCCGGCGGCCGCGAGGGCGGCGACGGCTATCGGCTCGCAGTCTATCGGTCGAAGACCGGCGACCCCGACGCGGCGCTGGCGGCGATCGATGCGATCGAGGCCGGGATGCGGCTGCCGACCGCGCAGACGCTCGCCAATCTGGCGCTGCTGCGCGGGACGATCGAACTGCAGCGCGGCGACTGGACGGCGGCCGGCGCCGACTTCGATGCCGCCGACCGGGTGTTTCCCGGCCATTGGCTGATCGAGGCGCACCGCGCGCAGATGGCGGCGCTGGCCGGCGACCGGGCGGGCGCGATCCGCCGCTTCACCGCGCTGGCGAAGCGGAGCGACAGCCCCGAGATCCGCGACATGCTCGCCGCGCTCTACCGCTTCGACGGCGATGCGCGCCTTTCGGCCCTATGGGCGGGCCGCGCCGCCGCGGCATGGGACAGGCGGCTAGCGCTGTTTCCCGAGGCCGCCTATGGCCATGCGGTCGAGCATGAGTTGAGTTTCGGCGACCCGCGCCGCGCGCTCGACCTGGCGAAACGCGACTATGCCAACCGGCCTTATGGCGCGACCGCGGTCGCGCTCGCCTGGGCATGGATCGCCAACGGCAAGCCCGCCGAGGCGTTGCGGCTGCTCCGCACGGTCTCGGCATCGCCCTGGGTGTCGGCCGAGCAGCATGCCGCCGCGGCGCAGGCCCATGAACTGCTCGGCGACGGCGATGCCGCGGCGGCCGAGCAGCAACAGGCGACCGCGATCAATCCGCACGCGCTCGACCGCGAGGCGGCGTTGATCTGGTTCGGCCATTGATCAGGCTGCTGCTCGCCTGGCTCGCGCTGGCGGCGGCGATGCTCGCCGGTGCCCCGGCGCGCGCGCATATGACCCCCAATTCGGAGGTGATGCTCGACATCGGCGAGACGAAACTGCTCGCGCATATCGTGATCCCGCTCGGTGAGCTGCGCTATGCGCTCGGCGACGTCGCTCTGGCGGGGGGCGACCTGACGCCCGGATCGCGCGCGACGGTGACCCGCTATCTGCTCGACCGGACCGATGCGGTGGCGCCCGACGGCCGGCGCTGGGCGAAGGCGATGCGATCGATCCATGTCGTCGCGGCGGCGGGCGGCCCCGACCTGCAGGCCGACCTGCTGCTGACCCCGCCCGCGGGCGCATCGCCGCGCCGGTTCGACCTTAATTATGCCGGGGTGATCGACCGGGTACCCAATCATGTCGTGCTGCTGTTCCTGCGCGCCGATTATCAGGGCGGGCATCTAAGCGATCATCCGCGGCTGCTCGGCGGGCTGCAGCCGGGCAGCCGGGCGCTGACGATCGACCAGGGCAGCGGCAGTTCGCTGCGCGGTTTCGGATCGGCGATCGCGCTGGGCGTGCACCATATCGCGATCGGCCACGACCATCTGCTGTTCCTGTTCGCGCTGCTGCTGCCCGCCCCCTTGCTGGCGCGCGGCGGACGCTGGGCGGTCGCGGCCGATCTGCGCACGACGATCCGCCACCTCGTCGCGATCGTCACCGCCTTCACGATCGGCCATTCGGCGACCCTGGTCGCCGGCGCCTTTCTTGGATGGCAATTGCCGACCCGGCCGGTCGAGATCGCGATCGCGGTATCGATCCTGATCTCGGCGATCCATGCCTGGCGGCCGATCTTCGCGGGGCGCGAGCCTTGGGTCGCCGGCGGTTTCGGCCTGGTCCACGGCATGGCGTTCGCGACGATCATCGGCAATTTCGGGCTCGAGCCGCTGCAGAAGGCGCAGTCGATCCTGGGCTTCAACATCGGCATCGAGCTGGTCCAGCTCGGCGTGGTCGCGGTGGTGGCGCCGCTGCTGGTGCTGATCGCGCGATCGATGCCGCTCTATGCGCGGTTCCGGTCGATCGCGGCGGCGCTCGCCGGGTTCGCGGCCATCGCGTGGATCGTCGAGCGGGCATTCGAACGCGAGAACCCCGTCGGCCGCGCGATCGACGCGGCGCTGGGCCAGGCGCCGTGGATCGTCGGCGCGCTGGCGATCCTGGCCGCGATCGCGGTGGCGATCAGCCCTTCGGCACCGCGCACATCGAAAGGCCCGCCGTCGCGAAATCGTCCGACAGCGCGTTGGTGAGCCCGGTCAGGGTCGATTCGATGTCCGAGGTGAATTTGAGCGAGGCATCGTCCGACGGGTTCGAATCATTATAGTCGGTCTTGTGCGACGACGAGATCACCGCGGTGGCGACCGCGGGCATCCCCATCCGGTCGACCCGGACATAGGATGTCGCCGGATCGGTGCGGAAATTATAGTTGGTCCCGGCGGTCAGGCTGAGCGGCGGATTGCCCTGCGGCGGCGCCAGATAGGGGAACTCGCTGCGGAACGGCACGTCGTTCGCGGGCGGGTTCAGTGGCAGGTTGGCCAGGGTGGTGACCGGCTGCTTGGTCAGATCGAGGAACAAGGCCGCGAGCGTGAGGTCGATCACCGGGTCGGTCAGCCGGCGACCATTGGGGAAGCCCGATGGCTGGCTGAGGTTGATCGTCACCGTGTCGGGGATGACCAGGTCGAACAGGGTCTTGTCCGGGGTCACCTTTTGCTGGAGGCAGGACAGCACGCTGAAATTGGCGCCGACCGGCGCGGGCGGCGGGGTGCTGGGCGTCGGGGTCGGCACCGGCGTCGGGGTGCCGGCCGACTGGCCGCTCGAACTGCCCGAACCGCCGCCGCCACAGGCGGCAAGGAGGAGCAGGGCGCCGAGCGGCGCGAACCGGAGACAGGAGGAGCGGAACGTCTTCATTTCTGCCCTCCAAAGCGTGCGGTGGTCGCCCAGATCCGGATCGGGTTGGTTCCATTCTCGAGCCGGGCCCGCGGGATCTGCAACACGATCGCGGTCAGATTCTGCCCGGCGAAGAAGTTGCGGCGATTGTTGAAACTGAGCACCCCGGTAGAGCGCGTCGTCCGGAAGCCCTGAAGATCGAAGAAGAAAGGATCGTCGAACAGGCCGGCGCGCGCCAGCACCCCATCCTTGTTGAGGTTGGTTTCGACCGGACCGACGATCGCGCCGGTCACCCCCGGCAGCCCGGCGATCTGCACGCCATTGGCCGCACCGTCCTGTCCGAAGCGGGTTTCGATCTTATATTCGGGCGTGGTCGCGACCGCGTCGTTCGAGACGTTGATCGTGTAGAGCACGTCGCGGTCATACGAAGCCGGCAGGGTCGTCGACTGCGGCCCCGAGAAGGTCACCGCGATGACGACGCTGCTCTCGGTGTGCCAGGCATAGACGTCGGCGATGTCGGCCGGCATGTCGGGGGTGCTGTCGACATCGGGATCGGTGCGCGCGGGTGGATCGAGATGGTCGGCCGCCCTGGTCGGCCGGTCGACCGCCGCGATACCCGCCATTCCGACGACGAGGAAAGCCGCGCCCGCGAATAGCGCCTTTCGAATGCCTGTCATCCCCCACCCCACGCTCTAGCTACGCATCACTAATTTACAATATATAGCGCACGAATAGTCAGGCCGTAAATACCGCATTCATGTCCGGGACATGCTTCGTCATGGGACGCCGAATTGTCTTCAAGATCGCTGCAATCCCAGCGAAGTAGCCGATCAACTATTTTCCGGGACATTTTGCAGACGATTGCATCGGCGAGAATCCGCCATTCCTACCCGGCGGCACTATTATGTCCGGTGGAACGGCGACCGCACTTCACAGCGCGTAGCGCAACGACACGCGCAGCTGCCGCGGTTCGACCGGATGGATATGGCGGCCCTCGACGCCCCCGGCCGGCTCGCCGGCAAGGCGCGACGCGTAGAAATAGCTGATGTCGGCGTCCTTCGAGTCGAACAGGTTGAGCAGATCGATCCCGATCTTGATCCGGCCCGCCGTATAATAGGTGCCGAGATTGACGAGGGTGGTCGGTCTCGACCGCTCGCTGTCGTCCTCGATCAGCGGCGCCGCGCCGAAATGGCGCAGGCGCAGCGAGGCGGTGACACCCCGGCCGACATCGACCGCGGCGCCGGCCGAGATCACCTTGTCGACCGAATTGGGAATCCGGTTCTCGCCGGCGGCCACCCCATGGAAACGGGCATGGGTGGCCGCCGCCGATGCGTCGAGGGTCAGCCAGCCGGTCGGGCGCCAGAACAGGGTGGCCTCGGCGCCATAGCGCCGGGTCGCGGCATTGGGCTCGGTGCTGCCGCCGTCGCCGACGAAGACGAGTTCGGAGCCGAGGCTGAGGCGATAAGCCACGAGCGAGGCGGTGAAGCGCGCGAATTCGGCACGGGCGCCGAGTTCGTAGCCGCGTGCCTTGACCAGCACCGGCACCCGATCCACGGGGTCGCCGGTCGCCGGATCGAGCCGGATGCTGGCGCCGCGGACGTCGTTCGAATGGAAGCTCTCGCCATAATTGGCGTAGAATTCGAGATGGTCGGCCGCGCGCCAGGCAAGCGCCGCCTTGGGGCTGAGGATCGCATCCGAACCCTTGTCCGAATTGGCCGCGAGCGTCTGCGCGGTCACGTCATAGCCGTAGAGATCGCCGCGCAAGCCCAGTGTCAGCCGCAATCGCTCGGTCAGCGATGCGGTGCCCTCCCCATAGACCGCGCCGCTGGCTTCATCGACCTTGTCCTGGCGGACGGTGCCGCTCGTGGTGCCCGCGATCGCACTGTAGAGACCGATCCTGCCGATATGATCCCAACGCCCCTCGCCGCCGGCGGTGAAGGTGACCGGCATGCCGCCGATGCTGGTCGACAGGCTGTGCCGGATCGATCCGCCGAACTGGCCGCGCCGGTCGCGCTGCTGGAACTCGTCGCCATTCACGGGATCATTCAGGAAATAGGTGAAGTTCGAAGTGAGCCCGAACCGGTAATAGACGCCGTAGAGGTTGATCTCGGTCGCGCCGAGATGGGCGTTGCCGGTCAATCCGATCCGGGTGGTCCGGCCGCCCAGCGCGGGGTCGATATTGCCCCATCGTCCGATCAGTCCGCTGTCGATCGCGCGTTCGGGCACTTGGTCGGTCGCCTTCCAGCTCGCATGATAGCCGGTCAGGCCGAGGCTCCAGCCATGGTCGCCGGTACCCTGCGACAGTTTGACCAGCCCGTTGACCTTCCTGAGGTCCTCGTCGAGGTCCCACGGGCCGTTGGAGCGGGTGCCGTCGAGCGCGACCAGCAGATCGCCGTCGCCGACGGCGGCGCTGCCCGCCGCGAGCGCGCGATAATAGCCATAGCTGCCGATCGTCGCCTCGGCGATCGGCCGGTCGAGCCGGTCGGCGGTGGTGAAGCGGACCGTGCCGGCCGCCGAGAAATCGCCGACATCGGCAAAATAGGGCCCCTTGCGATAGTCGATCCGCTCGACCAGCTCGGGGATCAGGAAATTGAGGTCGAGATAGCCCTGACCATGGCCATGGGTGCGCAGGTTGACCGGAACCCCGTCGACGAAGCCGGCGAAATCGGTGCCATGGTCGAGGTTGAAGCCGCGCAGGAAATATTGGTTGGCCTTGCCGGTGCCCGAATGCTGGGTGGCGATCACCCCGGGAACATTCTCGACCAGTTCGCCGACCCGGCTGAGCGGCTTGTCCTCGAAATCCTTATAGCCGATCACGCCCTGCGAGCCCGAGGTCGCGGTACCGATCTGCGGGAGCGCCCGGCCATAGACGATGATGTCGCCATCGGCCGGCCTGTCGGCCTCGGCGGTCGCGACCTGAGCCTCCACTGGCGAGATCGGACCGAACGTGGCCGCGAACATCAAGCCCGCGAGGTGCCGCATCCCGATTGGTCGATCTATCGCCACACATGCCCCCCGTATGAACAATTTATACTCATTGCTTACACTACGGCAACGCTTCTCCCATCCGCCAAATGACGTATGCTGCCGGTTCCTCCGAACTGCGACGGGACAGGATGCAACGGATCACGATATCGCTCAGCGATGCGCTCAACGCCGCGCTCGATGAGATCCGCCGCGACCGCGGCTATGAAACGCGTTCCGAAGCCGTGCGCGACCTGGTGCGCGACGGCATCGAGCGCTGGCGCGAGGAAAGCGCCCAGGGCGAATATTGCGTCGCCAATCTTTCCTATGTGTTCGACCGCCGCGTCCGCACGCTCGCGCAGCGTCTGGCCGAAATGCAGCACGCGCATCATGATCTGGTCGCCGCCAGCACGGCGGTACGACTCGACCATTTCCACACGATGGAAAGCGTGATGCTGAAGGGAGCGACGGTCGCCGTGCGATCGTTCGCCGATCAGGTGAGGGCCGAACGCGGGGTGCGATCGGGATCGGTCAATCTGCTGATGGTCGAAACCCATCATCATCATGACGGCACCGATCATGCCCATGACGGCGTGGCGCATCTGTCTCCGCTCAACTGAGGTACGATGGAAGCGCTTCGGTGACGCCGCCGGGGGGCGGCGCCACCAGGCGACGCGAACGCAACCTCCGCAGGCCACGACGGCAGCGCGGCCCACATCATGTGCTTAGCTCAACTGGCTTAACATCCGCTGACGATGATATCCGACCAATCGCTCCGGCAGTTCAGGCTTCGGGCCCGAACATATCGCTGTCATTCTTTCGCACCGGAACACCCGCGCCGAGCACGACACCTATGCCAGCGCCTGCGATCAGACCGAGACCGGCATCGCCAAGTATCGCTCCTAACAAAAGTCCGATGCCGGCACCGGCAATAAGTCCGAAAGATGCGTTTCTCATCATGACGGCCGCCTTCCGAATGCATGGTGCAGCCGCGTTTATGGCCTCGAACATCTGATTACCATGAATCGCGGTGGCCACCCAGCCCTTGCCCGCACATGGCAGCGCCCGGCCGAGGGCAATTCTATACCGGCTTGCGCCGCCGCATGATCTCGATTATCCGCCGACCCGCTCGTTGGTGGAGAAGCCTCCGCGAACGGGCGAAGATCGCGCCGGTGCCCCGAAAGGGGCTTAAAACGGGAATGCGGTGCGGATGGTTCGCCGTCCAAATCCGCAGCTGTCCCTGCAACTGTAAGCGGTGAGCGCGATGCATAGGTGCGGACGGGCATGACGCCCGAGCCGCCAGCCACTGGGCCGGACGCTAAGTCATGCGAGGCCTGGGAAGGCCATGCATCAAGCGATGACCCGTGAGCCAGGAGACCTGCCGGCGTCTGGTCGCTCTTGCCTTGGTCCAGGGGATGGCCGCGGCACGGTGAACTCCGTCTGAGCGACGAACGAGCGGCTGGGGCCGCATCGGAGACGTGCGTCGGCCGCCCATGGCGTCCGGTCGATGCAGGCCGCCGACCGTTCGAGAACGGCACGCCCCCGCCCGAAGTCGTGTGACGCCGACGGGGGTAATGGAATGAACAAGTCTCTGGTTTCGGCGCTGGCCCTGATGGCGGCGCCCGCTTTCGCACAAGGCAATCCCACCCAGCCGACCACCGACGACAGCGGCGACACGATCGTCGTGACTGCGTCGCGATCGGGTGACGCGGTGCCGGTCAGTCAGCTCGGCGGATCGATTACGGTGCTCGATGCCCAGGCACTCGACCAGCGCCAGACCCGCATCGTCTCCGACATATTGCGCGACGTCCCCGGCGTCGCGGTCAACCGCACCGGCGCGGTTGGCGGCCTGACCCAACTGCGCCTGCGCGGCAGCGAGGGCAATCATGTCCTCGTCCTGATCGACGGCATCAAGGCGTCGGATCCCTATTATGGCGAATATGATTTCGGTACGCTCATCGCCGACGACGCCGCCAGGATCGAGATATTGCGCGGCCAGCAATCGGCACTCTACGGCTCCGACGCGATCGGCGGCGTCATCCAATATATCACCCTGACCGGCGCCGAGGCGCCGGGCGTCAGCCTGCGCGCCGAAGGCGGATCGTTCGAGACCGGCAGCGCCGCGGCGCGGGTCGCCGGTGTCTCGGGCACCCTCGATTATGCGCTGTCGTCGTCTTATTATCACACCGGTGGAACGCCGACCGCGCGCTTCGGCACCCGCGATGTCGGATCGGACAGTGTCGGCGCCAGCGCCAAGCTGATCTGGACGCCGTCGGAGATCTTCAAGCTGACCGCGGTAGGCCGCTACAGCTATACCGACGCCGACACCAACAACAGCGAAAGCAATCCGGCGAGCCCGCTGTTCGGTTATACCGTCGACAGCCCCGGCACCTATTACAGGAACCGGGCCTTTTACGGGCTGGTCCGCGGCGAGCTTTCGTTGCTCGATGGGCGCTGGACGACCGCGCTCAGCGGCCAGATCGCCGACACAAGGCGCAAGGGCTATGACGCCGGCAGCTTCGACTATGGCGACAAGGGTCAGCGCTACAAGGGATCGCTCGAAAGCACGTTCCGCTTCGGCACCGACGGCATCAGGCACCGGCTGACTGCCGCCATCGACGTCGAGCGCGAACAGTTCCAGAATCTTACGCCTTTCTCCTTCGCCTTCCAGGGCAAGCGGCACACCGACAATGTCGGCATCGTCGGCGAATATAATGTCGTGGTGAACGACGCGCTGTCGCTCGGCGGTTCGGTGCGGCGCGACGAGAATGACCGCTTCGACGACGTCACCACCTGGCGGGGCGAGGCCAGCTACAAGTTCGATACCGGCACCCGCATCCGCGGCGCCTATGGCACCGGCGTCAAGAATCCGGGCTATTTCGAGCTTTATGGCTATTCGGACGGCCAATATATCGGCAACCCCAACCTCAAGCCCGAAAAGTCGAAGGGCTGGGAAGCCGGCATCGACCAGAGCTTCGCCGGCAACAAGGCGACGATCGGCGCGACCTGGTTCGACAGCAAGCTGACCGACGAGATCTACACCACCTATCCGGCACCGACCTTCGTCGCGACGCCGGGCAACCGCACGACCGACTCGAAGCAGCGCGGCCTCGAGGTCTTCGCCTCGGCGCGGCCGATCCAGCGGCTCCAGATCGATGCCGCGTTCACCTGGCTGCATGCGCGTGAGAATGGCGCGGTCGAGGTACGGCGGCCCGACTATATCGGCAGCCTCAATGTCACCATCTTCAGCAAGGACGAACGTTTCTCGGGAACCTTCACCGCGCGCTACAATGGGCGCCAGCAGGATGTCGCCTTCACCGACCCCAGCTATATCCCGGTCAGCGTGTCGCTTCAGGAATATGTGCTGATCAACCTCAATGCCGACTATAAGCTGACCGACAAAATCTCGATCTTCGGCCGGGTCGAAAATCTGCTCGACGAGCAATATGAGGAGGTGTTCAGTTTCGCCACCCCCGGTCGCGCGGCCTATGGCGGCGTCCGCGTCCGCTTCTGATGACGCGGATCGGGTTCAGGACCGGCCTGCTCGCCGCCGCACTGTCGACTTCGGTCGGCAGTGCGGCGCAGCCGCGTGTCATGCCGGCACGCACCGCGAAACCCATGCACGTCATGTCGATGAACCAGTGCACCGACCAGCTGGTTCTCGCCTTGCTGCCGCCCGGGCGGATCGCGTCGGTCACCTGGCTGTCGCGCAATCCCGACGGGTCATTGATGTATCGCGCGGCCGCAAGGGTCGGCATGAACCATGGCCTGTCCGAAGAGGTGGTCCGGCAGCGCCCCGATCTGGTGGTCGCCGGGAGCTTCACCACCCCCGCGACACGCGCCCTGCTGAAACGGCTCGGCTATCCGATGGTCGAGATCGACCATGCCGAGAGTTTCGAGGACATCAGGCGGATCACCCGCCAATTGGCCGCCGCGCTCGGTGAAACGGCGCGCGGCGAGGCGCTGATCGCGCGCATGGACCGCCGGCTCGCCGAGTTGGCCCGCCATCCGGGCCCCCGGCTGCGGGTCGCCGCCTGGGATGGCGCCGGATTCAACGCCAGCGATGGGTCGCTCTACAATGCCGTGCTCGAGGCCGCCGGTGCGGTGAATGTCGCCAACACGCCGCCTGCCAGCAGCTATGGCCGCCCCGATGTCGAAGTCCTGCTCCAGACCGCACCGACTCTGCTGGTCAAAGGCGCCGGGTTGGGGCGCAAGCCGGGTCTGCGCGACAATGTCGAGCGGCATCCGCTGGTCCGCCGCTATTGGGATGGTCCGCGCACGCTGACCATCCGCCAGGCCTATTATGTCTGCGGGACGCCGTTCGTCGCCGATGCCGCTTTCAGCCTGCGCACGGAACTGCGCGCGGCCGCGGCGCGCATCCGCGCCCCGCTGCCCTTCGCGCCAACGAGGACTTTATGAACCGCTGGCTTGTTCCCCTGCTGATCGCGCTGCTCGCCGGCGCATCGGCGATGTCGATCCTCGCCGGGACCGTGTGGCTTTCGCCCGGCCAGGCCTTCGGCGCGCTCTTCTCCGGTGATGCGACCCTCCCGAGCCTGATCGTCGGCGAGATTCGACTGCCGCGGCTGATCCTCGCGATCATGATCGGCGCGAGCCTGGGCTTGTCGGGGGCGGTCCTGCAGGGCCTGCTGCGCAATCCACTCGCCGAACCGGGCCTGCTCGGGGTCACCTCGGGTGCGTCGCTCGGGGCGGTGATCGCGATCTATTTCGGGTTCGCGACGAGCTTCGCCCTGGCGACGCCGCTGTTCGCGCTGACCGGCGCTTTCGCGACGGCGGGAATCGCACTGATCCTGTCGCGCGTCGGCGGCACCTTGTCGCTGATCCTGACCGGCGTCGCGATCAGCAGCATCTCGACGGCGCTGGTGATGCTCGCGCTCAACCTCGCCCCCAATCCCTATGCCGCCTATGAGATCATGACCTGGCTGATGGGATCGCTGACCGATCGCAGCTGGGATCATGTGTGGCTGGCCCTGCCCTTCGTGATCCCCGGCATCCTGCTCCTGCTGACCACGGGGCGGGCGCTCGACGCCCTGGCCCTGGGCGAGACCCAGGCCGAAAGCCTGGGGGTTCCGATCGCCCGCACGCGGCTGTTCGCGCTTCTCGGCACCGCATTGGCGGTCGGCGCGGCAACCTCGATATCGGGCTCGGTCGGCTTTGTCGGCCTGATGGGGCCGCATATCATCCGGCCGCTGGTCGGCCACCAGCCGCGGAAGATGCTTGTGCCGGCCATGCTGACCGGGGCGGTGCTCGTGACCTTCGCCGACATCGCGACCCGGACGCTCGTCTTCGGCGGCGCGCCGCTCAACGTCGGCGTCTTCACCAGCCTGATCGGGACACCCTTCTTCCTCTGGCTCGTCCTGCATGTGCGGAGGAAGACGGCATGAGCGCACTCGCTCTGCGATCGGTCAGCGCGAAGCGCGGCGACCGGGTGGTGATCGAGCAGATCACGACGATCTTCGCCGCCGGCCGCCTGACCGCGGTGATCGGCCCCAATGGCGCGGGCAAGAGCACGATGATCGAGGTCGCCGCCGGGCTGCTGGCGCCTGTCGACGGCCGCGTCGAACTGGGCGGCGAACCGCTCGCGGCGATCGGCCGCCGGCTTCTCGCCCGCCGCCGCGCCTATCTGCCGCAGCGTGCCGGGGTCGAATGGCCGATCAGCGTCGAACGGGTGGTGGCGCTCGGCCTGACGCCGTCGCTGCCGGCCTTCGGCGATCTGCCGCAGGCGATGCGGCCGGCGATCGACGAAGCATTGGCCGCGTGCGACCTCATCGACCTGCGCACGCGCCCGGCGACCGGCCTGTCGGGCGGTGAACTGGCGCGGGTGATGCTGGCGCGGGCGATCGTCGGCGATCCCGAATTGCTGATCGTCGACGAACCGACCGCGGGGCTCGATCCGCGCCATGCGATCGACGCCGCCAAGCGCTTGCGTGCGCGGGCCGATGCCGGCCGCACGGTGATCATGGCGATCCACGATCTCGACCTCGCATTGCGTTTCGCCGACGACATCGTCGCGATCCGCGCCGGTCGGCTGATCGCGGCAGGCCCGGTCACCGAGGTGATGACCGAAACCCTCCTCGGCGAACTCTACGACGTCCGCGTCCGCCTCGTCCGCGATGGCGACGGCGCCGCGATCCGCTTCCTCGATTGATGGGAGACATCATGTCATCGATCCATTTCGACCTGCTCGCCGATCTGGCGACCGATCCGGGCAACGGCTGGAGCATCGGCAGCTTCGGTGCGATCGGCGAGTTCATCCGCGACGCCGACGAGCCCGCCGATATCCGAACGGCGCCGGGCCTGATCGAGATCGCGACCGCTCGCGGGGCCATGCGGATCGCGCCCGCATCCGATTTGCGCCCGATCGCCTGGGACAGCCTGTCGGCGGACGGCGAAAGCTGGGGCCATGCGCTGGCGTTCTGCGTCGAGCGGCCGGCAACCGCGAACCGGACGATCGCGGCACTGGGCGCCGACGACGCGGCGATCCGCGATCGCGACCGCGGCGACCGGCTCTATGATCTCGGGGTCGGATCGGGCGCGGTGCGGATGTGCCTGCGCACGGCGGATGACGCGCTGATCGCGGCGCTCGACCGTGTCGAGGACAAGGCGCTGCTGTCGGCTGCCGGTGTGATAGCCGAGGTCTTACGCGCCCAGCCGCACCGGGTGCTGCTGTCACCGGCAGGCCGGATCGAGATATTCCAGCCGATCCCACCCGCCGACGGCAAATCGCCGATCGGGCCGCATACCCATTTGCTGCCCAAGCTCGTCGTCAAGGACCGGCCCCATTCGGCGAACGTGCCGATCCCCGACGGCTGGCAGTCGGCACTGTCACTGCATCCACGCTCGCCCTGGCGGACGATGCTGGGCGAGCGTCACCCGTTCGATGCGGCGATCGACACGACCTTCGCGCCACTACTCGATCGCTTCGGCCTGCCCGAGGACAAACGGGTCGCCGAGGGCGTGACCGCCGCAATCGAGCGCGGCGCCACCCCCGAATTCGCCATATGGCCCGACACCCGCCGCGGACGAACCAAGGCACGGATCGTCCTGCGGCGGCTGGCCGCGATCGGCGACAGGCGAACCGCACCATGGCGTGCGCTGCACGATCGCGCGTCCGTCGACGCCGAGGAAGGCGAGGAGGCCTGACGCCAGCCTCGTCCTGGCCCCGAACGACGGACTCGACGACGCGCCCAAATTTGCTGTACACTGTCTCAGCAAAATTCGAGGCGAGGATAAACGTGAGCGTCACCATCACCCCCATCAAGCCGCTGGTCGGCGCTACCGTCGATGTCGAGCGGGCGCGTCTGTGCGATAGCGATGTCGTCGAAACGGTGCGCTCCGCGCTCGAGGAGCGCGGGGTGCTGGTGTTCCCGCAGATCGCGCTGAGCGACGCCGAACAGCTCGCCTTCACCGACGCGCTCGGCGACCGGGTCAATTTCACCCGGCGCATCCCCGGGTCCGACGTGACCGCCGCCGACGTCTACAAGATCACCCTCGACCGCAAGGTCAACACCGAGCCCGATTATGTGCTCGGCACCTTCTTCTGGCATATCGACGGGGTGACGATGGACATACCGCTGCCCAAGGCGACGGTGCTGTCGGCACGCACCTTGTCCGACGAGGGCGGGTCGACCGAGTTCGCCAATCTCTATGCCGCCTATGACAAGCTGCCCGACGACGAGAAGGCGCAGATCGAGAATCTGCGCGCTATCCACACGATCGAGGCATCGGTGCGCCCGGTGTTCGGCATCCCGCCCGAGGAACGGGTCGCGCGCTGGCGCAGCATGGCACCGCCGATGGAGCATCCGATCGTGTGGACGCACGAGGACGGCCGCAAGTCGCTGCTGCTCGGCACCCATGCCGACGGCGTCGTCGGCCAGCCGGGCCCGCATGGCCGCGCGCTGCTGTGGCGGCTGCAGCAATGGGCGGCGCAGCCCGACTTCGTCTACACCCACAAATGGCAGGTCGGCGACCTGGTGATCTGGAACAACCAGGGGCTGATGCACCGGGTGGTGCCCTATACCGACACCGGCCGGGTGATGCACCGCACCTCGATCGCCGGCAAGGAGAAGCCCGGCCATGTCGCGACCGAGGCGTCGCTGGCGAAGATGCTCGAACCGATCGTCTGACAAACGGCCTCGCCGCGTTCGCGCCGGGCTGATAGGCTCGGCGCGGGCATGACGATTCCGGGGATATCATGGCACAGACGATCAGCATCTCGACCGCCGACGGCGATTTCTCGGCCTATGTCGCGCGACCGGCCGCCGAACCCGCACCGGTCGTCATCGTTCTCCACGAGGTGTTCGGGGTCAATGACGACATGCGCGCGACCTGCGCCGAACTCGCCGATCATGGCTTCATCGCGATCTGCCCCGACCTGTTCTGGCGGCAGGAGCGCGGGGTCGATCTGAGTGCATGGTCCGAAGAGGAATGGCAGAAGGGGCTGGCGCTCTACATGGCCTATGACCGCGACGCCGGCGTGGGCGACGTCGCCGCGACGGTCGCGGCCGCGCGCACGCTCGACGGCGCATCGGGCAAGGTCGGGGTGATGGGTTTCTGCCTCGGCGGACTGATGACCTATCTGGTCGCCGCGCGCCACGACGTCGACGCCGCGGTCGCCTATCATGGCGGCGACACCGAACGCTATCTCGACGAGGCCGGCGCGATCAGCGCGCCGCTGCTGATGCACCTCGCCGACGAGGACGAGTTCATCAGCAAGGAGGCGCAGGCAGCGATCAAGGCAGCGCTGGCCGATGTCCCGACCGCGACAGTCTATGGCTATGCCGGCTGCAGCCATGCCTTCGCGCGACACAATGGCGCCCATTACGACGCCGAGGCCGCAGCATTGGCCAATGGCCGGACCTGGGCCTTTCTGGCCGAGCAGCTCGGCGCATAACGCGCCGGATCACCTGACCTGCGATCAGGCCAGCGCCTCGCCATAAGGCGCATCGTCGGTCTTCGCGGGGATCGCGCCGGGGTGGCCGATCGCCCAGCCGGCGAGGCGGTGGCCCGACAGCGCCGCCTTATGCACATCGGCGCCGGCGAGGCGCGCGCGCAGATAGCCGGCGTTGAAGGCATCGCCGGCACCGCTGGTGTCGACCACCCGCACCGCCGCCGGCACCGGCACGATCGCCCCGCCTTCGACGAGGCAGCCGCGGGCGCCGAGCTTGACCACCACCTCGGGGATGCCGAGCGCATGCCAGCGGGCGGCCGCGACCTCGGCCTCGTGATCGCCGTCGATCAATATCTCATCCTCGAGCGTCGGCAGGCCGATATCGGCACAGCCGATCGCACGGTCGCGCGCGGCGCGGGCGGTGGCGACGTCGGGCCATAGCCGCGGCCGGTAATTGCCGTCGAACGCGACCTTACCGCCGCGTGCCCGCACCTCGGCGCACAGCGCATAGAGGCGTTCGCGCCCGGCCGGCGGCAGGATCGCAAGGGTGATCAGCGAGAAGGCGAGCAGGTCGGCGCCCGCGACCGCATCGAGCATCGCATCGGCCTCGGGCCGGTCGAGCATATGGCGGGCGGCGCTCTCGCCGCGCCAATAGGAAAAGCTGCGCTCGCCGGTGTCGTCGGTGCGGATCGCATAGAGGCCCGGCATGCGATCGGGATCGGCGAGGATCAGCCCGGTGTCGACCCCTTCGGCGGCCCAGGTGGTGCGCAACTCGTCGCTGAACGGGTCGGCGCCCAGCGCGGTGACATAAGCGACGTCGAGCCCGTAGCGGGCGAGATGGATCGACGTGTTGAGCGTATCGCCGCCATAGCCGAGCTGCCAGCCATCGCCCTTGCGGGACAGTTCGAGCATGGCTTCGCCGACGAAGCAGATCCGGGGTGCGCTGTTGGTCATGGATCGCCCCATGGCTGCAAATGCGGGCGAAGATCAACCTCGCGTCGCTCGTCGGCGCTCAGATAGGCGGCATAGACCACCAGCATCACGTCGCAGGCGAGCATCAGCCCCGATCGCGGCTGGCCGCCGGTGGCGATCGCGTGGATGAAGTCGCGCAGTTCCTCGGGGTAGCCGGTGACCGCGTCTTCGTCGGGCGCGGGGAAAGACCAGCCCTCCTTGGTCTCGGTCTTCTCGACCAGATATTCGTCGGCGAAATAGGCGCCGTCGGGGGTGAAGGCCTGGCAGCTGGTGTTGGGGTTGATGTTGGCGGTGACCTGCGCGCGCGAGCCATGCGCGGTCAGCATGTTGCGAATGCCGCCCATATGGGTGTCGGTCGAGGTGAGCTGGGCGACCGATCCGTCGTCGAAGCGGACGGTGACGCTGCCCCAATCCTCGACATCAACCCAGTCGTCGACGAGGTGGCGGCGCCGGTCGGCGCGGAATGCGGCGATGTCGGTCAGCCGCGCGACCTGGGCGCTAACCGCGACCGGGCGGATCGCGCGGCCGTCGCGGCGCAGCCCTTCGGCCGCCTTGAGGTGGAGCGCCGCGCCGATCGGATGGACGCCGAGCCGCAGCAGCGATCCACCGCCGGCGCTGCGCCAGCGCTTGGCATAGGCGCCGTGCGAGCCCGAATGCGATTCCTCGCCGACGATCCGCAGGATCGCCGATCCGCTGGCCGCCATCAGCCGGTCGACCTTGACGATCGGCGGCGCGCTGATCCAGTTCTCGGCATAGCAGAAGGTCACCCCGGCCCGCTCGATCGCGGCGCGCACCGCCTGGACCTCGGCGAGCACCGCGTCGAGCATCGCCGCGCGCGGGACACCGTCGGCGGTCCAGTCGTCGGGCGCGTCGGGCCCACCGAAATAGCCGCCGAGCGGCTTTTCGCAGATGATGTGCTTGCCCGCTTGCGCCGCGGCGAGGATCAGCGGGACATGGAGCGCGTTGGGCACGCAGATGTCGACGACGTCGATATCGGGGTCGGCGAGCAGCGCATCGGCATCGTCATATTGGCGGGGGATGCCGTGCTGGCCGGCGAGCGCGGCGCGGGCGCCGGCATTGCGGCCGGCGAGCGCCACGATCTCGAAGCGCTCGCCGTAAACCTTGGCATAGCTGGCGAGGTGGAAATGCGCGGCGAAGCCGGTGCCGATGATGCCGATGCGGACAGCTGTGCCGCTGACGGGGGCGGTGCGGGTCATATGCTACTCCGGTAGGGGTTTGCCGCGCGTCTCGGGGGCCAGCGCCGCGGCGACGATGCCGATCAGGAACACCGCGCACATCGTGATCGCCGCATAGCGCAACGGCGCCGGCGACGGATAAGCGGCGAACAGGCTGGTGGTGAGCAGCGCCGAGACATAGCTGCCCCCGGCCGCCGCGAACCGGCCGAGATTATAGGCGAAGGAGACGCCGGTGCCGCGGGTGCGCGATCCGAACAGCTCGGGCAGGTAGATCGAGAAGCCCGCGAACAGCCCGAGCTGCGCGGCGCCCATCAGCGGCATCATCCAATAGGCCTGGGCCGGGGTCTCGAGATGCCAGTACACGAACACCGTCATCACCAGCGCCGCGGTGAAGCCGATCAGGAAGGCCGGGCGCCGGCCGAAGCGATGCGCGATCCAGGTGAAACCGAGCATGCCGAGCGCCGCACCGCCCATCTGGAGGAAATAGCTCCAGTTCTTGGCCGAGGCGACCGCGCCCGCGACGTCGGCGACGGGGATGCGCGCGCTGTAATAGCTGGTGAACACCGCATGCTGGAGGTCGACCGCATATTCGCCGATCCCCCACAGCCCGACCACCCCGGTCACCGCCAGCGCGGTGCCGATCGCGAGGTTGCGGCGCGACGGCCGGTCGGCGAACAGTTCGCGATAGGAGCCGAACCAGCCCTTCGGGAGTTCACCGGCGTCGCGCAGCGCCAGCCAGGCGGGCGACTCCCGGACATAGAAGCCGCAGACCACCGCGATCAGCGCGGGCAGCGCGCCGACCGCGAACAGCCAGCGCCAGCTCTGCGCCGGGTCGATCGCGCCGCCCGCCGCGATCGTGTCGACCGCCATCTTGACCAGCGCAGCACCGATATTGCCGATCGTCGAGGCGAACTGGAGCAGGGCGAGCAGCGCCAGCCGCGCCGCGCCGGACACCGATTCGGCGAGGATCGCAACCGCGAGCCCGAAGATGCCGCCGATGCCGATCCCGGTCAGGAAGCGCAGCAGCGCGAATTCGATCGGGGTCCGGCAGATCGCGGTCGCGCCGGTGCACAGCGAATAGATCAGGATGGTGATCGTCAGCCAGCGCACCCGCCCCTGGCGGTCGCCGAGCGCACCGATCGTCAGCCCGCCAATCCCCCAGCCGATCAGGAACAGCGCGGTCGCATTCTTGGCGAAGGCCTGGACCTCGATCGGGGTCGCGCCCGCGCCCATCAGGTCGGTGAGCGCGGGAATGCGTGCGAGCGAGAACAGCCGCTGATCGAGATTGTCGAACATCCACGCGCCCGCGGTCATCGCGAACACCAGCCATTGATAGGCGGTGACCTCGTGCCACCAGCCGCGCGCGCGGGTCTCGCCCGCCATCGGGATCGGATCGGCCATGGTCAGGCGGACAGGGTGCGGGCGATGAAGGCATAGCCGTCGCGGGCCGCCGCCATGCCGTCGCGCGGGGTGTCGACTTCCACCGCCATCAACGCGTCGGTGAGGCGCGCGAGCCTGGGCAGCAGCGCGGCATAGTCCATTTCGCCCGCGCCCGGGGTCGTCATTCGCGCCATCGGATTGGGCCGGGGCTTCGGATCGACATCCTTGACGTGGAGCGACACCAGCCGACGGCCGAGCCGCTTCGCCAGCGCGAGCACGTCGTAGCCGGCGAGATGCGCCCAGGCGAGATCGAGTTCGAACGCGACATGGCGCGGATCGCTCTCGTCGATCATCCGGTCGAGCGCGCGCACCCCGCCGACCAGCGCGGCATCGAAATCATGGTTGTGGTAGGCGAGCCGCATCCCCGCCGCCGACACCTGGCGGCCGAGCACGCCCAGTTCGGCGATATAGGCACCGAGCTCGTCCGGGGTGGGTTCGTGCCGGCTATAGCCGCTGGCGGTCACCGCAAGGAAGATATGCGCGGGAGGCGCCGCAACGACCCTGGCGCCGAAGATGCGCGCGTCGGCGATCTGCGCTTCGATCGAATCCTCGGCCGGGGCGTCGGGTCGCGGCGTCGTCAGCCGCGCCACCCCCGCCTTCATCCCCGCATCGGCGAGGATGCGCGCCTTCTCGGCCGCGGGAAGCTCGGGCCGCTCGGACGGGACATAGCGCCGCATCCGGCTGCCGAAATGGGTGTAGCCGATCTTCGCGAGCGCGCCGATCGTGCCGGCGAAATCGGCGGCGAGTTCGCGGCGCAGGGTGATGTCGGTCATCGCCAGCGGCCGCGGCCAGGCCTTGCGCGCGGTCAGCGCCGATCCCGGCACCAGCGCCAGCCCGGCGAGCGCGCCGCCACCGGCCAGCAAGGTTCGGCGATCGAGCATCTCCACCCCCGTCGCATTTCGCCTGTCGGTCATCCCAGCCCCTCTTTTGCCGCGCATCGATCGAGATGCTTCAAAAAATGGACTAGCTATTGTCGGACCGTTTTGCAAATACTGGTCTTACCGATTTTAGGCACAGAAATTCGACGCTTCACCGGCGCCGGATGCTATGCCGATCGGATAACCAGAGGCTGGAGAGGGCCTGAACCATGATCGATCCTGCCGGCCTTGCCGCGCCCATCCGCATAGCATCCAAAATCCTGATCGCCGCCGGCCTCGCTCTTGCGGCCCCGGTGGTGGCGCAGACGATCGACTGCCCGATGCGCGAACAGCCTTATTCGGTCGATTCACCGCTGATCGACGTGCTGCTCAACCCGGCAGCCAAGGCGGCGATCGACCGCGAGGCGCCGGACCTGCTCAAGTCGCTGCCGCCGCGGATGTTCGGGACGACCGCACCGAGCTTCGCCGCGATCCTGACCCCGCGCACGCTGGTCGACCTGAAGCGGTCGTCGCAGGCGCCGCTGGTGGCGCTCGACAAGGCGCTGCACGCGGTGCCGGTGACCGCCGCCGACAAGATCGCGCGCTGTGCCCGCTACGATGTCGATCGGCCGGCGATCACGGTGCCCGCGGGCAAGCCGCGGCTGCTGCTGTTCGAGAAGATGACCGGCTTTCGCGACGGCCCCTCGGTCGAGGCGGCGCGCGCCGCCTTCGAGGCGATGGCGAAGCGCCATGGCTGGGCACTGGTGGTCACCGACAAGGGCGGCGCGATCGATCCGAAGATCCTCAAACAGTTCGACGCGGTGATCTGGAACAATGTCAGCGGCGACGTGCTGACGCTGCGCCAGCGCGCGGTGCTGCGCGGCTATATCGAGGGCGGCGGCGGTTTCGTCGGGGTCCACGGATCGGGTGGCGACCCCGCCACCTTCTGGGACTGGTATGTCGACCGGCTGATCGGCGCGCGCTTCCTCGGCCACCCGCTCAACCCGCAATTCCAGGATGCACGGGTGAAGATCGACGATCCGAAGAACGCGATCGCCGCCGGTCTGCCCGGCGAATGGACGATGAGCGACGAATGGTACTCGTTCAAAAGCAACCCGCGCAGCGCCGGCGCGCATGTCGTCGCGACGCTCGACGAGAGCAGCTATTCGCCCAAGGAGATGGGTCGCGACATCGGCATGGGTGCCGATCACCCGATCGCCTGGACCCGCTGCGTCGGCAATGGCCGGTCCTTCTACTCGGCGATCGGCCACCGGCCCGAGACCTATTCGGAGGCCCATGTGGTGACGCTGCTCGAGCAGGCGATCGGCTGGGCCGCGGGCAAAGGCGCGACCCGGTGCGTGATGGGTAAAGAGGTGGCTGCGAAATAGAGGCGCGGGCACCCCAAAACCGTCTCCCCAGCGAAGGCTGGGGTCCATGTCTCTCTCCTATTCGGTGCCGCTGCATACCGAGCGAGACATGGATGCCAGCCTGCGCTCATAGGCGCTGACTTAAACCCGTCGCCCCGCACTTGTTGCGGGGTCCATGGCTGGCAAGTCGGGCGCCATGGCTTGGGGGAAAGCGAGCCGTGAAGGTGCGTTTGCCCCTCGGGGGCGGCCTGCGCGGCGATAGCCATGGCCCCCGCAACAAGTTGTTTAGACCGGGTACAAGGTAGACGGCGTTCGGGGACATGGTGAACGGGTCATGCCACCGGCTGGGTCAGGTCGAC